>JBEKHC010000001.1:0-186107 GCA_050012475.1 Candidatus Velthaea sp.
ATCGGTCTGCCGCTGGATGCACGCGACACGCTGGCCCTCGACCTGGCGAACCAGTACGCCACCTACCAGATCCCGATTAACACGGATCCGACCGATCTCAACGCCGGCTCGGTGTCGCTGCTGAACCAGGACGACGTTCAGCGCGAGTACGACCGGTTCGCGGCGCTTTCGTTCACACGCAATGACGCCGATGGGAACGGCTACTTTCGGATCGTTCCGTGGACGCGCTACAATCGCGTGGTCTACGACGGCGATCTGGCGGCGGACGTCCAGGGCTACTACCTCGGAACGGCAGCGACGCCGCAAACGTGCCCGGTGCCGATCAACAACGGGTTCGACTGTCCGGCGAACGGTTTGTTCCAAGACCGGGCTGCAGCCTACGTCGGTCTGCGCGTCTCCAAAGGACGCACGATCGGCAAGCACACCCTGAGCTACGGCGTCGACTTGCAGCAGGAAGACTTCGACTCCAATGTCGCGATCGCGTTCGCGCCCGACGAGAATCCCAACGGCCCGACGGCCGGGCCGTTTCGCGACGTCACCGCGCAGCGCGGCTCGAATACATCGGCGTATGTGGAGGACGTGTGGACGCCAAACGGGCGCTTAGCGATCAAGCCCGGGCTGCGCTACGACCATAGCACCGGCTATGTTTCGGGCGGACAGCTCAGTCCGCGCTTTGAGGTCGACCAGACGATCGCACCCGGAACGGTCGCGCACGCCTACATCGGGCGTTACTATGCCGCACCCGGCTTGGAAGATACCCGGCGTGCTGCGGTCATCACCCAAACTGCACCGACGGCAAATCCGGTCTACGACCTGTTGCCCGAGCGCGACACCTTGCTCGAGGTCGGCGTGGCTCACGATTTCGGTGCCGACCGGCGCGCGTACGTCAGCGCCTACGATCGCACCGTGGTCAACGTGCTCGACACGACGAACTTACTCAACACGCCGCTCTTCGCGGTATACAACAGCGCCATCGGCGTCACGCGCGGGATCGAGGGACGCTACGAGCAATCGTCGCCGACGACCACCATCGGGGCGTCGTTCACGTACTCACTTTCGCTGGCAGGCGGCGTCTCGGGCGGAACGTTTCTGTTCCCTCCGCCGGACGTCACCGATTTAACGCTTCAACCTGAAGACCACGACGAGACCTACGTAGGCGATATCTACGGCACGCGTCACTTTGGCGCTGACCGCAAAACCTACGTCACGCTCGAGTCCCAGTACGGGTCAGGCTTTCCGGTTGCGTTCTTGAACGGGACCGGCGGTCGTCTCCCGGCTCACTTCCAAGAAAACGTTGCGTTAGGACGGTTGCCCGTCGGCCATCACGTCGGTTTCGAGTTCAGCGTCGATAATCTGCTCGACCACCGCTGGCTCATCAAGGTCGACAACGGCTTCAATACCACGCAATGGAACGCGCCGCGGCGCGCGCTCTTGCGCTTGTTGCTGCCATGGTAAAG
Source organism: Candidatus Velthaea sp. (assembly GCA_050012475.1). Lineage (GTDB taxonomy): Bacteria > Vulcanimicrobiota > Vulcanimicrobiia > Vulcanimicrobiales > Vulcanimicrobiaceae > Velthaea. The sequence continues at coordinate 1,458 of JBEKHC010000001.1, forward strand.
GCCAGACTGGAGGACTTCACGACCACGACCGACTTGCCTTAGGGTTAGGCAGGTCTTCGGTCATCGCCGAGGGAGTCCACACAGGCTGCTTCCGGGCCAGAAGTATGCTCCCTTCGGCGTGCTCACCGTGTCCAGCCACGTGATCGTCCGTCGGATTTTGCCCGCAATCGACTCGGATGGCGGCGCACTGGACGAGATCGAAGATCTGCCGGCCCGCGCCGGCGTCAAAAGGAAATCTTGGCGCTCCGCGGTCCGCGCGCTGACCGTATCGCCAAGGCGAGCGAGTCTCGCGACGTCGACCGTCGTTGGGTTCGGCACGCCCGTGCTGGGCGATTCCGCTAAGTGGCCAAGGTATGCGACGGCCACAACTGCGGCCAGTCCGAGCATCCAGAGTGTAAGACGAAACAGCCCGCTTATCGAAGACCGTGCCATCGTACGTCTTGACGAAATGTTATTGCAGGGCTTTGGCGCACGGGAGCGTTCTTTCCGATTTGAGTTGCCGATATAAACGGTCAGATCGCAGTCCCATCGTGCACTTTGGAGCGACGACCGTTCCTTCTGGTTAGACCGGCAATCAAGGTTATCGGCCAAAGGCGCCTTGACTCGAGCTTCGCCGGAATGCGCTCGCTGCTGCCTCGAGCTTACCATCACGGCGTTCGGTTGTATAGTACGAGGCACCACGTGGTCGCCGCGCGATCTGACGTTCATTCGACGCGCTGCAATGCGACGAGACCCGCACGATCTTTGGTGGTATGCTTAAGGAGAAGACGGAACGACGTTCATGTTTGAGTGCACGTGGATCGAGGGCACCCGCATATTTAATATCCTCTTCGGCGTCGTCAATGCCGCCGTTTGTTTCTCCGTTGCGATCCCGATCTTATGGTGGGTCCTGCCCAAACACCGGACCTGGTTCTTCTCCCCCAAGGTCGATCGTAATCAGGGCGCACAACTTTTTTGCCCGTCAATGGCGTCCACCGATGCGCTCTGCCGGTTCATACCGCACGAACCATTGCCTTGGGTTCACCCAGCGTTCTTCCTGACGACGTTGATCATCGCCGCAGCACTCGGCCCACGTGTGGCCTACATCGCTCTCCGGCGCAGACGAGTAGCCGCACGAACGACCTTCGCTTCAGGTGGAGCGAAAAGGCTGGCTTCCCCATGACGGTCGATCCGCTAACAGCGCCACGATCGCGCGCGCGGGTGATGACGCTCGGCTTCATCGTGTTGTTCCTCGCATTGAGCGCCATCCCGATTGTCGTTCTCTGGCAAGCCAAGGTTATCGTGGCGCCGGACTTCGCGCTGACCGACCAGGACGCTCGGCCCTTCAAACTTTCGGGACTTCGCGGACATCCCGTAGTCGTGTTCTTCGGGTACACGCACTGCCCCGATGTCTGTCCAACGACGCTCGCGCATTTAGCCAAAGCCATACATGCACCGACTGTGCCGGGCGACGAACACGTCGTATTCATTACGGTCGACCCAGGCCGCGATTCTCCCGGTGTGCTCAAACGCTACGTCCGGCTCTTCGATCCCGAGTTCATCGGACTCACCGGCAGCCTAAAGAGTTTAGAGCCAGTCTATGCGGCCTATCACATGGCGCGTCAGGCCGTCCGCATCAATCATGGCCCGGACGATTATTCGATCGTACACGGAACATCGCTTTACTACGTTGGCCGTGACGGACTCATGAAAGGCTTCGGAAGCTGGGAAAACGACACGCCGGAACTCACTCAAGATTTGAAGAGGTTTCAATGATGCGTCACGTCCTAGGCCTTTTGTTGTTCGTGGTTGGCCTTCCGTTTATGGCCGTCGCCGACACGCGGGCGGTCAGCGTAACGGACGCATGGTCACGTCCGGCGACGGGTACCGGCGTCGTCTATGCGACGCTTCACAATAATGCGGCGGTGGCCGACCATCTCATCGGCGCGTCTTCGCCGCTGGCGCGCCACATCGGCCTGCACCAGACCTCGGAAATGAAGATGTCCGGCATGTCAACGTCGATGGGCAACATGCCGATGGCCGGCTCGATGACCTCGATGAAGTCCGTGCCGTCCATTCCCGTTCCAGCGCACGGCACTACGGCGCTGGCGCCAGGCGGCTATCATCTCATGCTCGATCTGCGGAGCGACCTCAAAGCGGGAGAGACGGTTCCGCTGCGGTTACACTTCGCACGAGCGGGCTGGGTGACTGCCAGTGCGCAGGTGAGGCCGATCCGCTGAGCTGCGGCGCGGCACCGCAGTGAAGAAGCGTGGGGGCTGGCAGGCATGCTTCATGATGGTGGCGTTCGCAATTCCATCCGGCCGAAACGCGAGCGGTCCGGCTTACGTACGGGGTCAAGCTCTAGAATGGTCATGGGTCAGGGCCGCTGCTTCCTCAGCTTGGCACGTGCAGACGTGACGCGTGACGAGCAGTCGCCTAAGGCGACGGAGTTCTGAACTACTGATATCCGAAAGAGATACAACCACTGTTCTCTGCGGCAGTTCGATAACGAGCGCGCACGACGTGAAACACACCTGCTTGAGAGAAGACCAATCGACGTGGCCGCTACCCTCGCTATCTTGCACGTGCGCGCCCGTGGCTCGTATCGTAACAAAAGGTCGTCGCGATCTCGCGGCGGATGATGCCGCCAGTGCAGGAATATCAGTCGCGCTCATGTACAGCGCAAGGCCGATAACGAGCCCACTTCCGAAAATGATGAGATCGGTTCGACTCTCCAGGCCGACGATAAGACGGTAGAATGCGACCGCCAGCACTCTTCGCCGATGCCAGAATACATGACGATGTGCATTTCGTAGGTCGACGAAACGAGTGCTGACCGGCAGTCGCAGCGTCGATCCGCGATGTTCTTCTTCAACATTCTTTTTGGGTGGCATGGTGCGACTCCCCGCACACGGTGAAGCTGATTGTTTCTCAATTCTCGGAAACGGCTCACGAAGCTGCGTTCCAATGCAGACCCATCACAAGTTCGCCTTGTCCGGCGCACCCGCGCGTCTGTCTTTGCGCGTCTCTCTTGAGAGCCGACAAACCTTGTCGACTCAAGGCATTTCCGTCACGAAGGATCACCGAAAGTCCGGCTCACACCGGCTCTTTCGGCTGCCCTTGTCGTACTACCGCATACACGTGAACGCTATCGACCGAATCGAAGACCGATATCGAACTCACGTGGGGGTGCAAAGTGATTTCCCTGCGCGTTGAGCAAGGTCACATAGTACCGATCGTTCAGGAGGTTCTGGATGCGGGCGGTCAGCGCGACGCTCTTGCCGACGGCGATCCCCTTCTCCACGGCAAAGATGATATGCGGCGTCTCTTTGCAATCATCGGTCGCGGGGACGCAGATTGCCGAGGACAAGCCGCTGCCATACTCGCCGCTGCCGGAGAACCATCCGCCCCGACGGTCGTTGACCAGAAAACCGCTGGTAACGCTCCAGCGCTGTTCGTGGTCGGCTGGGGTAAAAATCGTGGGCGCTCCGAAGCACGGCGCCAATAACTGCGTTTCGCAGCCGGAGTTGAGCGAGATCGTATGGTTCACGTTGGCGTAGAAGCGACCGCCGTTCGCGACGGGTTGGACATACGCCAACGTCTCGGCGGAAAGGCGCCCTAACGTATAATTGATGTCCTGATGCAGCGCCGTCACGCCGACTTGCGTATCGTCGATGAGGTTGTTGGCGTTCTTCTGCCAGATGCGAAAGCCGAGTTCACCGGGGCCGGCGGGGACGTGGCCGCCGAACTCGAGCTGCGTGTCGCGCTCGGGTTTTAAGTCGAATTGCGCCTCGGTTGGCTGCAGCGGCAGGTTAAGGAGCTGCGCCGCACGCGGATCGACGTTCTCGAACGAGAACGGCTCGAAGAAGCGCCCGATGTAGGCATAAATCGATGCCCGCTTGCCGAAGAAACGCGTGAGCTTGAAGCGAGGACTGAATCCGCCGAACCCCTGATAGAAAGCGGTCGACCGGATCGAGAAGGAGTCGTAGCGCATCCCGTAGTCGGCTTCATATTTGTCCGAGAGTTTCCAGCTGTCTTGAAGGTACGACGTGTAGGTGTTGCCGATGTTGCGGTTGTCGTCGACGACCGACGTTGGCGCATCGGGGGTGCTGGGGGTCACGATCGGTGCCAGGAAGTTGTTTGGCTGCAGCGTGACATCATAGGTTTTGTCAACGCGGGTGAGATCGTACCCCACACCGGCGCGCAATTCGTGTGCGCCGAAGCGTTCGACCAGATCGCTGTTGAAGATATAGTCGATCGCCGTCTTATTATCGTTGAGCGAATAGGCGCAGGTCGTCGGGGCGAAGTTTCCGGTTGACAGCGCGTCGGCGCAGTCGCTCGACGTTCCGCCGTTGCCGAACGGCGGCGCGATGACGTTGAGGGCCTCACCGTAGGTCCAATCGTTCTGCGGATCGCCGAAGTCTTGGATATGTGAGACCTTGAGCGCCGGACCGAAGCTGAGCGAGCCGTTGTCACCCAGCGAGTGCCGGAATTGCGCGCTCAGAAACGTGTCGTCTTGCGTCTCGTTGTCGTTCGTCGTCGCCGGCTCGCCGTAGTTGATGTCGTTCGGGATCTGATACGTCCGCAAGCTGTGGATGAGGGTAATGTCGGTGAAGTCGTTTTTTCCGCTTGGCAGCGTCACGCGAAAGAACTGGTTGGCGTTGCTGCCTTGGTTGTGGGGTGAAGAAAAATCCGGCGGATCGAGCGCGCGATCCGTTTGCTGATTACGAATCGCGATGTCGAAGGCGCCGCCGTTGCCCAGCGGCGCATGATACCCCAGTGACTGGTCGATATCCCCGTAAGATCCATAGCGGACGCTGCCGTCGAATCCCGGCGGACCGGTTCCCGCGCGGGTCGTGATGTTGAGCACGGACCCGAACCGCAGGCCGTATTGAGCCGGATACGCCCCCTCGATCGCGTCGAGATACGAAATGTCGTTGGGATCGATTTCACTGCCGATTTCGCGATTAAGCGCCTGAGGGATCGGGATACCGTCGACGACGTAGTCGATCACGCCGTGGTCGCCGTTCATGTGCACGACGCCGTTGGCGCCCCGCGCCGTTCCCGGCAGCTGAATGAGCGCCTCAGGGAAACTATCGCTCGACGGCGCACGCGTGAGATCGCTGGCGTTGAGCTGGACGTCGGCGCCGCTGCCGCGGACGGGATTCGCGCGGACGACTTTGACGCTGCCGATTTGCTTGATCGGCGTGAGTGCGAGCGTCACGTCTGCGCCGCCGCTGCCAAGATCGACGCTGAGTTCGCCCGAGATCCCGGCCGAACTGGCCGCTATGCGATACGTACCGAACGCCAAGGCGTTGAAGGAGAATCGGCCATGGTCATCCGTTGTCGTGCGGATGACCCGTTGATTTCCCGACAAGGTCACGGTGGCGTGGGAAATGCCCACGCCGTTTCTCGTCACCGTGCCGGCGAGATCTGCGCCGGCCGTCGCGGCCTGAACTGGAAGGGCGGTAAGGAACGCCAAAAAGAGGGTCAGAACCGCCGCGCTGATGCGACGGGCGGGGAAGAAAATCATCAGTTGTCCTCGAGGCGAATGCAGCAAATCCGCGATGCAAACGCATCGCGACGAAAGTCAAATCAACAGCATCGATAAAGGCGCGCAGAGTCGCCTTTGTGCCGTTAGAAGCTGACTAGGCTGTGCTCGGCGGAGGACGGTAGCGGAACGAGAATGGCGAGCAGCGGACCGGGCGCGCGGGCGGCCGGGGGTAGGGTGCAACGCCGTTTTCGACTTGTGGCGATGCGCCAAATCGAATCGTCCAGACGAGTGATAGAACGAACTCGAGCATCCGTCGTTTGCCGAATGCAACGACGAGCGCACCGCAAAAGGCCGTGAGCATCGCAGCCAGCACTGCTGCAACGACATCACCGCCATGTAAAGGGCATCCCTCACCAAGCTGCGAGATGACGAAGAAAGCAAACTGCGCGGCGAATGCCGCTGCGGTAAACCCAGCACCCTCGCCCCCGAACGGCAGGGCCGAGATCAGCGACCTCCCCCGTGCACGGCAATCCTCAGGCGGCAGCAACGCCAGCGCGACGATCGCAGCGACAACGCAACTCGCTGCAATGACCCCGAGATAGGCGTGACGGCCGGAGAACACCAGAGACAGGTCCAGGCGCCAGCCGAGACCGGCGAGCTCGGCCATGAGGTGCGTCACGATCCCGAACAGAGTCGTAACCGCGCCGAAGAGCAAGCCGGCAGCGAGACGGCGGCCAATCGGCAGTGTCAGCTTTCTGCGACAGCCCCGTATCATTGCCACTGGCCGCCGTCTTAACGCTGGTCACGCGAGATCTCCTGCTGGTCCAAAACCGCACGACGGCAGCGGATGCGACATCGTATGCCTCGTGGCTCCGATTCGATTCGTCTTCATGAGAATGTCATGCGTCTGGGAATCGGCCGTGCCACGGTCACTGCATGAAAAGCGCGCTAAAAACTGGGCCGAAACCAGCGCTTTCGCTCGTGCCGGGGAACCTCGTGCCGGCGAACCCTGGGCTTCCGATTCCGATTGACGACGCCGAGGCCGCGGCGCTCTACCTCGCGGAGATCATGCCGCCGGCGATCCGGCGCGAGCTTGGACGACTGCTCGTCGCAAGTGCCTAGCGCTCGTCTAGGACGCAGCTGCGCCGGATCTGTTGCTTTCTTACGTGACGCCGGTGGTCAGGCCGCGCTGCATGTCGGCGATGTACTTGCGGTGTTGGCCGTTTTGAAAATCGCGGAAGCTGCGCCAGAGGGCGGCCTCGACCGCCGCCCATGACATCGGCCGGGCGCTCAAAGCGGGCATCGACAGCCCCCAATTCCGTATCCCGGCCTCGACCGGCTCCGCGTCAAAGACGATCTCGGCGCCGAGGTCGGCGGGATCGTACGTCGACCAGCGCATCGCGCCGGTCTGCGGATCGAAGGTTCGAAACACCGGGACGCTCCACGGGCGCGGATCGCTCGCTTGGCGCACGCTGATGAGCGGCCATTCGCCGCTGCGCAGGCCGTGTTCGTCGCACACGCCGATGAGGTCGGCATCGCCCGGCGTCAGCGCGAGAACATCGGCACCCGACGGCAGCCGCTCGAAAAACCGGGCGAAGAAATAGCCCAAGATCACGCCGCGGGCATCGACGGCTGCCGCGCGTCCGAGCGCAAACAAGCGGAACCGGAGCGGGACCGCGAACCAATCGCCGGCGGCATACGATTGCGCCATCGTCAGATGTGGTCGGTGCTCCAACACCGGTCGGCGTCGTCGGCGAGAATCGCCGGCGCTTGCGCGCGCCAGGCCGTGCGCGCGGATGCGGAGATCGGCGCGATCATCGCGACGCCGCTCTTGCGTTTCTTTACGGCTCCGCGCGGCAGCGCGGGGCGCGCAACGTCCGGCGGCAGCCAGCCGGTCACCTTGCGCAGGTCGCCTGCGGCACTGCGAACCAGCGAGGCGATCGCATCGAACCCATCGTCTCCGGTATAGCCGAATTCGTCGAGCACGAACGCGTCGAGCTTGGGGAGGCGCCGGCCCAGAACGTAGGCGGCAGCACTCCGCGCGCGGCGGTTGATCAGGGCGATGCGTTGCCCGTCGGAGGGGTGTCCGCGCGTCGCGGTGCGCAGCCATTCCCAGACCAGCGGCGTACGTTTGAACGCGATCGGCCGGCGGTTGTCGAGGGCGTCGAAACAGCGGCGAATCGTGCTCCAATCCGAGTCGGTCACCGTCGCGATCTCCAGCCGCGCGGCGGGCAGCGTGTCGGCGCGCAAACTGATCGTTCGCGAAGGCAGCGCGACGAAGCCGAGCCGTTCGTAGAACGCCGGATGAATGTCGCTGAACAGATACGCGATATCGGTGCCGGCGACGCGCTCGTTGTCCAACAGGACGCCGATGAGCGCCGAGGCGTAGCCGCGGCCGCGCAATTCGGGCGGGGTGAACACCGCGCCGATGCCGACCGCTCGCAGGACGCGATCGCCGCAGCGGATCTCACGCTCGTACCGCTTGCACGAGACGGCAATCGAGCCATCGATGCGCAGTCCGATCGTGCGGAACCGGCGCTTGCCGTACGCCGACGCCGCCACGGCGACAAAATCGCGGACGTATTCGTCGAACGATCGGCTCCCCGCCCAGATCGCGCGCGAGTGCGGCAGGATATCGCGCGCGTAGTCGGCGGTTGCGATCGTGGTCAGTTGCACCCGTCAATTCTACAACAATCGATCGCTACGCAAACGATGCCGCCGCGAAACTCCTCGCCAAACGCAACGCGCGGCGCGGCGCGCAGCGCCGAACGCCAAGGGTTCAGCGAAGCTGAACCCTCCTAGGTGGCGACGCGCAGACAGGCGCTCACCAGTGCGGCACGGCTCGACACGCCGAAGGCGCGGAAGACGTGCTTGGTGAGCATGTTCTTGATTGTCTGCTCGCCGACGTTGCGCGCTTGTGCGATTTCGCGGTTCGTCTTGCCGCGGCAGACGAGGACGACGACTTCGCGCTGCGCAGCCGGAAGCGACGCCACGATCGGATGACGTTCGAGCGCGGCAACCCGGTCCGTGACGTTGCGGTCCAGCGTTGCGGCGATGAAGTTCGACGTCCCGGCCACATGGGTCGTCACGTACGAGTGGACGTCCGCATCTTCGACGAGCCTCAGCAGCGCATGGCCGGCGATCGCCGCGCGCCGCACGTACCCGACGTCGCGCAACAACTCGAACGAGGTCCGATAACACATGCCGGCGCGCTCACGCTCGCCGCGGGCTTGCGCGATGACGCCGGAAATGAATGCTTCATCGGCCGTTTGGCGCACGTCGCCGCCCGAAGCCAGATAGACCTTCTCGACCGGCGCAAGGCCGTAGTAGCGCGCACAAAGTTCGACGGCCCGCGCGCTGTCGAAATGCGCGCAGGCCTCGGCTACCGACAGCAGGGCGAAGCGTTCTTCACCGACCAGCGAACCGAGATCGAGCGTCGACAGCAACGCATCCGCGCGTTTGGCGAACATCGTCGCTGCATGGATCTCGCCAGCATTGCGCGCGATGGTCGAACTCAAGCTCCAAGCGAAAACCTCGAACGCGGCCGTCGGCACGTTTTCGCGCGCGAGCGCGGCGAGTTGATACGCCGTGAGCGTATTGCCGGCGAATTCGTTGTACATCGCCTGATGGGCCACCGTGAGGTACTGCTGGGCGGTTAGGCCGGAAGACCATTCGATGCCGCCGGCACGCGCCTGAACGAAAGCCGCCATATCGCGATCGAAAAGCTCCGCTGCGTAGATCGAAAGCGTGGCGATCGCGGTCGCGGTGATCGCGCGATCGTGCGCCTGACAATCATCGAGCCGCACGAGCGTCGCGCAGAACGCTTCGGCCGAGCGCCGATAGTCGCGCCGAGCCGCGTAGCAAAATGCTTGGAGTTCGAGCGATCGCGCATGGATGATGTCCGAACGCGGATCGACTTGGGCCAGATACGTTTCGGCGGTGCCCAGCTCGCGTTTGGCCCAGAATCCGAGTGCCGTCGCGAACGCGATCTCCGACCGCACGGCAAAGTGCGCGCCCTCGGAACGGCCGGCAGCCTCGAGCAGAATGGCGATCCCGGTGTCGGCATCATCCTGTCGGATGCGCGCGCTGGCTACCAGCATTTGGGCGGTGAGTGAGGCGTCGATGGTGGTGTGCGTTTGCAGCGTGTCGACAATCGCGCGCTGTGCTTCGTTCGGCCGTCCCGTGCGCAAATATGCACGCGCGGTTAAGAGGGCGATTTCGGAAGCGGTCGCGACCGAACCGACGCGCATGTCCGAACAGATCTCGAGACAGCGCTCGAAATCACCCTCAAAGTACGCCAGCTTTGCGTCCGAAACGGAAGCACGCCGTCCGGCGAGGATCGGCTTTGGTGCCATCTCCATCTGATGGCCGATATTCTACAGGTCTGCTAAAACCTTTACCTTTTGCATCCTCCCACTGCGAAATTTGATTCAGGACTTGCCTCGCAGTCCTTAGCTAGGCCAGCTCAAGTGGGCGCATACGGTGTGAGCGATGGTGACCAGGATCGTCAAGATTTGCATGTCGTTTTTCCTTGCCTTTTCGGTTGAACCGGTGGGTAAAACAGTACAAACGTACCATTCTCTACGACGGTACGCTGCAATACAGTGACGAGCCTCGCTTGAGGCACCCGTCCTCACATAAAGACTCGTTCACAATCTAGGGAGCCCAGTAAGGGCTTGCAACGCGCAAGCCGATAATGCGTCCGGAAAATCGCGAAATGCCCGCCCTCGTTGCACGAAAGGACCGCCGCGGCGGGGCTTCGGCAGCTAGTGGTGCTGGTCGTGCAGACGGCAGAGTGGCGCGCGGGCGCCGCTCAAGACCTCGCTCGCGCGGTCGAGCAGCTCCCCGCCGGCGACGGGATGCGGTCCGGTAAAGACGCCGCCGGGCGTTTCGATGAAGAATGCGTCGGCTGCGACGTGCCCGGCGAAAGCTCGCGCAGCAAGTCCCGCGGCGACCGGGTTGTGCTGCGCGAAGGCGACATAGAGCTGCCCCCCGTGGCGCACGAGCGCGGAGATCGTCCCGTACACGATCGCCGGACCGAGCGCGAACGCAAAAGCGACGTCGCGCTCCTCAACCCGCTCGTCCCGGGCGGGAAGGCGGCCAGACAACAAGGTGAACGATGCCTCGACCACCGCGGGGATGGTTCGCCGCGGCGCGCAGCGGACGCAGGCGAGCATCTCGGCGACTCGCTCGAGCGCAACGACTGCGGCCGCTGCGGGCGCCTCGCTGCTGGGCGCCGGCAGCGCCGGCGCGGGCGGCCCGGCGGCCGGTTCGCCCGGCGCGGCCGCTGCCGCCGGCGTCGCCGGCGGCGGTTCGGCGCGCAGGAGCTGCGGGCGCAACGCTTGCAGTTCGACGAGCAGTTCGGGTGCGGCGACGCCGCGCGTTGGGCGTCCGGAGGCCGAGACCGTCACCGCGACGTCGGCCCGCCCCAGCGCGACCGCCAAAGCGCGGCGGTCTTCGCGCGAATAGTTTTCGCGCAACTTCGCTTGATGCGCGTACCAGGTGAATTTCGCCGTTCGCGCCGTCAGGGCGTCGCCGACGCTGTCCTTGGGGATCATCCCGTAGGTTGGGCTGAACAGGAACGCGTCGGGCACGTAGTATGGCGGAAACGAACCGGCGCGCACGTCGACGACGTACACGCGCTCGAACCGGCGCGCCTTGACCGCGTCGATCGAGCCGACGACGACGGCGTCGGCGGCGTCATCGCTGAGGATGGGTCCGCTTTCACCGCGCGCGATGCGTTCGCAATACGCCAACGCGGCGGCGAGGCCGGTATCGCGATTGCGCGCAGCGTAGCGCGCGATAGTTGCGAGTAGAGCGCCGACCACCGCGCTGCGCCGGCGGGCGCGCGCGCCGGTCTCGTTGGGCCGGCGTTCGTGCATTCCGCCGTCGTTCACGATCGCAGCGGCCGCCTGAGCCACGCCCGCGGTTTGGGCGAGGCGCTGCCAGCTCGCGCGCCGGGTGCGAAAAGCGATCAACCGATCGCGCACCTCCGGTGCAAGATCGGCATCGCGGTCGCCCCGCACGACATTGGTTCCCAACCGCAGATCGCGCCGCCGGTCCCAGCGCCGGCTGCCATCGGTCTCGTCGGGCGGGAGGTCGAAAAGGAGCGCTTGCGCGCTGGCCGGCTCGCCGCACAGGATCGCCAGCGAGGCGTCGTTGAGGGCCAGCAAGGGGAGCTGAAGCACGCGCAGGATCCAGGCGTGCGCGAACGGATCGACCGTCGACCAGAGCAGGGCGAGCGCGTCGAGGGCGTCGTGCCGAACGAACAGGGCCGCGTCGCCCTGCAACGCGATCGGGATGTCGCGGGCGACGAGCGCGTCCTCGTAGGCGGCAAGCGAGCGCAGCGAGCGGTGGACGACGGCCAGCCGGCCGGGCGGGGTTCCCGCGGCGATCTGCCCGGCGATGCTGTCGGCGACGAAAGCCGCTTCGTCGAGCGGCGTCGCGGCCCGATGCAGCTGCACCGCATCGCCGGACGGAACCGCTGGCGCGTGCTGCGGATCGAGCAGCACGTCGACGACCGCGGCGATTTGCGCGGGGACGCGGTAGTTTGCCTGCAACGCGAGCGTCACGGCCGCGGCGCCGAAGACGCGCTCGGGGCGGGCGCCGGCGAACGTTTCGGTCGCCGCCTGCGGATCGCCGGCGACGGTGACGCCGGCGAGCGCGGTGCCGAAGATCGCCGTCAGCAGCCGGAACTCGCCGGTCGGCAGATCCTGCGCGTCGTCGACCAAGGCGATCCGAAAGTTGCGGCGGTACGTTCGCGCCAAAGCGGGATGCTCGTCGAGCAGCCGGGTTGCTTCGGCGACGGCATCGGCGGGTGTCAGGCAGCCGTGCAGCACGAGTTCGTCTAAATACGACCGGTAGACTTTGGTGATGATCTTCGCTAAATCGAGTTCGCGCCGCCGCTGCCGCTCGAGTTCCGAAGCGCCCACCGCGAGCGCGCCGCGGTGTTCGTCCTTGGTTGCGAACAGGAGCGCCGGAGCCGAAAGGTTCGGCGGGTTGGCATAAAATGCGGTTGCGCCGCGCAGCGCCGCGGCATAAAACGCATCGGGACCGATCTGCGCGGCGCGCAACTTGCGGATCAGTCGAAGCACCGCGGCGGCAAACCGGTCCGGCGCGCGCAAGCCGGGAATTTCGGGATCGATGTCGGGCCCCAGAAACTCGTTCCAATCGGCCGAAAAGAGCGGTGCGATCGCGCGCTCGAAGATCTCCTCGGCATCGTACGGGTCGATCGCTTCGAGATCGTACGCCAAGTTGGTGAGGGTCGCGTGGTCGGCCAGGATGTCGAATGCCAAGCGGTCGAGCCCACAGCCGACGTAGCGGCCGTCGCGCTCGTATTCGCGCGCCCGGCCCGGCGGCAGCTGCGCGCCGATGCGCGCGGCGAGGATTGCGGCGGCTTTGCCGCGCGGAGCGGTGACGATCGTCGCGCCGATCGTCAGCGACGGATCGCGGCCCAGCAGGGCGACGTAGCGGCGAGCGAGCGTTTCGGTTTTTCCGCTTGCCGCGCGCCCGGTAATGGCCAACAGCGGCGCATCGGCGGGCGCATCGATCGCGCGGCGTGCCGTCACGTCGGCGATCTCGCCGCCGGCGCGGGCCGAACTCTGCGGGAATTCGCGCCCGTTCACTAGCGCCCGAACCGGTCGGCGGTTGCGAACGGCCGTTCGCGGCAGCCGTCTTTATAGGCGCAATAGCGGCACGCTTCGGGATCGTTCGTTGCCGGATATGATACCCGGGTCGAACTCGAAAGCAGCCGCGCGTATTCGATCATCTTGCCGCGCGCGCGCTCGAGTTCGCCCACCGAGATCGTGCCGGCGGGATTGTCGCCGCGCCGCGAGCCGCTGTCGGGCAGTTCGGTCAGCGTGATGTCCAGTTCGATCGGCGCGACGTCGAGCAGCGCGTCTTTGAGCGGAATCAGCGCGAGTTTGGTCACCCGGTCGCCGGCCGCCGTCCGCGCCCAATAATAGAACGGCAATTGAAATTCACGAAACGCGGCAACGTCCGCGCGATACTGGGCCGCGTTCGTTGCGATGCTGCCGGTTTTGTAGTCAATGACCATAACACTGCCGGTGCGATCGTCGCGGTCGAGCCGGTCGATGTACCCCACGAACGCATGGCCGTCGAGATCCAACTCCGTCGAAACCTCGCAGCCGATCACCTCGAAGGGCGCCCGCCGCGCTCGCTCGACCAGCCATTGGAAATAGCGTTTGGCGGTGCGGCGCGCGCGCCGGCGCTGCAATTCGTATTCCACCGGCGCGTCGAACCGGCCGCGATAGCGCTCGAAGGCCGAATTGATGCATGCTTCGAGATACGCCGGCGCCGCGCTGTTCTCGAACTCCGCCGCGCGTGTGTAGCGGAGATGGAAGTCCTCGAGCGCGGCGTGAAAAGCCGTGCCGTAAAATGATGCGGATGAACCGCGGTCTTCGACCGCCGCGCACACGTAGCGGAAATACCACTTGCGCGCGCACTCGGCATACGCGTTGAGCGACGACGCGCTGAAATGCATCCGTTTGACCGCGACCGGCCGCGGGGGTTCGCCGGCGGCCGCCGCTGCGGGCTGCGCGACGAAAGCCGGTGCGGGCGGAGGTTGCGCGCCGGCAAACTCGGCGGCGAACTCCGCGGTGAGCGCGGCGGCGTCCCACTGCGGTCCCAGCGTTCGGGCCCGATCGAAATCGCGCGCGACCCGAATCAGTGCCGCGACGGTGGGATCGTGGTCGAGCGTGAAGGCCGCGCCGATCGCGGCCAGGACCGTCGAGGCTCCGGCGTCGGGTGCGCAGTAGGCGCGAGCGACGGAGCGCAGGCCGCGGGCGAAGGCGGCAGCATCGGCGCGCGCCGTTTCGCCCAGCGCGACTTTCCCCGCGTCGATGATGTCGAGCAGCGGCGCGCGGCCGGCGCTGGCCGTCAACAGCGCCTGCGCGTCGTCCAGACCGATGCCCGAGATCCGGCAGAGGATCGCGCGGCGTGCGGCGGCGTCGCTTTCGCTCGCCGCGTACTCCAGCATGGCGGCGACGTTGCCGACCAGCGCTGCGTCGATGACCGGCGGCGCGAGCGGACCCAAATCGACCGTATCGAGCGTCATCCCGGCGGCGGCGCACAGCCGCCGCCAGGCGAAGCCGCGGTCGTCGTCGGGGGTTAGCAGAACGGCGTCGATCCGCAGCGCGCCGGGTTCGATCGGCCGGCGCTCGCCGGCGAGCGCGCGATGCAGCGCGTCGGGCACGTCGAGGACGTTGGCAAACGCAAGCAGCGTGCGGTAGTGTTCGATGAGCGTTTCGAACGGCGTACGTTCGCCTGTTTCGTCCAGCGCGGCGACCACCCGGGCGGCAAACGATGAACTGGCGCGGATTTGCGGCGGCAAGCCGATATCGTCGCGCGTCGCGGCGATCCGGCGCACGATCGCGCGCCGTTCGGCCTCACCGACCACGCGAACGCCGGTCAACCGTTCCAGAAACGCTGCCGGCGTGATGATTTCACCTGCCGCGCGCGCGAACATCATCGCAAGCGAGGCGTCGAGTCCGGCAGCGAGTCGCCGTTCGTCGACGAGGATCGGGATCACGGAAGATGAGGTTCGCGCTTCGGTTCGCTCAAACCCGTAACGCGTGAGCACGGGCCGGAACCCCTGCGTGTTCGTGGAAGTCCTTCAATCGTGCGAAAGCTTATCGTCGGCGTGTCCGGAGCCAGCGGCAGCATCTACGCTCACGCCGCGTTGCGGGCGCTGCGGGCGGTTGGCGGCATCGAAATCCATCTCGTGCTGTCACAGCAAGCGCGCCAGACGATCGAACTCGAAACGTCGCTGAGCGCCGCCGACTTCGAGGCGCTCGCCGATGTCGTCTACCGCGACGACAATCTCGCTGCGGCGATCTCGAGCGGCTCGTTCATCACCGACGGGATGCTGGTCGTGCCTTGTTCGATGAAGACCGCGTCGTCGATCGCGCATTCGCTCAACGGCAATCTGCTCGTGCGTGCGGCCGACGTCTGTTTGAAAGAGCGGCGGAAAGTCGTGCTGGTGGTGCGCGAAACGCCGCTGCACGTCGGCCACTTGCGAACGCTCACGCTGCTGGCCGAAATCGGTGCGATCATCTTGCCGCCGATCCCCGGCATGTACGCGCGGCCGCGCACCGTCGAAGACATCGTCAATCACACGGTCGGCAAAGCCCTCGATCAGTTCGGAATCTCCAACGAATTATTTGCCCGCTGGCAGGGTTGAGCGAACGCTGCGCGGTTCGCTCAACCCGTGGCGTTCGGCCCCTGACGGGCCGAGCCGCGGGTCGTGGGTTTCCCAGGAACGTGTCGGGTTTCCCGACACGTGACGATAGGATGGGTGTCCTCGCCTTCGCCCGGTAAACCCTCCGGCTTGCGGCCAAGCCGCAAACGCGACGGAACGACGAAGTCGTTCCACTACCTCTTCAAGGGTGCAGCGTTTGTAGGGATGCTCGAATTTCGTCCTGGCGAGGAGCATAGCGGCGAAGTTTGCTTTCAGCAAATGCGCCGCATAGCCACGAGGTCCAGGGCGAAATCAGAGCATTCCTAGCAGTGCTTCGGCGAGGGGGACGTCGCGCGGGCGGTCGACGTTGACCGCGATTTCGGGGTGCGTGCAGCGGATGGCGCCGACCGGGACGCGCATGATCGCCGTGGCCCGGGCTTCCGCGTCGGCGATCGACAAGCGGCCCAAGGCAAACCGGATCACGACGTCCCAGCCGAATACCGCCGCCAGACGCAGCGGCGCTTTGCGCGCCGCGCCCAGCGCGTCGAGGAAGTCGCCCAGCCGGTCGAGCGCGCGCGGTTTGATCGCGCTGACGCCGCCGCCGCAGAACGGTCCTTCGCGCATCCGAGCCCAGGTGTGCGGGATCTGCGGATAGCGTTCGTCATGATAGCGGCGCGCGAGACAGGTGTAGGCCAAGTCGAGATCGCGTGCTGCCAGCGCATCGAAAACTTCGTCGATCGCCGGCGTGGTGAGGATCGGCAAATCCGACGCAACGATCAGCAGCGGAACACCGGCAGGAAAGCCGGCCATGCCGCTGCGCAAGCTGTCGATCATGCGCGGTCCGTCGGAACGCACCTCGTCCGCCGCCGCCAGCGCCGGCAGTCCGTGGGTTCGCGGCGGGGCGACGACGACGATGCGGTCGACCCGCGGCACGGCGCGCAGCGCCAGCAGAACGCGCTCGACAAGCGCGGTTCCCGCGATGGGAACGAAGGCTTTGTTCGCCGCGCCGGGATGCAGCTCGGCCACCGCGTCGGACGGGCCGCCGGCGAGAACGATCGCGTTCACACCGGCGACGGCGCGCGCCATGACGCGCTGGGAGCAAACGGCACGACGGCCAGCCGTGCGCCGTCGGGCGCTCGAACGCGTGCGGCCAACGCTTGTGCATGTTGAGTGTCGGGGCAAAGTGCGAAACAGGCGCCTCCGGAACCCGACAGCATCGCATGCTGCGCGCCGGCGGCGTGCAGCGCGTCGAGGGCGGCGTCGACTGCCGGGTAGACCGCGCGCACGATCGGCTCGAAGTCGTTGACCGCGGCGGCGATCGCGCTGGAATAGTCGCCGCGCTGCAGCGCCACCAGCGCGCGCAAGCTTGCGCTCCCGTTGCGCGGGCGCGACGGCGGGGGCGCGACGAGCCGCGCTTGCGCCAGCCGCTGGAACGCATCCGGCGTGGCGACGTGCACGTCCGGCACCAAGAGCACGATCGACCAGGGCGGCAACGCTCCCAGGGCGGTGACGCGTTCGCCGGTGCCCTCGACGAGCGCGCCGCCGTCGGCCAGAAAGACCGGGACGTCGGAACCGAGCGCCCGTGCGTCGGCGATCCAATCGCGCGCCGGAACGGGACCGAACGCGCCGCTCATCGCGGCCTGCAGAATCGCCGCGGCATCGCTCGAACCGCCGCCTAGGCCGGCCCCGACGGGGATGCGTTTGCGCAGCGTTACGGAATACGGCGCGGCTGCGAGCCCGATGCGTTCGAGCGCGCGCACGACCAGATTGCCGGGCCCGAGTTCGCCCGGCTCGCAGGTGAAACCAAAGCGCTCGGCAGGTTCGATGACGATTTCGTCGGCCAGACCGATCGGCAGCATGATGCTCCGCAGTGCATGGTAGCCGTCCTCGCGGCGCGCTAGGATTTCCAGCGTGAGATTGATCTTGCCGTAAGCGAGCACGCTGGTCGGTGTTATGCGCCGCCCGGGAGGATTCATTCGCCGCCATAGCGCGAATGGTCGGCATGGGACCCAGCTACGACGCGCAGCACAACGAGTACAGCGCGTATGTCTTGCCCGAGTCGCAGACGCCGTTCGGACTCACGCTGGGGAACTTCAAAACCTTCGCGACGTCAACGCCCAAAGGCGGCATCCGCGGGCTCTGGGACGCCGACACCGATCAGATCATTTTCGGAACGCATCAGATCGCCTACCGCATGGGCGACCGCCCGACATTGCTGCCGCATCAAATCACCCGCGATTTTACTTTCGTGCCGTACGCGCAGATCAGCGAATTCAGCTTGTACGACGCGGTCAGCGTGACCGAGACGTTTTACGTTCCGCACGGCCCCAAGCACGACCGGGTGGTGAGCTTCGTCATCGACGTCAACCTCTACAATCGCGATTCCAAGCTGCAGCACGTGCGGGTCTTTCCGTGGGCGCTGCTCATCGGTCAACGCTTTTACGGCGAACCCGAAAAACAGGTCCGCGCGTCGGTCGTCGGGCCGTACGTCCGCTCGTTCGGCGAGGAATCCGGCTATTCGCGCTGGTGGGGCGGTTCGCGCGCTCCCAGCGCGGTCGTCGTCTCGCCGCGCGAACAGGCTATCGTGCAGTCGATCGAAGCGGGCCGGCTGCGCGACGACGCCGGGCTCGATGAAGTGACGCCGCAATTGGCCGAATTCGTCAACCGGCGGATCTTCGGTGCGCTCGAATATCGCATCGACGTAGCGCCGGGAGCGCGCGAGATGCTGCGCATCGCCGTGGTGTTTCACAAGGACGGCGACGCGCGCGCAAAACCGGCCCTCGAACAACTGCTGCACGATGAAACCGCGCTGCACGAAACGCACCGCTACTACGCGGCGCGGCTCAACGACGCGCGCCTGATGACACCCTCGCCGCTCATCAATCGCGGCGTGGTTTGGGCGAAGTGCAACATGCTGCGCGTGATCAAAGAGTATCCGCAGGGCTGGGGCTCGACGAACTCGCCGCCGTCCGATATCCTCGTGTCACGCGATACGTCGTGGTTCGTCCACGGCTACGATTATTTTTTGCCGCAGTTCAGCCGCGATGCAATCGACCTGTTCAACCGCTTCGTGGAGCCCAGCGGTCAAGTCGTCGAGTACGTGCGCGGCGTCAACGGCTTCAGGACGAGTTACGAACTCAACATCAACGACGACACGCCGCTGCACGTGATCGCGATCCTCCATCATTACAACGCGACGCTCGACGACGACTGGCTGCGCGGCGTATTTCCGCTGGTCGTCAAGATCACCGATTATTTGCTCTCGCAACGCGATGCCAACGGATTGGTGTTTTGCAAGGCCGGCGGCGTGGACATGTTCGGCATCACCTCGTGGCGCAACATCATCCCGTACTACACGCTCGACGGGGCGGTGACCGAGATCAACGCCGAAGCCTATTTCGCGGTCGAAGCGGCGGCGATGCTGGCCGCGATCGTCGACGATCGCGTCGCTTGGGAACGCTTCTCGCGACAGGCGACCGCGCTGCGCGAAACGATGATGGCCAAGCTGTTCAACCACGATAGCGGCGCATTCGTGCTCAACTACGATGCCGAACAAAACTATCAGGACAACTTTACCGCCGACGAAATCTTCCCAGTCCTCTTCAACGTCGCCGACCCCGAACAGCGCAAATCGATCTTGCGCCGCCTGCTCCAAGCCGACTTCACGACGCCCGTGGGTCTGCGCACGATCTCGACGGCCGACTCGTGGTATTTTCCTTCGCACGGCTTCGGTTTGCTGGGCGGGATTTGGCCCGACCTCACGCTGTGGTTCGTCGTTGCGCTGGCGCGCAACGGCTTTTTGGCCGAAGGCGTACACTGGCTCGAAGCGATCTACGAAACGATGGAAGCGGGCGCCGCGCGCAACACCGTCCCCGGCCAGTTCGGCGAGTGGTTCGACGGCGGCTCGCTGACGAATCGCGGGATGTACCTCTCACCCTGGACGGGTGCGAAGTATCTGTGGGCCGTCGCCGAGACGGTGTGCGGACTCGACGGGTATCGCACCGGCGGCCGGCCGCACTTCGCGCCGCTACTGCCGCCCGACTGGAAATGGACCGCCGCGGCCCGCGTCCACTGGGGCGGCCGCCGCCACACCTATGTCATCGACGCGGTCGCGCAGCGGATCGTCGGCGACCTCACGTTTGCCTCCGCCGACGAGCCGTACCGCGTTTTCTATGCCGGCGTCGATGTCAGCGACGAAGCGACGACCTCGCCGGTCGACGTCGGCGCGATCGTGTTCGAGGATGCCGGCGGCGTGCGGGCGTTCTTGTGCAATCAACAGGATAAGGCGCGCCACGTCTCGCTTGAATTCCGCGGCCGAACCGAACAACGTTCGCTTGCGCCGGGCGAACTCGCCGAGATCGTTTTGTTCGGAACGCCCGGATTGGCCGACGCGATGGTCGTCGAGGAAGCGCCGCCTGCGGTCGCGGCGGTATGACCGCCGACGGCCGGATCCGGGCGGACCTCGTGCGCGCAACCGAGTCGCTGTACGGCCCCAATCGCAGCTCGCGCCCCAGCGACTATCAAGCCGCGGGCGTCGTCTGTCCGTTCTGTCCGGGCAACGAGCATCTCACCGGGGCCTTGCAGACCGCCGATCCCGGGCCAAATTGGACCAGCCGGGTGATCGCGAACATCTACCCCGCGGTCGTGGCGCCTGACGGCCGCCACGAAGTCATCGTCGAGATGCGGGCGCACGAGGCGCACTGGAGCCGGCTCGCCGACGCCGAGATCGAGCGGATCCTGGGCGTGTACCGGGATCGCGAGCGAGCCGGGTATGCCGACGGCTACGCGTTCGTCGCGATCTTCAAGAATTCGGGTCGGGCTGCGGGCGCGTCGCTGCGGCACCCGCATGCCCAGGTCGTCGCCCTGCGCGCGGTGCCGCGCTCGATCGCGGCCCGCCTCGAACGCTTGAATGCTCGGTGCGCAACGTGCGAAGTTGCGCGCGGCGGCGCCGGCAACGTCATCTTTCGCTCGGCTGGGGTCGTTGCGTACGTGCCCGACGGGTCGCGCACGGCCTTCGAGGTTCGCATCGCGCCGGTCGCGCACGCGGCGCGCTTTTCCGAAGCCCCGGAGGCCGAGCTGCCGAACGTGGCCCGGGCGGTGGCCGGGGCCTTGAAGCGGCTTGCCGCAACGCTCGGCGAAGAGGTGCCGTTCAACATCATCGTGCAGTCGGCTCCGCGCGATTCGCGGGCCCTAGCGCTGCTGCACTGGGAGATCGAAGTTGTCCCACGGTTGGAAAATTTTGGCGGATTCGAGATCGGGACCGGAGGCTTCTTGGTAAGCCGCACCCCCGAGGATGCCGCCGGCATCCTGCGCGCCGCGGAACTCGCCGTCCGTGCGTAGCCGCCGGCCGGGCACCTCGTTCGTCTTGATCGGCGGCGCCATCATTCTGCTGATCTCGATCGCGGTCGGCCAGCGGCTGGGCGACAGCGTGCTGCGCCAAGTCACCGAGCAGCGCAACACGCAAGCGACCGCGATCCTCACGCCGGTGCCGCCGGCGCCGCAGCCGACCGACATGGGTCCGGTCCGCAACTGGAAACACGAGCAGGTCGTCAGCGTCGCGACCGACCCGGCCTTTCCCGACCCGCGCGCAACTCCGAAACCTACGCCGACGCCGGCCCCGACCCCAATTCCGACCGTCCCGCCGCCCACGCAGCCGCCCGACGAAGATCTCGCGCCGGTCAAACCCGTCTACACGTCGCCGCCGCTGCCGATGCCGATTGCGTCGCATGCTCCCGAGGATGTCGACACCGAGCCGCCCGACGCGAACGGTTACCCGCAAGGCATTCCGCCGGTCACCCCCGAGCCGACGCCGCACGGGCCGTAGGGGCGCCGGCTGTCCGTCACCCGGCCGGGCGGAGGAGGGACGCTTGCCGGTGGCGACGTGTTCTTAATGTTCGCATAGGTTGGACGCGATATGATAGGAACACTAGGGTGCCAGGGGAGCCGCCCGGAGGCTGCGGGGCGCGGCCTTTTTTACCGATATCGTATTTGGACGAGAGCCAATAGAGCGAGGGATGCGTGGATAAACAGATCGGAACCGTTACCGTCAAGCGCGGGCTGGCGCAGATGCTCAAGGGCGGCGTCATCATGGACGTCGTGACCCCCGAGCAAGCCGTCGTGGCCCAGGAAGCCGGAGCGGTTGCCGTGATGGCGCTCGAGAAGATCCCCGCCGATATTCGGCGCGAGGGCGGCGTCGCGCGTATGAGTCATCCGGCGCTCATCAAGCGCGTGATGCAGGCCGTGACGATCCCGGTGATGGCCAAGGTGCGCATCGGGCACTTGGGCGAAGCGCGCCAGCTCGAAGCGCTGGGCGTGGACTACATCGATGAGTCCGAAGTGCTGACGCCGGCCGACGACAAATATCATCTCGACAAGCACGCATACAACGTGCCGTTCGTGAACGGCGCGAAAGATTTGGGCGAAGCGCTGCGGCGCATCGCCGAAGGCGCGGCGATGATTCGCAGCAAGGGCGAAGCGGGCAGCGGCAATATCGTCGAGGCGGTCCGCCACATGCGGTCGATCCGCGACGCGATCGGGGAGCTGTCGGCCGTGCCCAAAGAAGAACTCGTGACCCGCGCGCGCGACTTGGGCGCACCGCTGGATCTCGTCCAGTATGTCGCCGAGCATCGCAAGCTTCCGGTGGTCCTGTTTTGCGCCGGCGGTGTTGCCACGCCCGCCGATGCCGCGCTGATGATGGCGCTGGGCGCCGAGGGCATCTTCGTGGGCAGCGGCATCTTCAAATCGACGGATCCCAAAGCGTTCGCCAAAGCGATCGTGGACGCGACGACGCATTGGAACGATTCGGCGGTCGTGCTTGCGGCGCACAGCTCGATTCCCGAAGAGGCCAAGGCGATGGACGGGCTCGACATTCGCCAGCTGGCCGATCATCAGTTGCTCGCCCAGCGCGGCAGTTAACTTTGACGATGGCGAGTCCCGTCGTCGGGGTCCTTGCGCTGCAGGGCGATGTCGTTGAGCATATGCGCGCGCTCGAAGCGGGCGGCACCCGCGCGCGCGAAGTGAAGACCGAGCGCGACCTGCGTGCGGTCGACGCGCTCATCATTCCGGGCGGCGAGTCGACGACGGTCATCAAGCTGCTCAACCGGTTTGGGCTAGTCGCGCCGATCAAGGCGCGGGTGCATGCGGGGATGCCGCTCTGGGGAACGTGCATGGGCATGATCGTCGCGGCTCACGACGTCGCGGACCTCGATCAGCAAACGCTCGATCTCATCGACATCACCGTGCGCCGCAATGCGTTCGGGCGGCAGATCGCATCGGCCGAAGTCGCGTTGCCGATTCCGATCCTGGGTGCGGCGCCGTTTCCCGCCATCTTCATTCGCGCGCCGTGGATCGAGCGCGCCGGGCCGGGCGTCGACGTGCTTGCGCAGCATGAAGGCCACGGAGTCTTCGTGCGCCAGGGCAATGTGATGGGCACGTCGTTCCACCCGGAACTCACCAACGATGCCCGCGTCCACGCTTATTTCGCGCGGATGATCGAAGCCGCCGCTGCCAGGGTCGCGAAAGCATCGTAACGAGCGAGCTCGAGCGCTAACGGTCGAACGCGATCGACCTCGCGCGGCCGCACACATGACGGAGTGTTCGTAGCGGCGGCTGCCCAGCGCGATTCCAATGCTGACGGTGGCGTTGACCGACTGCGTCCCAATCGTTATGGGAATGCGCATCTCGGCGCTGATCCGATCGGCAGCATCGCTCGCGTCCCTCGAATCCTCGATCCCCGTCAGAAGAATGCCGAACTCGTCGCCGCCGAGCCGGGCGACGACGTCTTCGGTCCGCACGCAGCGTTCGAGACGACGCGCGGTAACTTCGAGTAAGCGGTCTCCCGCGACGTGTCCGTAGGTATCGTTGATGTCTTTGAAATGATCGAGATCGATGAACAACACGGCGAATAGGCGGGCCGAGCGGCGTTTCATGAGCGAGATCGCCCGGGTCAGGTGTTCGTCGAAGACGCTCCGGTTGGGCAAGCGGGTGACATGGTCGATCGACAGCTTTTGCCGCAATTCGTTTAGGTAGACAATGCGTTCGCTCAGATCGTGGGCGACGTGAACGAAACCGCCGTCGGCGCGCTCGGGCCTTGCGCGCAGCGACGTCACCGTTTCGTTGCCGATGAAGCGCGAGCCGTCTTTGCGCACGAACCAACGATCCTCTCCGATCGTGCCGAGCGCGGCAGCTTTGGTGAGGATCATGGCGGGGACACCGTTTTCGATGTCCTCCGGCGCAAACAACTCGACGAAGCGTTTTCCGACGATCTCGTGGTCGCTGTATCCCAAAACCTTCCGGGCTGCGGCGTTCGACGTCGTTATGATACCGTCGGGCGACAGAGAGAAGATCAAGCATTCCGGCACCGTCTCGATCAGAACGCGAAAGCGCTCTTCGCGCCGTGCGAGCGCTTCACGATCCAGATAGGCCTCGCTGCGGTCGGCGACGAGCTTGGCGAACCCGATCAGCGCGCCGCGCGAGTCGCGGATCGGCGCGACGCTCGAGGTCGTGCGCACGATCGTCCCATCTTTACGCAGATGGTGGCGATCGTAGTAGGTTCGTTTCTCACTGCGGGCTTCACGCAATTCCGTTTCCAGCAGCCCGACGGCGATGTCTTCAGGCGTGAACAGCATCTCGAGCGATCGTCCAAGCGCTTCTCGAGCGGTATAGCCGAACACGTGCCGGGCACCGGAATTCCAAGTCTCGATCACGCCTTCAATGGAAACGGCGAACACGGCGTATTCGGTCAGGCTTTCAACCAATAAGCGGCAATGACGGCTCGCTCGAGCGCTTCATCTCATCTCGTTTCGCGCGCAGAAGCAGAATCTGAGCAGGCCTACGACTCTGTTTCAGTATGAAACCGGGCGAGCGGCCGCGGCAATACCATGTCATGACAAAACTGTTTACACCGCGGATCGCCGGTGCAGCCGAGGTTGCCCTCATGGTCCGTAGTAAATGATAAGTAAGGTTTATCATAACCTAAAGAAACGCTATTTTGACTTATTGAAGCGCGGGCGGTAGCATGAGTCGATGAACTCGGTTGCCACGCAGCGCCTATCGGAGAAACGCCCTCTTCGCCTTATCCCGCTCATCGCAAAAAACGACTCCCCGATTCCCGGTTTGGCGCTCGTGCTTGCCGTTGCCGTCGTCGCCCGACTGCTCTCGCGATGCACCGGCGCATTCCCGGATGTCGCGATCGCACTCGTCGCTGGAATGCTGCTGCGCAATCTCGTTGGACTTCCCGCCGGGATCAACCCGGGAATCGCCTTCACCCTGCGGTATCTCTTGCGCGCCGCGATCATTTTGTTCGGCGCCGGTCTCACGTTTGCGGCGATCGCTCACGCCGGCGCGGCGACGCTCGCGCTGGTCGGGCTATGCTTCATCATGGCGATGGGCCTAGGACTCGCGCTGGCGCGCGCGTTTCGGCTGCCCGGCGTGGTTGGACTGCTCATCGGCGCGGGTACCGCGATCTGCGGCGGGTCGGCGATCCTTGCGCTGGGGCCGCTGGTGCGGGCCAAGGATGAGGAGATCGCCTATGCGATCAGCACGATCTTCACGTTCAACGTCATTGCGCTGCTGCTCTATCCGCCGCTGGGCCATCTCTTTCACTTTTCACAAATCGCGTTCGGAAGCTGGAGCGGCACGGCGGTCAACGACACCTCGGTCGTCGTGGCGACCGGATACATCTACGGCGCCAAGGCCGGCGCGGTGGCGACGATCGTGAAGCTGACCCGCACGATGCTGCTCGTTCCGCTCGCGATCGTGGTCGGGCTGCGCGGCGACGCGCAGGCGAGCAACGGCGCACGTGCCGGCGCACCGCTGGCCGATGCCGGCATATGGCGACGGGTGACGCGCACCATTCCCTGGTTCATCTTCGGTTTCGTCGCGATGGCTGCGCTCAACAGCGTTGGAGCATTTTCGGTGGACACCGCGCGCGTGCTCACGGCGACTGCCGCGTTCTTCATCGTGATGGTGCTCGCCGGCGTCGGGTTGAACGTCGATGTCGCGCAAATAGGCCGCCTGGGGCTGCGTCCGCTCGCCGTCGGGATCCTGCTCGCGACGGTCATGGCCGGCGTGAGCATCGGGCTCATCCGCGCCTTGCGCATCGGCTGAGGCGTGCCCCGCTGCCGGGGTTCGGGCTAAAGGCGCAGCGCCGCGAGCATTTCGCGGCCCATCGTAGTATCGGATTTGTAGACGATCCCCGTGCCGTACTGCGAACGCGCGACGGTCGTGCCGTCCGTTTCGATCGATACGCCGCCCACCCAGTGCTGCTTCTCGAAGAAACCGATGCCGTAGGCGCACGTTATCGGCCCGCCGGTGCCGAAACGGGATTGCGCGTTCGCCGACCACCCGTCGCGATAGCGATCCATGATCGCGACCAGTCGCGAAATCGTGTTCGCGTCCCGCACGGTCAGGGGGTGATACGCGCCGCGCGCGTTGTTCACGATGACCGCGGTCGTGCCCGGAAACGGCGAAAAAGCGAGCGGCTCGGGACGGCTGCAGCCGGCGCAAAGCGCAACTGCAAACGTCGCTGCAAACAACACGCGCCCAGGTTTGAACATCGACAGGTCTCCAGGCCGCATCTCGTCCGAGTATACGGCTTGCAGCGCCTTCACCTTGCGACTTTACCACCACGCCGGCAGCACCGACGGCTTCAACCGCGCTATCGGCGGCTTGGACGCAGCCCAAACGCGAACCGCGACGAATCCATTTAGCCCAGCCAGCTCGGGTTCTGGAACGTGCTGTCGAAGAAGCGCGACGTTTTATACCGCTCGTACGAACCGTCGCAAGCGAGCGCGGCGGTCTTGGCGAGGATGGCGTCGACTTGCGCCGGGGTCAGCGGCGTGAACGACGTCGCGGCGGCGATTGCCTGATCGAGAACTTCGGGCTTGTCGATGCCGGTAATGACGACGCTCGTCGGCAGATTCATTCCGTAGTGCAGCATTTCGATCGGATCGACCAGGCTCGTATCGAGCAGATTATGGTCGCCGAACGTTTTCATCGCGAGAATCCCCATGTCGAGCTTCTGCGCAACCGGAATGACGTTTTTCTCGAAGCTATTGTAGTGCGCGTCGAATACGTTGAGCGGCATTTGCACGGTGTCGAACGTGAAGCCGTGCTTCGCGGCCAGCTCGATCATGTGCAAATGATAGTCGGGATGCTTGTGGCCGGTGAACCCGATGTAGCGCACCTTTCCGGCTTCTCTGGCCGCCAGTGCAGCCTCGAATGCGCCGCCCGCGGCGAAGATCCGGTCGGCATCGTCGGCCCGAATGTTCTCGTGGAACTGGACCAGATCGAGCCGGTCCGTCAGCAGCCGCGCCAGCGACTGTTCGAGCTGGTCGTTGAAGGCCGCCTTGGTGCGGCCGTCGAGCTTGGTCATGAGAAAGACGCGGTCGCGGTAGCCGCCCACGCTCAGCGCACGGCCCATGCGCAGCTCGCTCGTTCCGCTGTTGTAATCCCACGAATTGTCGAGAAACGTAATGCCGCGATCGATGCCGGCATGCATGAGTTCGATCATGTCCGCGTCAGGGATCGAAACGTATTCGTTGGTGCGGCCGAGCCGCCGCTTGGGAATCGTCGCTTGGCTTGGAGTCGAAGCAGGAGTCATACGTTGGGTCGCTCCCCCGCAATAGGAAGCCTACGCCGCTTGCACCCGTCGCTGAGGCCGGTTCAAAAGCGCGTGTTCGCGTTCGCCTTGCGGCAGCTTGCCGATGCGACGCGGCGCGTTTGACGCAAAACGGCTTTGTCGCGCGCGGTTTGCGCATGGTTATTAAGAACGCCTATACCGCCGCATCGGTACGGCGCGTCGTTCGTGTCCCGTTCGGGTGCGCCACGCTCTTGTTTTCGATTCAAGCCGCACGCCGAACGGTACCGGAGGACTCAACATGGCTAACGATAATGTGACGAGCGAGTTTGAGCCGTTGTCATACGTGATGTGGCGGCCGGTTCTGTCTCGTGCGTACCGCACCGGGACGCGTCCAGTCCACCGTCCGAAAGGATCAGCGCATGAGATTTCCCTCGGTACGATCGACCGTCGCCGGTGCCGCGTTTTGCGCCGCAGCGGGCTCGTTTGCGGCGCCGGCTTCCGCCGCGGCTCCGGCCGGCCTCGCGGCCGTGCCGTTCACGGCGATCGCCGGCAGCGCGAGGGTCCCAACCGGCGTGCCGACCGGGGCATTGAATCGAGCGAAAATGTCGATCGAGGTCGTGCTCGCCCCGCGCAGCACAGCGCAGCTTTCCGCACTGCTTGCTAACGTCTCCAACCCGAACAGCGCAAACTACAAGCATTGGCTGCAGAAGGGTCAATTCAAGACCTTGTTCGCTCCCAGTGCCGCTCAAATCGCGGCGGTCGCCGGTTATCTGCAAGCGGCCGGATTGACCGTTGGGCAGTCGTCGTCGCCGTTCTTGGTCCGAGCCAGCGGCTCGAGCAGCGCAGTCGCGGCCGCGTTCCGCACGAACCTTCGCACCTACCGCGACGCTCGCGGCGTCGCCTATTTCTCAAACGACTCGGCAGTGCAAGTGCCGGCAGCGTTTGCTGCCGGGGTGTACGGCGTGCTTGGACTTTCGAGCACCGCTCGCAACCAACCGCAACTCGTGATGGCCGGGAGGCATTCCGCGTCACAGAGCACCAGCTGCGAAGCGCCGTATCCGACGGCCGCTCAGATCATTGGATTGTTCATCGATGGGATAAACGTTCCGTTTGGTTACGGCGGCGGCCCGGGGTGCACCGGACTTACACCGTCGCAGGTCAACTCGATCTACGGCGCGCCCAATGTGGGCCGACGCGGCAAGGGCGCGGGCGTCACGCTGGGGGTCTTCGAGCAGTCCGCTTATCAGCATTCGGATATCGCGACATGGGCGCACACCTTTTTGGGGCCGAAATTTACGCCGCCGCTCGTCGACATCACCGTGGACGGCGGGCCGCTCGCCCCGGTCTGCCCGACGCTCGACCTTTGTCCGCCGCAATACAACGGGTATTGGGCGGACGCGGAAGTCGATCTCGATATCGAAGAGCAGCTTGCCGTTGCACCGGCGGCGAGCCACGTCCTCGTCTACAATGCGCCGACCGACATAACCGGTCAAACGACGTTGGATAATTACCTGCGAATCGCCGACGACGATCTTGCCGACGTCGTCAGTTCGAGCTACGGCAACTGCGAGAACGTACTGCCCCCCGCGCTGGTCCAGGCGGAAAACGTGTTCTTCGAGCAGATGGCCCTACAGGGGCAAAGCATGTTTGCCGCAGCGGGTGACAACGGGGCCTTCAGTTGTCTGGAAAACAACGGCTCAACGATTCTCAATGCGCTCGACCCTTCGGCCCAACCGTGGGTAACGAGCGTGGGCGGGACGTCCTTGGAATCGTTCAATCCCGGCACCGCGCCGCATCCGGCCTACCCGGCGGGCGTCGAAACGGTCTGGAACCCCGGCGATCTTTGTAATTCCCGTGCAAATGAAGGCGGCGAGTCCGGGTTCTTCTGGTGCGTAGCCGTCGGTTCAGGCGGCGGCGGGAATAGCCAGTATTGGGCTCGTCCTTTCTTTCAGTTCGGCCCGGGAATCGCCAACCGGTATAGCACGCAGTGCGCGCTCGCCTCGGGCGCGGCGCCGTGCCGAGAAACACCCGACGTGTCCGCCAACGCCGACGCGTTTACGCCCTATGCCGTGTATTGCACGGGCTCAGCTGCCCTGCCGTTTAGTCAATGCGCGAGCTTCGGCGGCGGCGGCTGGCTTGCGGTCGGCGGCACCAGCGCCTCATCGCCGGTGTTGTCGGCGATCATCGCCGACCGCGATGGTTTTCAGGCAACGAGGACCGGCCCCGCCAGCGCTCTGCTGTACTGGCTCTATAACTTCGATCCGCACGGATATTTCAACGACATCACCGGCATCGGCCAAACCACGAACAACAATGGGTTTTTCCCGACCGTCCCCGGCTATGACTTAGCGACCGGCGTCGGTACGCCCAAAATGGCCCCGATCATTACCGGTTTCCCGCGCAAATAACGTAGGGCGCACGCGGATGCGGTCAAACACATCCGAGCCTTGAACGCCCAGGCCCGTCTCAGCCCGCCGCCCGGCCCGCAGGGCCTCGACGTGCTGCGCTTCTTCGGCGGCGGCTCGTTCGCCAAAACGCTCGCCTATTTTGAGGACGTGACGCGGACCTATGGGCCGATCGCTTCGTTTCGCGTGCTCGGCCGGCGGCTCCACTTGGTGACCGGGCCCGAACTCGTGCGCGAGGTGCTCGTCGTCCAGCAGGTTCGCTTCACCCGCGCGAACGGCGCCGCAGTGCTGCGCGATTTGCTTGGCAAGAGCATGCTCACGGTCGACGAACCGCGCCATCGGGAGCAGCGGCGCGTCTTGCAGCCGGCGTTTCACGCTGCGCGGATCGCGAGTTACGGTGCAGCGATGCTCGACGAAACGTACCGCACCGTCGCGGCTTGGCAGCCCGGTGAGCCGATCGACGTCAACGCCGAGATGACGCAACTCGCGCTGGCGATCGTCGGGCGCGCGCTGTTCGGTGCCGACATGCGCGGCAATGCCGGCGCGCTCGAGGCGTCGCTTTCGCGCGCCATGCGGACGGTCTCGTGGCTCGGACCGATCCTCGAAGCGTTGCCGCAGCGGGCCAATCGGCTGCGCTTATCCCTGCCTCTGCCTGCGAATGCCCGGCTTGCGCAGGCTCGGCATGACATGACCGAGGTGGTCGAGCGTCTCATCGCCGTGCGCCGCGCGAGCGGCGCGAAAGGCGAGGACCTTCTCTCGCTGTTATTGGAAGCGCGCGACGCCGACGGCGAACCGCTGAGCCCGCAATTGGTCGCGGATGAACTCGTCACGTTGTTCCTTGCCGGTCACGAGACTACCGCGAACGCGCTTGCGTGGGCGTGGTACTTGCTCGCCCGTCATCCGGAGATCGAAGCGCGCCTCCACGCCGAAGTGGCCGGGGCGATCGGGGGTCGCGACAGCCTCACCGTCGAGGATCTGCCTCGTTTGCGGTATGCCGCGCACGTCTTTGCCGAGGTGTTGCGGCTCTATCCGCCGGCGTCGGCGTTCGGCCGGCGAGCGCTCGAAGCGTGCGCACTCGGCGGTTTCGCGATCCGTCCCGGCGACGGTATTCTGCTCAGTCCGTATGTCAGTCACCGCAACCCGGCCGTCTTCAGCGAACCCGAGGCATTTGTGCCCGATCGTTGGGCCGGTGCCGCGCCGCCGCCGTTCGCGTACTTTCCCTTCGGCGGCGGCGCGCGAACCTGCATCGGCGAAGCGTTCGCGCGCATGGAAGGCACGCTGGTGCTCAGTGCCGTCAGCGCGCGCTTTTCCTTGCAGGCAGCGACGGCGGAACCGATCGGCATCGCCGGCTACGCCACGTTGCGGCCCGGCCGTCCGATCGTGCTGTGTCCGCGGCGCCGCGCGTGATTCGTGCTAAGAACGGGCCGCGTCAGGGATTCGAGGGTGTTTGCGGGTCGCCGGCCAGCGGAAGTTGGGGAAAGCCCAGAAAATTGCGCGCGTACGGCGTGCCGACGCCGATGATCGGATTATAACCGCGGGTCCCGGCGGGAACCGTGACGACGCCGTTGTTGCCGGGGATGCCCTGGTGGAAGAAGCGGAACGGAAAGTTTCGCGGCAGCGCGTCGTTCGCCGCCGCCAACTCGTAGATGTAGGCGTTGGCGTTGCCCATGCGGGTGCGCGTCGCACCTATTTCGAGTGCCAGCAATCCGGCGAATTCCGGCGCGGACAGACTCGTCCCGATCGCCCCGGCAAAGGAGCCACCGAAGGCAACGATCGACGAACTATCGCCAACGTTGCACGAAAGCGCACCAAACGGACAGCCACCCATCTGCATCGAGATATCCGGCACGGTGCGTCGATTGGAATGTGTGTCGACCAGGAACTGGTACCACGGTTTGCGCCAGATCGCGCTCGCACCGCTGCCGGAGCCCCAATAACCGCCCGGCACGGCTGTCGGTATCGACGAATCCCCGATGGCTGGGGCGAGCGGATCGCCGAACGCGTTTTCCGCGACGTATTGCGAGCGCAGCGGTCTGCCTGGCGTGGCCGTCGTCGTTTGGAGATTGGTGCCGCCGACGGCTGTGACGGCAGGGTCCGACGCCGGAAAGTTGACCGACGGAACGTATTGTGCGTTGGGATCGCCGTTGAAGAACGAGGGGCTCAGACATGCCAAACCGCCCGAATCCCCGGATGATGCGACGAACGAAATCCCTTGTGCGTTGCCCTGCTCGAAGATCTCATGGAAGGCCCGGAGGATATCGGTTTCGTCGCCGAAGTACGCCGCGGTATAGTACAGTTCGCAACTCTCGAACGAACTGCTCAACACGTCGACGTAATTCTCTTCGACGACGTCGATATAGGCGCCGATCGTCGAGTCGTCGCCGAGATCCGGAATGTTGTAGAGCGAGATTTCAGCACCCGGCGCGCTCCCGATGGCCGTTTGCACGTCGACGCTGGCCTCGAATGACGTATTGCTCAGCGGATCGAACGGTGCGCCGCCGAAGAGCACGACCCGCCGCAGCGGTTTGAGCGCCTTGCCCGAGATCTGATGAAATCGTTCGTGGTCGAATATGGCCTGCGTGTCTGAATCGAGCACGTCCGACGCCATGAGAACGCCGATCTTCGCGCCTTTGCCGTCGAGGCTGCGATCCGAGGGGTACGTGTAGGCTTCCTTGAGATCGTCGAACCAATATTCCCCGTAGGGCCCATTGCGGCTTTGCGGCGCGCGGTGCGCATCGACGTGAAAGTGAACGCGCGGCTCGAGCCCGGTCACCGCGGCACCCAGCGCAGTCAATTCCGGCGGCACGGTAAGCGGCACCATGCCGCCGACGTGCGGAACTCCGCGCGCGTCGCGCCTGATGCCGAGTTGGGTTTGAAAGGTCCGCTCAACCGCCGCGGCCGGCCCGCTCACTTCCAAGCTCAGCGAGGTCTGGCGAACCACCTGCAGACCCCGCGCGCGCAGCGCCGCAGCGGCGCGAGCGAACATGGCGGGCGTGGGGCCGAATGCGGCGCGAAATTGCGCCACGCTCAGGAAGTGCCGATAGAGTGGAGAATGCGGATCGCCTTGCTCGCCGATGAGCGATTCGAGCTGAGCTTCGTCGCGCAACGGCAGGTGAACGCTGAACGTCACGCTCTGCGTCGCTTGGGGATGCTGCACCATGGGGACGGCGGTTGCGCTTGCCGGCAGCGTCGTGATGAAGAGCGTCGCGATCAGTGCGGCTGCGGCAACAAACGGCGTTCCCATGCAAGTGCCTCTCGACCGGCGGCGTGACGTGCGCAATCGAATCCGCGCGCGCCGGCTACTTCAAGGCTTTGCCGCCGGCCCGCCCGCAAGCCTTGTCGAGCGCACGAGCTCGAACAAAGCTTTACAGCGCAAACGTGACAGCGCGCATTTCGAAACGAAAAACGCGCCATCTCGGATTCGGGCTTCGCGTCTTGCGTCCTTGGCAAGCGAACCTAGCCTTCGGGTAGCAGCCTGTGCCGTGCCGGCACTCGGGGTTCCGGCACCAGTGGATTGCGCTACGCGCAATCCTTCGCGTTTGGGCTTATGGGTTCGTCTCGGCTTCGCTCGACGAAACCCCAATCCGGAGCGTGTGGGCGTACCGAGCGCAGCCGAGGGCGCCCATCCGAGCGAAGCCGAGGGCACCCATCCGGTCGTCGCTTGTCCGACAAGCCGGACAAACTGCTAAGGGTTCGAGATGGTCTGCGGATCGCCGGCGAGCGAAAACTGCGGGACGCCGATGAAGTTCTGCGCATACGGCGTTCCGACGCCGACGATCGGATTGTAACCGCGCGTGCCGGCCGGCACGTGAACGATGCCGTTGTAGCCCGGAATTCCCTGATGGTAGAAGTGCGTCGGGAAGCTGGGGGGAAGAGCATCGTTGGCTTGCGCGAGTTCGTAAATGTAGCCGTTCACGTTGCCCAGCCGCTGATGCGTCGCGCCGATCTTGACAGCGAGCAAACCGGCGAATTCGGGCGATGAAAGGCTCGTGCCGACCACCCCGGTAACGCTGCCGTCGAAATAGAATACTCCGTAACTGTCGCTCGAACGGCAACTGGCATCAAGCGAGATGTTCGGACAGCCGCCCATGTGCATCGAGATATCCGGCACGGCGCGGCGGGTCGTGCCGGTCTTGACCAGATACTGGTACCACGGCTTCTGCCAGTAGGCGCTGGTGCCGCTGCCCGAGCCAAAGTATCCGCCCGACACAATGGGACCCAGACCGAATGGATCGTATTTGACTTCCGCATTCGCGAATTCGGACTCCGCCACGTAGCGCGATCGCAAGATCGGAGGGTTCGGCTGCGGGCTCGGCGGCGTCGTTGTTTTGAGATTCGTGCCGCCGACGCCGGTGACGTCCGGGTCGCTGGCCGGCGTTTCGACACCGGGGAGGAACGTGGCCGTCGGACCGCCGGTTAGGTACGAAACAGACACCGCGCCAAGCCCCGCGCTATCGCCTGACGATGCGAGAAAGGTGATGCCCTGGGCGTTACCCTGCTGGAAGAGTTGATGGTACACCTTCAGAATGCCGGAAACGTCGATCCCGCCGTTATATGGCGCCGTGTAATCCAACTCGAACTCCCCGAAGGACATGCTCAACACATCGACCGCATTGCTTTCGACGACTTGAACGAGACCGGCAATGATCGACGCATCGCTGAGATCCGGGATATTGTAGAGATCGATCTGGGCGCCTGGCGCGCTACCCTGCGAAGACTGCACGTCGATGCTGGCTTCGAGTGAGCCGGTGCTGTTGGGGTCAAACGGTGCTCCGCCAAAAACCGGGAAGCGTTGCAAGGGCAGCGGTGTCTTGCCGGAAATCGCCGTGTACTTTTCTTGATCGAAGGTGGCCCGCGTATCGGAGTCGAGGACGTCGGAACTGATCAAAACGCCGACCGTCGCGCCTTTGCCGTCCAATGCCCGATCGGACGGGTAGGTGTAGGCCTGCTTGAGATCGTCGAACCAGTACGGTCCGACAGCCGAGTAGCGATTGAGCGGCACCGCTCGCGAGTCGACGTGCATGCGCACGCGCGAATCGAGGCCGGTGACGACGGCACCGAGCGCGGTCAATTCCGCCGGCATGCTCAGCGGCGCGACGCTGGCGACGCGCCGAAAACCGGCGGCATCCCGCACGATGCCCAACCGGGTGCCGAAGGTTTTTTCGACGTTCGCACTGGTGCCGCTCACCCGCAAGCTCGCCGTGGTTTGACCGGCGATCGTCAGTCCGCGCGCGCGAAGCGCCGCAGCGGCCCGCGCTGCGGTCTGCGGCAACGGACCGAAACTGGCGCGAAATTGCGCGGGGCTGAGGAAGTGGTGGTAGAGCGGCGAGGTCCGGTCGCCCTGCAATTGGACGAGCTGTTCGAGCTGCGCTTCGTTGCGCAGCGGAAAGTGGACGCTGAAGCTCACGTTTTGCGCCGGGGCGGGAACGCCCACCACGGCTGTCTGCGCCGCCGATGTCAGCAGCGGTGCGGTCAACAACACAGCACCGAACGCCGCTCCGCTGAGAAACGAGCTTGTCATCCCCACTGCCTTTCAAAAGAACGAGACCAAACGCCCGACCGATCGACGACCGCGCGCGCTGGCGTCCCATTCGTTCTCGCCGCGCCGGCTTCCTAACCGAAATTTGGCTTTTTTGCGCTTTTGCTACTGCCGGCTCACGCGCGTCGTCCAGGCAAAATGGCATGCGCCGCACCGCCTCTCGTCCTTCGTCCGAGAGAAGCAACCCCTGCCCGGGTCAGCCCGGGGACGGAGGAAACGCCACACCCGGCGGATCGCGGGATCCGCCGGATGGGCGTGCGTTCAGCGCCCGGTGTGAAGCCGGATCTGGACGCGAACCGTGCGTGCCGGTGCTGAAACGAGCGTGGGAACGTATGACGTCTGGCTGCCCGTCGACGTATTTGCGACCAGCGGCGCGCCCGCGTTGGGCGACGCGAGATACGACGCGTTGCTGTAGACGTTGGTGTTGAGCAGGTTCTCGACGCCCACGAGCATCTCGACCGAGGACGTCACGGGAGCACGGAAGGTGAAGTCGACCAGCGCGAACGGCGGCTGAAAATAACTGTTGTTCTTGCCTTCGTACTCGACGCCCAGGCCCAGGAACGACCCGCCGCGCGTCGTGTAGTTGATCTGACCGTAACCTTTGAGATAGGGCAGACAGGTCGCGATGCCGGGCGCCGCCACGC
This sequence comes from Candidatus Velthaea sp., assembly GCA_050012475.1. GTDB lineage: Bacteria > Vulcanimicrobiota > Vulcanimicrobiia > Vulcanimicrobiales > Vulcanimicrobiaceae > Velthaea. The sequence continues at coordinate 37,298 of JBEKHC010000001.1, forward strand.
CGTTGCCGCAGATCTGGACGCCGTTGGCGGGAACGTTCGCTACGAACGGCCCGATGCCCAGCGGCACGCCGTCGAGGATCGAGCGGTTTGCTGCGACGGCAGCATTGAGGCCGAAACCGGTGCGCGGCGCATACGAATACCGCAACGTGGCGAGTTCGGTGCGCAGCCGCCCAACGTTGATCGGGGTGAAGATGCCCTCGAGGCCGCCGCCGGCGATCGTCGCGCTGCTCGTGAGCTGTTCAAACACGTTGTGAATGACGCCGTCCTGCAGATCGAGGCTGAGCACGGAGCTGTTCCCGAAACGCTTATCGGCGCCGATATTGTACGACGTGCTCACCTCGGGTTCGAGGTTCGGATTCTTCTGTGTCAGCGTTCCGCCCGAAGCGAAGGGCGGTCCGAGCGACGCCGCCGGCTGTTCGTACGTTGCCAGACCGCTGACTTGGCCGACGAACGGGAACGTCGCCGAGCTGCCGACCGCAGCGCGGTACGAAACATCGCCCGTCGGACGGAACGTCAACGCGAAATGGGGATCGAAACGCGAAACGCTGCGGTCGAGTCCCGTCAAGCTGGTATCGGTCGGCGAGTTCGGATGCAGGCGCTGCACGCCGGCGACTTTCCAGAGTGTATCGTACAGGCCGATGTTCACCCCGACGTTCTTGAACGGCGCCAGCGCGCTGGTCAGCGAGAACGTCGAGAAGCGATCGGTCGAGAATGGGACGGAGATGTCGGCCGGCGAGTTGATGTAGGCGAACGTGCTTTCGCCGTGATAGTCGTACGAGAGATTGACTAAGTTGTTGCCGAACGGATGCAGAATCGAAAACGTGGTGCCGTAGAGTTTATCCTGCTCGTACGTTTGATACGCCGAGTTGAAGCATTCGATTTGCCCGTTCTTGATGACCGTGGCCCCCGAGGGACTCGTCAAGTTTCCGAAGATATCGTTGCAGGCCGTGGTGAACGCGGCGAGCGCCGCGGGATTGGTCGCCGCCCCGACCGGCGAGAAGAAGGCCGGATACGATGCTTGCGTATCGCCGCCGGTGATGACCTCCGGTTCGATGTCGCCGATATACGGCCGGATCAGCAGCGTGTTGTTGCCCAGCGTCGTGCGCAGCTGCGCATCGTACAGCCATTGGTTGTTGTAGACCGACGATCCGGTATACCAGCCGTAGGCGTTGATGGTCTTGCCGATCAGACTCGCGTTGGTGGGGTTGGTGCACTTATTGGGACTGTCGGCGTCCGTTGCGCTCGATGCGGGAAGACACGGCAGGATCGTCGTCGCGCCCAGATACGTGCCCCAGGCAGTGCCCTGCGGCTGATAGCCGCCCCACGCGCCGGTAAAACCGACGTCGAACGACGTTGCCGCCGAAAAGTTATAACGCGCTTTGAGCAATTCGCCTTTGCTGAAGAACGAGCCGCTCGCATCGCCGCAATACTGGATGACGCCGGTGTTGCCGGGGACGTTGTCGTTGGCGCCCCCGAAGCTCGGCGTGACGACGCACTTGTTCGTTTGGTAGTACGGTCCGTTGATGCTGCTGACACCGGCTCCGGCGACGACTTGCAGCTTGGCCGCTGAGCCGGTCACCAGAAAATTCGAATACTGCGACTGATAGTTGTCGATGCCGTAGGTGATCTCGGCCGTTGGACGCGTGGTGAAGTTCGGGGTGAGGATGTTGACGGTGCCGCCGACGGCGATGTTGGCGAACGGCGTGGTGTTACCCGGACCGGACTGCGTCTCGAGCCCGCCGATGAGATACGACGGAAAATACTGGCTCGTCCAGACGCCGTACTGCCCCAGCGCGAGCGGGTGGCCGTCGATGAGCACCTGCGTCTCGTAGGGCTGAACGCCGCCGAGCACGATCGACACGTCCGGTTGACTGCCCATGTGCTGCAAGGTGACGTCGGGGACGCGCTCGAGCACGTTGTTGATCTGCGGGTTGGCGACGTTGGCGAAGGCCTGCGCCGGCACGAACGACGACGATGCGGCGCCGGTGTTGATCGCGCTTCCGCCGCCGCGCGACGTCGCCGAAACCGAGCCGATCGTCCGCAGCGACGAAAGGTTGAGGACGTTGAGCGTCACGGCAACCGGCACGGTCGTGCCGCCGACCGCGACGATGTTCGACAGGACCGCGGGATTGTAGCCTGATTGCCGCACGGTGAGCGTGTAGATGCCTTGCGGGACGGTCAGCGTGAACGCACCGTTCGCATCGGTCGTCGCGCTCGACGTCGCCGGTCCGCTGAGCCTCACGCTGGCGCCGGAGACCGGAAGCCCGGTTCCGCTGCGGACCGAGCCCTGCAGCACGGTGTTGGTGGCTTCGGCAGCGGCGGCCGGAGCCGGAGGCGCACTTTGGGCTGGTGCCGGTGCCGTCGGCACGGGAGCTGTCTGAGCGGCCGCGCCGCTCGTCACCGATGCGGCACTAAGAAGTGCAAAGGCGGCTCTACGCAAGCCGTCCCGGAGACCCAAGAACCCCATAGAACTCCTACTCGCGGATTGCCGGCGCTCCATACCGTCACGGCGAACGTGCGACTGCGCGCCGGCTACGTGGCGTCGTTAAGCATACGCGAGCGATCTTCTTTGGACAAACAGTGAACCGCCGGGAGAGCGGCGAGTCGCCTTGGTCGGCACCGGGCATTCGGTGGGTGATTGCTGGCGGACCTGCGAACATAGGGATATGTCGACGAGTCAAGAACAGCTCGCGGCCCCGCCGATCGACGACCTGCTGGGCGAAACGGTCGCCACGTTGCTGTACGCCGCGGCGGCGTACCTCGAACCGCGCGATGCCGCGCAGGCGCCCGACCTCGGCTCCGCTGAATTGGCGGTCGACGTCGCCGGGCTCGCATTCGACCGAATAGCTCCCCGCCTCAGGCCAGATGCGCGCGGCGCGTTAACGGTGATGCTCACCGAGATGCGCCTGGCGATCGTTCGTAAGCGAGGTTGATATGCCTCGCTTTTTTGCACCCCGCCTCCGTCCCGAGAACCTCGAAACCGCGACAGAAAGGGAAACGTGTCTGACGTCCTCGTTCTGAACTTCACCTATGAAGCGTTGAACATCACCAGTTTTCAACGCGCGGTCAAGTTGATATTCTCCGGCAAGGCCGAGATCGTGCACGGCCGCGAGCATATGCTGTCCTCGGCCCGCTTCGAGATGCGCATGCCCTCGATCATCCGGATGCTGTACTATATCCGGCGCCCGATGCAGAAGGTCGCGCTGACCAAGAAAAACATCTTGCTGCGCGACGACTACACCTGTCAGTACTGCGGCGTCAAAGGCGAGCGCATGATGACCGTCGATCACGTGCATCCGCGCAGCAAAGGCGGTCCGTCGACGTGGGAAAACCTCGTTTGCGCCTGCATGCGCTGCAACAACCGCAAGAACAACCGAACGCCCGAACACGCCAACATGGCGCTCAAGCGCAAACCGAAAACGCCCAAATACATCCCTTGGATCCGCGTCAAGCGCAACACGCTGCCGGGCGAGTGGCACAAGTTTCTGTTCCTCTACAACGTAAGCATCGACGACCGGGTGGAAGCCGGTTAGCCCCTCCGGTCCGCTTCGGCCGGCTTACTTGGTTGCCCGAAGTGCCGATATTGCTCTCATGGACGCTTTCATCACGGTGTCGGATGCCGCCGGACGGACCCTGTTCCGCCGGCCGGCGACCGCCGAAGAGGTCCACAACGCCGTTCTCGCGGCCCAAGCCGCCGAGATCGAAGCGCGGGCTGCGATGGAACGGATCGCGCGCGAGCGTGCGGCATGGGAACGCGATGAGGCCAAAACCACGTGATGCCGCGCATCGAGCGGCACAGTGCGCCGCTCAGACGCGTCGCCCTCACGCGCCGCCGCAGAATTCTCACCTCGCTCGAGGACCGGCGCGATCCGGAACTCGCGCTGGCCTACTCAAACGGGTTCGTGACGGTCGAGATCTCGCAGGCGGCCCTCGACGCGTTCATCGAGCTGACCGGCGATGTACCGCTGCCGGTGGTATGCGATCCGCAGACCGGCGACCGCCGGGCCTACGACCCGCAGAATAAGGTCCGCGTCGTGTACGATGCCGCCGCAAACCTGCGCGAGATCTCGACGCGCGGCCGGGACGGAATATACGTCCGGATCAACTTCACCGGCGACGGCACCCGGGTCGCTTAGAGGAGGCCGAGCCTCGCCGCGATTTTCGGCCAAACGGGCGCGAGGCCGGCGGCCAGCGCACACTTCAGCCCGTCGCCGATCATGAAGGGGAGGACGCCCACCGCGATCGCGTTCTGCGGCGTGAGATGAAAGATCGCCACGAGCCAGGCCACGCCGCCGGCAAACACCAGCGACGTCCCGGCGAAGATGGCGACGAAGCGTGTGAGGTAGTTGCGGTCGAGGCCGCGCTCGAACAGCAGACCGATCGCGAAGGCCGCGACCGGGAACGCCAACAGATAGCCGCCCGTGGCGCTCATGAGCGCGCCCGGGGCGAAAACGGGCAGGCCCAGTGCGCCTTCGGCGAGGTAGGTGAGGATCGCGAAGGTGGCAACGTTGCGCCCCAGCAGCGCAACCAGCAGCGGGATCGCCAAGGTTTGTCCCGTGATCGGGACCGGATACATCGGGAGGCTGAGCTTGGCGGCGAGCGCCATGAGCAGCGAGCCGCACAAAACCAGCAGTACCCGAATGCCGAGCGCGCGCGGAACCGGGGATGTCCGGGTGTACAACATAACCGTCGGGGCTTCCGGTTTTCGAGTGCATCCCCTGCGCACCGTTCCGTGCTATAATCGCGCCCGTTGTGATCGTTCGCGAACCGGTCATCGTCCCGGGCTACAAGCTCGATCAGACGCGCACACCGTACTTCCAGGTCCTGCTCGACTACGTGGACGCGGGCGTCATCCCGTTCCACACCCCTGGTCACAAGCAGGGCATCGGGATGGATCGTGCGTTTCGCGACTTCGTCGGCGACAACGTGCTTGCCATCGATCTCACCCAGATCCGCGGACTCGACGACCTGCTGCAGCCGGAGGGGCCGCTGGTCGAGGCGCAGGAGCTGGCTGCGGAGTGTTTCGGCGCCGAACACACCTTCTTTTTGATCAACGGCTCGACCAGCGGCAACCAGTGCATGATGATGGCGGCGCTCAACCCGGGCGACCGCATCCTGCTGCCGCGCAACTCGCACAAGTCGGCGATGGGCGGACTCATCATGAGCGGCGCCTATCCGGTTTGGATGCAGCCCGAAGTCGATGAGTCGCTGCACATGGATCATACCGTCACGCCGCAATGCGTGCGTGCCGCACTCGAAGAGCATGCCGGCATCGCTTGCGTGTACATCGTTTCGCCGACGTACTACGGCGTCGCCGCCGATATCGCCGGGATCGCCGACGTCGCCCACGAGTATGGCATTCCGCTGCTCGTCGACGAGGCCTGGGGGCCGCATTTCCACTTTCATCCGGCGCTGCCCAAGTCCGCGATGCAAGCGGGAGCCGACATGTGCATCAACTCGACGCACAAGATGCTCGGGTCGCTCTCGCAAACCGCGATGCTGCACGTTCAAGGCGAGCGGATCAAGCTCGATCGGCTCAAGGCCGTCTACAAACTGTTCCTGTCGACCTCGCCGAACCTGGTGCTCGTCGCTTCGCTCGACGTTGCCCGCCGCCAGATGGCGCTCGAAGGCCCGGCGCTGCTGTCGCGGACGATCGAGATCTCGAACGATACGCGCCGGCGGCTCAACGCGATCCCCGGCATCTACTGCTTCGGCGACGAGCTCGAAGGACGTCCGGGCGTGTTCGATCTCGACCCCACCAAGGTCACGATCACGGTCAAGAATCTCGGCTACACCGGGTACGAGGCCGAAGAGATTCTCCGCCGGCGCTACAACGTCCAGTGCGAGCTGGCCGATCTGTTCAATACGCTGGCGCTCTTCACGATCGGGACCACGGTCGACGCCGCCGACGAGCTGGTGTACGCGGTGCGTGAGCTCGCCCGCGAAGACCGTCCCGTCGACATCTTCTCGCCGTCGGGCGTCTTGGAACGCCGGGTCAAAACCGGAACGTACCACCTGCCGCGGATTCCGCCGATCCGGCTGCTGCCGCGCGAAGCGTTCCTCTCGCCGACCGAATTCGTGCCGTTCAAGAAAAGCGCCGGCCGCATCTGCGCCGAGGTGATCACGCCGTATCCGCCCGGCATTCCGGTCATCTCGCCGGGCGAAGAGATCACGCGCGAGATCATCGACTATCTCGATTTGGAAAAAAAAGCCGGCGTCAAGATGCAGGGCCCCTACGATTCCGACCTGCGCAAGATTCGCGTCGTCCTGTAGCAAACGAGTGCAACGAAAAAGAGACGAGCCGCCGGTTTCCCGGCGGCTCGTCTCTTTGTGAAGAACGTGACGAACGTTAACGAGCTTCGGTTGTGATCCGAGTCCCGTTCGCATTGGGAATGACGAGCGGCATTGGATCGATCCCGTGGATCGCAAGGTCGCCGCCTTCGACATCGCCGTCGCTGGCACGCAGCGGGACGATGAACGAAACGATTTTCAGAACGATGAAGGTGGCGATCGCATCGTAGATGATGATGAACGCCGCCGCGACGAGCTGGAAGCCGAGCTGTTTGAAGCCTTGGCCGTACATCAGCCCGCCCACCGAGAATGCCGGAGTCTTCTTTTCGTTCGTGCTGAGATACTCGATCATCGCGGGATTGCCCATCACGCCGACCATCAGGCCGCCGATCAGACCGGCAACGCCGTGAGTGTGCAGCACGCCGAACGTATCGTCAACCTTGCGCAGCAGTGCGGTATTGCCGATGATGTTCAAGCTGAACCAAGCGATGCCGCCGGCGACGAGGCCGACCACGATCGCACCAAAGCCGTCGACGAAGCCGGCGCCCGGCGTGATCGCGACGAGCCCGACGATCATGCCGTTGATCATCGAAACCGCGTTGACTTTCTTGGTGACGAACATATCGAGGATGAGCCAGACGAGCAGCGACATCGCCGTGCAGACGTTGGTATTGAGCACGGCTGCGCCCGCGTCGGCGTTGGCAGTATACGGATCGCCGCCGTTGAAGCCGTTCCAGCCCAGCCACAGGATGCCGGCGCCGGCGAGCGCCATGATCAAGTTATTCGGCTCGAAATCTTTGCGGTCCGAAAGCGAACGCGCACCGACCATCGCCGCCGAGACGAAGCCCGAAACACCGGCTGCCAGATGGATGACGTACCCACCCGAATAGTCGACCGCGCCCAATTGCGCGAGCCAGCCGCCGCCCCAAATCGAGAAGCAGCCGACGGAGTAAACGCAGAGGCTCCACAACGGAACGAAGATCATCCACGCTTTAAAGTTCATCCGCCCGAGCACAGAGCCCGCGATCAAAATCGGCGTGATCGCCGCAAAGACGAACTGAAAGTAAATCATCGCCGCGCCGGGCATGCGAAGATCCGGCAGCGATGCTGCTGCTGCGGGAATGTTCGCCTGACCGATCAGCGCATCAGGAGTAAGCGCCCAGTGGGGAAGACCCAAGAATTGGTTTCCGGCAATTGCTAACCACGGATTGCCGAACGACATGTTATAGCCTAACAGAACCCACGCCAGCAACACGATCGAAAATGCGTAGAAGCACATTACGGCCGAGTTGAGCGCCCACTTTTTCTTTACGAGCCCCGCATACAGAATAGCGAGACCCGGGATGCTTTGCAGCCCGACAAACGTTCCGGCGGTTAATTGCCACGCCGTGTCCCCCGAATTTAGAAACGGCGGCGCCGGTATGAGCGGATTAACATCCGCGAGAAAAAACAAGAGATAGACCCCCTCGCAAAGCCACGTGAGGCCTCTAGGATAGCCCTTCCCCGCCAAGCATAGCATTCGACAAGCGCGTAACGAATCGGCGAAAGCCCGTTCTATACGTATATATTACGAATGTACGAACAGGGTAATTCGCGCGGTAGCGCAAGCGTGCTGGATTTCCTGCTTCCCCAATAGTCCTGAAATTGTTTCCCAATTATACCCGATTTTCACCGCTTTTGATCCAACCGCCGTCCACGGCGCGAAAAGGGCTGCCACATTGGGCTAAGGAAGGCTGTGTTCCGTCGCAGAACCGCGACGGTGTCTGCGAACAACAGACAAAAAGAGGATGGAGATTGGCTGTCAACGCCGAGTCCTTCGCACCGAACCGGGAGCTGACGCAGCTCCTCGACATTTTCCCCCTCCCGTTGCGCCAGGCGCTGGTTCGCCTGCCGAATATCGTGAGCGTCATCGAAGTGATCCTCGACCTGGGCCGGCCGCCCGAGGCGCGGTTCGAAGACGACTTCGTGTTTCTCTCCGATCACCCGGTCACGCACGAGGATATCGCGCACGTCGTCTCCCGGCTGTCGCCCTTCGGCGCCGATAACCGGGCCGGCATCGAAAAAACGCTGCATCGCATCAGCGCGATCAAGAACCGGACCGGGAAGATCGTCGGACTGACGTGCCGCGTGGGCCGGGCCGTCTACGGTACGATCGATATCATCCTCGACGTCATCCGCAGCGGGAAGTCGATTTGCCTGCTCGGACGTCCGGGCGTGGGCAAGACGACGATGCTGCGCGAGTGCGCGCGCGTGCTCAGCGAAGATCGCAAACGCGTCGTCATCGTCGACACGTCGAACGAAATCGCCGGCGACGGCGACGTGCCGCACCCCGGCATCGGGCATGCGCGGCGCATGCCGGTCGCGGATCCGGCGCTGCAGCACAACGTGATGATCGAAGCGGTCGAAAACCACATGCCGCAGGTCATCGTCATCGACGAAATCGGCACCGAAGCCGAAGCGTTGGCGGCGCGGACGATCGCCGAGCGCGGCGTTCAGCTCATCGGCACCGCGCACGGCCAAACCCTCGAGAATCTGCTGATGAACCCGACGCTGTCGGACCTCATGGGGGGCATCAGCGCGGTCACGCTTTCCGATGAAGAAGCGCGCCGCCGCGGCACGCGCAAGACGGTGCTCGAGCGCAAGGCGCCGCCGACGTTCGACGTGCTGATCGAGATCCAGGATCGCGACCGGCTGGCCATCCACACCAACGTCGGGGACGTGGTCGACGCACTGTTGCGCGGCTATACCCCGCAGCCCGAAGTTCGCCAGCGCATGCCCGGCGGCGCGGTGTCGGTCGTTCAGGAGGCGAATGCCGAAGCGCTGGCGATCAGCAAGCCGCGCGATACGCGGCCGCAGCAACAGCGCGAAGACGAACTGCTCTTCGGCACCAACGCCGCCACCGGCGACGATCACGACAAGCCGTTGCTCATCTTTCCCTACGGCGTTTCACGCAACAAGATCGAACGCGCCGTCCACAATCTGCGCGTCAACGCGTCGATCGCGCGCAAATGGGACGATGCCGATGTGGTGCTGACCCTCAAGACGCTGGAACGCAAGGAATCGGAGCGGCTCAAAACCATCGCCGCCGAGAACATTCCGATCTATTCGATCAAGACCAATACCACGACCCAGATTCAAACCGCGCTCAAAGACGTCTTCGATCTGCCGACGATCGACAACGAAGAGATCGCGATGCGCGAAGCCGAAGAAGCGGTCTACCAAGTCTTGCTCGACAGCCACGCGATCGAGCTGACGCCGCAATCGTCGTACATCCGGCGCATGCAGCACCAAGTCGCGGAAAAATACCGCCTGCAATCGCGCAGCACCGGCTTGGAACCCAATCGGCGCGTCCAGATCTTCCGCGGCGCCGAAGTTTAGCGAGGGTGTTCATTACCTTCGAGGGGATCGAAGGCTCCGGCAAAACGTCGCTGATCGCCGGGCTGGCACTCGAACTGCGTTCGATCGGCGCGGACGTCTTCGTCACGCGCGAACCGGGCGGCACCGCGTTCGGCGACGCCGTGCGCAAGATCTTCGTCGATCCCGGGGCGCGCATCGAGCCGCTCGCCGAGGCGTTTCTCATGAACGCCTCGCGCGCGCAGCTCGTCGCCGAGCGCATTGCGCCGATGCTCAAAACCGGAGCGATCATTTTGTGCGACCGCTTCTTCGACGCGACCGTCGCTTATCAAGGCTACGGGCGCGGACTCGATATCGAGATGCTCATCCGGTTGTCGCTGGTGGCGAGTCAGTCGATTGCCCCGGATATGACGTTTCTGATCGACGTCGAGCCGCGGGTATCGCGCGCGCGCGTCGATGCGCGGGGCGTGGCCGACCGGCTCGAACGCGAAGACGACGGTTTCCACGAGCGCGTTCGTCAGGGCTACCTCGAACTGGCCCGGCGCTTCGACCGGATCGTCATCCTCAACGGCAGCGAATCGCCCGAGCACCTCATCGCGCAAGCCCTGCAGATCATCGTTCGGCGCCGGTACACGATCGCACTATGATCGAAGGCCAATTCGACGTCGTCGGCGCCGCCGGACCGCTGACGTTCTTCGGTCATCTGTCCCCGGCCGCGCTCTCGCACGGATACTTGTTTGCCGGTCCCGCCGGAATCGGCAAGAAAACGTTCGCGCTGCGGCTCGCGCAGTCGCTCTTGTGCGTCACGCCGAAATCGACGCTGCTGGGATACTGCGGCCACTGCACGGGCTGCACGCGCGTCGTCGCCAAGTCGCATCCTGACTTGTACGTTGCCGAAGGCCAGCTCAAAATCGGCGATCGCGAAAGCGGCAGCGGTTTTCACGAAAGCGACGAAGCGACGGCGCGCGACATCGTCCGCCAACTTTCGCTGCACTCGTACGCCGGCGGGAAGCGCGTGTTCATCCTGGGCGACGCCGATTTCACTCGCGAGGCGGCCAACGCGCTGCTCAAGTTTTTCGAGGAGCCGCCGCCCGACGTCGTCCTGCTGCTGACGACGGCACAGCCCGGCCGGCTGCTGGCGACGATTCGCTCGCGACTCATCGAGGTGACCTTCGGACGGTTGACCGCTGCTGAGATCGCGGCTGTGCTGCAGCGCGAAGGCATCGACGCCGACGATGCGCTCAGTGCAGCGGAGATCGGCAACGGCAGCCTGGCGCGCGCCAAAGCGTATTTGGACGCCGGCGAAGGTGCGACGCGCGACGCTGCGGTCAGCTGGTTCTTTGCGGCGGTCGCCGGCAACGAAGCCGATCATTCGCAGTGGGCGACGCGCGCGACGCTCGAAGACGGCCTCGATACGATCAAGACGCTCACGCGTGACTGGCTCGTCCTCGCGCTCGCGGGCCCCCAAGCGCCGCTCTTGGCCCGCGATCAAACGGCCCACCTCGAGCGTTTGCCCAAGCGCGAGCCGCTGGCGCTCACCCGCACGCTGGCCGCGATCGGCGACGCGGAACGCATCGCGCGCACGAACGTCACGCCGGCCCTCGTCGCCGGTCTGGTGCGGATGGCGTTGGCGCCGAGCCGCTAAAGCTCCGTAATCTTACCGACTCGTGGCCCGGCCTCGCGCCGTAGGTTCTCAGCGCCGGCCGAAACTGATGTCCGAATAGGTCTTGGTGACGATGAGCGCGATGTAACTGAGCGCAATGGCCTGGACGAGCGCGCCCAACAGCGCCCGCAGCAAGGATGAAGAGGCGAACGCGAGCGGCGCGAGCAGAATGTCGATGAACGGCGCCAGCAGCACGCCCAAGAACAGGTAGAGCGCGACCGAGACGATGGCCACCACGATCGTGGGCAGCGGATTGGCGCGCGCGCGTTCGATCGAGACGTTCAGTGCCGCACCGCCCGGCACGCCGCCGATGGACGCCGCGGGGATGGTGTAGATCAAGAAGTAGATCGCGATGGCGGCCAGGATGAGCGAGATATTGCCGATGAGCGTTCCGGCGAACAACGCCAGGTAGAGGACGAACGTGAAGCCCATCGCTGCGGTGAGGATCTCGCCGCCCTTGCGCCGCGCCTCGTTCCATCCCTCGTCGAATGAAGCGCGGCCGCGGCGCCAGGCCATGTCGGCGATGATGCACGCGGCGCCGAACCCAAACATGTTGAGCAGCACGAGCAGGAAGGACATGAGGCCGTTGGTCAAACTGCCTACGCCGCTTGCCACCCCGCCCAAGACGCCGCCCCCGCCGCCGGCGGCGCCGCTGACCTGCGAAACGAGAACGCCGACGATGGCCATGAGCAGCGGCACCACGATGATCGACGGATTGCGCACGAACAGACCGAGCGCGCGCACGTACATCATCGGGTCGAGGTTGCGCAGCTGCTGCATGCTAATTCAACCGCGCGCGCCGGACAGCGCGCTGCCGCACCCGCAGGTACGCTCGGCCGGAATGTTTTCGATGATCTTGAAAATCGCGTTTTTCACCCGCTCGTTGTTGCTGGCGAAGATCTTCATGACTTCGGCGTGGGAGACGGGTTCGACGCCGTGTTGGCCCTCCAGGCCGACATCGTAGTCGGTGATGAGCGAGATGTTGACGTAACACATCTCGAGTTCGCGGGCCAGATAGGACTCGGGATAGTTGGTCATGTTGATGACCTCCCAGCCTAGCGACGAGAACCACTTGGATTCGGCGCGAGTCGAGAAGCGCGGACCCTGGATCACGACAATCGTCCCTTTATCGTGGGTGGTGATCCCCAAACCGCGGAGCTGTTCGACGGCGATTGGGCGCAGTTGCGCGCAGTACGGATCGGCGAAGCTCACGTGCGTGGTGATCGGGCCATCGTAGAAGGTGTCGATGCGGCCGCTGGTGCGGTCGACGATTTGGTCGGCGACGACCATTTCGCCGGGCTTGACCTCCGCCTTGAGCGACCCGCACGCCGTCGGCCCGATGATCCGCGTGACGCCCAACGATTTCATCGCCCAAGCGTTGGCGCGGTAGTTGATCGATTGGGGCGGAAAGCGATGATCTTTGCCGTGCCGCGGAAGAAATGCCACGTTCTTTCCCGCGATGACGCCCAGCGCCACCTTGTCGGACGGCAGCCCATACGGCGTTTCGATCCACGCTTCGCGCGGATTTTCGATCAGGCTATAAAAACCTGATCCGCCAAAAACACCGATTTCGGCCTGTTCTCCTGCCAACTTCCTCAACTCCGATCGACTCACAGCTCGGGCACATCGCTCCGGCACCCCGCGCCTTACGCGCGAAAAAGGCAACGCCCGGCGTTCTCAACCGTTCGTTCTACTCCCTTGCCTGCGACCGGTTTCAGCCCGCTGGGCGGTTTATTCGGTGAAGTCGCTGGGTTTGAGCTCTTCGAGGAACTTCTTGAATTTTTGCGTTTCCTCGACTTCGGCTTTTTTGTCGGGGACCGTTTCCTCGAGCGCGATCTTGTCGGTCACGAAAATGGGCGCTTGCATCCGCAGCGCCAGCGCGATCCCGTCGGACGGCCGCGCGTCGATTTCCGTGGTATCCCCGTTTTGGCGCACGATCAGCTTGGCGAAGAACGTCGAGTCCTTGATGTCGTGGATGATGATCTGCTCGAGCTTGCCCTGCAGCGATTCCAGGATCGTGCGCATGAGATCGTGCGACAACGGCCGCGGAACGGCGGTTCCTTCGAGCGCTAGGGCAATAGCGGTCGCCTCGAAAGGGCCGATCAAGATGGGAAGATAGCGCTTGCCTTCGAGGTCTTTGAGGATCACAACCGGGTCGTGCGTCAGCAAATCGATTCCGAGCTTGTCGACCTTCATCTGCCGCATGTATTCGCTAATCCTACGGCCCCAGGGCGAATCCTGTAGCGCGGCATATCACGCAGCATGCTCTTATCGTGCCGCTATTCATGCTGCTCTCGCCCGCGCCCGGCGGCGGGCCGCCGGCTCCCCGCGCAATCGGTAGACGCCTGACCGATGGCCCTTTCATGCGGGATCGTGGGACTGCCCAACGTCGGAAAGTCGACGATCTTCAACGCGCTCACGCGGTCGGCTCAGGCGCTGGCCGCAAACTATCCGTTTGCCACCATCGAACCCAACGTGGGCGAGGTCCCGGTGCCCGACCCGCGCATCCGGACGCTCGCGGAGATCAGCGGCACGGACAAGCTCGTCTACGCCACGATGCGCTTCGTCGACATCGCCGGCTTAGTGCGCGGCGCGTCCGGCGGTCAAGGCTTGGGCAACGCGTTCCTGTCGCACATCCGCGAAACCGATGCGGTCGTGATGGTCGTGCGCTGCTTCGAAGACGACAACGTGACGCATGTCGAGGGCGGCCCGGACCCGCTGCGCGACATCGACATCATCAACATTGAAATGTCGCTGGCCGATCTGGCGACGCTGCAAAAGCGCCGCGACAAGCTGGCGCGCGAAGCTCGCTCGAATCCGAAGCTGGCGCCGCGGCTCGAGGCGCTCTTGCGCCTCACCGCCGCCCTCGAGGGGGGCACGCCGGCGCGGAGTTTTCCGCCTGGCTCGCTCGAGGCCGAGATCGCGCGCGAAGTCTTTCTGCTGACCGCCAAACCGATTCTTTACGTTGCGAACGTCGACGAGGGGCAGATCGGCAAGCTCGGTCCGCTCGCCCAAGCCGTCTTCGGCGTCGCGCTGGCCGAAAACAGCCGTGCCATCGCCTTTTCGGGCAAGATCGAAGCCGAATTCGCCGGACTCAGCGATGAGGAGGCCGACGAATTCCGGCGCGACTTCGGCATCCTCGTCGGCGGCCTCGACCAGCTCATCGTCCAAGCGTACGACCTCTTGGGACTCATGACGTTTCTGACGACCGGCGAGAAAGAAACGCGGGCCTGGATGATCGAGAAGAACACGAAAGCGCCGGCCGCGGCGGGCAAGATTCACTCGGACATCGAGCGCGGCTTCATCCGGGCCGAGATCTGCACGTTCGACGATTTCGTCGCCTACAAATCGCGCGACGCGCTCCGCACCGCCGGCCTGCTCCGTTCCGAGGGCAAGGACTACATCATGCAGGAAGGCGACATCGTCGAGTTCCGCTTCAACGTCTGATGGCAGCTAAGCTCAAACGCGGCCGCCCTGAGCGTTCCAAGACTTCGATGCTACTGCGTGGTGACGTTTGGAGGGTGCATTTTCGCCAGTGCGTGAGGGGTCGAAAGTCCGAGCGCACGTGTATCGCTTTGTGCGACAATTGTCGAAGAAAAAGGTAGGACATTTGTGTTTTTGTCCCACCACGAAACAATGGATTGCCCGGAGGCCAGACTTGTATGACGACGGCGGCAGGACGCGAGATCTCGGTATTCGGGTCGGCGATCGAGTCATTCGACGAAGCCGCAGCCCTGGTCAACCTGGATCCTGGGATGCGCGCGATCTTGACCCACCCCTCGCGGCAGATCATCTTCGCGATTCCTTTCCAGCGTGACTCGGGCCTCATCGAGGTCTACACCGGGTACCGCGTCCAGTACAATTTCGCCAAAGGGCCCGCCAAAGGCGGTATCCGCTACCACCCCGGCGTCACGCTCGACGAAGTGACGGCACTGGCATTCTGGATGACCTGGAAGTGTGCCGCGATCGATCTTCCGTTTGGCGGCGCCAAGGGCGGCGTGACCTGCGACCCGTCGACCCTGTCGCAAAGCGAGCTCGAGCGGATCACCCGCCGCTATGCCGCCGAACTGGTCGAGGTGGTGGGGCCCGACAAGGACGTGCCAGCGCCCGACGTCGGCACCACCCCGCAAACGATGGCGTGGTTCATGGACACGTATTCCATGCACATGCGCTGCAGCGTCCCGGGCGTGGTGACCGGCAAGCCGCTGGAGATCGGCGGGTCGCGCGGACGCGTCGAAGCCACCGGCCGCGGCGTGTCGTTGTGCGCGCTGGACCAGATGGAGCGCATGCGGATGGCGCCGGCCAAGAGCCGCGTCATCGTTCAGGGTTTCGGCAACGTCGGCGGGGTTGCGGCGCGCATGTTCGCCGACGCCGGCTGCAAGGTCGTCGGCATCTCCGACGTTACCGGCGCTTACTACAATCCACGCGGTATCGACGTTGCCGCGGCGGTCGCTTACGCTCAAGAACATACGTCACTCGACGGCTACCAGGGCGGCGAGCGCGGCTCAAACGCGGCGCTGCTCGAGCAGGACTGCGACGTGCTCGTCCCCGCTGCGCTCGAGAAAGTGCTGACGGCAGAAAACGCGTTGCGGATCAAAGCCCGGCTGATCGTCGAAGGTGCCAATGGTCCGACCACGCCCGAAGCCGATCGCATTTTCCGCGCCAGCGGCACGATCGTCATTCCCGATATCATCGCCAACGCGGGCGGCGTGACGGTCTCGTACTTCGAGTGGGTCCAAGACCGCCAAGGCTATTTCTGGACCGAGGCCGAGGTCAACGCGCGCCTCAAAGATCTACTGCTCACGAATTTTCACATCATTCGCGAGCTTGCGTTAGCGCGTCACGTTACGCTGCGAACCGCCGCCTACATGATCGCGATCGAACGCGTCGTGAAATCGATGAAAATCCGCGGCGTGTACGCATAGCAGGACTCGGCTGCGCCGAGTCCGTGGCGTTTGCGGCTGCGCCGCAAGCCGCGTCAACGGGCTACAGGCGGCGGTCGAGCGCCTGAACTTCCGTCGGCTTCGTCGGCGGAACGATTTGCTCGGTGGATGCTTCTTGCGTGGGAGCGTGGGCTGCGTCGGCGGCGGCGAAGCCGCCGTCGAGGATGCGCACGTCGGGGTAGCCGTTGGCGCGCAGCTTTTCGGCGATCTCATCCAGCTGTTCTCCGCTGCCGCGCTCGTCGTAGAGCACGACCGGCCGATCCGTCGCAATCGGCAGCGCGAGGTGGGAGGCGGTCAAGAGGTCGTTCGGGCGATACCGGATTGCACCGCGAATTTCTTGCGAGCCGGAGTGCGCACCAGCGTTGATGATCGTCGCGCCGTTGGGCCCGAGGGCTTCAAGTTCTTCGATCGAGATGTTCATTCGTTATTTTTACCCGCTGCATTCGTGCCCAATCCGCGAGAGGGGCGGTTGTTTGAGCCTCCCGAAAGAGAGCTTTCGCCCGTCGGATCGATCCAGCGGAGCCGCTCCGAGTTCGGAGGAACGAGGCACGATTGCCGTCTACGTCAACACGGTTGCCTGTTTCTCGCGCGTCGGCGGCCGGTCTGATTCTCGCGCTGGGCTCGGGGCCCGTCCTCTCGCTTTTGCCCGGTCAAGCGCATCAACGCATTACCGACGTTCCGCAAGACATCGTCATTGTCGTTTTCGAGTGGGTCGTCGCGCTCGCGCTCGTCGCGATCGTCGTTTGGTGGGAACGGCAGCCGCTGAGTTCGATCGGATTCCGTGCTCCGTCGCTGCGAGATTGCGTCGCATTCGTGGTCATCGGTGTCGGGATGTACGCCGTGCTGGCGGTGAGCTCGATCCGAGCGCATGCTCCCGACGCCGTACCGCCGGCCGAGATTGCCGCCGTTCCTCTCGCACTGCGTATCGTCATGTTCCTGACCGCCGGATTTTGTGAAGAAGTGATGCTGCGCGCGTATCCGATCGAACGGCTGACGCCGTTAACTGGGCAACGCTGGATCAACGGTGCGATCGTCGTCGTTTTCTTTACGCTCGTGCATCTTCCGCGTTATGGAATATCTCCATCGCTTCTGGCCGTCGCCATCATCGCTACGTTTCTGACCGCGCTGTACTTGTGGACGCGGAATTTCTGGATGTGCGCAACGCTGCATGCATTCGTCGACTGTCTCGGTCTCGTTGTGGGACCCGCCCTCGCCGCGCGCGGACTTCTCTAAGCTGCGCTGAGGAGTGCAGGCACCCTCGAAGCGGTTACCGGCGCGCACCCGCCCGGCGGTGCGCGTGCAGTTCGCGCGTGCACTCGGTCCGGGACCGGAACCTACAGCGTGACGACCTCGATGGCTTCGGCCTCCAGTTTCCTGGCGAAGCGACGGTCGGCTGTCATCAGTTTCGCGCGCTCCCGTTTTGCGACGACCGCATACAAACAGTCATAAACCGAATGATCGAGCAGCTGCGCGAACGTCGCCGCCTCTGCTGCGTAGGCGATGCTTGCGACGAGGCGGATGCGGTCGAAGAAACCCAGCACGTTTTCGAGCGCGGGCGCGGCGGCTCCCGACCGCACGATCTTCCAACGGGCGTTGAGCAGCTCGGCGACGATGAGGTCCGGGGCCAGGATGTCCGTTGCGCCGGCGAACAACGGCGCGGCTCGTTCCGGCGTCGCCAGCATGACGAAAGCGAAGCTGGCGTCGACGACGGCTCTCACCGCTCGTCGCGGGTCGCTCGGATGGCCTTGAGGCCGGCTTCGACGTCGATTCCCGGGTCGGCGACCCGCTTGAGCCACTCGAAGAGCGAATCGCCCATCGGCTGAATGCCGATGGCCAACGCTTCGAGTGCTTCCGCCTGAACCGACCTTCCGCGTTCACGGGCGCGAGCGCGCAGCGCTCCGAGAATCGCGGCGGGGATATTGCGGATGAGTAGGTCCATCGACTGATATCATTTCATGATATCAGTCGATGGTCAACCCCGGAGCGGCAACACTGTCACGCCGGCCTTCAGCTCCGCGCGGCCGCCCGCACCAGTGACAGTAACTCGCGCGTGCAGGTCTCGATACCGGTGTGCGTCGTGTCGATGAGCAGGTCGGGTGACGCCGGCTCTTCGTAGGGGGCCGAGATGCCGGTGAAGTTTTCGATCGCGCCGTCACGGGCACGCCGGTATTGCCCCTTGGTGTCGCGCGCTTCGCACGTCGCGAGATCGGCGCGCACGTAGATTTCGAGAAAGGCTTGCGGCGCGGCGGCGCGCGCGAGCGCGCGTCCTTCGCGCAGCGGCGAGACTTGCGCGACGAGCGCGATGCTGCCGGCGTCGGCGAACAGCGCCGCCACTTCGCCGGTGCGCCGCGCGGCCTCCACCCGATCGGGCGGCAAGAAGCCGAGATCGCCGTTGAGCCCGCCGCGCAGCGTGTCGCCGTCGAGCACGTAGGTCGACCAGCCGTCGGCGAAGAGCGCAGCTTCGACGTGCGCAGCGATGGTCGATTTGCCGGCGCCGGGCAGGCCGGTAAGCCAGACGACGAGTCCGCGATGGTGATTGCGCCGCACGCGGTCGGCCGCGCGCACCCCCGGCGCCCGGCTTTCGACTTCGGGCGAAGAGCGCCGGTGCACGTCGCGCTCGGTAACGACCGTCCGCACGATACCGCCGCCACCAACCGCGTCGCCGCGGTACAGCGCGAAGCGCGCCAGCTTTGCCGGATGCGTGTCGACCACCAGCGGCTGCAAGCCGCGCAGCGTCACGCGGGCAATGTCGTTGCGCTGGAGCGTCACCGTCGCCGACTCGGCGAACGTTTCGATGTCGATGACGCCGTGGATCGCGTCGAGTACGACGGTCACGTCGCGCGTGCCGCAGCGCATCCGCACGTTCTCGCCCAACTCCAGCGGTGCGCGATCGAGCCAAAAGATCGTGGCCTCGAGCGATTCCGCGATATGCGGCGGCTCAGCCAGCTCGCTCGCGACGTCGCCGGGACCGACGAAGATCGGATGGTCTAACGTGAAACCGAACGCTTCGCCGGCTTGCGCGGGTTGACCCGATTCGGGGAAGCGCACGATGCGGCTCACCCGCGCGCGGTCGCGGGTGGGTGAGAAGCAGAGCGTCATCCCCGCGGCGACGCGGCCGCCGTCGAGATTGCCGACCAGAATCCGTTCTTCTTCACGGCGGTACACGTCGTGCACCGGGAAGCGCAGCGGCGCGTGCACCGCGGCTCGTTCGTCGAGCGCTTCGAGCGCTTCGAGCAGCGACGGGCCGGAATACCAGTCCATGCGCTGCGAACCCTTGGCGACATTGTCGCCGTCGCGCGCGACGGTGGGCACCGCTGCCGCCAACTCCAACCCGGTTTGAGCGAACACGGCGCGCACGTCGTCCGCGATTTCACGGTAGCGCTGCGGATCGAAACCGATCGCGTCCATCTTATTGATCGCGACGACCGCCCGCGTCACGCCGACGAGCGGGAGCAGCAAGGCGTGTCGGCGCGTCTGCTCGCCGACGCCTTCGACGGCATCGACGACGACCACCGCGGCCAGCGCGTCGGCGGCGCCGCTGACCATGTGGCGGACGAACTCACGGTGGCCCGGCGCGTCGATGATCGCATATTGCCGCGTGGCGCTGCTGAACCAGATGCGTGTGGCGTCGATGGTGACGGCTTGATCGCGTTCGACTTGAAACGCGTCGAGTAAAAATGAGATCTCCAGCGGTACGCCGCGTCGAGCGGCGGCAGCTTCGAGCTCGGCCAATTTCCCGTCGGGGAAATAGCCGGTGTCGAGCAACAGCCGCGCGACGAGCGTCGACTTGCCGTGATCGACGTGGCCGGTGAAGACGACGGGGAACGTCTTCACATGTAGCCTCCCTGACGCAGACGCTCGAAGGCGTCTTCCGACTCGTGATCCATCGTGCGCCCGGCACGCTCGGGGGCACTCGTCGCAGCGAGTTCGGCGATGATGGCGTCGAGCGTCGCGGCGTCGCTGGGCACCGGCAGCGTGATGTTCTTTTCGCCCAGCGAGCGGTAGCGCATCCCGTCCTTGGCCAGGTACAAGGAGCAGTACGGGATGTTCTCGCGCTGCGTGTAGCGCCAGATGTCGATCTCGGTCCAGTGCAGCAGCGGGTGGATGCGCAAGTGCGCGCCGTCGGGCACGTCCGTTTGGTAGTAGTCCCAAAACTCAGGCGGCTGATCGGCAAAATTCCAGCTGCCGTCGGCTGCGCGCGGGCTGAAGATGCGGTCTTTGGCGCGCGTCGCTTGTTCGTCGCGGCGAATTCCTAAAATAACGCCGCGCCACTTCTCGCGCGCGATGAGCGCTTTGAGGCCTTCGGTCTTGCGCGCCGCGGCGCGGCCTGCCGGCGCCAGCGTTTGATCGACTTCCGATTCCGGCGGGCAGAGCGCGTTGCGATAATCCAGGCCCCACGCCGCGATCAGATCGTCGCGAAACGCGTACACTTCGGGGAACTCCATCTCGGTGTCGAGCAGCGATACCGGAAACGGGATGCGGCCGACAAAGGCTTTGCGCGCCAGCCAGAGCAGCGCCGTGCTGTCCTTGCCGATCGACCACAACATGCCCAGCGGCCGGATGCGGCGATACGCTTCACGCAAAATAAAGATCGAGCGCGCTTCGAGAACGTCGAGTTGGTCCATCAATGGGCTCCGGCGGCGGCGGAGCGGCGCGCGGTCAGTAACCGCAAGCCGCTGGCGAGCATGGCGAGCGTCGCGCAGCCGGCAGCCAGCCACAGCGCGATCGGCGTCGCGCTGCGCACGACGGTTTCCATATGTTCGGCGCCCGCCGCGACGGCGGCGCCGAGCGTGCCGAACATGATGGCGACAAGCGCGGCGCCGACGGTTTGGCCCGTCAGGCGAACCGCAGCGAGCACGCCGGCCGCGCTGCCGACTTTCTCGCGCGGCGCGCTGCCGACGAGTTCGCGGTTATTGGGCGCCTGAAAAAATCCGAAACCGATGCCGCAGATCATCCCGTGCAGCACGATTTCGATCGCTTGCGGATGGGCCGGCAGCGTGGCGTAGAGCGCTAAACCCAGCGCCATGACCGCGAGCCCCACTGTCGACAGGATGCCGGCCGAGTGCCGGTCCGAGAGCCGGCCGGCGATCGGCGCGGCCAGTGCGACCGACAGCGGCCACGAGGTGAGCAGCAGACCCGATTCGAATGGCGTGCGGCCCAGCACGGCTTGAAACAGAAACGGCAGCGACACGAAGGCCAAACCTTGTGCGGTGTACGTGAGCGTCGAGGTAATGCTGGCCAGCGCAAATGCCGGCTTGGCAAACAGATCGACGGCCAGCATCGGCGCCGGCAAGCGCAGCTGACGACGGACGAAGAACAGTCCGCTGGCCAATCCGAGGGCGATCTCGAGCGCGATTGCCGGCCCGGAGTCGTGGCGCGCAAAACCGTCGATGCCGTAAATCAGAGAACCAAACCCGAGCGCACTCACGAAAACACTCGGTACGTCGAGCGGCTTGCCGGTCCCCCTTTCGTTGGGCAACATACGCAGCGAATACAGCGTGTCGAACAAACCCAGCGGAACGTTGACGGCAAACAGCCACGGCCACGGTGCGATCGCCAAAATCGAACCGCCGATCGTCGGGCCTGCGGCTGCGCTCGTCGCGACGATCACCGCGCTGATCCCCAGCGCCTTGCCCAGCTCCTGCGGCGGAAAGATTTGCCGGTACAGCGCCGGTCCGACGGCCATGAGCGCCGCCGCGCCGAAGCCTTGAAAGATGCGCGAAACGACCAGCACCGGAAGTGAGCGCGAGATCGCGCACGCCAGCGATCCCAGCGTGAACAAGACGATGCCCAAGCGATATACGAAACTCGTGCCGCGCGAGTCGCCCAAACTGGCATAGGTGAGAATCGTCATCGTGACCGCGAGTTGGAAGCCGTTGACGACCCAAATCGATTGGGCGGCCGTGGTGTGCAGTTCGCGCGCGATCGTGGGCAGCGCGGTGTTGGCGATCGAGCCGTCGAGCACGGCCATGATGGTTCCGACGGCGACCACGACGACGGCCAGCCAGCGCTTTGCCGGCGGAAGGCCCGGGTGCGGCTGTTCGATCGGTTACGCGATCCGGTCTTCGAGCCGCGTCACGCGCGTTTCGAGTGTGTCGAACCGCCCGTCGACGTCGTCGAACCGGCGCAGCATGCGCGTTTCGAGGCGCGCCACATCGTTGCGAACGTCGAGAATTTTTTGTTCCAGGCCCCCGAGACGGGCATCGACTCCGGTAAAGCGCCGCTCGATCCGGTCGAAGCCCTCGGTCAGCGCTTGATGGAGTGATGCAAAACCCGAAAGAATGTCTTCGTCTTTCACCTTATCATCGAACGGCATCGCTATTTCTCGCCCGTTTCTGCGAGGCTTCCCCAATGCTTCGTCATCGATGCTGCATCACGCGAAGGCTTGCTCCGCGTGGTACGAACTGCGCGACAGCGGGCTCGCGACCACCTGGCGGAAACCTTTGCTCTCGCCCAGCACGCGCAGTCGATCGAACTTCTCGGGCGTCACGAATTCGCGCACCGGCAAATGGCGCTTGGTGGGCTGCAGATATTGGCCCATCGTGAAGATGTCGACGCCGACCGCGCGCGCGTCGTCCATCGTTTGCGCGACTTCGGGTTCGGTTTCGCCCAAACCGAGCATCAGCGACGTTTTGGTGAAACGCGTTTTGCCGCTCTCTTTGGCTCGGGCCAAGACCGCGAGCGATTGACGGTAGCATGCCCGCCGGTCGCGCACGCTGGCCTGGAGACGTTCGACGGTCTCGAGGTTGTGCGCCAACACTTCGGGCTGCGCGGCGAGCACGATGTCGAGCGCGTCCAAATCGCCGGCGAAATCGCCGGTCAGACATTCGACTTTGGCGTCCGGCGATTGTTGGTGAATCATGCGCACGGTATTGGCGAAGATCGCGGCGCCGCCGTCGGCGAGGTCGTCGCGGTCGACGGCGGTGAGAACCAAGTAGCGCCAGCCCAGCTCGGCGACCGCCGCGGCGACGCGCTTGGGTTCGAGCCAGTCGACCTCGCCGTGCGGCGAGCCGGTTTTTACGTTGCAGAAGTGACAGCCGCGGGTGCACGTGTCGCCCAGGATCATGATCGTGGCGGTGCCGGCGCCCCAGCACTCACCCAGGTTCGGGCACATGGCCTCCTGGCAAACCGTGTGCAGGTCGAGCCGCTTGACCTCCGCGCGGACGTATTCGTAGGCCGTGCCGCGCGGCAGCGTGACCTTCAGCCAGGGCGGCTTGCGAAGGACGGGCTGCGGGTTGATGAGGTCGATCGCGTCCATTGTCTTCCTAAAAGCAGCGTACTTGCGGATCCACGGCTTTGGGCGTCACCGCTCGGCGGTCGCCCGCCCGATCGATCCGGTACAGCCGGCCTGAGCCAATGTCGTTCGGCCAGGACCGCGCGGCGCACTTCCGGGCGGCCGCTATGCGGACTTTTCCCAGGACCGCGCTGCGGCCCAATCCGTTGCGCTGTCCGCCCGCTCGAACCGCACGTCGAACGCGCGCTCGAGTGCGGCCAGCAGCGCATCCCGGCCCGCTGCCCACGCCACGGGTCGTCCGGTTTCGCGGGCGATCGAGGTGATACCGAATTCGGGCGTCCCGCAGGGGGTGATCAGGCGGTCGTAGTCCAACAGCGGATCGACGTTGAGCGCGATGCCGTGCAGCGTGGTCATCCGCTGGACCGCCAAGCCGACGGCGCAGATCGCGTTTTCCCCGACGTACACGCCCCGATGTTCGGGGCGGCCGCCGGCGAGGATGCCGAAGCCGGCCAGGGCGTCGGCGACGGCGCCCTCGAGCTTGCCGACCAGCGGCACGATCTCGCGAAACCGTTCGAGCTTGACGATCGGATAGACGACGACCTGACCCGGCCCGTGATAGGTGACGTCGCCGCCGCGCTCAACTTGGCAGACGTCGATGCCGCGGGCGGCGAGCAGTTCGCGCGGCAGCAGCACGTTGGCGGCGTTCGCTTTGCGGCCCAGCGTGATGACCGGATCGTGTTCGACGACGATCCAGGTATCGCGCTCGCGGCCGGCGGCGACCGCCGCGTGGAGGGCTTTCTGCAGCTCGTGCACGCCGGGGTAGCGCGCGCGCCCCAGATCGAGCAGCCGAACCGGCCGCGGGTCGCTCACCGTCAAACGGCGGCCGGGGTTTTGGGCTTGGGCTTGGGATTCAGCACGTGAATGGCCTTGCCGTGAATGAGTTCGGCGGCATCCATGATCGATTCGGTCAGCGTCGGGTGGGGATGAATCGAGAGGCCAATGTCTTCGATCGTGGCGCCCATCTCGAGCGCGATCACGCCTTCGCCGATGAGGGATTCGGCCTGCGGTGCGACGATGTGCATACCCAGCAGCAAGTCGGTCTTGGCGTCGCCCACGAGTTTGATGAGCCCGTCGGATTCGTTCATCGTGCGCGCGCGGCCCGAGGCGATGAGCGGGAACTTGCCGACCGTGATCTCGTAGCCTTTGGCTTTGGCCTCTTCCTCTGACAGCCCGACGGTTGCGACTTCGGGATCGGTATACACGCAGTTCGGAACCGCGACCGGATCGTAGGCCGACGCCTTGTCGCCCGCGATGACTTCGGCCGCGACCACGCCCTGTTTCATCGCGCGATGGGCGAGCAGCGGCTGACCGGTGACGTCGCCGATCGCGTAAATGCCGCTTGCTGCGGTGCGCATCTGCGGATCGACGGCCAAAAAGCCGCGCTCGTCGGTGCTCAGGCCGGCGGCCGCGAGATCGAGCGTGTCGGTGACCGGCCGCCGGCCGACCGCGACGAGCACCATGTCGAATTCGCGCGTCTCGGGTTTCTTGTTCGTATACTCGCCGTTGATCGTGGCCTTGACGTTGCCGTCGGCGACTTTTTCCAGGCTTTCGACCGTGGTGTTGAGGGCGATCTCGATGCCTTGCTTTTTGAGGATGCGCGCGAGGGTCTTGGAGATCTCGAGATCGGTGCCGGTGAGGATGGTGGGGAGCGCCTCGACGACCAACACTTTGGCGCCCATGCGCGTGTAGACGGTCGCGAACTCGAGTCCGATCACGCCGCCGCCGACGACGAGCAAGTTGTTCGGGATCCGTCCCAAACCCACGGCATCGTCGGAGTTGATGATCGTTTCGCGGTCGCGCGGCCAGGCCTTCACGTCGATCGGTGCCGAGCCGGTCGCGATGACGATCGCCGGAGCGGTGTACTCGTCGGTTGTGCCGTCGCGCTTCTTGAGGCTGACCGTGTTCTTGCCGGTGAACGTCGCGTCGCCGTACGCGAAGGTGACTTTGTTGGCTTTGAACAGCGACTGCACGCCGCCCACGTTGGCTTTCACCACCGAGTCTTTGAACTTGAGGACGCCGGCGCGATCGATCTGGGCCTGCGGCACGGTGATCCCGATTTCGGCGGCATGATTGATGTGACGCGTCACCTCGCCGACGTGCAGCAGCGCTTTGGTCGGGATGCAACCCCAGTTGAGACAAACGCCGCCGACCTCGTCACGGTCGAAACAGACGACGTTCTTGCCGAGTTGACCAAGGCGGATCGCGGCGTGATACCCGCCGGGACCCGCGCCGATGACGATGGCGTCGACGCTGATGGTTGCCAAAATAGTTCCTTTCGAGCCGGTATGAACGCTCGGGGTTTCGCCGCGGATGCGCTCGGGCGCTCCTTCTGCCGGCCGCCGACTTGCTTAGTGCGGACCGGTCACAAGTGCTGCCAGCTTCGCCGGCGCGACCGTCCGGTACGCTTCGGTAATGAAGGCGGCTACCTGCCGCCAATCGGGCTGACGGTCGAGCCGAACGCCGATCCAGCCGCGATGGCCGACGTATGCCGGCCGAAAGAAGCGCTCGCCATCACTCGCAATGAGATCGTGCTGCATGCCGTCGGGCGCCGCACACCAAATCGCGAGCCGCCCGTCGCCGTGATGGTTGTCGAGGAACATGACGAACGTTGCTTTGCCGCGGACGAAAAACGATGGCTGCCCGTGGCTGAGGCGTTCGCTGGTCTCCGGCAACGCTAGGCACCGCTTGCGGACGCGTGCGAGAGCCGCGGCGTTCGTCATCCGGTGGTGTCGCGTCGAATCGGCCGACGCATCGAACGCGTTCATGCTGTCTACGTAGCCGACGAGCAACGTTCGCGTCAAGAGCCGAGCGTACTGCGCAGGCGCTGCGTGCAAATCACGACGAATGGGAATAGACGGCGTCGGAAACTCGCTGTCGGCCACTGGTGGGGAGATGCAACACATGCCAAAAGCGACGGTCGTACATGCGGGAGACGCGGTGAGCGCTACGCTGACGTTTACGCTGGCGGCCGGGGAAGAAGCGTCGCGCGTGACGCTGCTCATGACGCGGACGCAAGCGCACAGCGAACACTCGGCGGTCGGACGGGCGCGCTGCATCATCCTCGAATCAAGCCGCGAGCCGGCGGGACGTTCCCAGAGCGCGATCCGGGCGGCGGGGATCGGCGATGCTCCCCGTGCGCGCTTTCAGACCGAACTGCGCGGCATCGTTCCAGCGTCGATTTGCGGTGGCACGTACGCGCCGGTGTTTTGCTTTTTCGCCTACGCGAACGGCCAGCCGACAACCGGCTTCGAGATCGATGCCGATCAGCGCTTCGCGGTCAGTGTTGCCGACGATGCCGACGCGGTCGATGCCGGACCGGCGATCGTCGAAATCGCGTAGCGGCCGCGCGCGGGGACGCTTATCGGACGAGGCGCCGAACGGGCAGCGTCGCGCAGGTCGTGCTTCCCGCTTCAGCAGCGCCGGGCAAACTCAAGTCGCGGGCCAGCGATTTGATGATGAACAGCCCGCGGCCCGACTCGGCCAGCGGATCGGCAGGTAAGCACACCGGCGGTGCGACGTAGCGCTTCGCGTCGCTCACCGAGAGCTTGGGAAATTCACCGCCCCAATCGAGGCGGATCGTGACCGGCCCGTGGGCGTGCCGGATGAGGTTGCCAATCAACTCGACGCAGATGAGTTCGGCCGACGCGAAGTCGCTGTCCGCAGCGCCCTCGCGGCGCAACAATTCCATGAGTTCACCCTGCATTGCGCTCGGGTAGATGTCCCCCACAGACTTGAAATGCCACTCCACGCGTGAACCTCGGTACGGAGTATACCCGTTGCGACCGTGCTCATTTGCTCGGTGTGTAACTATCATAAGCCAGAGCTGCCCAATTTCCTGAATACATCAGTCGGCGCGGCGAAACCACGGAGGAAAAGGTTTCCATGCCCGCGTGATTCTATCGCATGTTTGCCCTGGAGCGCAGTCGGCGCACGTGACGCCCGCGGCCCCGTTATTGGAGGTTCGGGCGCTTTCGAAGGGCTTTCCCGGCGTGGCGGCGCTCAGCGACGTGAGCATGACCATCGAAAACGCGGAAGTTCACTGCCTGCTCGGCCAAAACGGCGCCGGCAAGAGCACGTTGATCAAAATTCTAGCAGGCGCTCAGTCGCCTGATCGCGGCGAGTTGCGCTGGTGCGGTGAATCGGCGGCCTTCGCGCAGCCGACCGACGCGCTGGCGCGCGGTATCGCCACCATTTACCAGGAACTGGATCTGATCGGCGGTCTATCGGTCGAGGACAATATTTTTCTGGGTCACGAGCCCCAGACGTTCGGCTTTTCGCGCCGCAATGCGATCCGCACTGCCGCCCGCGCGCTGCTCGAACGCTTGGGGTGTCCGTCGATTGCCCCTGGTGCGATCGTCGAATCGCTGTCGTCCGCCGAGCAACAGCTGGTGAGCGTGGCGCGCGCGCTGTCGTATCGCGCCCGGCTGCTGATCATGGACGAGCCGACGGCCGTGCTCGACCGAGGCGAGGTCGAAACGCTGTTTCGGATCATTCGCGAGCTGGTGGCCGACGGCGTGGCCATCATCTATATCTCGCACCGGCTCGACGAGATTCGCGAGATCGGCGACGTCGTGACCGTGCTCAAAGACGGCCGGACGATCGGTGAGCGGTTGCCGGCGCGAACGACGTCGACGCCCGAGCTCGTCCGACTCATGACCGGTCGCAGCGTCGAATATCCGTTTCCACCACGACCCCCCGTCGAGCAGGCCGATTCCCGGCCGGCGGTGTTGCAAGTGATGCAGCTATCGCGCGCCGGAGCATTTACCGACGTGTCGTTCGACATTCGCGCGGGTGAGATCGTCGGTTTGGCCGGGCTCGTGGGCTCCGGCCGCTCCGAGCTGCTCGAAACGATCTACGGCGCCGCCCGCGCCACCGCGGGCAGCGTTCGGGTCGGGGGCAGCCCCTTGCCCGGCGGATCGACCGAGGCTTCCGTCGCGCGCGGGATCGGCCTGGCTCCCGAAGAGCGCAAGCGCCAAGCGCTGCTGCTCGACGACAGCGTGTACCACAACGTATCGCTGCCGTCGCTGGGGCGCTTCGCGCGCGGCGGCTGGATCGATGCCCGGCGTGAATTGGCGGCGGCGGCCGGCGTTCTGACATCGCTCGACGTTCGTCCGGCCGATCCGCAGCGCATCGTGCGCGAACTCTCGGGCGGCAATCAACAGAAGGTCGTCGTTGCGCGCTGGCTGCTGCGGGAATGCGCGTTGCTGATGCTCGACGAGCCGACCCGGGGCGTCGACGTCGGCGCGCGCGCAGATCTGTACGCGCTCGTGCGAACGCTGGCCAACGACGGCATCGGGATCTTGCTCGTCTCGAGCGAGATTCCCGAAGTCTTGGGCTTGGCGGACCGCGTGCTCGTGCTGCGCGAAGGACGCATTATTCATCAGGCGCCGGCCGGCGAACTCGACGAAGCGCGCGTGCTCGATCTGATCATGGCCGGACACGCATGAGCCGGCCGATCGTTGCCGCCACGCTTCCCCGTTCGCTGCGCAGCCGTTTGTTCGGTGCCCATAACATCGGGTTGATCGCGGCGTTCGTTGCGATCGTCGCGGCCGGTTCGCTGCTGTCGCCGTATTTCTTGACCGCGTCGAACGTGCTGACGATTCTGACCACCGCTTCGGTCATCGGCGTCATCTCGGTCGGCATGACGTTCATCATTTTAGCCGGCGGCATCGATCTGTCCGTCGGCGCGATCGTTGCGCTGGCCGGCGTTTGCGCGACGACTCCCGCGAGCCAGTCGCTGGGGTGGCTGACCATGGTCGCCATTTGCATCGCCGTCGCGGCAATCGTCGGACTGCTCAACGGCGTGCTCATCGCCTACGGGCGAATGGTGCCGTTCATTGCGACGCTGGCGATGCTCGTCGCGGCGCGCGGGCTCGCGCAGCACATCTCGGGCGGCGTGCCCCAAACCGTCGACGATGCGACGTTCAACGACATCGGTTCGGCGCTCGTGTTGGGTGTGCCGTTGCCGGTGTGGGTGTTTGCTGCGGTCGTCGTCATCGGTTGGGTCGTGCTCAATCGCACGACGTTCGGCCGGCGCACGATCGCGATCGGCGGCAACCCCGAGGCCAGCCGGCTCGCCGGGATCAACGTCGCACGGCAGACGCTCGTCCTCTACGTGCTGTCGGGCGTGTGCGCCGGCGTCGCGAGCGTGCTGCTCACGGCGCGCTTGACGTCGGGATCGAACGATGTCGGCAACCTGTACGAGCTCGATGCGATCGCGGCGGTGATCATCGGCGGAACGCGGTTGACCGGAGGGCGCGGAACCCTGGCTGGCTCGATCGTCGGCGTGCTCATCTTCACCCTGATCAGCAACATCTTCGTGCTCGAAAATCTCCCCTCCGACATCCAGAGCATCGCCAAGGGCGTGATCATCGTCGCTGCCGTGCTGCTGCAGCGCAGAAGTGGTTCTTCAAAATAGCCCAAACGAAAGGTCGAATCGTGAAAAGATCAGAGCTGGTCCAAGGTGCCGCCGTCGTCGCGGCCGGTGCGGCGTTCGCCGGAACGGCGACGCTCGCCGACGTCCAGGCCGCGCACGCGCAAAGCGGGAAGAAGATCAACATCGGATTTTCCGCGCCCGGTGCCAATCACGGCTGGCTGGCCGCGATTACGAAAAACGCCAAAGCGCAAGCGGCGAAATACCCCGACGTCGAACTCGCGTTGACCGAAGGCAATTCGACTTCGGCCGAACAGATCGGACAGATCGAAACACTGATCAATCGCAAAGTCGACGTGCTGGTGATCTTGCCGCAAGAGGGTCAGGCGCTCACCGCAGTGGCGATCAAAGCCATGCGCGCCGGAATTCCGGTGGTCAATCTCGATCGCATCTTCAGTTCGCCGCTGGCGTACCGCACGTGGATCGGCGGCGACAACTACGGGATGGGTGTCTCGGCGGGAAACTATATCGGTCAGACGCTCAAAAAGGGCAAAGTCGTCGAGATCGCCGGGCTTGATTCGCTCGAACTCACCAAACAGCGCAGCGCCGGGTTTGCCGACGCGCTCAAGGGCTATCCGGGCATCGAGGTCGTCGCGCGTCAGGCCGCCGATTTCACCCCCGATACGGGCGAACGCGTGATGGCCAACGTATTGCAGGCCCAGCCGCACATCGACGCGGTGTGGAATCACGACGACGATCAGGGCATCGGCGTCGAGGCAGCGATTCGCAATGCGCACCGTTCGGAATTCTTCATGGTCGGCGGTGCGGGATCGAAGCACGCGATGGACGTGATCCGCTCGGGCGGCATCATCAAAGCCACGGTCCTGTATTCGCCGTCGATGGCGGCGTCGGCGATCAACTTGGCACGGCTGATCGGCATGGGTCGCGGCCTGTCGGAGACCGCCGAGAAAGTCGTTCCGTCGTCGATCACGCTGTATTCCGCGGTCGTCACCAAAGAGAACGTTGCCCAGTACGCCGACGTCGGTTTCTAGCCCGGCATGAACATTTGCGTCGTCGGCTCGACGATGGTCGACCTCGTTACGCGCGTGCCGCGGTTGCCGCAGGCGGGCGAAACGTTGGCGGGATACTCGTTCTCGCTGGGCTACGGTGGGAAGGGCGGAAACCAAGCGGTCACCGCCGCGCGGCTCGGCGCGCACGTCACGCTCGTCACGCGCATCGGCACCGACGTTTTCGGTGACGGTGCGTTGGCGAATTATCGCGCCGCCGGTTTCGACGTGCGTTACGTGCTGCGCACCGCGCAGCACGCAACGGGCGTTGCGACGATCCTCGTCGACGATGCCGCGCAGAATTGCATCGCGATCGCGCCGGGTGCGAACGCCCAACTTTCAGACCAGGACGTTCAAGGGGCAAGCGCCGCGATCGGTGCCGCCGACGTCGTCGTGTGTCAGCTCGAAGTCCCCGTGGCCGCGGCCATCGCGGCCTTCCGCATCGCGCGCGCCGCCGGCGTCAAGACCATCTTCAATCCGGCGCCCGCAGCGCCGGTTCCGGATGAAATCTGGCAACTCACCGACGTCGCGACGCCGAACGAAACCGAAGTCGAACTGCTGACCGGGATTCGCGCCGACAGCGACGAGCATGCCGAGCGCGCCGCGCGCGCGTTGCTCGAGCGCGGGGCGCGTGCGGTGATCCTGACGCTGGGAACGCGCGGCTCGCTGGTCGTGACGCCGGAAGGCACCGATCGCATCGCACCGGTGAGCGTCGAAGCAGTCGACTCGACCGGGGCGGGTGACGCCTACGTCGGAACGCTCGCCGTCTGCTTGGGTGCGGGATTCTCGCTGGTCGATGCGGCGCGGCGCGCGAATCTCGTCGCTGCGTTATCCGTCACTCGCCCCGGAACGCAAACGTCGTTTCCGGATGCGGCGCAAGCGCGGGAATTTCTGGGCCGCTACAATCTCGAATTGCTGCCCGACCCTCCGGCGCAAAGCACTGCGCCCACCGTAGCTTGAGCGAACACATCGAAAGCCTGCCGCCGCTGGGTCGCGCGATCCACCTGCGCGTTCTTGGATAAAAGGGACTTGGGACGAAATGACAACAACTTCGGAATCGCAAAGCGCGACCGCACGACCGAAGCCGTCGATCGGCGTCGGTATGGCCGGCTACGCCTTCATGGGCGCCGCACATTCGCAAGCCTGGCGGACCGTGGGCCGGGTGTTCGACTTGGCCCTGGCCCCCACGATGGTTGCGATTGCCGGCCGGAACCGGACCGCGGTCGCGGCGGCCGCGGAACGCTTTGGCTGGCAGTCGTTCGAGACCGATTGGCATCGCTTGATCGAGCGGGCGGATATCGATCTCGTCGACATCTGTACGCCGGGTTCGTCGCACGCTGAGATCGCGATCGCTGCGTTGCGCGCCGGAAAGCACGTGCTATGCGAGAAGCCGCTGGCGAACACGCTCGCCGAAGCCGAAGCGATGACGCTCGAAGCCGATCGCGCGGCGGAACGCGGCGTGCGCACGATGGTCGGCTTCAGCTACCGGCGCGTCCCGGCAATCGCGTTCGCGCGCCAGATGATCGCCGAGGGGCGGCTGGGGACCATCCGCCACGTCCGCGCGCAGTATCTGCAAGACTGGATCGTCGACCCTCAATTCCCGCTGGTCTGGCGGTTGCGCGCCGAAGAAGCCGGATCGGGCGCGCTGGGCGACATCGGCGCGCATATCATCGACGCGACGCAGTTTATTTTGGGCGACCGCATCGCCGGCGTGAGCGGATTATCGGAAACCTTCGTCAAGGAGCGGCCGCTCCCGGCGCAGAGCGCGGGCGGCGGCCTGCAAGCGACGGGTGCGGCGGGCCGCGGAGCCGTGACCGTCGACGACGCTGTCGTTTTCATCGCGCGCTTCGCCGGCGGTGCGCTGGCAACGTTCGAGGCGACGCGGTTTGCGACGGGTCGAAAGAATTCGCTGCGGCTGGAGTTCAACGGCGAGCTGGGTTCGCTCGCGTTCGATCTCGAGGCGTTCAACGAACTCCACTATTTCGACCGCAGCGGACCCGCGACAACGCAAGGTTTCCGGCGCATCCTCGTCACCGAGCCCGAGCATCCGTACATGGCGGCGTGGTGGCCGCCCGGGCATATCATCGGCTACGAACACACCTTCACCCACGAAGTCCGCGACCTGCTTGAAGCGATCGCCCAAGGGCGCGATCCGGCGCCGGCGTTTCGCGACGGACTGCAAGTGCAGCGCGTGCTCGACGCGGTCGGCCGCAGCGCTGCCGCGAACGCAGGTTGGATGGCCGTTCCGCTCGACAACGCCGTTTTGACTGGAGGCCCACAGAAATGAGACCGATGACGCTCTTCACCGGACAATGGGCGGATCTGCCGCTGCGCGTCGTGTGCGAGAAGGCTGCGGCGTGGGGGTACGACGGACTCGAGCTTGCCTGTTGGGGCGATCACTTCGAGGTCGACAAAGCGCTGGCCGACGATTCTTACGTGGGCGAGAAACGACGGCTTTTGGAGTCGTACGGTCTGGGCTGCTGGATCATTTCCAATCATTTGGTGGGACAAGCGGTGTGCGATCACCCGATCGATCTGCGCCATAAGAACATTTTGCCGCCGCGCATTTGGGGCGACGGCGACCCCGAAGGCGTTCGCCGCCGGGCTGCCGAGGAGATGAAAGACACGGCGCGCGCGGCGGCAAAATTCGACGTGAAAACCGTCGTCGGCTTTACGGGCTCGAAGATCTGGATCACGCTCGCAGGTTTTCCACCCGTGCCGCCCGAGATGATCGACGACGGCTATCGGGATTTCGCCGACCGCTGGAATCCCATCATCGACGTCTTCGATTCCGTCGGCGTGCGCTTTGCGCACGAAGTCCATCCGTCCGAAATCGCATACGATTACTGGACGACGAAACGCGCGCTCGAGGCGATGTCGAACCGGCCCGGTTTCGGTTTGAATTTCGATCCCAGTCACTTCATCTGGCAGGATCTCGACCCGATTGCGTTCTTGCGCGATTTCGCCGATCGCATCTATCACGTCGACTGCAAAGAGTCGGTCCGTCATCTCGACGGACGCAACGGCCGGTTAGCGTCGCATCTGCCCTTCGGCGATCTGCGCCGCGGCTGGGATTTCGTCTCCGTCGGCCACGGGGACGTGCCGTGGGAGCACTGCTTTCGCATGCTCAACGCGATCGGATACGACGGCCCGATCTCCGTCGAGTGGGAAGATTCGGGCATGGATCGCGAACTGGGCGCACCCGAAGCGCTGGCCTTCTTGCGCAAGCTGAACTTCAGCCCGCCGGCCACGGCGTTCGACGCGGCGTTCGCGAGTTCGAGCGCCTAGGCAGACCGGACTTCGCGACCAGCGGTGTGCGCTCGCGCACGGCTGTGCTGGCTAAGGCTTCTTTGTCAACTCTCCGATACAAGCCGTACGGCGCTCGTAAAGCGTCGGTAAATTTCGCGCCCGGAGAGCCGAACAAATGCCAGTCTCGCCAGCCCGCTCCCACGTCGCACGCCTTGCAGCGTTTACTCTGGCCGCCGGCTTGACCGCCTGCGGCGGGGGCGGCGGCAGCGCCGCGCTGAGCCCGGCTCTTCGTCCGGCGTCCAGTGCCCTGGGCGCGCTGGCGCCGACGGGTGCAGCGCGCTACTCGCTCGGGTTGGTCAACGCGGCTCCGGCGGAGATCGCGCAAATGCCGCACATCCGGCACGAGCTCTCGCTCACGACGCTTCCGGCGGCTGTCGATCTCTCGGCGAAAATGCCCGCAGTCGGATACCAGGGCCAAGAAGGTTCGTGCGTCGGTTGGGCGACCGCGTATGCGATGCGCGGCTATGAGGCGCGTCAGGACGTGTGGTCGAGCATCGCGCCGCAAAGCACCGATCCGGCGGTGAATTTCAGTCCGGCATTCGTTTATAACCAACTCGACGGCGGCAAGGACGCCGGCATTTCCATTCCCGCGGCCCTCGCCTTGATGCAGCAACGGGGCGCCGCAACGTTAGCCGACATGCCGTATGTTGCCGGCCAGTACAAAACGCAGCCGTCCGCCGCAGCGTTTGGCGACGCCGCGCACTATAAAGTGTCCTCGTTCGGCAGCATCGCTCCGAGCGACCTGACGTCGATGAAAGCGCAGGTCGCCGCCGGCATCCCGGTGATGCTGGCGATCAAAGTCTACGCCAACCTCTACGCGCTGGGCGCGAACCAAGTCTACACGGGCATCGCGGGGACCTACGAAGGCGGACATGCAGTTTCGGTCGTCGGCTACGACGACGCGAAGCAGGCCGCCAAATTCATCAACTCCTGGGGCACGTCGTGGGGC
This sequence comes from Candidatus Velthaea sp., assembly GCA_050012475.1. Lineage (GTDB taxonomy): Bacteria > Vulcanimicrobiota > Vulcanimicrobiia > Vulcanimicrobiales > Vulcanimicrobiaceae > Velthaea. Next base: position 72,541 of record JBEKHC010000001.1, read on the forward strand.
ACGGCGGGATACGGCTGGATCAGCTATGCAGCGTTGAATCAAATTACGGTCGAAGCCTATTCGGCCATCGACGATCATGGTGCGCCCAAGCCGGTCGCTACCGTAGCGCCGGCGACACCGCGGCTGGCAACGACGCCCACACCGGCACCCAAGCCCAAAGTGACGCCGGCGCCGACGCCCAAACCCAAAACGACGCTGACGCCGAAGCCGGCCCCCAAGCCGACGGCAATCGCGAAGCCGACGCCGAAGCCAGCCCCCAAGCCCACGGCAACCGCGAAGCCGAAGCCGGCGCCGACCTCGTCGCCCAAACCGAAGGCAAGCGCGACGCCGCACGGCTAAGCCGCCAAGACGTGCTGCTGCCTTTATTCGGCGGCACGTGCTGCTTGGCAGACCAAAGTCTTGAGTGCAGCGGGTGCCGACGCGTTAGGCTCAGAGGAGGCCCGTCGTCCGACCGGGCGCTCGCGCCGTCCTCGAGACGGCCTGAACTCTCGTTTGGGTGCTCATTTTCATGGCATTGCAGGGAATCGCGCAGGGAAATCCGATCGAGCGGCGTCAACCCGCCGCCTCGCACGGTAAGAGTCTCGGCCTGCCGGCCGGTCTGGCCGTCGCGGCGTTAGGCGTCGTTTTCGGCGACATCGGGACCAGCCCGCTCTATACGCTCAAGACCTGTTTTGACACCGCCGGCGCCGCTCCGACGGCCGAAAACGCGCTTGGAATCGTCTCGCTGCTTGTCTGGGCGCTGTTTTTCGTGGTCTGCCTCAAGTACGTCACGGTGCTCATGCGCATCGATCACGACGGTGAAGGCGGTATCCTCGCGTTGCTCGCGCTGGCCGAACCGCCCAAGGTTCATGGCTCGAAAACCAAGGCCAGTTGGCTCGTGTGGGTCGTCGTCATCGGCGGCGCGATGCTCGTCGGCGACGGCATGATCACGCCCGCGATCTCCGTCATCTCGGCGGTCGAGGGGATCGGGGTCGCGACCTCGGCGGCGCAGCCGTTCATCGTGCCGATCTCGGCCGGTTTGCTGATCGCGCTTTTTTCGATCCAGTGGCGCGGCACGCAGAGTGTCGGCCGGGTTTTCGGCGCGGTAATGGTCGCCTGGTTCATCGCGATCGCGCTGACCGGCTTGGTTTCCGTCGTCAAGCATCCGGCGATCTGGGCCGCGCTCGACCCGCGGCATGCCGTCGGCTTCGCGACGCATCACGGCATGATGGGATTCTTGGTTTTCGGCGCGGTCGTGCTGTGCGTTACCGGCGCCGAGGCGCTCTACGCCGACATGTCGCACTTCGGCCGCAAACCGATTGCGCTGGCATGGTACGGACTCGTGCTCCCGGCGTTGCTGCTCAACTATCTAGGCCAGGGCGCGGTCGTCATTGGCGACCCGAGCGCGCTGGCGTCACCGTTCTACGCTTTGTCGACGGGCCCGATGCTGTGGCCGATGGTCGCCCTGGCAACCGCTGCAACCATCATCGCCTCACAGGCGCTCATTTCGGGAGCGTTTACGATCACGGAGCAAGCCATCGCGCTGAACTTGAGCCCGCGGCTGGCTGTGCTCCACACCTCGCGCGACCAGCGCGGCCAAGTATACGTGCCGGTCATCAACATGGCGCTTGGGTTCGCGTGCTTGTCGCTGGTCCTCGCATTTCGCAGCAGCGACCGGCTCGCGGCGGCTTACGGACTCGCGGTTGCGTGCACGATGGCCGCGACCGACATCGCGTTTTACATCGTCGCGACGCGCGTCTACAAGTGGTCCAAGAAGTGGGTCGTGCCGCTCGTCGGGACGTTCCTGACGCTCGACGCAACCTTCATTCTCGCCGGCTTGCCGAAATTTTTCGACGGCGCTTGGATACCGCTCGCGATCAGCGCGCTCGTCATGGCGATCGCGATCACCTGGCTGGAAGGGCGCCGCGGCGTTGCTGCGGTCTTGACCCAGCAACAGATCCCGGTTGCGGAATTCCTCGCCGAATATCCGGCGCTGCGGCAAAAGGCGGAAGGCACGATGGTGCTGCTCACCGGCGATCCGACCGGCGTCCCGTTCGTGCGCAATCACCGTTGGATCGTACCCCGGCTCGATCGCGAGCGCGTCGCACTGCTGACGATCGTTACCGCCGCGCGTCCATACGTCGAGGAGTACGAACGGGTCACGATCACGCGCCCGTGCGACCGGTTCGCGCAAATTTCGGCGTCGTTCGGCTACATGGAACGACCGCGCATCAAACCGATTCTCGACGCCTGCAAACTGCGCAACTTCGATATCGACAGCGACACGACGACGTTCATTTACGCCGATCCGATCATCTTGCGCAAGATCAACGGGCTGCCGCGTTGGCAGCGCCGGCTCTTCGGCTTCCTGCACCGGCTCTCCAAACCGCTGGCCGAAGAACTACGCATCAAGCCCGAGCGCCGTATCGAACTGGGCTTGGAGGTCGACGTTTAGCAGTGTTTGCTGCACGCGCGCGGATGCTTTACATGAAATCGTCTCGTGGTCGCAAGTGACGGTCTTGCTCGAGTAATCGAAACGGTAGCGCAGGTTGTCCGAGACCGCAGTGAAACCCAATCCCCGGTACAACGAGTTGGAAGCGGCGTTGCCTAGGTCGGCAAAGAGCACGCATCGCTGGCCGTTGCGATGGGTTTTGATTGCAAGCCCGCTGACGCACGCGCCAGCGTACCCGCGATTCCGATACTGCTCGGGCGTATAGACGCCTTGGACGCGTCGAACTCCGGCGGCCGCCGCAGAGAGGGCAGCCATCGACACCGGACCTCCGTCGTCCCAAAGCCACAAGCCGTCCGATGCCATCCCGTCGTCGACGTTTCTTTGCGGATTGCCGCGTTCGTCTACCTCGGCGTAGAATGCCGTCATCCATCCAACGAGCAGGTCTTGCTCGCCGGGCATCGGGCGGCGCAGACTTCCACGCACCGCAACTCGGTCGCGCAAATCATGAAGTTCGTACAGACGCAGTCCTCGGACCGGAACAGCGCCGCAGCGCATCCGCTCCGTCCAGCACGTGGCGAACGCCAGCGCCGTGAGCGCTTCTCCGATCGCTCCCGGAAGTACGATACCGTCGGCGACGATCGCATCGACGATTGCGTGGACGGCCTTCGAGTTCATCGGCGTAAACGTAGCGGCAAAGTCCAGCGGCGACTGCAAGACGATGCCGGTTACGTTGCGATCCTCGGTCGCGATCCAGTACCGGCCAGGTTCCGGCCGAGCGCTTCCGCTAACACCGATGCGGCTTCGTCGGTCGATCTGCCTTTGACGGTCATGGACCTTCGGTTCGCCGACAGCACCATGCGCAACTCGCCAAGCCCATTGCGCTCGAGTCGAGTTTGGGCGCACTGCGCGCATGACGGCTGACAGCGGTTCGATTGCGACTCGTCGTCCGAGTAGGACCACATAAGGCCGACGTATGGGGCAAATTTGTGCGTATCGTCGGCCGTCGCGGTACGCCTGAGTCCTCGACGGCGGGTTCGTCAACAATGGTCGGTGTGCCGCTCATTGTGTTTGGGCGCACGCTGTTGAGCGTTAACGAGCGGCGGCGGCTTGCCGATATACCGGAAGAAGCGCCCGTAAAGCCTTCGTAAAACTTTTGCTTGGAGAGCCTTACATTACAATGCGATCGTCCTTCACTCGATCAGCGATAGCGCGCTGCGCCGTGTTTGCCCTGGCCGGGAATCTCGCGGCCTGCGGCGGAGGCGGCGCCAGCAGCACGATCGCTCCTGCGCGCTCGAGCACCGTACCGTCCGCAGCGAACCGATTCTCGTTGGGCCTCGTCGCCGCGAAGCCGGCGGAAATCGCGCAAATGACGCACATCCGGCATCTGCTCAGCGTCACGACGTTACCCGCCGCGGTCGATTTGTCCGCGAAAATGCCGAGCGTGGGCGATCAGGGACAAGAAGGTTCGTGCGTCGCGTGGGCTTCCGCATATGCGATGCGCGGCTATGAAGCGCGCCAAGACGTCTGGGCCGCGATCGCTCCGAAGAGCACGGATCCGACGCTCAATTTCAGCGCGTCATTCATTTACAATCAGCTCAACGGCGGTCAGGATGCCGGCATCTCGATTCCCGCGGCGTTGAACCTCATGGAGCAAAAGGGAGCCGCGACGCTGGCGGACATGCCGTATGTGGCGGGCCAATTTACCACGCAACCCTCCGCTGCCGCTTTGAGCGACGCGACGCACTTCAAGCTCTCGTCGTACGGTTACATCGCGCCGACGGATTTCACGTCGATGAAAGGCCAACTCGCGGCCGGTATTCCCGTCATCCTCGCGATCCAGGTGTACAGCAACTTTTTCGGGCTCGGCCAAAATCAAGTGTACACCGGCGCCGCCGGAACGTACGAAGGCGGCCACGCGATCGCGGCCGTCGGCTATGACGATTCGAAACAGGCGGTCGAAATCATCAACTCATGGGGACCGTACTGGGGAACCGCGGGCTATGGTTGGATCAGCTATACTGCGTTGAGCCAAATCGGGCTCGAAGCGTATTCGGCGATCGACGACCACGGTGCACCACCAGCACCCGTTCCCAGCCCCACACCGACCGCGACCCCGGCGCCGTCCCCAACCGCAACCGCCAAACCGTCGCCGACGCCGAGCACGACGCCAACCCCATCGCCGTCACCGACCGCGACGCCGAAACCGTCGCCGACACCGACGTCGACGCCGACCGCGACGCCGAAACCGTCGCCGACACCGACACCGACGCCGAAACCGTCGCCGACGCCGACACCGACGCCGGTTCCGACCGCGACGCCCAAACCGTCGCCGACTCCGACGCTCAAGCCGTCACCGACACCGACGCCCAAGCCGTCGCCGACACCGACGCCCAAGCCGTCGCCGACACCGACGCCCAAGCCGTCGCCCACCGCGACACCGAAACCGTTACCCACCGCGACACCGAAGTCATCGCCGACCGCGATCCCCAAGTCGTCGCCGACCGTGACGCCCAAACCAGCGCCGACGGCAACGCACAAACCAACGGCGCCGCGCAAACCCTCACCGACGCCCAAACCTTCGGCGAAACCGACCGCCGAAGCGTCGAGTACTCCACACCCCTCACCGTCTCCGGCGGCGGCATCCGGCCGGTAATTCTGCCCTGCGATAATGGACCGCACGAGTGAGCCGTGCGGTCCATTCCATGCAACGGGCGACTTGGGCGAAGCCCGAACCTGCGACAGCGGCTTGGGCGAAGCCTAGACTGCGACGGCGGCTTCGGCGCAGCCGAAACGCGAGGGGTCCAGCGAAGCTGAACCCTCTACAGCAAGGTTTTGCGCATGTCAGCCAACAGGGCCGCGAGATGAGCGCAAAAGCGCGCGGCAGCCGCTCCGTCGATCACGCGGTGGTCGTACGACAGCGACAGCGGCAAGATCAAGCGCGGTACGAAGGCCTTGCCGTCCCACACGGGTTTGAGCGCGCTGCGCGACACGCCCAGGATCGCGACCTCGGGCGCGTTGATGATTGGCGTGAACGACGTTCCGCCGATGCCGCCCAAACTCGAGATCGTGAATCCGGCGCCGCTCATCTCCGCCGGGCCCAGCTTGCCATCGCGCGCTTTTTTCGCCAGCGCCGACGTCTCGGCTGCGAGTTCGAGCACGCCTTTCTTGTCGACGTCGCGGATGACTGGAACGACGAGCCCGGCCGGCGTGTCGGCTGCAAAGCCCAGATGAAAATACTTCTTGAGCACCAGGTCGTCGCCGTCGAGCGAACTATTGAAGTTGGGGAAACGCCGCAGCGCCGCCACGGCCGCTTTCATCAGCAGCACGAGCATCGTGACTTTGACATCCTTGAACTCGGCATTGAGCGCTTTGCGAAACTCCTCGAGTTCGGTAACGTCGGCATCTTCCTGTTGCGTGACGTGCGGGATCATCACCCAATTGCGGGCGAGATTGGCACCGGAGATCTTCGCGATGCGCGAGAGCGGCTTGCGTTCGATCGGGCCGAACTTCTCGAAATCGATCTTCGGCCAAGGCAGCACGTTCAGGCCGCCGGTGCCGGCACCGGGCGACGGTGCCCCGACCGGCGCGGGCGTCGCCAACGCGCGTTTGACGTGCTGCTGCACATCTTCGCGGGTCACGCGCCCGTTGGGTCCGCTGCCGGAAACGCCGTGCAAATTCACGCCGAGTTCGCGCGCAAAGCGCCGGATCGCCGGACTGGCGTGCACCGGACCGGCAGCCTCGCCGGCATCCGTCGCGGCCGTGTTCCCGTTGGTCGAGGGTGGCGCCGGAGCGACGATCGCCGCGAGCGCCGGTGCGGGCCGCTCCGGCTCGGGCGGACGCGCCGAAGCTGCTTGACCGTTCGCCGGTGCCGACGGCGAGGCGCCCACGCCGCCGATGCGGGCCAACAGCGAGCCCTGAGAAACTTTGTCGCCGACTTTGACCACCACGTCGCTCACAACGCCGCCCACGAGAGCCGGAACTTCCATCGTTGCTTTATCGGACTCGAGTTCGACCAGCGGCGCGTCCTTTGCGATCGTATCGCCGGCTTTGATGAAGACCGAGATCACCGGCACGTTCGAGAAGTCGCCGATATCCGGCACGACCAGATCGGCGGTTCCGCCGGCGGACGAAGCGGTATCGGGTCGAGCGATTTCCGCGGCTTCGTTCGCGCTCGCGGCGGATGCGGGGGCGGCGCCGCCCGCGGCTGCCGCGATCGGCTCGCCGGGGACGGCCGCCGGCACGGCATCCTCGACGACTTCGACATTCGCGAGAATGCTGCCGGTCGAGACGCGGTCGCCGATCTTGACCTTCACCTCGCGAACGATGCCGGCTGCCGATGCCGGCACTTCCATCGTTGCTTTGTCCGACTCGAGCGTCACCAGGGGCGCGTCCTTGCCGATGCGATCGCCGCTGGCGATCATCACTTCGATGATCGGAACGTCTTCGAATCCGCCCAGATCGGGAACGGTGAGTTCGATCGTTTGCGCCATTGCGATGCGTCCTTAAACCGTGACCGGATTCGGCTTGTTCGGATCGATGCCGTATTTTTCGATCGCTCGCGCCGCTTCTTCGGCGGCCACTTTCCCTTCAGCGGCGAGCTCCCGCAGCGCCGCCAGGACGATCCAGTGCCGGTCGACTTCAAAGAATGACCGCAACTTCGCCCGCGCGTCGCTGCGGCCGAACCCGTCGGTACCCAGTGCGTGAAAGCGCCGATCGATGAACGGCCGGACTTGTTCGGCGAACATTTTCACGTAATCGCTGGCCGCGACGACCGGTCCGGCGTGACCAGCCAACTGCTGCTCGACGAACGGCACTTTGGGCGATGCCAGCGGATGCAGCATATTTTGGCGCTCGGTTTCGAGCCCGTCACGTCCCAACAGCGTGAAGCTCGTGACGCTCCAGACGTCGGCGGTGACGCCGAAGTCGTCGCGCAGCAGCGTCGCAGCGGCTTCCACTTCGCGCAAGATCGTCCCCGAGCCCAACAATTGGACGCGCGGAGCATCCGGCTTGACGGGCTCGCCGGCGCGCAACAGATACATCCCGCGCAAGATGTCGCCTTCGACGCCGGCAGGCATCGCGGGATGATGGTAGTTTTCGTTCATCACCGTGATGTAGTAGTAAACGTCTTCCTGGTCGACGAGCATGCGCCGCAAACCGTCTTGGATGATGACCGCCACTTCGTATCCGTAGGTCGGATCGTAGGGGACGCAGTTCGGGATCGCGGACGCGAACAGGTGGCTATGCCCGTCCTCGTGCTGCAGACCCTCGCCGTTGAGCGTCGTCCGGCCGGCGGTACCGCCGATGAGGAAGCCGCGTGACCGCATATCCGCCGCGGCCCATGCGAAGTCTCCGATGCGCTGGAATCCGAACATCGAGTAGAAGATGAAGAACGGAACCGTCTGCACGCCGTGCGTCGAATACGATGTGGCCGAGGCGATCCAGGACGCCATCGCGCCCGCTTCGGTGATGCCCTCTTGGAGGATCTGGCCGGATTTGTCTTCGCGGTACCACATGAGCTGATCGGCGTCTTGCGGCCGGTAGAGCTGGCCTTGCGGCGCGTACATCCCGAGCTGGCGGAACATCCCCTCCATGCCGAACGTGCGCGTCTCATCCGAGACGATCGGCACGATGCGCGCGCCGATCGTTTTATCGCGCACGAGGACGCCCAGGCTGCGCACGTAGGCCATCGTCGTCGAGATCTCGCGTTCGCCGGTATCTTCGAGCAGCGCCGCAAAGGCCGACAGCGGCGGTACCGCCAGCGGTTTTTCAACGTTGCGCCGGCGTTGCGGAACCGTGCCCAGCGCCGCGATCCGCTCGCGCAGATACTGCATCTCGGGCGAATTGTCGGGCGGCTTGATGAACGGCACATCGTCGACGAGTTGCGCGTCGGAGACGGGGATGGCGAAGCGGTCGCGAAACGCGCGAACTTGTTCGACGACCATCTTCTTGGTGTTGTGGGCGACGTTCATCCCTTCGCCGGCCGTGCCCAGGCCGTAGCCTTTGATGGTTTTGGCCAGGATGACGGTCGGACCGCCGGTAAACTCGGTCGCCGCTTTGTAGGCGGCGTACACCTTATACGGATCGTGGCCGCCGCGGTTGAGCCGCCACACGTCGTCGTCCGACATGTGCTCGACGAGCTTGCGCGTTTCGGGTGTCTGGCCGAAGAAGTGTTCGCGCACGTAGGCGCCGTTGCGCGATTTGAACGTTTGGTAGTCGCCGTCGATGGTCTCGTTCATGAGCCGCACGAGCGTGCCGGTCTGATCGGCGGCAAACAGCGTGTCCCAGCGGCGGCCCCAAATGACTTTGATGACGTTCCAGCCGGCGCCGCGGAACACGCCCTCGAGTTCCTGGATGATCTTGCCGTTGCCCCGCACCGGGCCGTCGAGCCGCTGCAGGTTGCAGTTGACGACGAAGATCAAATTGTCGAGGCCTTCGCGTGCGGCAAGCGCCAAGCCGGCGAGCGACTCGGGTTCGTCGACTTCGCCGTCGCCCAAGAAGCTCCACACCTTGCGATTCGACGTATCGGCCAGTCCGCGGTTGTGCAGATACTTCATATAGCGCGCGGCGTACACCGACTGCAGCGGGCCCAGGCCCATCGAAACGGTGGCGAATTGCCAGAAGTCGGGCATCAGCCAGGGGTGCGGATAGGACGAGAGCCCGCGCCCGTCGGTCTCTTGCCGGAAATGCTTGAGCTGATCTTCCGTGATCCGGCCTTCGAGAAAAGCGCGCGCGTAGACACCGGGCGAGGAATGGCCCTGAAAATAGACCAGATCGCCGCCGTGCGTCGCCGACGGGGCGTGCCAGAAATGGTTGAACCCGACGTCGACGAGGGTGGCCGCCGACGAGAACGTCGCGACGTGGCCGCCCAGATCCGAACCGAGCTTGTTGGCCTTGACGACCGTCGCCATCGCGTTCCAGCGCACATAGTGACGCAGCCGCTCTTCGATATCGTGATCCCCCGGAAACGGCGCCTGCCGCCCGACGGGGATCGTGTTGATATACGGCGTGGTGAGCGCGAGCGGCAAGTCGACACCCCGCACGCGGGCGCGCTGCGAAAGCGCGTCGAGAATCTCACGTGCACGGTCGGCGCCTTCGGCCGAAATGAGCCCATCGAGTGCTTCGACCCACTCTTGCATCTCTTGCGGATCGGCTTGCGGTGCAGCGGTGCTGCTCCCGTTCGAGGACGTTGTCGGGCGTGGCGTATCGATCATGGCGGCTCCGATATTTGTCACATTGAATCGCTGGTCCCACCAGTATAGGGATCGGGCCGCCAAGTACCAGCGCCGCGACGTTTCACGAAAGCAGACATGGGAGGGGCTGGTTTGCGTCCAAATGGCTGGGACGATGATGCGCAATGGATGGTCGGACCTAGCCGTTGAGATCGATCGCACGAGCGCCGTGCCCATCTACCGTCAAATCGTCGAGCGTTTGCGCGAACTGATTCTGACCGGCGCGCTGCCCGAGGGAACGCGGCTGCCGCCGGAGCGAAGTCTGGCGGCCGTTCTCACCGTCAATCGCAGCACCGTCGTGCACGCCTACCGCGATCTCGCGGTCAGCGGATTGATCGACCAGCGCGTCGGATCGGGTTCACGGGTCGCCGTACTCGAGCCCGATCATCCCGAGCGCAGCGCGGTGGTCCCGTGGTGGCAGACACTGCCGCCTTGGCGCTCGGGCCGGCCTCCGGCGCTGCTCGAAGAACTCGCGGCCGTCGAACGCCGCGACCGCATCGCCTTCGTCGCCGGCATTCCGCCGCCGGATCCATCGCCGCACGGCGATTTGGGGCGATCGTTCGCTCGGGTGGCCGAAAATCACCGAGCGGTCGCGGGCTACGGCGAAAGCGAAGGCTACCCTCCGCTGCGCGAGGCAATCGCCGAACGCTTGCGCTTCCGCGGCGTGCGCAGCACCGCCGCCGACGTGCTCGTGCTGACCGGATCGACGCAAGGCATCGCGCTCGTCGCGCAAGCGTTGGCCGAACCGGGCGACGAAATCGTCGTCGAAGCGCCAACGTATCCGGGTGCGCTGCAAATCTTTGCCGTGCAGGGTCTGCGCGCGGTCGCCGTGCCCGTCGATGAAAGCGGGCTGCGCGTCGATCACCTCGAGGCCGTGCTGAGCGCTCGCCGGCCGCGCTTCATTTACACGATGCCCGCCCTGCACAATCCGACCGGCGTAACCCTGAGCGAAGCACGGCGCGAACGGCTCATCGCGCTGGCCGCGCGCGCCGGCGTGCCGATCGTCGAGGACGATCCGTACGGCGACCTGGCGCCGGCGCACAGCACCCCGCTCGTTGCGCGCAACCCCGCCGGCGTCATCCACCTGGGCAGCTTCAGCAAGACGATCGCGCCGTCGCTGCGGCTGGGATATGCGTGCGCCCCGCGCACGATCTACGAGCGTCTGCGGCTGCGGAAACAGGCCGGCGACCTGGCGACCTCGATGTACGTTCAAGCCGCCGTGCGTGATTATTTGCTGACCGTCTACGACGCGCATTTGCCGCGGCTGCGGGCCGAACTGGAGGCGCGCCGCGCGGTCGCCCTGGATGCCGTCGACACCTATTGGCCCGCTTCGATGCACATCGTGCGGAACGGCTCCGGATTCTATCTTTGGGTGACCGCGCCGGACGGCGTGCGCGCGAGTGCGCTGCTCGAGGCTGCCGAGCGCCGTGGTGCGTCGTTCCTGTGCGGCGAACCGTTTTTCGCGCCGCCCGGCGGCGAGCGCAATTTTCGTCTCGCGATCACCCCGATGCCGGCGGCCGCAATTGCCGAGGGCATCCGGCGCATCGGCTCCGCTCTCGGTTGACGACGGCGTCCGGCGCGCTGCTCGCGTGGTACGCGCGTTTCGGACGCACGCATCTGCCGTGGCGGCGCACGCGCGACCCGTATGCGATCGTCGTCGCCGAATTCATGCTGCAGCAGACCCAAGTCGATCGCGTGCTGCCGCTGTATGCTGCGTTTGTCGAACGTTTCGGCACGTTTGAAGCCCTCGCTGCGTCCGACGCCGGCGACGTGATGCGCGCTTGGCGGGGGCTGGGCTACAATTCGCGCGCGCAGCGGTTGCGGCTATTGGCGCAAACCGTCGTGCGCGAGCATCGGGGAGCGCTGCCGCGCGAGCGCGACGCCTTGCTCGCGCTGCCCGGTATCGGTCCGTACACGGCGGCAGCCGTGCGCGCCTTCGCGTTCGACGAAGACGATGTTGCGCTCGACACCAACATTCGCCGGGTCGTGCACCGGCTGCGGTTCGGACTCGAGTTTCCGGCCCGCGCGAGCGAGCGCGCCGTAGACGCCGCCGCGACGGCGCTGGTCCCAGCGGGACGCGGCCACGATTGGAACTCGGCGATGATGGACTTGGGCGCGACGATCTGCACGTCGCGCGCGCCCAAGTGTTTGCTGTGCCCGCTGGCCAAGGACTGCGCCGCCGCGCCGATCGACGCACCCCGGCTCGCGGAGCTGGCGAAAACGGCGGCGCGCCGTTCGCCCCAGGAAGCGCTGCCGTTCGTCCGGACGACGCGCTTCTTGCGCGGCCGAATCATCGATCGGCTGCGTGACCTGCCGGCAGCCGCCGGTTTAACGCTCGACGAGTTGCAGGTCGATCTGCGCGCGGCCGTGCCCGCCGACCGGCTTGCCGAGATTCCCGCGCTCGTTCGCGCGCTCGTTAGCGAGGGCTTGGTGGTGCTCGACGAGCGCGGCGTTCGCTTGCGGTGATTCGGGCGTCACCTCAGCCGAACCAGGCCGGCAGGTCCGCGTAGCGCTCTTCTTTCCACGGGTCGCCGTCGTTGTGGTAGCCGCGAACCTCCCAAAACCCCTTGACGTCGTGGTCGAGAAACTCCAGCCCGTTGATCCACTTCGCACTCTTCCAAAAATAGAGCTTGGGCACGAGCATGCGGACGGGTCCACCGTGGATGGGCTCGAGCGCCTGGCCATCGAATTCGTATGCCACCAGGCAATCCTCGCCCAGCATCGCTGCGAGCGGCAGATTCGTCGTGTAGTCGTTGTCGGCGTGCTGAACCACGTGGGTTACTCCCGCGTCGGGCCGCGCGCGTCCGACCAAATCACGAAACAGCAAGCCGCGCCATTCGGTTGAGGGGAGCGCCCGCAGCTCATCGAAACTCAGCGCGAACGGCTCGTCGACCAGCCCGAAGACGCGCAAGCGCCACGTTGCCCGGTCGAAGCGCGGTACGTTGCCCACGTGCAGTACCGGAAAGCCGGTCGTGACGGCTTGGCCGGGCGGTACCGTCGCGTCTTTTTGTTTGAAGAACGGCATGCCGCATCCGACGTCCGCGAAGGCAGCAAGAGTTGCGCCGCCAACGTTTGGGCGTGGCCATTCCGTTTCCGACCCGTAAAGTAACGCGCAAGGTCGCGCTCGCCGAGCTCGCGATTCTCGAAGCCGCGTATCCGGCTGCGGTCACCGCGCTGAACTATCGTAACCCGTTCGAGTTGCTCGTCGCGGTCATTCTGTCGGCCCAGTGCACGGACGCGCGCGTGAATCTCACCACGCCCGCGCTGTTTGCGGCCTATCCCGACGCGGCGGCCTTGGCGGGCGCGAACCTCGAAGACGTCGAGAAGATCATCAAATCGTGCGGTTTCTTTCGCATGAAGGCGAAGAATATCGTCAACGCGGCGCGCGCGCTGGCCGAGCGGCACGGCGGCGAGGTGCCGCGCGAACGCGAAGAGCTCGAAGCGCTGCCCGGCGTCGGGCGAAAAACCGCCGCCGTCGTGCTCTCGGTCGCCTTCGAGGGCGCGGCCTTTGCGGTCGACACGCACGTCTTCCGGGTCGCCCACCGGTTGGGACTGACGGTCGGGAAAACGCCGCGCGCCGTCGAGGACGATGTGACCAAGCTCGTTCCGCCCGCGCAGTGGCGGCACGCTCACCATTGGCTAATCCTACACGGCCGCGCGATCTGCAAAGCACCGACGCCATGGTGCGATCGCTGCCCGGTCACGATGTGCCCGTCGCGCTCGCTGGTGGCAAAGTTCAAGCGCGACGCTCTGCGCGCCCGCACGGCCTGAAGCCCGGGGTTCAGAAGCGCATCGGGCCGGGCGCGTCGAGGTGCGGCGGACGCGGAAGCTCGGCGTCGCCCGCAATGGCCTTGAGCAGGCCGGCCGCGGTCAGCGCTTCCCCGTAGCCGGGCTCGGTCGAAAGCTTCGAGAGATTGAGCAGGGCCGGAGCATCCGAGCCGGCGTCGAACTGGTATTCGCCATCCAGGTCCAGGCCGCTCACGAGGACGAGCTGCCGCTCGCTGTCGAGATCGAGGGCAACGCGCCGGCCCGCGAAGCGCAGGCGCAGGCGCAGTGGTTTTTCGAGCCGGACGAAGGTCACGCCGTTTTTGCCCAAGATCGAATTGAGCCGCCTCGACCCGAGCGCGAGCGCCTCGGCTAGGGCCGCGAACGCGGCTTCGGCGTCGCCGGCATCGCCGGCCGGGGCATTTTGCGTCGCCGAATCGATCGCCGCGCCGAGGTCGGCGCGGGCGCGCAGTTTCATCGCCATCGCCACGATTGGGTTTTGTTCGGGCTGGTCGTCGTTCATCGCTAGTTTGCCATCCTTGCCATCGCGATTCTTTCCGCTCACCTGGCCAGCGTGCCCGTCAGCTTCGCCGTCCGCTCGCGTTCCGGCGGGATTCTGATCGGCAGATGGCTGATGCGTGACGCCGTATGAAGTGGGAGCAAGGGGCGTCGGCGATCTCGAGCGCGCCTCCGCAGGCAGTTTGGGACGTCCTGCTCGACGGGCGGCGCTGGAGCTTTTGGAATCCCGGCGCCGAGTGGATGTGGCTGGAGGGCGCGGTCGAGCCGGGGACGCTCGTCACGATCAAACTTCAAGGCGTCAGGCAGACGGCGCTGCGGATCGTGGAAGCGCGTCCGCCGCAGTGCTTTGCGCTTGCTTTGGCGATCGGACCAATCGCCCGGTTCGAGATCGTCTGGACGCTCGCCATACAAGGGAGCGGCACGCGCATCGATACGGCCGTCGCGATTGCGGGGATTGCTGCGGGCTGGCTGCTGCGGCGCCCGGCGCAGCGGGTGGCGGAGGCGCTGCCCGGGCATGTCGAACGGCTGGCTGCCCGCGCTCAGGAGGAGGAAGAAAAAAACGCGCGGCTCCAATGAACCGCGCGCGAATGAGGAATTATTGCTTTATTGAACCGGTTGAAGAACCTACTTCTTCATTTTCTTTCCAGCCTTCTTCGCTTTTTTCTTTTTTGCCATGTGATCATCACCCCCTGGTCTGTTAAAATTGACAGCCGGCGTTGGACGGCGGTTGTACCGAATAAACGCAGTGTACTCTCGGGCAGTTCCGCGAACCGCGGACCAACCCTGCGAATTTGATTAGAATCCAATGATGACGAGCAAGGGTAAACTTGTCGTCAAATTCGGCATGCTCCGGCTTTCGCGGAGCGCATGCCGGGTTATGCTTCGCCTTACGTGGAAACCATGGGTGGATGCCGATCATCGAGACCCGCGACCTGCGCAAAGTTTTTCGGTCGCTCAAACGCGAGTCGGGGGTTCTCGGTACGCTGACGACGTTGTTTTCGCGCACGTACGAAGAGAAGGTCGCCGTCGACAACGTTACGATGTCGCTCGACGCGGGCGAACTCGTCGGCTACATCGGACCGAATGGAGCCGGCAAATCGACGACGATCAAGATGCTGACCGGCATTCTCGTTCCGACCTCGGGTACGATTCATGTCGCCGGCTTGGTGCCGCACGAAAAACGCAGTCAGAACGCGGCGAACATTGGGGTAGTTTTCGGTCAACGCAGTCAGCTGTACTGGGACCTCCCGCTGCGCGAATCGTTCGAGCTGCTGCGGGCGATTTACGGCGTGCCGCGCGACCGCTACCGACAGAACCTCGCCCACTTCGCCGAAATCCTCGATCTCGATCGCTTCATGGCCACGCCCGTTCGCCAGCTGTCATTGGGCGAACGGATGCGCGGCGACTTTGCTGCCGCGATGCTGCACGATCCGCAGATCGTGTACCTCGACGAGCCGACGATCGGCCTGGACGTGGTGGCCAAGGAAGCAATTCGCAATTTCATCTGCGAGATAAACAGCGAGCGCGGCACGACCGTCATTCTCACGACGCACGATCTCGCCGACGTCGAGCGGCTGTGCAATCGGATCGTCCTCATCGACAAAGGCACGATCATTTACGACGGCTCGGTCGAACGGCTGCGGACCGAGTACGGAACGCACCGCACGCTCGTCGTAACCCTCGCCGAATCGTACGCTGACGTCGACGTCGAGGGCGCCGAATTCGACGGCCGCGAAGGCAACGTCGTTCGCTTGCGCTTCGACCGCCGCACCTTGAGCGCTGAAGCGCTGATCCGCCGGGTCACCGAACGCTTCGCCATCACGGACGTCTCGATCATCGAACCGGATATCGAAACGATCGTCCGCCGCATCTACGTCGAGGGTTATCAGGAGCAGCTGCCCGCGACGCAAACGCTGTGATCTCGGCCGGCGCTCGATTTCGCCTCGAACCGTATGTCGAGTTCGCGAAAAAGGCGATCTCGCGCGAGGCGACCTACCGGTTCGACGTCTTCACCAGCATCGGCTCGCTCGCCGTTCGCGTCTATCTGCTGCGCATGGTGTGGACCGCGTTGTACGCCCACAACGCTGCGCCCGGCGATTTGCCGCTGCACGCCATCATCACCTATTCAACGGTGGCGCTGCTGATGGGGCTCGTGCTCGATATCGACCAGACGCGCATCCTCCACGACAAGCTTCACGACGGCAGCATCGCCGGCGATTTCATGAAGCCGATCAGCGTGCCGCTGTATTTGTTCAGTGACGGAACGGGGGAAGTGCTCTTCCACGCCTTTCTGATCGTGCCCGCGCTGCTGTTGTCGCTGCTTCTGGTGCACATCGACGTCCCGGCTCCAGCGGTCCTCGCTGCGTTTGGTCTGAGCTTTTTGCTCGGTTATTTCGTCGGCTTTTTCATCAACTTCATTCTCAACTGCGTTGCGTTCTGGACGCTCGAAATCTCGGGCGTGCAAATGATCCTGACGTGGGTGACCGATCTCTTGGGCGGCGGCATCATCCCGTTGATCTTGTTCCCGCTGGGTCTGCAGAAGGTCATCTTTGCTTTGCCGTTCGCCGCGATGTTCTCGACGCCGCTGCTCATCTACGTCGGCCGGATCCCTCCCGCCGGCTATCTCGCCGCGTTCGGCGTGCAGTCGCTGTGGTTGCTTCTGCTTGCCGGCGTCGCGACGATCATCTGGCGAGCGGGGGCGCGCCGGGTCGTGGTGCAAGGCGGATGACGCCCAAACTGCGGATGATGTTCGACGTCTACGCGCAATACTGGCGGATCAATCTGCTCACGACGCTCGAGTATCGCGCCAACTTCTTTATCTGGCTGGTCTTTACGTTCGTCTATCACGGGACCGCGATCGCGGCGCTGTACATCATCCTGCAGACATTTCCTTCGATGAACGGCTGGTCGTTTCGCGACATGGCGTTCTTGTACGGTCTGTGGATGCTGGGTCACGCCTTGAACAACACGTTCTTCAACTCGGTAGGCGACATCCCCGAGCATATCCGCGACGGCGAGTTCGATCGCTTTCTCGTGCGCCCGCTCGACGCGCTTTTTCAAGTGATCACCTTGCCCGGGCAGATATTCCCCGACGAGCTCGTCCTCGCCGTCAGCTATTTTTGCGCGGCGGTCTGGTACGGCCACGTCCACGTCGATGCCGGATTCGTCATGCTCGTGCCGCTGATCGCGGCCGGCGGCGCGCTCATCGACCTCGGCATCGGTTTGCTCATCTCGACGGTTGCCTTTTGGTTCATTCGCGTCGATGCGCTGCGCTGGATCGTGCTTCAGCTCGAACAGGAGTTCACCCGGTACCCGCTGACCATCTACTCGCGCGGCGTTCGGCTCGTGCTGGCCTTCGTGTTTCCGTTTGCGTTCATGAATTATTTTCCGGCGACGTTCTTTCTGCACAAAGCGGAGACCGGGCTGTCGCTTCCGCCCGCGGTCGGCCTCCTTACCCCCCTCATCGGCATCGCGTTCGTGGCCGTCGCTTACGTTTTCTGGCGCATCGGCCTCAATCGCTATCAGGGCGTGGGCCACTAGCAGGGTGAAGCGGACTTACGTCCGCTTCACCCGTGGCGTTTTCGGGCTTCGCCCAAAGCCGCGGGTGTCGCTTTGGCCTGCACCATAAGCCGCGGTGGCGTTTTGGGCTTCGCCCAAAGCCGCGGGTGGCGTTTGGCGGTGCGCGCCGTGCCGCGGGTGGCGTTTGGCGGTGCGCGCCGAGCCGAGGTCGCGCTTCGTAGCCTCGCGATCGACGCGTTGTCGAGCGTGACTTGCCACCTGAGCAGGACGTGTCACGCGGCGTGCCGCGCGGGTGTGTTGGGGCTCGCTTTAACGGTTGTGATGTAATGCTTGCGAGCGCGCACGCCGATCTATTCGTACACAGGACTGTGGAAAAATGTGTGTGCCTTCGGTTAAGTTCTTGCCCTGCTCCGCCGATATCAGTCAGTGAGTCCTTACTCGTACTGACAACTCAAGCTTCCGCCAGGAGAACCCATGAATCTTAACCTTATCGCTCGTTTTGGCGTCCTCGTCGCCATCGTTGCCTTGCCGGCGTGCAGCGGCGGCGGAGTGAGCACGTCGAGCGCCGCCCCCCTTTCCGCGGTCATTCCGCAAACCCAGAGCGTCAAGCTCAAGTCCGAGAGCCTGCGCAGCGACATCGTTTCAAAGGTGTCGACAAGCAGCTTGCGCAGCGACGTCATCGCACCCGCCACGGCGAAGGTGTCGACGAGCAGCTTGCGCAGCGACGTCATCGCACCCGCCACGTCGAAGGTGTCGACGAGCAGCTTGCGCAGCGACGTCATCGCACCCGCCACGTCGAAGGTGTCGACGAGCAGCTTGCGCAGCGACATCGTTTCAAAGGTGTCGACGAGCAGCTTACGCAGCGACGTCGTCTCAAAGGTGTCGACGAGCAGCTTGCGCAGCGACGTCGTCCCCGCCAAGGCGACTGCGGCGGCCCATGCCTCCAGTCTTCGCCTCGTCGTCCCGGGCCCGGGTCCGAAAGCTGGCCCGAAGAGCCTGCGCAGTGACATCGTCAAGGCGAATACGTCCAGCGTTCGCTTAGGCGGCAGAATGGCCGTCGACCCCGATCATCGCTGACGGTGTACCGAAAGACAACTCTGAAAGGATAAGGAGGAGAGATGCGCGCTGTTAGTCGTTCGCCACGTTCGACGATCTGGCAGCGCGCTGCCCTCGTTCGTAACTTCGTCGAACTGCTGTCGACTCAAGCACCCGCCGGAGATGTCTGGTCGATGTGCTGTGAGCCGATCGCCAACCTCATGGAAGCCCGCGGCGTCTCGATCGTCTTTTGCGAAGAGAGCGGGGACCGCGTTGCTTGTCAGATGGTCGACGGCGTTGCGACTTTTCCCAAGGAGACCGGGTTGGCGCCCCACTCGCTTGCCGCCGACGTCATCGCCGCGAATGCTACCGTGATCCGCGAACGCCCGGACCCGACCCAAACCTCGATCGGCGTTCCAATTCGTTTCGGGACAGCGTTGCTGGGTGCGATCTGTGTGGAAAACGCCGTTCGTCCCGATCGGGAACTCATTACCCTGCTTGAATCGTGCGCGCTTTCGGCGGGCGCGCGGATCAATACCGACGCGATGGTCGACAATACGGCGCGCTACGAGCGGCTCGCATTCACCGATGCGCTGACCGGGATTGCGAATCGCCGTCGATTCGACGAAACGCTCGCCCTCGAGTGGTCGCGGGCCGCACGCAGCGGTTCGTCGTTGACTTTGTTGATGATGGACGTCGACCATTTCAAGCTGTACAACGATGCGTACGGTCATCCGGCGGGCGACGTCTGTCTCAAACACATCGCGAGCGCGATCAAAGAGAGTACTCAGCGCTCTGCCGACCTCGGTGCCCGCTACGGTGGCGAAGAGTTCGTTGCGCTTTTGCCCGGGGTCGATCTCGAAGGCGGAACGCGCGTCGGCGAGGCGCTGCAACTCAACGTCGCAACCCGCGACATCGCGCACAGCGGGTCGTCGTTGTCGCGCGTTTCGCTTAGCATCGGCGTTGCCTCGATGGTCCCCAGCTTCGACAGCCGCTGCGACGTGCTGCTCACGGCGGCTGATGCGGCGCTGTACGAAGCTAAGCGCAGCGGCCGCAATCGCGTTTTCGCGGTCGGGTACACGCCGCCGGTTCAGCCGCAGCCGGCGCTCGTGCGCAATGTCGCGGCGCTCAACAACCTGCCCCAACAGCATACGCGCTTGATCGGCCGCGTAACCGAAGTCTCCGAGATCATCGAACTCCTCGAGGAGTCGCCGCTGGTCACGCTTCAGGCCTGCGGAGGTGCCGGCAAGACCCGCATCAGCGTCGCGATCGCAACCGAGATGAGTGCCGCGTTCCCGGATGGTACGTGGTTCGTGGATCTTGCCCGGGTGACCGATCCGGCCCTCATCCCCGGAACGATCGGTTCGCTTTTCCGGCTCGAGATCACACCGGGTGCAAACGCCGCTGGTTCGCTTGCACGAGCGCTCGCCGCCAAGAACACGCTGCTCGTCTTCGACAACTGCGAACACGTTCTCGAGGCGACTGCCGAAGTCGCCACGGCGTTATTGCAGACGTGCGGCGGCGTGCGGATCCTGGCGACGAGCCGGGAGCCCTTGGGTATCCGCGGCGAGACCATCTACCGGTTACCGCTCCTCGCGGTTCCGCCGTTGGACGCTCCGCTCGATGCCGAGAGAGCCACCGGCTACGAGGCCGTCGCGCTGTTCGTCGAACGAGCCAAGGCGGCGAAGCGTGATTTTCGCCTCACCGACGAGAACGCCGCCATCGTCGGCGCGATCGTTCGTCAGCTCGACGGGATTGCGTTGGCAATCGAACTCGCCGCCGCGCGCGTCAGCGTCATCAGCGTCGGCGAGATTGCCAAACGTTTGGGCGAACGCTTTCGGTTGCTCAAGGGCGGCGACCGAACGGCATTGCCCCGGCAGCAGACGATGCGCGCGCTCATCGATTGGAGCTACGATCTGCTCTCGCTCGAGGAGCAGCTCGTCTTCCGCCGGTTGTCGGTTTTCGTCGGTGGCTGGACGCTCGAGGCGATGAGCGAGATTTGCGCCGGCGGTGAACTCGACGAAGACGACGTATTCGATTTGCTCGGCGGCCTCGTCCGCAAGTCGCTCGTCGTCGATACGATCGACGACTCGACGAGCCGCTATCGCCTATTGGAGTCGGTGCGTGAGTACGCCGGCGAGAAGCTCGATGCTGAAGCGGAGAGCGACGACCTGCACCGCCGTCACGCGCACTACTACCTCGTGCTGGCCGAAGCCGCGAAGTCGACGTACTACACGACGGCCTCGAAACAGTGGCTGCTCAAGTTTCTTCCGGAGTGGGAGAATTTCCGCGGCGCGCTGCACTGGTCGCTGGCTCTGGGCAAGGATATCAAGCTCGGGGCGACGCTGGCTGGTGCGCTCGTGATGTTCTTGTCCCACGTTTCACCCAATGAGAGCCTCCGCTGGACACGCATGGCGCTGGCGCGCTTGCCGGCCGACAGCGAACCCGCGATCGAAGCCGCCCTATGGTACGGCGTCGGGCGAGCCGCCGAAAATCTGCCTGCCGACCAAATGCGCGCCGCTGCCGAACGCGCCGTCGCGCTTGCGCGCGTCGCCGGCAATCAACAGTTGCTGGGTGAAGCGCTGCGTCGGCTCATGGTCGTCCTGGGCTGGTATTATCCCGAAGAACAGGCGTTCACCGCGGCCCTGGGGCAAGAAGCCATCGAGTCGGCGCGCGCCTTGGGCGAGCCGATCGAAATCGCGCTGGCCCTGCGCAGTTTGAGCGTCTCAATCGATAACTCCGATGTCGCGCGCAAGCTGGCCGTTCTCGAAGAGAGCCTGACCCTGCTCTTGGCGCACGGCAACGATTTACAAACTGCCGTGGCCTTCATGTGGCTGGCTGAGTATGATTTCTGCTTCGGCGGAGCGCTCAAGGCTACGAGCTACGCCCGCGAAGCGATGCGGTCCGCCGAAGAATCGGGCTCGGGCAGCATGCTCGCTCAGATGGCCACGAACCTAGCCCAGTACGCAGCCGCCGAAGGCGACTGGGCAGCCACGCGCAAGGCGGCTGCCAACGCCGCCGAAGCCGCCGGTCAGCTCGGCATGGACGATCAGGTCACCTGGGCGATACAAGCACTGGCGATCGCGAGCGCCGGGGCCGGCGATTGCCAAACGGCCGCGCGGCTTCTGGGCTTTTGCGATAGCCGAACCGGTACGCTGCACAGTCAGCGCCAGGTGAACGGCGCCGAAGACATCTTGTATCGCCGGTTGCTGGCAACGCTCAAAGAAGAGCTTGACCCAGCGGTGATGGATGCTGAAATGAAGTGCGGCGTGGGTCTCACCGAAACCGAGGCGGTCCAGGCCGGACTCGCCGTCGCCCTAGCGGCCTGAAACGTTCGCCGTTAGACCGCGCGCACGTCGGGTGCCAGCGGCGGATCGAACGGCGCGCCGTTGCGATAGCGTGCCAACTCAATTGCGCTCAGCGCAACCGAGGCATGCGCGACCACCCGCGCGAGGTGTTCGCGTTCTTCGGGATCGAGATCCAGCCCGCTGACGTTGTGACCGTACATCACGATGCCCAGCACGGCCCGGTCGAAAAAGATCGGCGCGGCGAACGTGAGCCGCTCACCGGGAAATGCGCGGGCGATGATCCCGCTGTCCTTACTGCTGAAGCTCAATGCGCCGCGCGTACGCGTGAGCTTGCGGGTCAATTCGTCGTCGGCCGCCAACCGGGTGATGCAGTCGCTGGGCCAGTTGTGCTCGTACGATAAAGCGTAGTCGCCGGAGGGAAGCCGGGCGAGAAAGCCGCCGAAAGAAAGCTGCAGCGCGTGCGCGGCGTCGGCAAGCAGTGCCCGGTACACGTCGTCGCGCGCTTCGGCGTCGAGAATGTATCCCTCGATGAGTTCGAGCGCCCGGCGCTGATCGCGCCGGTTACGGAAAATGAAACGATCGACGACGTGCTGCAGAATCGGATTGATCTTGCCGGTCGCCGCTCCGATTCCCATCGACAGTAAAATGATGAACCCGTACGCGACGTCGGTGTTGTTATAGAATACGTAGGTGCCGACTTCTTCGATGACGCTCACCGTCCCGAACGCGGCGGCGGTCAGAGCGACGTACACGATCGCGCGGCTCACGACGAAGTCGACATTGAAGAAACGCTGCCGCAACACTGCAATCCCGACGCCGACGATCGGCACGATCGTCGCCGACACGAGGATACCGTTGACCCAGGGCGGTATCCAGCGCGGGAACAGTTCGTCCGAAGCCAGCCGCGCGGCCGCCGCGAAAAGGAACGTCGCAACGATCCAAACGATGCGCTGCCGCTCGATCCCGCGCGCGCGTACGAACGCGATCACGAACGTGACCGTGGTGAGCACGGTCAGGACGTCGGCGGCGGTCGTCGAGAAACGGCCGATACGACCCGCCGGCTCACCGGCGTAGGTGAGCAGCCACGCGCCGTACGCGTCGACCGTTCCCAACGCCAGCGCGGTCGCCGCGCAAAGCAGCGCGAAGACGCGCTCGCGCCGCGCGTCGGCGTCGCCGTCGATCAAGCACAGCGCAAAGAGCAAGAGCGCCGGACGCGCAGCACCGCGAAGCGTGTCCCCGAACCATTGCGGAATCGGCCGCCAGGGGTTGGGAACGATGAGATCCAGATACGTCGTGGGCGCTTCGGCGCCTAAACAAAAGACCAAGAACGCTGCCGTCGCGATGCCGGGCTTGACCAAAAAGAGAATCGCGCCGATCGCGATCGAAATGATGAAGATGGTGATGCGCAAGACGGCGAAGAACCGGCTCGCGGGCGACTCGGGCCGCGCGACGAGATGCAGCACCTGAACTCGTCCGTTTCGCTCGACCGGCAAGAACCGGTCGGGGTTGTCATACGTGAAGCCGACGCCCGCGAGCCCGGGCTTGCGATCGTAGGGCTTGATCCGATCGATCCGCACGCGATCGTGGATGGCGATACGGTCGGGCCGCGACGGCTGCTGCTTGTCGTTTTTGGATCGCGGTCGCGCGGGGCTGCGGCGGGCTGCTTCCGGGCGAGCATTCGTTGCATGCGCGCTCAGGACGACGCCGTCACCGTCGGTGACGTAATCGAAAACGTTGAGCGGATAGACGACGCGCACGAGGTCGGGGACGACGCGGGCCAGGGCGAACGCGACGAAGATCCCGACGAGAACCAAGCGCACCCACTGCGCGCGGTTCAAATAAACCCGGGGCAGGTCGGCTTCGAGATCTTTCACGCCCCGGCGTTTTACCCAATCGCCGGCCGTTGCCGGCGTCGCGACGTCGCGGCGTCGGTTTCGCCTTCTTTGCGCACCGCTGCGTAAGCGCTGCGCGCGATAAGCTCGCCGCTGCAGACCTCGTGCTGCGCAAGCGGCTTGCCGCACGTGCCGGCGTTGCTGAGATCGTTGGTCGCAGGGGTCGAGCGCGGCGCGTGATTTGCGGCGCAACTTCTCGCGGAACCGTCGTGAACCGGGTCGTGACTGCCCGCTGCACGGTCGTCTGAAAGAAATGTTCGGAAAATATCAGGTCCGTCAGATGCGCGGCGCTTCCGGGGCGCGAAAGGCAGGGCATGGATACCATGCCGAGCAGCCTTGAAAGCTGGACGCCGTCCCCCGAGCAGATCGCGGAAGCCAACCTGACCGCGTTTCTCCAAAGGTCGGGGCAGCCCGATTACCACGCGTTGCTTGCCGCCGTCAAGGCCGATGTGCCGGGCTTCTACGAACGCATCGTGCGGACGCTCGATCTGCGTTGGGACCAGCCCTGGAATACGGTGCTCGACCTGTCGCGCGGCAAGCCGTTCGCGACCTGGTTTCCCGGCGCGCAGTTCAACGCCGCCGCGAATTGCCTCGACCGTCATGTCGACGCCGGACGCGGCGGGGACCGCGCTTTGAGCTGGGAGGGTGAGGACGGCGGGGTCCGGACGTTTACCTTTACCGAATTGCGCGACGCCGTCGCCCGGCTTGCAGGCGCGCTGCGCGCCCTGGGCGTGGGCGAAGGCGACACGGTCGGAATCTTCATGCCGCTGTTGCCCGAAACCGCGATCGGCCTGCTCGCGATCGCGTATCTGGGTGCGATCGCTGTTCCGGCCTTCTCGGGCTACGGCCCCGACGCGTTGGCGTCGCGGCTGGCCGACGCGCGGGCCAAAGTGTTGTTGACCGTCGACGGCGTGAGCCGCCGCGGCAAGGGCGTCGCCACGAAGTCGATCGTCGATGATGCGCTGCGGAACGCGCCGTCGGTGAAAAGCGTGCTGGTCTTCGACCGCGTCGGGGTCGAGGTTCCCATGCAGAGCGGCCGCGACTTCTCTTGGCGCGAGCGGACCGCGGCCGCAACTCCGCTTGCGACCTACGTGCGAACGTCGGCCAACGCCCAAGTCATGCTGCTGTACACATCGGGCTCGACGGGCAAACCCAAAGGCGCGAACCACGTGCACGCCGGGTTCCCGTTGAAGTGCATGATCGATCAGCACCTGTGCATGGACGTCAAGCCCGGTGACCGGATGTTGTGGTTCACCGACATGGGCTGGATGATGGGCCCATTTCTGGTTTTTGGCTCACTGGGTCTGGGCGCGTCGATCGTGCTCTACGAGGGGACCCCGGATTATCCGACGCCCGACCGGCTGTGGAACATCTGCGCCACGCACGGTGTCACGCATCTGGGGATCGCGCCGACGGCGATCCGGTCGCTTATGGCGCACGGCGACGACTATCCGCGCCGCCACGATTTGTCCGGGCTGCGCATCCTGGCCAGTTCCGGCGAGCCGTGGAACACCGAACCGTGGAAATGGTTTGCGACAAACGTCGGACGCGGTGTCGCGCCGATCATCAATTACTCGGGCGGCACGGAGATCGGCGGCGGCATCATCGGCGCGTTTCCGACGATGCCGCTGGTTCCCAACAGCTTCCACGGCCCGATACCCGGGATGGTCGCCGACGTGTACGATGTCGCTGGTAAACCCGTTCGCGACGCCGTCGGCGAATTGGTCATCACCGAGCCGTGGCCCGGAATGACGCAGAGCTTTTGGAACGGCGATCCGAGCTCGCGCGACGACGAACGGTTCATCGCGACGTATTGGAACCGGTTCGAGAACACGTGGGTCCACGGCGACTGGTGCATCGTGGAGCCGCAAGGCGACGCCGAGTACTGGTTCATTCGCGGACGCAGCGACGATACGATAAACGTCGCCGGCAAACGCGTCGGTCCCGCGGAGTTCGAAAGCGCCGTCGGTGCGCACCCGAAGGTCAAAGAGGCTGCCGCCATTGCCGTTCCCGACGCGGTGAAGGGCGATGTCGTCGTCGTGCTCGCCGTTTTGCGCCAAGGCTCGGACGAAAGCGAGGCACTGCGTGCGGAACTCGTCGCGTGCGTCGATCGCGCGATGGGCAAGTCGCTGCGACCCAAGGCCATCCATTTTGTGGACGATCTGCCCAAGACGCGCAACCTAAAGGTCATGCGGCGCGTGGCTCGCGCGCGTTATTTGGGCCTCGCGGATCTGGGCGATCTGTCGGCGCTCGAGAACGTCGCCTCCCTGGACGCGATCGACAAGCGCCGCTGAAAATCATAAGCAGGGCGCGGTAATATGTGGTAAAATACCCCATGATGGGCAGTTTATTTGTTGCTTCATCCGCGCTTTTACGGCTCGAAGAGTAAGGCTACGTGATCGTGGATACTGGGCTTCGACCTCCCACGGATGCGCGCATCCGCGGAACCGTCGCGATGCGTATCGTGGGCGAACTCATTACCCGTCTCGCCGGTGGTGAAGGCTGGGAGTTCGCGGCGTTCGACCGCGACGATGAGATCATCGTGACGGGCTCGTCCGGCCAAGCGACGCCGGACATCGCGTCGTTGCGGGCCGAGGTCCGCTTGCAGCGCTTCGGCGGGACGTCGTTGCCCCACGTGAGCACGGCGCTCTCATCGGAGCAGCGCCGCTCGCTGTACGTGATCTTCGGTGAATTCGGCGACCGCATCGCGATCTTGCGCATCACTCGCCCCGCCAACGGGAAGCCGTTTGTCGCGCGCGACGGCGCCGGGATCGAACGTTTCTTCCGCCAGCACGCCGAAGCGATCGCCGCCTCGATCTTCGAGTTCGACAGCGAGCACATCGACCGACTCGCGGTCCGGCGGGCCGCCCCGATCGCCTTCACGATCGACACCAAAGGAACGCTGGTGTCGACCATCGACGAAGCCGACGGTGAAGGGTCGTCGCTGCGCACGCATCTGATGCCGCGCAACGGCGAAGTCCCCGTGGTTCTGCGTTCGGTCATCGCCGATCTGCTCGAACGCTATCACGCCGGCGTCGCGCCGAGCGAGCTGGTCAGTATTTTGCCGTTCGCGCTCGTTCGGCTTGCCCCGCTGCGCTCGCGCTCGCCCCAGGCGGTCCTGCTCGTCACCATTGAGTGGCTGCGCAGCCGAGCGTCGCTCGAGATCACCGCGGCCCAGTACTCGATCAGTAAGCGCGAATTGCAGGTGCTCAGCGCGATGCTGCGCGGCGCCGCCGTCGCTGAGATTGCGGCCGAGTTGTCGATCTCGGAGTCGACGGTCGTCTTCCACCTCAAGCGCATGCTCAAAAAGACACTGTCGAAGAATCGGACCGAACTTGCGGCAAGGATGTTAGGCTACGAAATCTCCGCCGTCTCGTAAATAGGGCGACTTTTCCGCCAGCTCTTCGTTGCACTCGGGTTCGTGTGCCTTAGCACACTTCACCCGAGCGCGCCTCGATCTGACGAAAAATTCGCCCTATTTACAACCGGTGGTTGGTGGATTTTTCTACCGGCTCTCTGAGATTTTTCTGCCGGGTTCTGTGGGCTTGGGATCGTGTGCTTTGCACACTCCCAAGCGCGGTTCGATCTATTCTGCCGGGTCTGTGGGCTTGGGATCGTTTGCGGTGCATACTCCCAGCGCGGGGGTCTTGAGATGACGGGCGATTTGCCCTGGTGCAGTCGCTTTGGGGGCGGCTGCGTGGGTTTTGCTTGGTGGCTTGGTTGGCTGGTGAGCGGGTTTCTTGCTGATTTGGATTAGATGGCGACTTCTTCGGGTTCGTGCGCCTGGTCGCGGAACTGTTTGAAGTAGAGTTCGGCGTAGATCCCGTTGCGGGCCAGCAGGGCGGCGTGCGTGCCCGATTCGACGATCTTGCCGTGGTCGACGACGAAGATGACGTCGGCGGAGAGAATCGTCGAGAGACGGTGCGCGATGACCAGGCTCGTGCGGCCGGCCATCAACGGAACGAGTGCGGCCTGAATGAGCGCTTCGTTGTTGGAGTCCAGCGCGCTGGTGGCTTCGTCGAGGATGAGGATGCGCGGATTCTTGAGCAGCACGCGCGCGATGGCCAGCCGCTGGCGTTCACCGCCCGAGAGCTTGTGGCCGCGCTCGCCGACGATCGTTTTGTAGCCGTCGGGCAGCCCGGCGATGAAATCATGGATGTTCGCGGCGCGCGCCGCGGCCACGACGTCGGCTTCGGAGGCATCGGGCTTCGCGTAACGCAGATTGGCGGCAATCGTGTCGTGGAACAGATACGTTTCTTGCGTCACGATGCCGACGTTTTCGCGCAGCGACGCCAGCGTCACGTCGCGGACGTCGTGGTTGTCGACGCGCACGACGCCGCTCTGCGGATCGTAGAATCGCGGCACGAGCTGGGTGATCGTGGTTTTGCCCGCGCCCGAAGGACCGACGAAGGCCGCCATCTGGCCCGGCGCGATGCGGAAGCTGATGCCGTCGAGCGCGGTTCGGTCCGGCGTGTAGTTGAAACGGACGTCCTCGAACGAAACCTCGCCGCGAACGGCTCCCAGGACGAGCGCCCCCGGTTTCTCCGCGCCTTCGGGCTGCATATCGAGATACTCGAAGATTCGCTCGAAGACCGCCAGCGCACTGATGATCTGCACCTGCACGCCGGCCAGCGCCGAAGCCGGGCCGTACAGCCGCGAGAGGAACGCCACGAACGCCACGATGGTGCCGACCGAGAGCGCGGAGTTGATCGCGAAATAGCCGCCGGCAAGCCAGACGAACGCCGGACCGATGATGACCATTGCGGCGATCGCGGCCATGAACCAGCGGCCGACCATCGCCAAGCGGATCTCGAGCGCCATCAAGTCGGTGCCGACGTCGAGGAAGCGCTGCTTCTCGAACGGTTCACGCACGAACGACTTGATCAGCGTAATGCCCGAGATCGAGAGGGTCTCTTGGGTGATCGATTCGATCTCGTCGCGCTTGACCCGGGTCTGCTTGCGAATATCGTACATGCGCCGTCCGACCGGTCCCAGCGGCAAAATCATCAGCGGGACCACGGCGATCGCCACGAACGCCAAGCGCCAATCGAGCACGAAAATCGTCACCAGCGTCGTTGCGATCATCGCGATGTTGGTGACGATCGAGACCAGCGTTCCGGTGACGACGTTGTCGATGTTGTCGACGTCGGAACTGACCCGGTTCATGATCTCGCCGGTTTTGGTGTTGGTGAAGAACGACAGCGGCATCCGGTGCAGATGGGCGACCAGACTCGTGCGAATGTCACGCATGATCCCTTCGCCCACGAACGAGTTGAGGTAGCCCTGGTACACGCCGATCAGGCCGGCCGCCAAGGCGCTGATGACCATGCCCGCCACGTTGACTGCCACGCCGCCGACGGCGTGCTGGGGGATCGCGTCGTCGATGAGCCATTTGGTGAACAGCGGCGGGAGCAGCCCGAGGATCGAGCCGGCCAGGATGCACAGCAACACCAGTGCTTCCTTGCGCCAATACGGAACGAAGAAGGCCCCGATCCGGCGCCATTCGGCTTTGCGCTTGATCTTGGGCTTATCTGGGCTGAACATGTTCGACCACATGAGGTGGGTCGGAGGGCCGCCTAACATCTCTGCTTACGACACCGGCGACGAGGTGGGGGTTCCCGCTCGGTTGGGGGGATGATAGGCCAATGATCCAGAGTTTGCTTCGCCACGATCTGACGCAGGCGCAGCATGACGGTTTGCTCGCGGTGATCATCATCGTCTTGGCGCTGGCGGTGGGCATCGTCGTGCATCGCGTCGCGTTCGGAATTCTGACCAGGCTGGCAAGCAAGCGCGAACTGACCTTTGGGATGATCGTCCGCCGCTTGAACCGGCCGGCAGCCTACATCCTCCCGTTGCTTGCGGTGCTGGCGATCGTCCCGGCGTTACAGCTGCCGGCCGCTTGGGTCAGCCGCGTCGAACACCTCACCGTCATTCTCACGATTGCAACTGCGGCGTGGGGAATGGTCGCGCTGGTCATGCTGGGCGCCGACTACACGAAGGGCTATGGGGGCAAGCCCAGAGAGGACGACCTGCGCTTCCGCCAGATCGAGACCCGGGTCAACATTCTCAGCCGCGTCGCGGTCACGATCGTGGTGATCGTCGCGACCGCGACCTCGCTGATGACGTTTCCGGCCGTGCGCGCAATCGGCGCGACGCTGCTGGCGTCAGCCGGTCTGGCCGGTTTGGCCGTCGGCCTGGCGACGCGGCCGCTGCTCGAAAATCTCGTCGCTGGGATCCAGATCGCGCTGACCCAGCCGATTCGGATCGACGACGTGGTGATCGTCGAGAAAGAGTTCGGCCGGGTCGAGGAGATCACATCGACCTACGTCGTGGTCGCGCTGTGGGACCGGCGCCGGATGATCCTGCCGCTTACCTATTTCATCGACAAGCCGTTCGAGACGTGGACGCGGCATACCACGGATTTGATCGGCGTCGTGATGCTCTACACCGACTACACGATGCCCGTCGACGCCTTGCGCAGCGAACTCGATCGCGTGCTGGTAGAAACGCCGCTGTGGGACGGCGACGTCAAAGCCGTGCAAGTCACCGACACCAACATGCACGGCATCGAAGTTCGCATTTTGGTCAGCGCGCGCAACGCTCCGACGCTCTTCGATCTGCGCTGCTTCGTGCGCGAGAAGCTCATCGCGTTCGTTGGAGAACGCTATCCGTCGGCGTTGCCCGCGATGCGCATCGAAGCGCCGGCGCTCATGGAGCGGGCGAAAGACGCTCGCGCCATCGCCGAAGCTCTCGGGCGGCCTGGCGCTTAGGGCACCGTCCGGCGGGTAACGACCTCGACGATGTTTTGAATGCCGATCTGGAAGTAGTTCTTCGAGCTGTCGGGCGGATGCATCGATCCGCCGACGATGAGGCTCACCAGGACGATCGCGGCGCAGACGATCGGCATCGCGACGGTATTCCAAACGCTGGGCTGCGGTGCGCTTTTCCGTTCGCCGGTCATTCGGCGATGTTCGCTGACGGCGCGGTCGCATCCGCCCGGTGTCATCGCTCGATCGCCGCGTGCCGTGCTATTGCGGTGTTTTGGGCAAGCGCGCGACAAAGCGCGTCGTGTCTTCGAGGACGAGCGTTCCGCCGTGACGCCGGGCGATATGCCGGGCGATCGCGAGCCCCAGACCGCTGCCCGGGCCGTTCGGATCGGCTTTGAAAAAGCGCTCGAAGATGCGCTCGCGATCGGCCGGGTCGACGCCGGGACCGTCGTCGTCGACGCACAGCACGATCCAGCGCGTGTCGGCGCTGACGGTGACGCGCACGCGGGTGCGCGCATGGCGCAACGCGTTGTCGACGAGATTCTTGGTGAGCTGGCGCAGTGCGCGCGGTTCGCCGGTCGCGTACGCGCCCTCCGGCGGCGCCGCGAAGGTGACCTCGAGCGATCCCGGACGGTCGTTCGGGTCGCGCAGCACGGTCCGTGCCAGCGCGGCGACGTCGACGGGTTCGTGCAGCCGCCCTTCGTCCGGCGCCTCGCGGACGAGCGTCATCAGATCGGCGAGCAGCGCGGACGCCTCGAGCGCGACGTTCGCTATTTGTTGGAGCGCGCGCGACTGCGGGCTTTCGTCGAGCGGTGCCGCCTGCGCGACCGCCGCGATCGTCGCGAGCGGCGTTCGCAATTCGTGCGCCGCGTCGGCGGCGAAGCGTTCTTCGCGAGCGCGGGCGCGAACGAGGGGCTGGACCGAAACCCGGGCGAGGACGTAAGCCGCGATGCCCACGATGGCCGCCAACGGGAGATCGGCCAGCACGATCGTTTGCGCGGCGCGGCGCATCGTCGCGCCATAGGCGGCCTGGCCTTCGGGCAGTCCCAACAGCGGTTCGAGCGTCTCGTGGGCGGAGCGTGCAAAGAAAAGATACGCGCCGGCGCTCAATGCTGCGAGCACGATCAGAAAGACGGCCAGATATGACGCGGTCAGTCGCGCGACTACTCGATTAATTTATACCCGATCCCCCAGACGGTGACGATCCGCTTGCGAACTCCGGCGGCGGCGAGCTTGCGGCGGATCGCGCTCATGTACACGTCGACGATATTGCTTTGACCGTCGAAGGCGTCGCCCCACACGCGTTCGAGGATTTGCTCGCGCGAAACCGCCAGGTTGAGGTTGATCGCCAGATATTCCAACACGCGAAACTCCGTGGCCGCGAGCGTCACCGGCTTGCCCTTGTACGTGACGGTCCGGCCGCCTTGATCGATGACGAGGTCGCCCGCTGTCAGGGTTGCGTGCAGCGGCAGCCGCCCGCGGCGCAAGAGCGCGCGCAGCCGCGCCGCGAGTTCTTCCTCGACGAACGGCTTGACCAGATAGTCGTCAGCGCCCGCGTCCAGGCCGCGCACGCGATCCTCGACCGCGTCGCGTGCCGTGAGGATCAGGACCGGGGTCTGCACGCCGTGGTCGCGCGCGGCGCGGCAGATGGCGAACCCGTCGCGCCCGGGCAAGACGAGATCGACGACGGCGGCATCATAACTTGCATCCAGAAGCGCGTCGAGCCCGCTGTCGCCGTCGGCGGCGACGTCCACGCCGAACTTGCGCCGTTCGAGCATCGTGCGTACGGCTGCGGCGATTTGGGCGTTGTCCTCGACGACCAGGATGCGCACGCGTCACTCCTTCGCCGGCCACGGGAAGCCGACCGTCAGCGCGCCTTCGAGGGTGGAGGTGCCGTTTTGAACGCGTTTGTTTTCAAGCAGCAGCCGGGCGTGCCGGCCGACCTGCGTCGCGGCATAGACGACGACGTCGCGCACGGCCGTCGGGGCCGCTGCGGCGTCGTAGCGCAGGCCGGCATAGGCGTGGTCGCCCAGCGCGTAGCGCAAGCGCAGGAAGCCGCCGCTCGAGCCGGCCTGCTCGCCGAAGCCGTCATCGTCGCCGTCGCGGCCCCACCACTGCTGACCCAGTAGGCTCCAGCGCTTGACGTGCAGGTCGGCCCCCAGCGCGCTGCGCCGGTAGTTGTCGACGAAGATCGCCCGGCCGGTGGGCGCGATGGCCCGCGCGCCGACGAGCAGATCGCCGCTGAAGGTAAGCCACGGCGTGGCTGCCGTGCGATCGAAAAGTCCGAACTCCGGCCGGTCGGGCCGCGTCGTGATCCCCGTATCGAGCGGTCGCCCGCCGTACGCGGCGCCTTTGAATTCGGCAACGGCGAGGGTGGCGGCAAGACGTGAGCTGCCGGCTTGCCGTTCGACCTCGAGACCCCAGCGCGGCTGGGCAAGGGTGAGATCGTCGAGTCCGACGTGTGTTTGTTCGTAGCCGTAGGGCGCGAGATCGTCGAGTCGCTGGCCCGGCGAATGGATCAACGGCAGCTCGAACAGACCGAATCGATACAGCATCTGCGTCGCTTCGTTGTACGTCGATAGATACGCCAAGTAGGTTCCCGACGGGCCGCCTTGCGCGCCGAGATTGTAGTGCAGAAACGCGGTGATCTTGCCAACGTCGGCATTCGAAAGCAAGACGCCGCCGGGCACGAAACGTGCCGCGTTCGGCGCGGGATCCTTGTCGTATTCCAGCTGGTAGCGCAGCGCCACGAGCGTGGTCCCGTGCTTGGGAAGCGGCAGCCGATAACCGTGATTGCGGAAGAAGTTGCCGAACGCGTTGAGTTCGGGCAGGACCGAGTGACAAGCGCCGCATTGCAGACCGTAACGCTGAGCGAAGATCGGTATCGCTTGCGCCGGCTGCGTCCGCAGCGAGAACAGCATGCAGCACGCGGCCGCACTTGCCAGCGCCGCGCGCGCTAACAGCGTCACCTTAGTGCACAAGGATCGCTGCCCGCATCGGTGCGCCGTAGTGATAGAAGCAGCCGAACAGGTACGTTCCCGGCCGGTCCGCGACGAAGACCGGCGAGCTTGCGCCGGCGGCGAGATTGCCGCTCGACCACGTACCGCTGGCGATCGATGTGCCGCTCGCGGACGGTGTGAGCGCCTGCGCGGTCAACGGAGAACTCGCGGGGAACGTCGTTCCCGCGACGGCGCTCGCGGTGTGCGCGAACGAATCTTGGTTGACGAATCGAATCTGCGTTCCCACCGGCACGCTGAGCTGCGCCGGCGCATACCCCGCCGACGTGCCCGGGGCGAGCGACGTTGCGGCGAACGCGGTAAGGCTGACGTCGATCGTCGTGACGCCGGCAACGGAAGCCGACATTGCGCCGGGCGCGCCGTCGGTGCACGCCGAGAGTCCGACGACACTTGCGCCGAGCATGCCGGCTGCGAGCGAGATGTGCAGGGAGTTCATGCTGCGACGCTACGGTGCGCGGATGAAAAATCTCTGAACGTCTGGCGCTGCGGTGTTCAGGCTTTTTTCAGAGCGCGCACGTAGCGTCGGGAGGCATATCGCATCGCCTGAAAGGATGCCACTCGTGCTCGATCATCGCCACGTCTTTCCCCTGGCCGCGACCCTCGCGGTTTCCGCGCTTGCCGCGTGCGGAGGCGGCGGCTCGTCATCATCGCTTCCGCTCACGACACCGAGCAGCCCGGTTGCCGCAACCGCCGTGCCGACGGCCGTTCCCACCGCGGCGCCGACGGTCGCGCCTGCCGCCGCGCCGCTCGCGACCGCGATGCTCGCGGGCGCGCCGGGTTTCGTCAACGCGCAATCGCACACCGTGTATGTTTTCGACGCCGATCTCGCTGCGCCGGGCACGTCGACGTGCAACGGACAGTGCGCCACGGTCTGGCCGTTTGTCCCGGCTGCGGCCAACGCCGCTTTCCCCGCACCGTTCACGGCGATCAAACGCGCCGACGGAACGCTGCAGTTAGCGTATGCCGGACGCCCGCTCTACACGTACATCGCCGACAGCGCCCCAGGATCGATTGCCGGCAACGGCATCACGTCCTTCGGCGCGGTTTGGCATATCGCGCGGCCTACGGGAGCCGCCGGCGCGACACCGTCGCCGACGACTGCGCCAACGGCCGGACCGTATTGATGAAAATGACCGCTGCGCCGGTGCTCGTGCTTTGTTTGGCGAGCGCCGGCGTCGCACACGCGAGTTCGCCGGCCGATACGGTGCTCGTCGATCAGCGCGGCGCGGCGTTCACGTTGAGCGCATTGCGCGGCGCGCCGCTGATCGTCGCTTTTGTGGCGACGCGTTGCACCGACGCGTGTCCGCTCGTCGGCGCCTTGTTCGCGCAGCTTGCCCGGGCGCGCATCGCGGCCGAACTCGTCACGATAACGCTCGACCCGGGCTACGACACGCCGTTCGTGATGTCGCGTTACGCGCGCGCCTGGGGCGCGTTGGCTCCGCACTGGCGCATGGCTTCGGGAAAACCGGCCGCTGTCGAGACGGTCATCGCTGCGCTGGGCGTGCAGCGCGCCGCCGCCGACGTGCACTCGACGTTCGTGTATTGCCTCGATGCGCGCGGCCGGCTGGTGCAGACACTCCCGCTGTCGACCGACACGGCCCGCGAGGTGCGCGTTTGGCTTGCGGGCGGCTCGCGGCACTAAAACCGGTCGCGCAAATCGAGCGCCAAACTGCGCAGCGTTACATCGGACGCGTCGCGGGCGGCGCGGTCGAACGCCGCGCGCGCTTCGGCGCGCCGGCCGAGCCGGACGAACACGGTCGCGAGCGCAAAGCGTGCGCGCGCGTAACCGGGGTCGATGGCAAGCGCGCGGTCGAGTTCGGCCTCGGCCGCCTCGAAACGGGAGCTGCGGATTTCGATCAGTGCCAGGTCGTAGTGCGCGATCGCGTAGGCCGGATCGCCCGCGGCCAAGGCGCGAAAATCAGCCCGCGCGGTCGGCAGATCGCCGCTGCGCAACGCGACGATGCCGCGCTCGTAGCGAGCCCGGGCCGACGCGGGTGCGATGGCGACGAACCGGTCCGCGGCGGTGCGGGCGGCCGCGATATCCCCAGCCAGCACGTCGGTGGTCACCAAGTTTGCCGCGGCCGCGGCGAAACCCGGATCGCGCTCGAGCGCTTCTTCGAGCAACCGTTTGGCGGCGCTGTACTCGCCGCTGCGGGCGCGCGCGATGGCCAGATCGTAGCGCGCCGTCGAGCCTTTGGGTTCGGGCGGATTCAGCTCGATGATGCGCTCGAATTCGGGCGCCGCGGCGGCCCAATCGCCGCGCCCTTCAGCGTCGAGTCCGCGCTTGAAACGCTCGTGAATCTCGCGTTCGACCGCCAGCGCCTGCAACCGGGCCGGATCCAGCGTGTGCGGAACGCTGGTCGTCGCCGGGTAGATCTGGGCAGCGACCGGCCCGGTCAGCGCCGCGGCCACGCCGATTGCGCCCAACACTGCGCCCAGCCGCATTCAACGCCGATCCGCGGGCAGTTCGGCGGCCTGCGCACGCGCCGCGCGCGCCGCGTGTTCCGGAGTGCAGTCCCAGCCGACCCGGCCGGATTCGGTGATCGGCCCGAGCAAGTCCGCAGATGCGCTGGGTTGGAGTTGTGAGCGGGCCAGATCGTCCAAGGTGGCCTCGGCGCTCAGGGCGGCCCCGCCTGCCGCCGCCAGCACCGCCAGCAGCGTTAGGAGCACGGTCCATCGGAGCCCCAGACCAATCATCGGCGCATCATAGCATCCAATCGTGAAGCAATGCTGAAAGCCGCCGCCGGCGCCGGAGCCCTCTTCGCGTTGGCCGCGGCGCTTCCGGCGCGTGCCGATACGCTCGTCACCGGGGCGATTCGGGATCAGGCCGGTGCGGCGATCGCGGGCGCCCGGGTGACGGCCTACGATGCTGCCGGGCAGCGGGCCGGAGCCGACGTCGCGATCGCCGACGGGACGTTTGCGATCGCCTCCCGGGAAAGGGTCGTTCAGATCGCGGTCGCGTGCGACTATTGCCGGCCGGTCCGGCGCGGGGTTGAAGCGGGGATGCCGGTGATCGTCATCGTGCAGCGCTTCGCGGCGGTTACGGCAAACGGACCGTCTGCTGCCGATGTCCGCGCGCTGCCGTACCGAAGCGCGGCCGATCTCGCATCGCTGCGGCCGTTCACCGTCGTCGATGGCGGCCGGATCAGCGACCGCGGTCTGGCTTACGACGGCAGCGTGCTCGTCGACGGTCTGCCGTTTTATCGCGTGTCCGATGCGAATGATTTGAGCGCATTGGTTCCCGCGCACGCCGTCGCTGCGCTGGCGGCCGACTCGCCGTTGGCCGCGCCGGTGTACGGCGGCTATGCCGGCGGCGGCACCTACGACGTGCAGCTGCGCGACGCCGACCTGGCGACCAGCCGCATCGATACCGGCGATGCCTCCGACATCGATGCAAACGCGCAAACGGCGAATGCCGGCGCCCAGTACGCCGCCTCGTCCGATCCGGGGGACGACCGGCAAGCCGCGAGTGTCGACGGCCGGCTCCCGTTTGCCGGCGGAAATCTGTCGCTCGACGCTGTAGGGCTGGCGGATACGACGCTGCATGCGTCGGGCGCGAGTCTCTCCTACCTCACGGAGTCGCGTCGCTTCACCACGGCGGCGGCGGTGGACGCGACGCAAAGTGACGGCGCGTCCCTGCTTGCAGCAAGCGCCTTCGTGCGCAGCCGAGGTCCGCTGCAATGGGAATATGGCGCGCGCGCATTGCGCGCTACGAGCGAGCTTGGGACAGCGGTGGGAACGCAGTTCGATTCGGCGCTGTACGTGCGCGCGGCTCGTCAAAGCGGAGCAAGCCGGTTGTCCGCGTTGTTCGCGTGGGATCGCGGCGCCGATTCGAGCGTTGCCAACGTTACGCACGGCACGTCTGGCAGCGCGCTCGTCGGTTCGCTCGCCGACGACGTGAAGATCGGCGCGTTTTGGACGCTGCATGCAGGCGTGGTGTCGAGTCAGCGGATCCCGACGTTTGTCGAACTCTCGACGGTTTCGCTCGCCGTCGCCGCCGACCGGAGCCTGCTCTTCGAGCAGTCCGTAACGTATACCGATCTGCATCGCATGCGCGTCTCCGGGACGACGTACACCCAGCGCACGACCGGCTCGACGACCCTGCACGTCAACGGAATCGGCATCGACTCCGCCTGGCAAATCGCACCGCAACTGTCATTGCGCACGTGGGTGCTGCGCGCGAACAGCTCGTCGACTGCCGCGGTCGATCCGTTCCCGCCCTACGATCCCGGGACGCTCCCGAGCACGGCGTCGGCATTGACCCGCCGGCTCGTTTGGCTCAGCTACGACAATGGCTTGCGTGTTGACGCGCTCGTGCGCGGCGGCGCACTCGAGGGCGACGTCCGCATTCCGTTCAACGGGTTCGCCGCCTGCTCCATCGGTACAACCCTGTACAAGGGCAGCCGCGTCACGACGTTTGGCTTGACGCTGCGTTGAATCCAGTCATGACCGCGCAGCATCCGCCGATAACCCATTCGATGATTCGAACGCGAACCGGGCGAGAACAACCGTTTTTTCTCAGCGTCGCGATCGTCGCCGTGAGCTTGGCGGAGGTCGGCGCTCTTGCCGATGAGCTTTCGCTCGCAGCGATCAACGCCAAAGTGATCGCGCGCCGAGCCGGGTCCCAGGCCGCCGGGTTCCAGCCGGTCACCGATTTCATCGACCAAACCGCTCGTGCGACCGCCAAACTCACCGCGGCGATCGGCGCGGGTACGTTGAGTGCTTCGCGATCGGCGGTTGCCGAGCGGCGGGCGTTCGAGGCGTTGCGGCTTTTGCGCCGGGCGGCGGCCGGCAAGGGAACCGGTGCGAACTCGCTGGACGCGGTTGTCGACCGGTGCGAGACGGCGCGGATCGCGCAGAGCCAATCCGTCACCGTCGCAGTCGGCGCCGTGGACGGCTTGCTGCAGGAGATCGCCGCGCACATGCGATCGATTTCCATTATCACCGTTCAGTCACGCGTCGAAGCGCAGCAAGCCGGTCCGTACCGGGCCGACCTGGAGGCCGTCGCTGCGTCGATGTCGGATGCCGCGGCGCGCGTCACCGACATCGTGCGGCAGGCTCGGCGCGAACTGCGCCAAGCGCTTGCGCAACGCGGGCGGCGGGGAATCGGTCGGCCCTCCGCGATGTCGCGGGAGTGTTGGGGCGGCGCGGAAAACATCCCGCAGCCGGACTTCCGGCTTTCGGGATGGAGCATCAGATGAGCAACGTCAAGATTACTTTTGCGCAGAACGGACCGTATCTCGTCACCGGCCCGATCGATCTCGAAACACCCGACGGACAGCCGATCGACATCCCGGCGGGCCGGACCACGGTGGCGCTGTGCCGCTGCGGAGCCTCCGTCAACAAACCGTTCTGCGACGGCACGCATAGCAAGATCGGCTTCAACGCCGCCAAGGCCGCCGTACCCGAGTCGTAAACTTCAGTTCGCTTTGCCGTTGCGCAAGCCGGCGAGCTCGCGGAACAGCTTGTTTTCTTTGTCGCTCAATTCGGTCGGCAGTTGGCCGACGAGGCGAACGTATTCGTCGCCGAATCCGGCATTCTTGAGTTTGGGCATGCCTTTTCCCGACAAGCGCAGCATCTTGTTGTTCTGCGTGCCGGCCGGGATCGTCATTGTCACGTCGCCGGTCATCGTGGGGACGCGCACGTCGCCGCCGAGAACCAGATCGTAGATCGAAACCGGCAAATCGACGTACAGATCGTCGCCCTTGCGCTCGTACCGCTTGTCGCCGGTGAACTTCACGATGAGGAACAGGTCGCCGTTGGCACCGCCCCCCGCGCCGCT
Source organism: Candidatus Velthaea sp. (assembly GCA_050012475.1). Lineage (GTDB taxonomy): Bacteria > Vulcanimicrobiota > Vulcanimicrobiia > Vulcanimicrobiales > Vulcanimicrobiaceae > Velthaea. The sequence goes on from JBEKHC010000001.1 coordinate 111,805, forward strand.
GCCGCCTTGACCGGTGAGCCGGATCCGCTGACCTTCGCGCACCCCTTTGGGAATGGTCACGTCGAAACGCTTGGTCTCGATCGTACGGCCCGTGCCGTGACATTGCGGACAAATCCCCTTGCCCGACGTGCCCGTGCCGCCGCAGCGCGGACAGCGATCCTCGAGCTGGAGCGAGACCGACTTTTTGCCGCCCTCATACGCTTCGGCAAGGGTCAAATCGATGGTTGTTTCCAAATCCTGTCCACGCTCCCCCAAGCCGGTCGGACCGCTGGTCGGACGACGCCCGATGCCCGAAAAGAACATGTCGAAGAAATCCGAGAAGCCGCTCGGACCGCCGGCGGCACCGGCGCCGCCCGACGCGGAGCTGAAGTCGTTGAAGTCGTACGCGGCTTGCTGCTGGGCACGGCGATACGTGCGCTGCTGTTCGGCCTCTTGAGCCGCGCGCTGCCAATCACTGCCGAGAACATCGTACTTCTTGCGCTTTTCCGAATCGCCGAGAACTTCGTAGGCTTCTTGGATGTCTTTGAATTTCTCTTCGGCCTGACGCGCGTTGGTCGGATTGGCATCCGGATGCCATTTGCGGGCCAGCTTCCGATACGCCGATTTGATGTCTTTCTCGGGCGCGGTTTTCGGTACGCCTAAGATATCGTAGTAATTCTTATAGTTCATGGTTGAAAGCGACGTGCCCGCGCGCGCTTCGCGGCGTGCGGAAGTCGGACGGAACGAACGAGCGCGCGCACGGATTTAAACGCTTTTGGCGACGATAACGTGAGCGGCGCGCAGAACGTCATCGCCCCAAATGTACGCCTTGGTCGCCTCTTCGAGAACGGTGTCCTCGGCGACGCCTTCGGGCGTCGGTTGCGTGCCGATCGCTTCGGCCAACCGCGGATCGAACGGCAAACCCTTGAGCGATACGGCTTTCACGCCTTCGGCGGCCAGCACGTTTTCGAATCCGCGCAGCGTCGCTTGCAGGCCGCCTTTGAGCCCTTCGTTTTCCGTATCGAACGAAAGCGCGCGTTCGAGATTGTCGATCACGGGCAGGAACTTGGCGATGAGCGCCTTGCGCCCCGACATCGCGATCTCGCCCAGCTGCCGTTCCATGCGCTTCTTGTAGTTCTCGAAATCAGCCATGGCGTAGAGAAACTTGTTGTAGTTTTCTTCTGCTTTGGCGTTGGCCGCCGCTAACTGGGTCTCGAGATCGGAATCGGCCGTTGCCGTCACGACACCATTGTTTATTGCGTCCGCAGTTGCCGTAGCTTCCGCGGACGCGTTCGTTACCTTGTCGTCGTTCATGACGCTCTTTCTTTTACGAACGGAGGCAGCGAGGCGCGCCCGGTCGAGCGCACCTCGGAGATGCTTCACGCGGTATTACTTGGCTTCTTTGAACTCGGCGTCGATGACGTCTTCGTTCTGCGGCGCGCCTTCGGCCGGACCGTTCGGCGGCGTTCCGCTGCCGGGTCCCGCGCCGTCCGTTGCGCCGTTGGCCGACGCGCCGGTCTTGGCGTAGAGTGCCTCGGCGAGCTTGTAGCTCGACGCTTGCAGTTTCTCGGTGGCTGCCTTGATTTCGGCGGCCGTGCCGTTGTCCGACACGCGCTTGAGCTCGGCCAGGGCGGCTTCGACGTCGGTCTTGATCGTGGCGTCAGCTTTGTCGCCGACTTCCTTGAGCGACTTCTCCGTCGAGTAGATCAGCGAGTTGGCGGTGTTGCGGGTCTCCGCTTCCTCTTTCTTGCGCTGATCTTCGGCGCGCGCCGCTTCGGCGTCACGCACCATCTTGTCGATTTCGTCTTTGTTGAGATTGGTCGACGCGGTGATGGTGATTTGCTGCTCTTTGCCCGTGCCCAGATCTTTGGCGCCGACGTTGACGATGCCGTTTGCATCGATGTTGAAGGTGACCTCGATCTGCGGTACGCCGCGCGGCGCAGCCGGAATGCCTTCGAGCCGGAAACGCGCGAGCGTCTTGTTGTCGCCCGCCATCTCGCGCTCGCCTTGCAGCACGTGGATGTCGACCGACGTTTGGCCGTCCTCGGCCGTCGTGAAGACTTGCGTCTTGCGCGTCGGAATCGTGGTGTTGCGTTCGATGAGTTTGGTATTCACGCCGCCGAGCGTCTCGAGGCCCAGCGAAAGCGGGGTGACGTCGAGCAGAACCACGTCGCGAACTTCGCCGGCCAGCACGCCGGCTTGAATCGCCGCGCCGATGGCGACGACTTCATCGGGGTTGACCGATTGATTGAGCTCTTTGCCCGTCAGCTTCTTGACGAGTTCTTGGATCACGGGCATGCGGGTCGAACCGCCGACCATGACGACTTCGTCGATCTTGGAGACGTCGAGCTTCGCGTCGTTGAGCGCGTTCTTGAACGGCTGCACGCAGCGGTCGGTCAAGCTCGCGGTGAGCTCCTCGAACTTCGCCCGGGTGAAGGTGAGGTCGAGATGCTTGGGTCCGTTTTGATCGGCCGTGATGAACGGCAGGTTGATGTTGGTCTGGACCACGCCCGACAGTTCGATCTTGGCTTTTTCGGCCGCCTCGGTGAGCCGCTGCATGGCCTGCTTGTCGCCGGACAGATCGATGCCTTGTTCCTTGCGGAATTCGGCGACGAGATAGTCGACGATCTTCTTGTCGTAGTCGTCGCCGCCCAGGCGGGTGTCGCCGTTGGTCGACTTCACTTCGAACACGCCGTCGCCGACTTCGAGGATCGACACGTCGAACGTGCCGCCGCCGAGATCCCAGACCAGGATGGTTTCGTTGCCCTTTTTATCCAGGCCGTACGCCAATGCCGCGGCAGTCGGCTCGTTGATGATGCGCAGCACGTCGAGCCCGGCGATCTTGCCGGCGTCTTTGGTCGCTTGGCGCTGGGCGTCGTTGAAGTATGCCGGAACGGTGACGACGGCTTTGGTCACCCGTTCGCCCAAATAGGTCGAAGCGTCGTTGACGAGCTTCTGCAGGATCATCGAGCTGATCTCTTGCGGCGAGTAATCCTTGCCGTCGATCTTCGTCTTATGATCCGTGCCCATCTCGCGCTTGATCGAGCTGATCGTGCGCTCGGGGTTGGTCACGGCCTGGCGTTTTGCCAGTTGTCCGACCAGACGTTCTCCGGTCTTGGTGAATGCCACCACCGAAGGCGTCGTGCGATTGCCTTCGGAGTTGGCGATAACGGTAGGGCTCTGGCCCTCCATGACGGCGACGACCGAGTTGGTCGTGCCGAGGTCGATTCCGACCACTTTAGCCATAAATCTGGTGATCTCGCTTTCCGAGCGCCGTGGACCATCCCCAAGGTGGCGAACCACCGGGAAGCCGTTGCCGGCTTCCGTTTTGTCAGGCCTTGCCGCTTATCGTCGCTCAAGGACCCGTGGGCTCCGGCTTCCCGGCCCCACGATTGAAGTAATACATGCCGCACCGCGGCGCACCGACTATCATACGGCAAGCGGCGCGGTTTGTTCCAGTACTAGTGACAGAAAATTTGGCACTCTGGTTGCAGCCTTACCAAATTGAGATGCTTTTCGAGCTCCCGGCGTTATCACGGCGATGCCGCTCTTGGGACTCGCCTTCGCTCTGTTGGGAGTAACGCTCGGTTCGCCGGCCGCAGAACTGCGGGCCAAGTTCGGCGATCCGCTGCTCGTCGAGCGGGTCTCCGCTATCTCGCGGACCGCCGATTACTTGCGGGCCGACGACCCGTCGGCGGTCCTGCGCATAACCGAGCGCGATGGGGTCGTGTTCGCGGTCGAGATCGAACGCGAACGCCCCGAGCCGACGGCCGGGATCGGCGACGGCTACGGCATCCTGCTCGGCATGGCGCGTTCGGCGGTCGAGGCCAAACGCAGCGGCAAGCCGGCCGTCGAAACCATGAACACGCTCATCTATCCGGAAGATCCGAACGACGACGCCTCGACGATCTACCGCTTCGACGGCGACATCCTCGAGGGCATCAAGCTCATCGGCTCGGGTTCATCAGCCGCCGGGAATCCGTCACTCCCGCACCTGGCCGAAGCGACCGGCGCCGGCTATGCCGACGCGATCCTCGATTTCTCGGCCAGTGTGCTGGTGAGCGACCACTTTCGCGACCGCTACCTCATCGTCCACGGCTGCGATACGAGCGGCCGCCGCTCGACGATCGACCGGCGGGACGGCCGCACGTACGCCGTTACCAGCGCGACCTGCAACGATAAGCCGCGCACGTTCTACTTCGATATCAGCCGGGCGCAGCCGCACTAGCGGCAGTCACGCTCGACCGGCCGGCGCTCAAAAGATGCTCGCGATCAGGTCGGAAACCTCGTGCGCGGCCGCGACCGCGCCTTTGCCGATGTCTTTGCCGACGGTCGCCGCGTCATGTGCGGCGCCGTTGATGATCGCTTGCCCGGTCTTGCTCTCAAGCGCCTTGGTGGCGAGGTACGAAGCACCCACACCGAGCGCGACTGCGCCGACGGCTGCCAGGCCGACTGGTCCGGTTGCGGCGACCACCGCTGCGTCCGCCGCGATCTCGCCGATGCCGAGCCCGGCCCCTGCGGCCGCGGCATCGGTCCCGATGCCGGCCGCAGCCGCGGCGTCTCCCGCGACGTTCGTCACGACGTCGCCGGCCACGGTTCCCGCGACGTTGGCGACGCTCGCGTCCGCGACGCTTTTGCCGCTCGCGACGTCGACGGCGGTGGAGGCAACGGTCAGCGCGGCGCCGACGAGCGGAACGTCGCGCAGAACGCCGACGCCATTCTTGAGCAGCCCCTTGGACAGCGTTTCGGCCGAGGCGGCCTCGGAGCTCCCCACCTTGGTGAAATCTCCGACGGAGGCGCCGATGATGTCGGCGCCCTTGCGGACGAGGCTCTTTCCCGCTGCTTCGGCGATCGCCGTATCCGCCTTCGCCGCTGACCTGAGCTTGACCGCGAGGTCCGTCCCGTCACTGCGGATCGCGGGCGGCAGCGCGTTGATGGCCTTGTCGGCGCTGCTGCTCCAGTTGTTGTAAGCGCTGCCGACGGCCGCTTTTGCTTTGCTCGCCAAGGTACCGAGTGGACCGCGGAGGACGCCCGGCGCTGCGGCAACGGCGCGATCGATCGTCGCCCCGGCGGAGCGGCCTGCCGACCGGGCGATGGCGTCGAGCGGCGCCTTCACGCCGTCGAGAAAGCGCGCCGCCTGGTTTGCCGAGTCGAGCTGGTCGGCGAGAAGCCGGGCGCCGGCACTGTCGCCGTGGGCCCCGCCGGCCAGCCGTTCACCCAGGGTGCGCTCGCCCTTAGCGAGCTTGGCGAGATCCTTGATCGCGCTTTGACGCTCGGAAATCGTTTGCGTCGACCAGTTGGCGAGCGTCTTCTCGACGTTGTCCGCCAGCGCACCGTTCGCTTTCGCGGCGTCTTCGTACGCTTGCACGATCGCGTGCGGAGCGGCCGCGGCACCGGCCGCGAAATCGGCGATGTTCGTCGCGTTCTGCTCGATCAGCCGTTCCGGGGCTGAAGCGACGGAGTCCGGCCTCACGTGCGGCGGCATCGCTTTGGGCACGGCCGGCGGCTTCGCCCAAAAGGCCGGCGGCTGCGCCCGCAAAAGCGGCGGCTCCGGCGATGGCGGCGGCAAGGCGGAGCGGGAGGTGATCGCGGAACTCATCGATGTGGCACCTTTCCGGCAGACGCGAATGCTTCTGCCGGCCCTATCGCGTGCAAGCCCCGAAAAGTCAAGGCCGCTCGAGCCACCCGATCGCCGCGGTCACCGGCGGTGCGAATCGAATGGCGGTGCGAATCCAATGCGGCGCGAATCCAACGCGAATCCAAAATGAAGAGGCGCCGGTTCGGCTCGGCGCCTCGTCATGTCGCAGTCGGGACGTTCCCGGTTACGGGCCGCCGTTGGGATCCTGCTGCTGCGGTTGGCCGAAGCCGGGCGGGGCTTCGCCGATCTTCACGCTGACGAGCTTTTTGAGCCCGGCGCTGAAGACTTGCATGGCCGCGCTCTGCCCGGGTTTGAGCGCGCGGATCGCTTTGGTGAGCTCGTCGGGCGAATTGACCGGTTTGCCGTCGATCGAGGTGATCACGTCGCCGGCTTGGAGGCCGGCTTGGTCGGCGGGGGTGCCTTGATAGACGCCGCTCACGACCACGCCGGTCTTGCCCTGGTAGTTGATTTGCGCGCGGACGTTGTCGTCGAGCGCCTGCAGCGCGACGCCGATGTAAGGGATGCCGGTGCCGGTCGAGTTGGCCTCGAGGGTTTGGCCCGGATTCTTCAGGAGCAGCGCGACTTGCTGTTTCATGATGTTGACCGGGATCGCGAAACCGATCCCCTGCGCGCCCGCTTGCGGGTTCGCGGTCGACTGATTCACGCCGATGAGCCGCCCCTGCACGTCGACGAGCGGGCCGCCGGAATTACCGGGATTGATCGGCGCGGACGTTTGCATGAGCCCCTTGAACTGGCGCGCCTGCTCGCCCTCGCCGCCGATCGTTTCATCGCGGTTGAAGCCCGAAACGACGCCGACGGAGACCGACTGCTTAAGCTCGAAGGGTTCGCCGATGGCAATCGCCCATTGCCCGGCGGCCAGCTTGTCGCTGTCACCCAGCTCGATGGGTGCCGGCAGCTTTGCGTAGTTGCTGACCTTGATCAGCGCGAGGTCGGCGGCCGGATTACGCGAGTAAACCGTCGCCTTCTTGCGATCGCCGTTGGCGAAGATCACTTCGATGTCCGACGTTCCGCTGGGAACGACGTGTGCATTGGTGACGATCATTCCGGACTTGTCATAGACGAAGCCCGAGCCCGAGGCTTGCGCATGGTAGCGCTGCACGCGGCCGACCGATGGTCCGCCGCCGAAGAATTGTGAAAACGGATCGGCCGGGATCACCCGCGTGCCGTTGATGGTGACGTCGATGGCGACCACCGCCGGCTGCACCCGTTTGACCGCATTGACGATCCGGTCCTGATCGCTCGTGCCACTTCCCATCAGAGGCGCCGCGCTGACGGCAGGCGGCGTATTGTTCGGTCCTGCGACGTTGGCAAAATGCGTGCTGGCAAAGAGCATCATCGAAAAGCTGCCGACGATCGCTCCGACGAGGCCGACGACCGCCGTCCCGAAAAATCGAGACTTCATGTTTGGTGGTTCTCCAATGGTTGGTGGGAAGAGTGGAAACGTTCGCTACCCTATACAGGGTTTGGCGAGCCGGGGTGACGGATCGCGCCCAGATTTTTCCTCATTTTAATCCGTTTTGCAGCGCTGCTCCGGCGAGCGGAAAAACTCCCGTCCCCGCCAAGATGACCAGCGCCGCAGCGATCGCGCTGCCGCGAGGCAACCGAGCGACGATGATCATCCCGGTCGCGAGCAGTACGCTGTCCCAAACGGCGAAGACGTTGATGGCGCTGAGAAAGGCTGCGGCCGGCTTGGCTTCCGGCGAGACAAACGTACCCAGACCGGGGACGGCGTTCGCAACGTCGGCCGACGACGGGAAGGCGTCCGGCCCGCGCAGCAGCGCGATCGCGAGCAGCGCGACCGAGGCGATCCCGGTGCCGACGACGGCCGCATTGACCGCCAGCGCCCAGAATTTTTTGAACGTCCCGTCGCCGCCCCCCAGGGCGTTCGCGGCCAGCATGACCAGGGCTTGCAGCGCGCAACCGCCGGCCAACACGAACGGGATCAGCAGGAACGAAAAGCCGGTGAGCGTTTTGGCCAGCCCGAGCTGCTGCGCAATGAGCGCGTTGCGGGCGTCGGCCGGCATCTGCGCGATTTGCCCGGTAGCAGCGAACCGCGCCGGCAATTCGCGCTCGAGCACGTGCAGCCAAATCGGGTTCATGGCCAAGGTCGCGATCATCCCGAGCAGCGCTGCGATGGCGAAGGCCCAGCCCCAGGTCGGGGCCTCGCGCAGTGCCGCGCATGCCGCTCGAGGCGCGATCGCGATGTCGAGCGCCGTCTGCAGCCCGGCGCGAGCGCCGGCGGGCCGCACCGGCTCAGCCCCGGCGGGCATCGGTCGCGACCGTCGCTTCGTCGGCCACGACCAAACCGTCGCGGACGCGAATGACGCGTTTGGCGTGGGCGGCGATATCTTCATCGTGCGTCACCATGATGATCGTTCGACCCGCGCGGTTGAGCTGTTCGAAGAGCGCCATGATCTCTTCGCTGGTCTGACTGTCGAGATTGCCGGTCGGCTCGTCGGCTAACAAGACGGCGGGATCGTTCACCAGCGCGCGCGCGATCGCGACCCGCTGTTGCTGGCCGCCGGACAGTTCGCTGGGCTTGTGGTCGAGCCGGTCGCCCAGGCCGACTTCGCGCAACTGTTCGGCCGCGGCGGCGTTGCGCGAACGCAGCGATGTCCCCGCATAAAACAGCGGCAAGGCCACGTTCTTGAGCGCCGAGGTGCGCGCGAGCAGATTGAAGCCTTGAAACACGAAGCCCAGTTTCTTGAGCCGGATCGCGGCCAAAGCGTCGTCGGTCAAGGTGCCGACATCGATGCCGTCGAGTTCGTAGCGGCCCGTGGTCGGCCGGTCCAGGCAGCCCAGCGTGTTCATCAGGGTCGACTTTCCCGAACCCGACGGTCCCATGATCGCAACGTATTCACCGGACGCGATGCGGAAGCTCACGCCGCGCAAGGCGTGCACTTCGATGTCGCCGAGCACGTAGGTTTTGGTCACGCCAGTGAGCGCAATGACCGGGCGCGCGGCGTCATTCATAGCGCAGCGCCTCGATCGGATCGAGCGTTGCCGCGCGGTAGGCCGGATAGGTCCCGAACGCCAGCGTGACGAGCGTCGCGAAACCGGTCGCGATCGCCGCCGAGCGCAGCCACGGAATCGGCGCGACGACGCCCGAAATCTGCACCAGGGCGAAGTGATTGACCGCCGCGCCGATCGCCAGGCCCAAGATCAGCCCGATGGCGCAGCCGATCGACGACAGGAGCAGCGCCTCGATGAAAAATTGGGCCAGCACTTGTCCGCGCGTGGCGCCGATGGCTTTGCGCAAACCGATTTCGCGCGTTCGTTCGGCGACCGAGACGAGCATGATGTTGAGGATCCCGATCCCCGCCACGAGCAGCGAAACGGCGCCGATGAGGCCGACGATGAGCGTCAGGCCGGTGAAGATGCCGTCGATGGCGGATGAAAAGGTCTTGCGGTCGATCGTTTGATACAGCGCGCGGCCGTGTTTGAGCCGGGCGAAATAGGCCAGCGTCGCGTTCTCCGTTTCCGCCAGTCGCGCCGGATCGTCGACGAGAAAGCGGGCTCCGGTCAGCGGGCGTCCGCGCGCGTAGTCGCGCTCGTACGCGGTGTACGGGATGAGCACGTCGCTTTGAATGATGTTGGGCGCGATTCCGCCGTTGGGTTTGGCGAGCACGCCGACGATCGTATAGCGGCGTTCGCCGGCGCGGATCGAACGGCCGACCGGATCGCCGTCGAGCTTGAGTTTTGCGTACGCGTTGTCGAGCAAAATGCAGACGTGCGCGCCGGCGTCGACTTGGGCGCGCGAGAATCCATCACCAAAGCGGATCGGGGTCGTCACGAAGCGCCGGTCGGAGTCGGCCGACAGCCGCAGTTTGGCTTCGGTCGCGCCCAAGCGCATGGTGAGCGCCGTCGCGCCCAGCGGCACGCCGGCGGCGACGTTGGGGATGCTGCGCGCTGCGCGGTCGATGTCGGCCACGCTGATTGCGGCGCGGGTGAAATCCGCTTGGCGCGCGTTGGGAAAGATCGTGAACGATTTGTCGTTGACCGCTCCCAGCACGCCGGTCACCGCGCCCGACATTCCCGAGCCCAGAATTTGGATTGCGATCACCGCCATCACGCCGATGATCAGCCCCAGCGTGGTCAGGAACGAACGGGTCTTGTTGGCCCACAGAACGCTCAGGGCTTCGAGCACGTATTGAACCAAGCTACGCCCGCACTACGAGCGCAACGCGGAGATGGGATCGAGCCGGCTGGCGCGCAGCGCGGGGTAGGTGCCGAAGACCGTCCCCACCAGGGTCGAAAAACCGACCGCGACGGACACGATCAAAAGGTACGGAATCGGCGCCGGGCCGACCAGCGCGGCGATCGAGCCGTACGCTGCGACGACGGCAAAGAATCCGATCGCCGTCCCGATGCCGCCGCCGATGAGCGAGAGCAGGATCGCCTCGAGCAAAAACTGCAGCGCGATATCCGCGTTGCGCGCGCCGATCGACTTGCGCAGCCCGATCTCGCGCGTTCGCTCCGTTACCGAGACGAGCATGATGTTCATGATGCCGATGCCGGCGACCACCAGCGCCACGCCGCCGATCGCGGTCAGGCCGTTGGCGATGACGCCCAGCACGGTGTTGAAGGTCTGCAAGTTCGCCGTATTGTCTTGCACGACGTATTTCGCGCCGGGTCCGTGGAGGCGCCGCAGCACGGCGGTGACGTCGTCGCCGATCTCGGCCACGCCGATGCCGTTGGCGGCGTACAGGCTCAGTCCGTCCGTCGGCCCCGGCGCGATGTCGTGAAACATCGTGTACGGCAGCGTGAAAAAATCGTTGGCGCCTGCGGAGTTGAACAGGCCGCCTTTGATCTCGGCCCAGATGCCGACCACGGTGCAGCTCGACCCGCCGACCCGCAAGACTTGGCCCAGCGCGGGTCCGTCGAACATCCGCTGCGCCAGCGCGCGCGTGAGGTTGCAGACGCGCGCGCCGGTGGTGAGATCGGCCGTGCTGATCCGGCGTCCCGCGAGCATGACGATCGAGTCGGGATGATAATCGCCGTCGGACACCCCGAAGGTCGTGTACTTGCGGTTCCCCACCCGCAAGCTGAATTGGCGCTGATAGGCCGGTTCGATATCTTTGAGTTTGCCCGCCAGTGCCTCGCCGGCGATCCGGGCGTCGCGGTACTGGATCGCCGCGCTTTGCGGATCGTTCTGATCCGGATCGACGCTGACCGAAACGCCCGGATCGCCGAACGAATCCAGCGTTCCGCTGATGCCGCCCGATGCCGCTTTGCTGATGCCCAGCACCGCGATGATCGACGACGTCCCGATGATCATGCCCAGCAGGGTCAGCAGCGAACGGGTGCGGTTGCGCCAAATCGCTTCGAAGGCTTCCGCGATATACGCGCCCAGCCGGCTCATCCCGCGCCGTTGCTCGCGCTGGGCGCCGGCGACGGTTCCGGCGCGGCTTTCACCGCGACATTGTCGGCGATGGCCGGGTTCCGGTCGACGACGACGGTGTCGCCCGGTTTGAGACCGTGCGTGATGACGGTTTGCGTGTCGTTCGTCGCTCCGGCGACGACGTTCGTTTTGAGCGTGCGCCCGTCGGCGGGGCGGACGACGAAGACGTACGGCTTGCCGTTGTCACGGCGAATCGCCTCGCTGGGCAGCGCGATCACGTGCGCTTCATCGACGGTCACGATGTCGACGTCGACGTTCATGCCGTCGCGCAGAAACGGCAGCGAACCCTGCAGCTTGATCGTGGTGATGATCTGGCGCGACGTGTTCGCAGGATCGTCGCTCTTTTGCGCCACCTCGCCGATTGCCGCCACGCGTCCGTCGATCGTGCTGCTGCCGAGGTCTTCACCGCTGATGCGTGCTGCTTGACCCAGTTTGACTTGCGAAATGTCTTGTTCGTCGACGCGCGCCCGGACGATAAAACCGGTATTTGCCGCCAGCGTCACGAGCGGTTGTCCGGCGGACAGATTGTCTCCGGGCTGCAGCGGGCGCAGCGAATCGTTCGTTTGCACGGCGATCGTTTGCACGATGCCGGCGAACGGCGCCACGATGGACAGCCGCGCGACCTGGTCTTGGGCATAGCGCAGATCGTTGAGCCGCGCGGCGGCATCGCCGCGCGCGGCCACCAGGTCACCGGCCTTGTTTTGCTCGGATTCGAGTTTGGCGGCGGCGAGCGCGGCTTGTGCTTGCCGCACGGCGTCGCGCGCCGCGCGCACGCGGTCGGCGAGCACCGAGACGTTCTGTGAAAGCTGCGTGTACGTGTCTTGGCGCTGGCGTTCGGCCTGGTCGGCGGCGATTTGCGCTTGGGCGAGGCGCGCGGCTTGCTGGCTGAGCGTATCTTTGGAGATGGCTTTGTTCGCGTAGAGGTCCTTGTCCGCATCGTAGATGCGCTGGGCTTCGCTCAAACTCGTGCGCGCGTTGGCTACGCCGGCGTCGGCGCCCACGCGCTGGGATTCGGCGGTGGCGCCGCCGTACCCCAACCCCGATTGCGCACCGTTCTTCTGATCGGTGATGGCCTGGTTCAAATTGAATTTGGCCTGCTCGAGGTTGAACTCGGCTTGCACCACGCTGGATTGGTTTTGTGCCGGCAGCACCGCGTTGGTCTCGGCTGCCGACGATGCGCGCCCGCGCGCCGCGTCGTAAGCGGCCTGCGCGCCTTCTTCGCTGCTGACCAGTTGCGGATTCGAGAGCTGGAAGAGGAGCTGGCCGGCCGCGACGCGGTCGCCGGGTTTGACCAGCACGCGCGCGATATCGCCGGGCACGAGCGTCGACAGCGTTCGAATTTGCGGCCGCTGCACGACGCCCGTCTCGGGCAGGCGGGTGATGAAACGGCCGTAGGCTGCGGTGGCGAGCTTGGCTTCGATCGCGGCATCCCGGGGATGCCCTGCGGCGAACGCGCCGATCGCGACGATCGCGATGAGCCCGGCGACCAGTGCGACGAGATTGCGGCGGCGGCGAATCACGTGCGCAGATCCACGATCGCCACCGGATCCAGCGTTCCGACCGCCACGCGCAGATGGACGACCGCGCCGATGTAGCTGACGCGGGCGTTCACCAGATCGTTCTGCGCCGACAGATTGTCGCGCTCGGCCTGGGTGGCGTCGGTCAACGAGATCAGCCCGTTCTTGTACTGCAGTTGGGCGATCCGGGCCGACTCGGCGCCCAGTGCGGAGGCCTGTTTGGCGGTTGCGAGATTCGCATACGCCGTCTGCGCGCCGCGTTGGGCCTGGCGCACGTCGGTTTCGACCGCGTAGCGGGTCGTGTCGAGTGCGGCTTGCGCGGAATCGATCGCGGCGCGCGCGGCGCGGTGCTGGGCGTGCCGCGAGCCGTACTCGACCAAGCCGATCTGCAGCGTTTCGGTCGCCCCGATCTGCCAAAAACCCGTGCTGCCGCGCGGACCCAACGGGAAAGGCTGACCGGTTGACGGATTGGTCAGCGCGCTTTGGGTCGGGATGAATTGGTTGCCAAACGCGGCATTGATCGAAAGCGCCGGCAGCCGGTCGCTGTCGATGATCGCGTCGGCGAGCCGTGCGTTCGCGACCGCAGCGGCGGCGCCCGCAATATCGGTGCGGCCGGCTTCCGCAGTCGCGATGAGCTCGGCCAGCGGCGTCGTCGACGGCGCCGGTTCGGGCAGCACGTCCTCGAACACGAAGGCTTGCTCGGGCGGTGCGCCGACGGTCTGCGCCAGCGACTCGCGCGCCGTCGCTTCGTCGGACTGCGCGGTCGCAAGTGCCGCTTGCGCGCGCAGCGCATTGACCTGCGAGCGCAGCACGTCGACCCCCGCAGCGCGGCCGACGCGTTCGTTGTCGCGCGCAACGTCCAGCAGCGCTTCTTGATAGGTTTGGTCGACGGCATCGAGGCGGACGGTTTCGCGCCGGACCGAGACGGCGTAGTACGCGCTGCTCACGTCTTGCGCCAGCTGCTGCTCGGCATGACGCAGGTCGTCGCGATCGGTTTCGACTTGCCGCTTGGCGCGCTGGCTCGTGATCTGGTTGGCCGAACCGTTGTAGAGCGTCCACTGCGTGCCGAGTTGCGCCGTATTTTCCGAGAACGTCGTGATGCTGTTGGTCGTCGCCGGACCGATGCCGAACTGTTCGAGCGATCCGATCGAGCCGTTCGACTGTTTGGTGAGCTGATTTTGCAGCTCTCCGGTAAGCGGCGGATACTCGGCGGCGTGGTCCTTGGCGTATTGCGCTTCATCGTTGGCCAGCGTCGCGCGCCGGCTGGCGATCGAGGCGTTGTGATCGAGCGCGAATCGAACGGCCGAACGAACGTCGAGCGGCTGCTCCGGCGGCGGTGACTGGGCCCCGACGGGCCGCGCGCAGCAGCACACCGCGATCAGCGCGGCGATCCGGGCGAGGCGCACGGTTACGCGTTTGCCGGAGCGGCGGGGCGCGGACGCGTTCGCTTGGGCTGCCTCACGAGGTTCGGGAGCGGCTGCAATGATGGCGCTGGGCGATACGTCGTCACGGCTCAACGGTTCGGCGCGCGGGTCCCGTCGCTTTCTGTTTGGGGCGCGGCGGATCGGCCAACAGCGCATCGACGCTGAGGCGGTGTTCGATGACCGCGCGGGCGCGCTCGAGGCCCTCTTCGCGCAATTCGAGCATCCGCAGCCGCAAATACATCACGGTCGAGCGCCGCACCCGGGGTGAAAACAGCTCGATTTGGCGTTCTGCCGAGGCCGGCGTCCGGACCGCGTGGGGCGAGCGCGGTGTTTCGCTTGCTGGGGACGGCAAGGCCTGGGTCCAGAGCGCAAATGATAGGAAACTGACCAAAAAAGCGGGCGAAGCTCGCCGGATAGTTAACCTCATACGATTCCCGATCACGCGCGACGGGGTCACATCAAGGACGGAATTTTGCAAGTTAGCGGTCAGTCGTACGCAGATACCCTCGTCGTCCCACCCCCGCCCCAGGAAAGTTACCTGCGCATCATCCCGCTCGGCGGATGCGGCGAGATCGGCCGGAACATGACCGTGGTCGAAACGAACGACGATCTCATCGTCGTGGACTGCGGCTTGATGTTTCCCGACGACGAGATGTTCGGCGTCGACATCGTCATCAACGATTTCTCGTATTTGCGCGAGCGCGCCGACAAGTTTCGCGCGCTGCTCGTCACGCACGGACATGAAGATCATATCGGCGGGATTCCGTACTTGCTGCGCGAGTTCACCGTCCCGGTCGTCGGCACGCCGCTCACGCTGGCGCTCATTCGCGCCAAACTCAAAGAACACAAGCCGGCCGAACTCAATTTCGTCACCGTCAACCCGGGCGACAAAGTCACCTACGGCGGCATCGAAACCGAATTCATCCACATCAACCACAGTTTGGCGGGCGCGTGCGCACTGGCGATTCACACGCCGCAGGGCACGGTCTTCCACACCGGCGACTTCAAGTTCGATCAAACCCCCATCGACGGGAAGCCGGCCGACTTCGCGGCGATCGCGCGCGTCGGCCAAGCCGGCGTGCTGTGCATGCTCGCCGATTCGACCAACGCCGAGCGCCCGGGCCACACGCTGTCCGAACGGATCGTCGGCGAAGCCTTCGCCAACATTTTCGCGCGCGCCAAAGGCCGGCTGATCGTCACCTCGTTCGCCTCGAACGTGCCGCGCATTCAGCAGGTCGTCGACCAATCGCAGCGCTTCGGCCGCAAAGTGGCGTTCTTGGGCCGTTCGCTCTCCAACGTCGTGCATTACGCCACGGAGCTCGGCTACCTCGACATCCCGCCGGGGATGATCATCCGGCTCGAAGCCGTCGACGATTATCCCGCCGACCAAATCGTGGTCATGACGACGGGTTCGCAGGGCGAGCCGATGTCGGCGCTGACCCGCCTCTCGGTGCGCGATCACAAGAAGCTGCGCATCGTTCCCGGCGACACTGTCGTCATCAGCGCAACGCCGATCCCGGGCAACGAGAAAAGCGTCTCGAAAACGATCAACAACCTTTACCGTTTGGGCGCCAACGTGATCCACGGCTCGACCGGGATGGCGCATGTTTCGGGACACGCGTCGCAAGAAGAACTGCTGCTCATGCTCAACTTGGTGCGGCCCGACTACTTCATCCCGGTGCACGGCGAGTACCGGATGCTCGTCACCCACGGCAACCTCGCGCGCCAAACCGGCGTTCCCGGCGACAACGTGTTCGTCATCGAGAACGGCGACGTGATTCAGTTCACCCACGAAACGGTCGGCAAGGTCGGGCGGACGTACGGCGGCAACGTCATGGTGGACGGTTCAGGGGTAGGCGACGTGGGCGACGCGATTTTGCGCGACCGCAAGCATCTCGCCGGCGACGGGATCATGATGGTGGTGGTCACCGTCGATGCCGAAGAAGCGCGGGTCGTGGCCGGACCCGATCTCGTGTCGCGCGGCGTCTTCTATTTGCCCGAGTCGGGTGCCGTGATGGAAGAACTCAAGGCGAAGCTGACCCGGATTCTCGACGATTGCTCGGTCGAAGGCATCCGCGACGTCGGTACGGTGAAAGAACACATCCGCAACGGGCTTTCGAAGGCGATCTTCGAGCGCTCGCGGCGCAAGCCGATCGTCATCCCGGTCGTCATGGAAGTCTAGCCGCTATCGGGTTTCGCCGAGCGACGCCCTTGCGCCGACCGTGTGGCGCACGGGCTTTTCACGGCGGCATGTACGCGCTGAAGATCTACTCGTCATTGAAACGTCAGTTCTAAATTGTACGTGAACGGCTGCGGCGTGCACCGGCTGCCGCGCAGGAAGCCGTATTGTCCGCCGCGCGCGATCCGCAACGCGGCCGCGTCGAGTGCCGGCGAGCCGGTGCTCTTGCGTAATGCGGGCGCAGCGGTCTGCGTGCCCGCGGCATCGAGTTCGACGGCGACCACCGCGGTGCCGGTGCGCTTGCGGTCGCGCGGGTCGGGCGTGAGAAACGCCAAAACGTACGGCGTGCAATGCGGGTCGAGTGCCGCGGGCGTCGGGGCTTGGGCCGCAGCCGGCGCCGGAAGTTCGTAGATCAGGTGCAGGCCGCCGCTGTATGCGACGCAGCCGGCTTGCGGCGGATCGTAACTCGCCCCCTGCAGCGCCTGACGGGCGTTCAAATCGACAGCCGGATCGCCGGAGCTTTGATCGATCTGCAGGGCCCGCACGCGGCCGTCGCTGCCGATGTCGACCTCCACGGCGAGTTGCTTCGAGGTAATCTTGGCTTCCGGCGGCAGGCTCAGCTGCAGCGGCGCGGCGAGTTTCGCGGCGGTCGTCGCGCATCCGCCGCCCGAAGCGTGCGCGTGCGCCGCGACCGGGACGAGCGCCGAAAGCAGAACGGACGTGAGCGCGAGCGCGCGGTACTTCATGGCCAAAGAACGCTTCGCAGGAAGATCGTCGGCTCCGCCCGCCGAGTCGGGGGCGGTGCGCGGTCGCTGTCAGGCGACGTGGATGCGGTCCCGTCCGGCTTGTTTTGCGCGATAGAGCGCCGCGTCGGCGCGGTTGAGTGCCCGGTCGAACGTGTCGGCCGCTGCATCGAACATGGCGATGCCGAAACTGGAGGTGACGTGAATCGTCGCGTCTTGCGTCACCACATCCGTTTCGGCGATCTTCGCTCGAATGCGCTCGGCGACCGCCGTGGCTTCGCTGAGCGCGGCGCCGGGGAGGAGCAGCGCGAACTCTTCGCCGCCGATGCGGGCGACGAGATCGGTCGGCCGCAGCCGGTCCGTGGCTGCTTGTGCGACGCGCTGCAGCACGGCGTCGCCGGCGGCGTGCCCGTAGGTATCGTTGACGCGCTTGAAATGATCGATGTCGAAGATGACGACGGCCAACTCACCGCCGCTGCGCCGCAGCGCGGCGATTTCGGCGCGCGCGCGCTCGTGCAGGTAGCGGCGATTGGCGACCCGGGTCAGCATATCGGTCATCGAAAGGTGCTCGAGTTCGCGCTGCGTCGCTTGCAGCTCGTTCACGGTGTGTTCGAGCTTCGTGTAGGCCGCGGCGTTGTCGAGCGCGATCGCCGCATAGGCGCCGATCGCATGCACGATCGAGACCTCGTTTTCCGCATACGCGCCGGCGCGTTCCGAGCCGATGATCACCAGGCCCAGCACCCGGTCGGCAACGACCAGCGGCGAATACAGCACCGTCCGCAGCGGAAGGGGCGCATTCGTGTCGACGACTTCATACCGCGTGCTCAGCGCACGCGCCTGCGGCGACGCCGCATCTTCGAGGCCCAGCCCGGCGGCCGAACTCGCGCGGCAAAATTCGCTGTCGAAAACCCGCTGCAATGACGTTCCGTCCGGTTCGAGGAGATAGACCCCGAACGCCGTGACGTGCAGCAGGTCGGCGGCGTGCCGCGCGTAGATCGCGAACACCGCGTTCCGGTCGAGCGTCGCGGTGATCTCCTGACCGATGCGCCCGAGCGTGGCCAGCATCGCGGCGATGCGGCGATGGGATTCCGCGTCGGCATGCGCGCGTTCCAGACCGAGCTTGGCGGTCATATGGCCGGCGTACTGCTGAGCCGCCACGGCCTCGATCTTCGCGCGCAGCGCATGATGCGCTTGGAGCAGGTCGTAGGCGGCGGCGTGTTCGCCCAGGGCCTGATGCGCTTGGGCGCAGGCGAGCAGCACGGTCGCACGCAGCTCGGATTCGTCGTGCCGGTCGAGCGCGCATAGCGCTTGCTCGCCGTGCACGAGCGCGTCGAGCGGCGCATCGAGCGCCAGCGCGCATTGCGCGAGTCCGGTTTGAACGTCGGCGACGCTGCACTCGTCGACGTACGGTTGGCGGTAGATTTCGACGAACTCGTCCTCGAACGCGGCGCGCGCCTGTGCGGGCTCGCCGCAAATCAAAAAATGGCGGCCCAAGGCTGCGTAGTACGACGCCCGTCCGAACGGGCTGAGCGTTCCGGTCGACGGGCCGCCGGGGTAGCGGACGGCGCCGGGGGCGGGCGTCGTCACGCGCCACGCCTCGGCCTCGAGCAGACGCCGGGCGGCCAAGATGTCGCGGTCCGCACGTGCCGTCCGGCCCGCGGCCCGATGACGCGCGGCGCGCTCGTGCAGCGCGTCGGTGAGATTCCAGCGCGCGAGCTGCACCTCGTCGAGAAACGTGTCGCTGGTCGGCGGGTCCGCATCTGCCGCAGCGATCGCGCATTCGTAGACCTCGATCGCCGCGTCGATATCGCGGATCGCGAAGAGCGCCACGCCCAGCATGATCAGGCTGCGGATCTGCGCGCAGCCCGGTGAGATGACGGTCACCGCGGTAGTCGTTGTCGCCTCACCCGCATCGATTGCTGCCGTGGCAAGCCGCACGCCTTCCTCGAGTTGCGGCAGCGCTTCGGCGATCCGTCCGAGCTTGAAGAGCGCGGTACCCGCGGCGCGAAACGTCTCGGCATGCACGCCGGCGAGAGGCTGCGCCGCGGCGGCGGCGAGCTTGGCGAAGACGCGCGCACCTTCGTCCGCGGCCCGCAAACCCGCTTCGTGCCGGCCGTAGAGAATGAGTGCGCGGCTATACAGGCACAGCGCACGCCCCAGCAGCGCGGGGTCGGACAACCCGCGAACGCGCTCCAACATCGTCTCGACCTCGCCGAGGTCCGCTCCGACGCCGCAGACGAACTGCGCTTCGAGTTCGTACACGTCGCGTGCGGCCCGGTCTCGGGCATTGATCGCGGATGGTCGCGTAGCCGCGGCGGTGTTCATGACCATGGTTCCTGAGCTGAAGCTTCCGTTCTTAGGGAAACGGCGTCTGCTTGGGTTGTCGGCCGAAGCCGCACTTCGCTTGAGCGGCGGGGCCGTGAACCGGGCTGCTCCGCGCCGGACGCTCCTGCGGGACGGGTCAGAGCACCCGGGCTCGGGGTGCGGCGATCCGCGTCACGGTGAGGGCCAGCGCCAGCATGGCGACGGCGAGCAGGATGCCGCCGGCGAGGTCCGAGGGGTAGTGGGCGCCCAGCGCGAGCCGCGACCAGATGACGCCGACGCCCCACGCGACTAGCGCTGCGCAGAGCGGGATCCGCACCGCCGGGCGCAGCGCGCTGCGCGCGACGTGGTACGCCCACAGCCAGTACACCAGGGTGGCAAACATCGCGTGACCGCTGGAATAGGCGAAGCTCGTTTCGTGAAAGACGAGCCAATACGGCGGCCGCGGCCGGGCGAACAGGTCCTTGAGCACGTTGCTCGTTTGCCAGGCCACGAGCGTGATCACGACGGCAAAAACGATGCGCGCGCGCCAGGCCGGGAACCGGATCGCGAGAGCGCAACCGGCCAAACCGAATGCCGTGAGCACCGGCCACAAGCACGACTCGGTGAAGATCGCAGCGATGCGCGGCGCTTCGCCGGCAACGCTGCGCGCCGCCGCGTCGATCCCGTGGGGCGGGACGTGTGACACCGCGTTGCCGAGCAGCACGTACACCACTGCCGCAACGACGAACACCGCGGCCGGAGCGAGCGCGCCGGCCGCGCGCGCCCGAACCGCCATCAAAACAGCTCCGGCTGCTTGTCGGTCTTTCCCAAACGCGGCGCGATGATCTCGAGGTCCATGAGCCCGAGCAAAATCTTGCGCGGTTTGGTGCCTTCGTGCGCGCCGACCACTTTGAAATCTTCGAGCTGCTTCATCAACCGCACGGCGCGCGGATGGCCGATCGAGAATTGCGACTGCAATTGCGCGGTCGACGCGTAGTTGGTTTCGATGATGAACTTCGCCGCGTCGTAGCACAGCGGATCGATGTTGACCTTGGCTTCCTCGTCGGCTTCGATCGGGACCACCTCGACGTCGAGCAGATTTTCGGGCCGAGCCTGGCGGGCCCAGAACTCGACGAGCCGGTTGATCTCGGCGCCGGTCACGAGCGCGCCTTGCGAGCGCACGGGTTTGGGCGCGTCGATCGGCAAGTAGAGCATGTCGCCGCGGCCCAATAGGCGTTCGGCCCCGCCCATGTCGAGGATCGTGCGCGAATCGACTTGCGAGCTGACCGCGAAGGCGATGCGCGAGGGGATGTTGGCTTTGATGATTCCGGTGATGACGTCGACCGACGGGCGCTGCGTGGCGACGACGAGGTGGATGCCGGTCGCCCGCGCGAGCTGGGCGATCCGGCAGATCGTCGTTTCGACCCGCGCCGGCGCGATCAGCATCAGATCGGCCAACTCGTCGATGACGATCACCACGTAGGGCAGCTTCTCATCGGGAAACTTCGCGTTGAATTCTTCGATCTTGCGCACGCCGGCCTTGGCGAAGCGCTCGTAGCGCGAATCCATCTCTTTGGTCATCTCGAAGAGCGCCCCGGCGGCGAGCTTGGCGTCGGTGATGACTTCTTTGATGAGGTGCGGGATGCCGTTGTAGACCGTCAGTTCGACCCGCTTGGGATCGATCATCAGCAACTGCACTTGATCGGGCGTCGCGTTGACGAGCAGCGACGCGATGATGCAATTGAGGCAGACCGATTTCCCCGATCCGGTGGCGCCGGCAACTAGCAGATGCGGCATTTTGCCCAGGTCGCCGAATACGACGCGTCCGGTGATGTCCTTGCCCAGCGCCATGTTGAGCGGCGGCACCATGCCGCGCTGCGGCAGCGCTTCGAGAATTTCGCGAATCGCGACGATCGAGACGGTCGCGTTGGGAACCTCGATGCCGACGGCGGACTTGCCCGGAATCGGCGCTTCGATCCGCACCGACGTCGCGGCCAGCGCGAGCGCGAGATCGTCGGTCAGGGCGGAGATGCGCGAGATTTTTACGCCGCGTTCGGGCTTGAGTTCGTAGCGGGTAATCGACGGACCGCGTTCGATGTGCACGACTTTGGCGCCGACGCCGAACGAGGCCAGCGTATCTTCGAGGATCGTGGCGCGATTGGATTCGTCGACGTGCTGCGCTTGCGGCGCGTCGAAGATCGTCAGCTCGGGCAGCCGGTACGCGCGCCGCGCGCCGGCCGGTTCGTACTCGCCGTCGACCGCCTCATTTTCGTCTTCGTCGAGCGCTTCGTCGTCTTCGAGTTCCTCGTCGTCGTCGAGTTCTTCGTCATCTTCGAGCTCTTCGTCATCTTCGAGCTCTTCGTCATCTTCGAGTTCCTCGTCGTCGTCGAGCTCTTCATCGTCGTCGAGCTCTTCCTCGTCGGCATCGGGGTCTTCGACGTACTCGTCACCGGCATCGATCTCGTCGACCGGCTTCACCGGCGCGCTGCGCACCGCGGCGGGCCGAGCCGCGACGGCGGTCAGCGCGCCGGCCGCCCCGGCGGCTTTGGGAATGAGGGCCGGCAGGTGAAAGGCTTCGCGCAGGCTACGCGGACCGGGCGCCGCAGCCGGTGCCGAGGCTCGTGAGCCGCCACGCTTGGGGGCCGGCGGCGGCCGCAGCGCGGCCAGCCGCGCGATGCACCAGCCGATGACTTTCTTCACGGAAACGTTGGTGACCCAAACCGCTATCGACAGCGCTGCCACGACGAGGACGATCTTTTCGCCGATGTCGCCGACGAGGCTGGACAGGCCGCCGTCCAAGGCGCGTCCGAGCAGGCCGCCGTGGGAGCCCAGCGCCGTGTCGAGGATGATGAAAAAGCCCACCGCCGCCGAACCGAGCGTCGCGATCATCTTGGGGACGTTGATCTCGAGGAAGACGATCGCGCCGAGCAGCGCGATCAGGCAAGGAAACCAACCGGCTGCGCCGCCGAAGAGCGCTTGCATGGCGTGCGATGCCGCGCCGCCGATCGCACCCGTTCGCCCGGCCGGGAGCACAATCGCGATACCCAAGAGCAAGGCGAAGCCTAGCGCCGCGATCCCGGCGAGCTCGAAATTCAGCCGTGTTGCCGCCGCGGCCTTACGCCGTACGCGTGCCATTGGCGACGAGAATACTTCGTGCGTCTACCGGACTCCGCCAGTACGCGCGCGAAGCGTCGCTCAGGCGGCGTAAAGACTGCGCGCCGCTCAAGGAAGTATTGTGTTCAAACCAAGCGTCGTCGTGCTCGACGGCGATGAGACCGGTCAAGAGCTGCTGCTGGAATCGCTGCGCGTCCTCGCGCCGGACGTCGTCGGCATGGAGATCGAATTCAAGCACTTCGACTTGTCGCTGGGATCGCGGCGCGCGACCCAGAACGGCATCGTGCACGAGGCGGCGGCGGCGATGAAGGTCGCGACGCTGGGCCTCAAAGCCGCGACGATCACGCCGGAAACCCGCGACGACGTGGGTTCGCCCAATGCAATTTTGCGCCGCGAGATCGACGGCGAAGTCATCGTTCGGACCGGGCGCCGAATTCCGGGTGTGCGGCCGGTCGCCGGCATTCACGCGCCGATCTCCGTCGTGCGCATGGCGGTCGGCGACGCCTACGGCGCCAAAGAATGGCGCGAGGGCAGCGGCGACGACGAAGTGGCCTATCGAACCGAACGGATCGAGCGCTCCGTGTGCCGGCACGTTGCGGAGTACGCTTTTTTTCACGCCCGGAAAATGGGCGCGAAGGTCTTCGGCGGCCCCAAGTACACGGTCAGCCCGGTGTACGAGGGGATGCTCAAGGAAGAACTCGACCACGCCGCGGCGCGCTACCCGGATGTGACGTACGAACCGCAGCTCATCGACGCAACGTACGCGCTGTTGATCGCGTCGGCGGGCGACGCGATGGTCATTCCCACCTTGAACCGCGACGGCGACTGCATGTCGGATCTGGTGATGCAGCTCTTCGGCTCGATCGCCGGCGCGGAATCGGTTCTGCTCGCCTTCGGCCCCAAGTTGCGCCCTAGCGTCGTCATGGCGGAAGCACCCCACGGCACCGCGCCGCGTTTGTTCGGCAAGAACGTCGCCAACCCGATGGCGATGATACTCGCCTCGGCCGCACTGCTGGGCCACATCGACGACAGGCGCGCGGTGAACGCGTCGCGGGCGATGTACGAATCCGTGCTCGAAACCGTGCGCGGCGGGCTCGCCACCAGCGATCTGGGCGGCCACGCGGGGACGACGGAATTCACCGACGCGGTGATCGCCAAGGTCAAAACCAAACTCGACGTCTGGGCGACGCTGTAGCGGCTCGGGCGAAGCCGTTCAGCGTTCTTTGGGGTCGAGCGCGTCGCGCAGCCCGTCGCCCAGCAGATTGAAGCCCAGCACGAGAACCGTGATCGAGGCGCCCGGAAAGATCAGCGCCCACGGTGCGCTCAGCCAGTAGTCACGGGCGTCGTTGAGCATCGCTCCCCATTCGGGCATGGGCGGGCGCGCGCCCAGTCCCAGATAGGATAATCCGGCCGCTTCGAGTTCGGCCGTCGCGATGCCGAGCGTGGCCTGAACCAGCAGCGGCGTCAAAATGTTGGGCAAGATGTGGCGGGCGAGGATCGCAGGCGTCCGCGCGCCCAGCGCGCGCGCCGCTTCGACGAATTCGGTGTCTCGCAGGTTGAGCACCGAGGAGCGGGCCAGGCGGGCGTACTGCGGCACGTACACGATGCCGACGGCAATCATCAAATTGGTGATGCTCGGCCCCAGAATCGTCGTGATGCCGATCGCGAGAATGATCGAGGGAAACGCCAGCATGATGTCCATCGCGCCCATGAGCAGCGCGTCGATCCGGCCGCCGACATAACCGGCGACCAAGCCGATGAGGGTCCCGGCACTGATTGCTAGACCCACGGCCACGAAGCCGATGCGAATCGAGATTCGCGCGCCGTAGACGATGCGGGCGAACAGGTCGCGGCCCAGCTTGTCGGTGCCGAACCAATGGGCGGCACTGGGGGCCTGCGCTTGCTGCAGAAGGTTCTGCGACAGCGGGTCGGATCCGGCGAGCAGTGGGGCGAAGACGGCTATCAGGACGATGAGCGTCACGATCGCCGCTCCGGTCAGGGCGCCGGGCGCGCGCCGGAACCGGCGCCAGACGTCGGCCGCGAAACTGCGTGACGGGGCGTCGCCGGGTCGCCCAGTTTCGGAGAGGACGGTGGTGGCCATCGAAGGGCCAGGCTTTTCTGACTCGCGTCGCGCCGGTCCCGCCGTTGCGCAGGGACGGGACTGACGAGGACATGGACGTTGCCCCTGGGTACCTATGCGCGAATGAAGCGCAGCGGATCGGCCCCGGCATTCGTCCGGCCGGCGATTCTCGAAGGAATTCTCATGCTGACGGGCGCGGTGGTCGCCGTCGTGACGATCCTCGCGGGCCACAGCATCCATTGCACGGCGCTCGTCGAGTTCGGCATGCTCAGCGCCATCGCTGCGGCCTCGGCCGGCGCCCTCTTCGCGCGCTACGTGGTCGAAGTCTGCGGGATCGTCGCCGACTACCGCGCCCTCGAATGCTGGGGCGTGCGCATCAGCGCCGCCGGATACGGCGTGCTCGGATTGTACGCCGCCGCGAACGGGCTGCTCGACATTGCCGTGCCGCGCCGCGATGCCGACTGGGTCTCCTATCCGGGATTGGTCATGGCCATCGTCGCGACCCTGGTGTCGCTGGTGGTGCTGCAATCGAAATTCCGCATTCTCGAGCAGCTGCCTAGCCGCTCGCTGCTCGAGAGCTTGTCGGACGACGGCGTGTATCTCAGCCTAGGCGTCGTCACGCTCGTGGCGCTGATCGGACACATTTTCGTACCGGCGTGGTGGCTGGACACCGTACTTGACGGCATCTTCATCGCGCTCGTCGTCGTGAAGATGCAGACCATCCGTCATCGGGCGCTGCTGCTCGACTGACGCTCGGCGCCGCCGCGCCGGCGCCCGCCGCCGCCGGCCGATCGGGTCCCGGCACGCGCCGCTCGTCGGCCCGGCGGGCGCCTCGTGCAGGAGGCTGCCGGCACTTTCGCGCGGGCGACGACCACAAAAGTGCAAGAAACGGCACCTTCTCTGCGATAGTCTATGCTCCATATGGTCACGGACGCAGCTTTACTTGCCATCGAGCACAAAGTCGACGAGGGCATTCCGCTCTCTCGCGAAGACGGTCTCACCCTCTTCCGAACGCCCGATCTGCACTCGTTGGGCCGTTTGGCCAAAACGGCGAAGGAACGCAAGAGCGGCAAGAACGTCTACTACGTTCTCAATCGCTACATCAACTCGACCAACGTCTGCTACGCGAATTGCCGGTTCTGTTCGTTTGCGAAAGCGGAAAAGGACGCCGAGGCGGTGCGGATGTCGGCCGACGAGGTCGTCGCCAAAGCGCTCGAGACCGGATCGAATTTCAATCAGCTCCACATCGTTGGCGGTCACGATCCGCGCCAGCTGTCACTCGATTACTGGCTGCCCGTGATGCGGCGCTTCAAACAGATGCTGCCGCACGTGCAGCTTTCTTTCTTCACTTCGGCCGAGATCGATTACATGGCGCGCCGTCATCGGTTGACGTACACGCAGATCTTGGAGCAACTGCGCGACGCCGGGCTCGACAACATCAACGGCGGCGGGGCCGAGATCTTCGCACCGCGCTTCCGGGCTGCCGTCTGCCCCAACAAAGTCGATGCGGCGCACTGGCTGGACGTTCACGAGGTCGCCCATCGCTTGGGCATCGCCTCGAACGCGACGATGCTCTACGGTACGCTCGAAACACTCGAAGAGCGAGTCGAGCACTTGATCATGCTGCGCGAATCGCAGCAGCGTTCGCCCGGGTTCAATGCGTTCATTCCGCTCGCGTTTCATCCCGACGGCAACGAGCTCAGCCATTACGGCTGGACCAGCGGCTTGGATGACATCCGGATGTTTGCCGTCTCGCGCCTGATGCTCAACAATTTCGACCACATCAAAGCGTATTGGATGATTCAGGGCCTCAAGGTGTGTCAGCTCGCGCTCGAATACGGCGCCGACGACATGGACGGAACGCATGGCTCGACTGACGAGGAACGCATCTACCACAGCGCGGGGACGCAGTCCGGGCAGTACGTCGACGACCGCGAGTTCCGGCGCTTGATCGAAGAAGCCGGGTACGTCGCGGTCCGCCGGAATTCGACCTACGAAACCTTCCCCTTCGATTGGCAACCCGCCGGGCGCGAGCTGACGGCGGCCGGCGCCGCCGGGGCGCCGGTTTGAGTTCACTGCGTGCCGGGCGAATCGTCTACACCAACGATGTTCCGATCTACGCCGCCTTCGATCGCGGCGCGGTAACCTTCCCGGGATCGCTGCTCGAAGCGGTGCCGGCCGATCTCAATGCGATGCTGCTCGACGGCCGGCTCGACGTCAGCCCGATCAGCGCGTTCGCTTATTTGGCGAACGCGGACCGGCTCGCGCTGCTCGGGCGTCTGTGCATCGGCTCGCGCAGCGACGTTTGGTCGGTCGTGCTCGTGAGCGCCGAGCCGCCCGGGGCGCTCGACGGTGCGCGCATCGCGGTCACCAAAGAATCGGCGAGCGGCCGGAATCTGTTGCGCATTCTGCTCGAGCGGCGTTTTGGCGTGCGGGCCGAGTTCGTCGAAGTCGACGATCCGCTCGAACGCGCCGTTGCCGGTCAGCCGGCGTTTCTCATCGGCGATCGCGCGATCGACGCGCAGCTTGCCTTCGCGCCCGGTCTGGTGCACGATTTGGGTTCGCTGTGGCACGAGTGGACCGGGCTCGACATGGTCTACGCCGTTTGGGCCGCGCGGCGCGATGTGGTTCGCGCCAATCCCGCCGGCGTCCGGGCGGCGCTCGAAGCGCTGGTCACCGCGCGCACCTGGGGCTATGCAAATCCCCAAGACGTGATCGCTGCGGCGCAGACGCACGTTTCACGTCCCGCCGGCTTCTATGCAGCGTATTTCGCAACGCTGAACTTCGAGCTCGACGAACGCGCGCTCGTCGGCCTGCGCCGCTTTGCCGACGAGTTGGCTGCGATCGGCGCGATCGCGCCGCATCCGTCCGTCACCCCGGAGGTGGACCTTGTCGCTCGCTGACCTCATCGATCGCGCGGCGGGCGGCGGGCGACTGTCGCTCGCCGAAGGCGTGCGGCTGTATCAAGAGGCGCCGTTGCACGAGCTGGGCGCAGCCGCCCACGCGCGGCGCATGCAGCTCTATCCGACGACCGACGTCACCTACGTGATCGACACGACGATCAACTACACGAACATCTGCAACGTGCACTGCACGTTCTGCGCGTTCTTTCGGCCCGAGAAACACGGCGAAGGCTACACCATGTCGCACGACAAGGTGCTCGAGCGCGTGAAGTTCGCCGCCGATGCGGGCGCCACCCAGATCATGATTCAGGGCGGCGTCAATCCGGAGCTGCGCATCGGTTGGTTCGAGCAGCTGTTCGCGCGCGTGCGCGCCGAGTTTCCGCAGGTCGATATCCATTCACTCTCGGTTTCCGAGGTCACCGGCCTCGCCGCCATCGAAGGACTCACGCCGCGCGAAGTGCTCGTTCGGCTGCAGGCGGCAGGCTTGAAATCATTGCCCGGCGCCGGCGCTGAGATCCTCGTCGAGCGCGTGCGCAAACGGATCAGCGCGCGCAAAGTGAAACCCGATCAGTGGCTGGGTGTGATGCGCGACGCGCAGCAGCTGGGAATGCCGACGACGGCGACGATGATGTTCGGCTCGATCGAAACCGAAGCCGAACGCATCGAGCACATGTCGGTCTTGCGCGATCTGCAGGACGAAACGGGCGGTTTCACGGCGTTCATCCCCTGGTACTACATCCCGTTCAAAACGCCGCTGCGCGGACGGGAGGCGAGCGCGCTCTCGTACATGCGCGTCCTGGCGATGTCGCGGCTGTTCCTCGACAACGTGCCGCATCTGCAAGCGTCGTGGCTCACGCCCGGGCTCAAACTCGGTCAGCTCGCACTGTTTTACGGCTGCGACGACATGGGCGGCACGATCCTCGAAGAGCGCGTGGTGCATGACGCCGGCGCGACGAACGAGGCGACCCGCGCCCAACTCGAACGGTTGGTGATCGATGCCGGATTCCGCCCGGTCATCCGCGATACGTACTGGAATCTGCGCCCCGACATGAGCCTGGCAACGGCCTGATCCGGAGCCCAGCAGCGCCGTTTCCTTCAACACTGAGGCGCGAAGCGAACAAAGCCCAGCGCGTGGCCTGTTGAAAAGATGCGATTGAGTCGGCCCTCGCAAGGGGCCCAGCAGCGTCGCTTACTTCAACACTGAGGCGCGAAGCGACGAAACCCAGCGCGCCGCGTGATGAAAGATGCGTTGAGTTGGTCCTGGCGAGGAGCCTAGCGGCGAAGTTTGCTTCAGCAAATGAGCCGCGTAGCGACGAAGTCCAGGGCCAACTCAACGCATCTTTCAGGTGAGGTTGATGTGGTAGGTGGTCAGCTCGGTGCGGGTTGCGATCCGATCGTAAATCGCGCGCAGTTCGGGCTCGTTGTCGCTGACCCAGTTGACTTCGCTCCAGCCGCGTTTGCGTGACGTGTTGCAGACATATTCGACGAGCCGCTCGGTTAGGTCGGACTCACGGTGCGAGTGAGCGACGTACAGATCGTCGAGCCAACAGGCTTCGGTCCCGTTGAGCGTGTTGGGATATGGGCGAAAGTGCGCGAAGCCGACGATCTCTTTGCGGCTATCAATCGCGATGACGCCCGCGACGCGATACGT
Source organism: Candidatus Velthaea sp. (assembly GCA_050012475.1). Lineage (GTDB taxonomy): Bacteria > Vulcanimicrobiota > Vulcanimicrobiia > Vulcanimicrobiales > Vulcanimicrobiaceae > Velthaea. The sequence goes on from JBEKHC010000001.1 coordinate 140,759, forward strand.
TCCGTCGAGCAACCAGCGCCAGAGCATGCCGCCGATGCGACGGTCGGGACGTACACCGCGCTCGGCCGCGTAACGCTCGTAGAGCGAAAACCACGCATCGAACATTCCGGCGTGGGGGCCAACCAGGGACGTGGCCGTTGAACTGTTGGTCGACGTTTCCGGCATGGTGCGCCTTGCATTCGCATATCTCGGCGCCGTCACATGCCGGCAATCGCGGCATCATCGCAAAGGCTTACGCTGCGGACACACTTTTCACCCGATCGTGGAGATTTTCGTGCCGAGCAACGTTTCATCAGTCATCGGCGCCGCGCCGAACGCAGCGCAAACGCTGCGAAAAACAAACCCTGCCGCACCGGTGAGCAGCGGCAGTCCGCCGGATCGTGTTGCGCTCCAAAGCAAGCCGATGCCGGCATTGCTCATCGGCGCTGCGGCGGCGGCGCAACTCGTGCCCGGCGTCGTCGAGGCCGAAGGCGCAACGGGTGCCGCCTCCGCAATCGGTGTCGCCGTTCGCGCCGCAACCGCGAACCCTGCGGCAAGAACGCTCATTGCGGCAGGCGCCGGTGCCGCCGGGAGCTACGCAAAGTCGCTGCTGCACGACGCAACCGCAGGTCAGCCAGCCTTCAAGGCGCTGGCGAACGCCGGGCACGCGATCGATGCATCGATTCGCACGGGTCTGGGCATCGCGTCCAGCGATCAACGCTGATGCGCGGCGTCCTTCATTCGTGGTGGTTTCGGCAAGGCGTCATCGTCGCCGTCGCCGAGGTGCTCGGATATCTGCTCGCGATCGAATTGCGCGACCGGTATCCGCAAGAGCTGTGTTTTCTGGCCGTATTCTGCCTCATGACCGCGCTCGACGAATATCGGGTCCGGCGCAGATTCGGGCGCATGCCCAGCGCCGGACGCGTTGAAAAGCCGCCATTGCGTGATGTGACGGACGGTCCGAAGCGAGCCGATTCGCCGCGGCCGGAGCGGTCCGCGGCCAACGGCGGCGAGTCGAACCTCGTGCTGCTCAGGCGCCCGCCCGGCGCCTGATCGAGCGCAGCACGTTTTCGAGGTAACCGATATATTCTTGCGCGTGGGTGAAGCGCCACATTTGCAGCAGCTTGGGGTCAACGTCGTGGGCGTTGGCCCACGCCGTTTCATCGCCGCTCATCGCCGCTTGAAAAAGCACGGCGATGATTTGTTCCGTGCTCGGTTCGTCGTCGCCGGCGCCGGGCGTCGTGCGATCGCTCATCGGGCGTGCCGGATCGTCGCGGCGCCCAGCACTTCATCTGAATCCGGATCGAACAGGGCGACCAGCTGCCCCGGGGTTACCGCGTGTTGCCGCTGCTCGAACGTCAGCTCGAGCGTCCCGTCGCCCGCGATGCTCGCGTGCGCCGTAAACGGTTGCGAACGATAGCGGGTCATCGCGCGAACCCGTGCCGAAGCGCCGGCAAAGCGTTCGGGACGAATGAGATTGACTTCATCGGCGATGAGGGCGTCGGCCCCCAACTCGTCGGAGCTGCCGATGACGATCGTGTTCGTAGCCGCATCGATGTGCGTCACGTAGCGTGGTCCGTTGCCGCCGGGCGGCAGGCCGCGCCGCTGCCCGACGGTGAAATTCATGACTCCGGCATGCGCGCCGACGCGCTCGCCGTCGGTCGTGCGAATCTCGCCGCCGCTCGCCGCGTGCGGCGCAATGCGCGCCAAGACGTCGCGGTAGTCGCCGCCTTCGACGAAGCAGATGTCCTGCGACTCGGTCTTGCTGGCCACCGGCAGTCCGAGCCGCTCGGCGTGCGCGCGCGTTGCCGGCTTGTCGAGGTCACCGAGCGGCAGTAGAAGCGTTGCGAGCTGGCGGGGCGCGAGCTGGGCGAGGGTGTACGCTTGATCCTTGGCGTGCGCGCTGCGGAACAGATGCGGGCCGTCGGCGCGCTGTTCGACACGCGCGTAATGGCCGGTTGCGACGAAACTTGCGCCCAGCCGTTCGGCGTAGCGCTGCAGCGTGCCGAGCTTAACGAAATTATTACAGCTGATGCACGGGTTGGGAGTGCGGCCGCTTGCATAGTCGCGCGCGAAGCGCTCGATCACGTTTGCCCGAAACGTTTCCTCGAAATCGAGCACGTAGTGCGGTATGCCCAGCGCCGCTGCGCTGCGCCGGGCGTCGTCGAAATCGTCGGCGCCGCAGCACGATTTGGCGTGAGCGGCCTTGGTCGGAGCGTACATTTTCATCGTTACCCCAACCACGTCGTAGCCCGCTTCGGCCAGCAGCCCGGCGGCGACGGCCGAATCGACGCCGCCGCTCATTGCCGCGACAACGCGAAATCTTTGCGCAGTCATATCACGTGCGTAAACTCCGGGAAGGGGAGAACCGGATGCAGCCGCCAACGGTTGTGGTATGTCTGCGCTCGGAGACACCTTCCGTACCGCGCGGGAGTCGCAAGGTTTGATGCTGTCGGACGTGGCCGAACGCACCCACATCCGCTCGGTGTATCTTGAAGCGATCGAAGCGGAAGATTGGGAAGCGGTCGGGCCACCGGTGTACGTTCGCGGCTTCATCCGGACGTATGCTCGCTTCCTCGGACTCGATGGGGAGGCGGCAGCAGCCGCCTATGCGACGACGGTCCCGGGCGGGGCTCCGGCTTCATTCGCCCACGCGATCCCGCGCGCCGAGCCGTTGCTGGGCGACCGGGCCGGCGCGAGGAAACGCGGTCTGTCGATCGGGGCCGTTGCCGCCGTGCTCGTCGCGTTCGCGCTGGTGCTCTTCGTTGGTTTTCAATACGTCGACTTCCAGCGCGGCCAAACCGTGCCGGCCGGTGGCGTGAAGCCCGCGCCGGCGCGTCACAAAGCGCAACCCGAGCGGGCGGAGCGGGAGTTTCCGGCTTCGAGCCAGACCGCCGTTGCCGAAAACCGGCCGGCCAAGAGCGCGCCGGCGGCGCGCGGTTTCGCGGTTGCTCTGCGCGACAGCTCTTGGCTGCGCGTCGTCGTCGACGGTAAGCTCGAGATGGAAGGCGTGTACCCCAAAGGGACACAGCGGACGTTTGCCGGGCGCTCCGCGACGGTCCGGGTGGGAAACGCCGGCGGGGTCGACATCTCCGTGGACGGCAAGGACCTCGGCCCGATGGGCGGCTTGGGCGACGTCGCCGAACGCTCGTATCAGCGCTAGAATTCGGCTTTGGCGCCGGATCGAGCGGCGGGTCACCTTTGCGGCGGCGCAGCCGGACCGCTTGACGCGGGCATAGGACGAACGCAACGCATCCGACGAAGTCCGCTGACGTGGCCAGCGATAATTCGTTCGATGTCGTCTCCAAAGTCGACGCTCAAGAACTCGAGAATGCGCTCAACCAGGCGCGCAAAGAGATCGCCGGACGTTTCGATTTCAAAAACTCGGTCGCCGCGATCGAAAATACCGACAAAGAGATCACGCTGCTCGCCGACGACGAACTCAAGCTCAAGAACGTGATCGACATCCTGCAATCGAAAGCGATCAAACGCGGAATCGATATCAAAGCCTTCGATTACCAGAAAGCGGAGCCGGCAACGCACGGCGCCCTGCGTCAAAAGATCGTGCTGCGCTCGGGGATCCCCAAAGACAAGAGCAAACCCCTCATCGAAGCGATCAAGAACTCGAAGCTCAAGGTCAACGCGCAGTATCAAGACGAGCAGATCCGCATCAGCAGCAAGTCCAAAGACGACCTGCAGAAGGTTCAAGCGTTGCTCAAAGCGATGGACTACGAACTCCCGCTGCAGTTCACGAACTACCGCTAGTGGATTCGCCTCGGCTTCGCTCGACGAATCCATCGCGTTTGCGGCTTCGCCGCAAGCCGCCGTGGTCGCACATCGGGCAAAGCCCGACGCGCTACTAGTGCAAGCGCCGGCGCGCGGGCGCGTTGCTTTCGTTTCGCTCGGCTGTGCGAAGAATCTGGTCGATTCCGAGGTCATGATCGGCAAGCTCGGCGCTGCGGGCTGGGAGCTGGTTCCCGATGCGGCGGCGGCGGACACCGTCGTCATCAACACCTGCGCCTTCATCGATCCGGCGAAGGCGGAGTCGACCGACGTGATTCTCGAGCATGCCGCCAACAAGACACCCGGTCAGCAATTGATCGTTGCCGGCTGTCTGTCGCAGCGTTTCGGCGAGCAGCTCCAAGCGCTCATTCCCGAGATCGACGGCGTCGTCGGCACCGGTGCGTATGCCGGTATCGTCGAGTTGCTCGCCGACGCGCGCGCCGGCCGGCATCCGGTGCGCTTGCAGTTCGATGCCGAGCCCGAGCACGATTTTCTGCCCCGGCTGATCACCACGCCGTCGGCGACCGCGTATCTCAAAGTGGCCGAGGGCTGCGATCATCCGTGCACGTTCTGCATCATTCCGGCGCTGCGCGGTCCGTTTCGCTCGCGCAGCGAGGAGTCGGTGCTCAAAGAAGCGCGCGCGCTGGCGGCGGGCGGGACCAAAGAGCTGATCCTCATCGCGCAAGACACGTCGATGTACGGCCGCGACCGCGGCGCGCGCCGCGGGGGACTGGCCCGGCTGCTGCACGGCTTGCACGCGATCGACGGGCTGGAATGGCTTCGCTTACTGTATTTGTACCCCGCGACCGTCGACGACGAATTGATCGACGCCATGGCTTCGCTACCCAAGGTCTGCAAGTACATGGATATGCCCTTGCAGCACACGCACCCCGATGTGCTGCGCGCGATGCTGCGGCCGGGCAACGGCGAGCGCTACTTGGAGATCATCGACGAATTTCGACGCCGCATCCCGGGGATCACGATGCGCTCGACGTTCATCGTGGGTTTTCCGGGCGAGACCGCCGAGCACGTGGCGTATCTCGAAGACTGGATCGCGCGCGCTCAACTCGACCGCGTCGGCTTCTTCACTTATTCGCGCGAGGAGGGGACGCCGGGGGCGGATTTGCCGGGTCAGATCGCGCAGCGTGAGAAACGCAAACGGCTCGTGCGGCTGCGCGAAGCGCAGCGGATTGCCTCGGAGCGCGCGCACGCCGCGCGCGTCGGTCAGACCGTGCGCGTCCTGGTCGAAGAGCGCCGCACGCTGCGCCGGACCGCGCCGCCGGCGGTCGCGCTGGCGGCAACGGAGCTGTGCGCCGGCCGTTCGCAGGCCGAAGCGCCGGGAGTCGACGGCGCGATTTATTTTCGCGCCGACCTGCCGCTGGGCTCATTCGCCGACGTGCGGCTCGACGGCTGCGGCGCTTTCGACTTCTACGGAACGGCGGTGCCGGCGGTGGTTCCGGTTTGAGGCCCGCGCGGCGTTGGTTTCCGTACGCGTTTCTGGCCGCGATGCTCGTCGTCGCTACCGTCTGCGGGGTGCTGGCGACGCGCATGGTGCAGACGGGCAATCTCAACCCGGTGACGACCGCCGTCACGTTCTTCGTGCCGTCGCCCGAAACGGTCTTCGGCCGCGACCGGATCTACGTGCTCTTGCTGGGCATCGACTACAACTACGACAGCAAAGATCAAGAATATTCGACCCAGGCGCGCAGCGACACGATCATGGCCGCCGGACTCGATTTCCCGACCAAAGCGGTCAAGATCGTCTCGGTGCCGCGTGACATGGCGGCGACGATTCGCGGTCGCGACGACAAGATCAACAGCGCGTTCGCCGTCGGCGGCGAAGGATATGCCGATACCGTGGTCGGCAGTTGGCTGGGCCTGGCGAAGAACGAGCCGAAAAGCTATTTCGACCGCTTCATCGTGCTCAAGATCAACGCCACCAAAGAGCTCGTCGATGCCATCGGCGGCATCGACGTTCCGGTTGCCGAGCAGATGGACTACGACGATAGCTGGGGCCACCTGCACATTCACTTCAAACCCGGGCTGACGCATATGAACGGCGAGCAGGCCGTTTCGTACAGCCGTTTCCGGCACGATGCGTGCAGCGATCCGTGCCGCATCAAACGTCAGCAGCAAGTCTTGCAAATCACCGTCGCCAAGCTGAAATCCGACAAATTCAACGATCTCGCGCATATCGGCGCGCTCATCGGCGTCATCAACCGCAACGTCACGACGAATCTGTCCGACGACGAGAAGAAGAGCCTGGCCTGGTATTACCGGGATTTCAATTTGGCCGATCTCAAGACCGACCAGATAACGTATACCGGCACCGTGCAGACGGACTCGGGCGAGGCGCTCGTGCCCGACCAGAAGCAACGCGCGGCAGCGGTCGCGGTACTGACCGGAGTCTACGTGCGCGAGACGCCGCCGCCGGCACCGGGTCCGGTCGCCGCGGTGCCGCCCTCGCACGTTCACATCGCCGTCGAAAACGGCAGCGGCCAGAGCGGACTAGGCGCGAAGATGGCCGATCAGCTGCGCCGCCGCGGATTCGTGGTCGACCGCGTGGCGAACGCCGATGCTTTCACGTACGACACGACCATCATCCACGAACATTCTGCGACAAGCGGCGTGGGCGAACTCGTGCGCGTCAAGCTGGCGCTCAAAACTGCCGCCGTCACCGCGATGCCGAGCCCGGGACCCAGCGCGACGGCGGCGCCGGAAACCACCGACGTGACCGTGATCGTCGGCCGCGACTTTTCCAACGCGCTCGCGGCTTCTGCCGTAAAGGCATCGCAATAGCCGCTCGAACGCGCATCCTGGCTCTCGTCGCGCTGGCCGTCTTCGCCCTGGCCGCCTATGGCGGATACCGGCTGTATCGGCGCACGGACGCGTTGGGCGCCCCCGCGCTGGTCACGCCCGCGATGGACGTTCACCGGCTGCTGTCGCCCTCGCTGGCCGTACGCTGGGACCGGCTCATTCACGGCAATGCGCCGCCGACGGGTCCGCGGCCCAAACTCGTGGCCCTGACCTTCGATGACGGGCCGTATCCGGTCGACACGCCGCTCCTGCTCGACGTGCTGAGCGACCTCCACGTGCCGGCGACCTTCTTTTTGATCGGCCGCGATGCCGAGCAGTACCCCGAACTGGTTCGGCGGATCGCTGCGAGCGGTGGTGAGATCGCGGATCACACCTTGACCCATCCCAACTTGGCGGCGCTCGATGATGCGGCGGTGCGGCGCGAGATCGACGACGGCGCCGCGGAGTTGGGCCGGCTGGTTGCCGATCCGGCCATCCACACCCTCATGCGGCCGCCCCACGGCCGCTACCGGGAAGCGACGCTGCGGGTAGCGCAAGCCGCCGGTTACGACGTCGTGCTGTGGAACGACGACCCCGGCGATTGGCGCAGCGTCGGCCCTGCCGAGCTTGCGCGCCATATCCTGGCCCACGCGACGGCCCCCGAGATCCTCTTGCTGCACAGCGGACGCCTGGCCACCATCGCGATGCTGCCGGGCGTCGTCGGCTCCTTTCGCTCCGCGGGCTACCGCTTCGTCACCGTGGGTGACCTGCTCAAAAGCGTGGGGCCCGACGAGCTCAATCATCCACGCAAAGCACCGCTCGCGGAAAGTAACCGGGGAATCGCTGTCCAACCCTAGGGATGTGGCCGCAACGTCCGCCAACCCCGCCCGGGTCCGGTGAGAATGCGGTCGACGAAAGGGACACGACTTTGAAAAATTCGGTGCGCAACGAGGCGCAGCTGGCCGGGATCGGCGCAATCGTCGTGGCGGTCGCCGTTCTCGTTCTCTTTTTTGCGCTGACCCAAGCAGGCTTGGGGTCCGGCAACGCAACCACGACGAGCGCCCCCGCCCAGTCCGACGCAGCGAAGAGTCAATAACGGCCGTTCGCTTCCGGCCGGCCGGCGGTGCGGGGCGACATCGTCCCGCCGTTCCGGACGGCAACAGGATTCGGTCAAGCCGATTGCCCTTAGCCGGGGAACCGGATTTCGCGCCGAACGGTTATAGCACGTATGGCTTTCCTCAAGGCACTTTTCGACGGTAACGAACGCGAGGTCGCGCGGCTGCGCAAGACGGCCGACCGTGTCAACGCGCTCGAGCCCCAAACCGCGCAGCTCTCCGATACCGAACTGACGGCAAAAACGCTGGAGTTCAAGGCGCGCGTCGCCGCTGCGACGACGCCGGACCACACGCGCGTGCTGCTCGACGAACTGCTGCCCGAGGCATTCGCGGTCGTCCGCGAAGCCGGGAAGCGGGTTTTGCAGATGCGCCACTTCGACGTCCAGATCATGGGCGGTCAAGTGCTGCACGAAGGAAAAGTCGCCGAGATGCGCACCGGCGAGGGCAAAACCCTCGTCGCGACGCTGGCAGTGTATCTGAACGCACTCGCCGGTAAGGGCGTCCACGTGGTCACCGTCAACGACTACTTGGCCAAGCGCGACGCCGAGTGGATGTCCCCGCTCTACAATTTTTTGGGCATGTCGGTCGGGGTGATCCAGCACGACCTCGAGTCGGCCTCGCGCCGCGCCGCCTATGAGTCGGACATCACGTACGTCACCAACAACGAGATCGGGTTCGACTATCTGCGCGACAACATGGCCTGGCGGCTCGAAGACATGGTGCAGCGTCCGCTCAACTATGCCATCGTCGACGAAGTCGATTCGATCCTCATCGACGAGGCGCGCACGCCGCTCATCATCAGCGGTCAAGGCCACGATGCCACCGAGTTGTACGGCAAGTTCGCTCAAGTCATCCCGCGGCTGCGCAAGGACGAAGACTTCACCGTCGATGAGAAAGCCCACGCCGTTCCAATCACCGAGAGCGGCGTGGCTAAGGTCGAGAAGATGCTGGGCGTCAGCAACCTCTACGATCAGCGCAATCTCGAGCTGACGCATCAGCTCAACGCCGCGCTCAAAGCGTGGAATCTGTTCCATCGCGACCAGCAGTACATCGTCAAAGAGGGCGAAGTCGTCATCGTCGACGAGTTCACCGGACGGTTGATGTACGGCCGGCGCTACTCCGACGGGATCCACCAGGCGATCGAGGCCAAAGAAGGCTTGGCGGTCCGCAGCGAAGATCAAACGCTGGCCACCATCACGTTCCAGAATTACTTCCGGCTCTACGACAAGCTCGCCGGCATGACCGGAACGGCCAAGACCGAGGATCGCGAGTTTCGCGAAATTTACGGGCTCGACGTCGTCGTCATGCCGACGAACATGCCGGTCAAGCGCAAAGACTTTGCCGACATCGTCTATCGCACCGAAAACGCGAAGTTCGATTCGGTGGTCGAGGAGATCATCCGCGAGCACGATACTGGCCGGCCGGTGCTCGTGGGCACGCGTTCGATCGAGAAATCCGAGCGCCTGGCGATGCTGCTGCGCAATCGCGGCGTCGAGTGCAACGTCCTCAACGCCAAATATCACGAACAGGAAGCGCAGATCATCAAGGATGCCGGTCAGTGGGGGGCGGTCACGATCGCCACCAACATGGCTGGCCGCGGCGTCGACATCAAGCTGGGCGAAGGCGTCGCCGCGCTCGGCGGCCTGCACATCATCGGCACCGAGCGGCACGAGTCGCGGCGGATCGATAACCAGTTGCGCGGGCGGTCCGGACGGCAGGGCGACCTGGGTTCGACCCGGTTCTACATCGCGCTGGACGACGAGCTCATGCGGCTTTTCGGCGCCGAGCGCATTCAAAAGATGATGGATTTCGTCAAGTTCACCGACGAGACGCCGATCGAAGCCGGGATCCTCTCGAAATCGATCGAGAACGCGCAATCCAAAGTCGAGAACCACAACTACGAGATCCGCAAACAGGTTCTCGAGTACGACGACGTCATGAACAAGCAGCGCGAGATCATCTACGGCGAGCGCCGGCGCGTGCTGCAAGGCGAGTCGATGCGTGATTTCATGCTCGATACGCTCAAGACCAAGATCGACTACGCCGTCGACAGCGGCGCGCCGCCCGAAGAGCATCCCAGCGAATGGGACCTCGACGAAGTGCTCAACGAAGTCGAGCTGATCTTTCCGGTGCGCGAGCACATCACGGTCGAAGAGCTCGAGAAGCTCGATCGTGACGCGATGAAGGAGCGGCTCTACGCGCTCGGCTTGGCGGCGTACGAAGCCAAAGAAGCCGAAGTTTCGCCCGAGATCATGCGCATGATCGAGTCGCAATACATTATGCTGCCGATCATCGACCGGATGTGGGTCGATCATCTGTACGTGATGGATGCGCTCAAGTCGGGCATCGGGCTGCGCGGCTACGGCCAAAAAGACCCGCGCGTCGAATACGAAAAAGAAGCCTACGAGATTTTCGAGGACCTCAAGAACAACATCGCCGACGAAGCGATCAAATCGGTGTTCGCGGTGCGGATCGAGCGGACCGAAGAAGGAGCGCCGCCGCCGGACGAGCTCGCCGAGCTGCCGCCGGCCGGCGCCGCGTTCGAGAACGGCATCGCGGCCAACGGCGTCGCGACGAGTTCGCTGCCCAATCTTGCCTTCGAGCCCGTACCCGCCGGCGCGCTCTTGCCTCAGGCGGCGCCGTCCCGGCTCGATCCGGCCACGGCCGAGCGGCTGCTGGGTCCGGCGCCGCGGGCCGCCGCCTCCAACATGCACACCAATTTGGGCGATGACGGCGCGGGGTCCCGGCAAAAAGCGGCGCCGGAAAAAGTCGGCCGCAACGACCAGTGCCCGTGCGGTTCGGGCAAGAAATATAAGCGCTGCCACGGAGCCGCCGCCTAACCGATCTGTCGCGTTGCCGCCCGAGGTAAAAGGTTAGCCTCGAATTGCCGATGGGAACATGCTCGGCTACGCGGCGTCGGCTCCGTCAAAGGTGCGATTGCCTTCCTCCGGCGGTGTCAGCGAGGACATCCAGCGACAGCTTGTCGAGATGCTCTTTGCGCAGCGAGCAACGCTCTTGGCCGGCGGGTTCGCGATGGCACTGGCCGAGCTGATCTGCTGGCTGCGTACGGGTCAACGATGGCTGATCGTGGCCGCAATAGCGACCCTCGGCGCGCTGGCGGTCCGCCTGGCGATCGAGTGGGCTTTTCACCATCGGTCCGACCGCCGGACCGGCATTCGCGCCTGGCATCTGCGCTTCGTGGCCGGAGCGTGGCTGGCCGGAATCATGTGGGGAGCGGTCGCGCTGTCGATCGTGACGCGCAGCGATCCGTTCGTTCAGATGTTCTTGATCTCGCTCGAAACGTCGACCATCATGGGCGGCGCGGCGCGCAATGCGTCCAGCCCTCTTGCCGCGATCGGTCAGTCCGTCCTCGGGCTGGCGCCGCTCTTCGTTGCTTGCATCGCAACGCTGGACCGCTACTACCTCGCCTTCAGCGTGTATATCGTGTTCGCGTTTCTGGGCGCCCTCGTGCTGGTGCGCTCCTTGTACAGCCACCACGTGCGGTTCCTGATCACGAACGAAGAGAAAGTAAACCTCGTGGGCGAGATTCGGCGAGCCAATCTCGAACTCGGCGCGGCGGACGAGCTGCTCGAAACGGCTGCCACCACGGATTCGCTCACCGGCATCGCTAATCGGCGCCGCTTCGATGCGGTCTTGGCCCATGGAGTCAGCCGGGCCGCGCGCGAGCGCTCGGAGCTGGCGCTGCTGATCATCGATTTTGACTCGTTCAAGGGATACAACGATCTCTATGGCCACCAGGCCGGCGATGCGGCCTTGCAACGCGTTGCACAAGCGCTGTGGACCAATTTACGGCGCAAAAGCGATCTCGTCGCCCGCTACGGCGGGGAAGAGTTTGCCGCGGTCCTGCCCCAGACCGATGCGGGATCCGCGCTTGCACTCGCGGAGGGCGTTCGCGGAGCGGTCGAGGCGTTGGCGTTACTCAATGCCGCTGGTCCCGCCGGCGTTCTCTCGGTGAGCATCCGCGTCGCCAGCTTCGACCCCGGGCGCTTTCGGGGGCCCGAAGATTTCCTTCGCGGCGCGGACGAAGCGCTCTATGCCGCCAAAGCCGCAGGAAGGAACTGCGTGCGACTCTTCGCCGACGCCGACGCTGACGACGGCGGGCGGTCCGTGGCGGCAGGCGGATGCGAGGCAGGGGCTGCCGCTGGGGCTTGAGTGCTCGGGCCGGCGAAAACCGCGCGTTGCGTGCGTTGCGCCGCTCGCAAACTGCCGATAGAAAAGGCATGGCCGGCAGAGCAAGGGGCATGCTCTTGGTTCACCTCGTGGAGGTGGCCGGTTTTCGCGCTCGCCGCGGCTCGTTCGGATTGAAAGACACGCGGGCGGGATGAAAACGGCGAACTCCCGCGAGCCATTGAGCGAGACGGTCGAGTGGAAGCTGGTCGAAGAACTCTTCCACCAGCGGTCGATCATCGTGGTGAGCCTGGTCTGTATGCCGGCGGTCGCCGCAATGAGTTTTTCGCGCACGGGTCAGACGTGGTTTGTAGTCTGGGGCGTTGCCGCGATCGGACTAGCGCTGCTGCGGCTCGCCGTCGAGTTTGCGTTCACCCATCGTCGCGAACGCTTCAAAAACCGGCGGCGCTGGCAGCTCCTGTTCTTGGCCGGGTCGTCGCTCAACGGGTTGCTGAGCGGCATTCTTGCCGCCGGAGTAGGCGGCGGGCCGGATCCGTTCACGCAAATGCTCGGCATCACGATGATGACCGCGTTCGTCATGGGTTCGGCGGCTCGCAACGCGGTGTACCCCGCGGCCGCGATCTCCTTCGTGCTGTTGGCAGAAGGTCCGCTCCTCGTCGCGTGCCTGCTCTCGCGCAACGCGTACTACATGCTGTACGCCGTCTTCATCGTCATGTACGCATTCACGTCGGTCTCGGTGGTGGGCCATTTCTACGCCCGGACCGTCCGCTTTCTGTGCGCCGATGAAGAAGAAATCGAACTGATGAACCAGATCCGCCGCTCCAATGACGAGCTGGCCGGCGCGAACCGGCAGCTCGCCGCCATGGCCCGGATCGACGGCCTGACCGGCGTGGCGAATCGCCGCAGCTTCGACGAACTGCTCGAGCGCGAAACGCACCGCGCCCGCAGCGGCGGTTCGCCGTTCTCGCTCTTGATGCTCGACATCGATGCCTTCAAGGGCTACAACGATCGTTACGGTCATCAGGCCGGCGACGACTGCCTGCGCATCGTCGCGCGCACGGTAGCGGCGTGTTTGCGCCGCCCGGGCGATATCGTGGCACGCTACGGCGGCGAAGAGTTCGTGGCGATTTTGCCCAGCACCGACGAAGCCGGTGCCGTTGCACTGGCGGAAACGATTCGCTCGGCAATCGAAGCGCTGCGCGTCGAGAGCGTCGACGCGCCCGGTGGCGTGGTCACACTGAGCGTCGGCGTTGCGACGTCGACTGACGACGCCGACTGGAATGCCGATGAGCTGATCCGGCGCGCGGATGCGGCGCTCTATGAGGCCAAACGCGCGGGCCGCAATTGCGTTTGGGTTGCCGAGCCGGGCGAAGCGCCGAGCAGGCTCGCTTTGGGCCCAGCCGAAGAAGTTGCACTGCCATGAGTGAAGCGCAGGTTGCCGTCATCGCAAAAGCTCGCGAGCGTCTGGAGACGCTCAAGGTGCGGCTTTGACCACGCTGGCAAGACGCGCCAGGTAGCCGAACTCGAAGAGCGTTCGCGGTCCGGCGATTTCTGGAACGATGCGGCCAAGGCGCAGGCCGTGATGAAGCAAGTCTCGGATCTGCGCGAGGAAGTCGACCGGGTCGGCGGGGTCGAGCGCGAATTGGACGATGCGCTCGAAATGCTGGAGGTCTTGGGCGACGAGCCAGGGGTCGAGCGCGACGTCGATGCGGCCGTCGTTCGCGCGCAGGCGACGCTCGACGAGCTGGAAATGGCAGCGAACTTCGACCGGCCCTACGATTCGCACGGAGCGATCGTGACCATACGGGCGGGAGCGGGAGGAACCGACGCAGCCGACTGGGTTGCGATGCTCGCGCGAATGTATTTGAAATGGGCGGAGGCGCACGGCTTGGCAGGCCAAGTTGCCGAGGAAGCTGCGGGCGACGAGGCCGGTCTGCGCTCGATCACGTTCTTCTTGCGCGGGCGCAACGCGTACGGGATGCTGGAAAGTGAACGCGGCGTTCATCGGCTCGTGCGCATCTCGCCCTTCGATCAGGCGCATCGCCGCCAGACGTCGTTCGCCGAGGTCGACGTGGTGCCCGAGATCGAAGCCGGCGACGCGGAAGACATCGAGATCCGGCCCGAAGACCTGCGCGTCGAGACGTTCAAGGCCGGCGGCGCCGGCGGTCAATACGTCAACAAAACCGAGTCTGCCATTCGGATCATCCACATCCCGACGAATACGATCGTGGCTTCACAGCAGGAGCGGTCGCAAATGCAGAACCGCGACGTTGCGATGACGATTCTGCGCGCCAAACTCGTTGCCCGCGAACGTGAGGAGCGTGACGCCAAGCTCTCCGAGTTACGCGGCGAACGCAAAGCCAACGAGTGGGGTTCGCAAATTCGTTCGTACGTGCTCAATCCGTACCAGCTGGTCAAAGACCATCGCACGAACGTCGAAACCGGCAACGTCGCCGCCGTGCTCGACGGCGACATCGATGGTTTCATGTGGCCCTATCTCCAGCGGCGCAACGAGTTCAGCGGAGCGGCCTAATGAATTCGCCTCGGATGGATTCGTCTCGGCTCTCGCTCGACGAATCCCGCTCGAGTGGATCCGTCTTGGCTTCGCTCGACAGATCCACCGCGTTCGGCCCGAAGGGCCGAGCCGCCATCTCGCTTACGCTCGATGATCCATCGCGTTCGGCTTCACCGAGCCGCCCGACACACTCCTGATGAGCGATTCGGTGGTCCGCGTCAAGCCGCGCATCGACGTCGTGGTCGTGTGCTGGAACGACAAAGAGAAAATCACGATCGCGCTGGATTCCGTATATGCGTTGCCCGAAGTGCAGCGCGAGCCGGAGTTCGTCAACGTCGTGGTTTCCGACAACGGTTCGACCGACGGCAGCCGCGAATTTCTGCGCGAACGCTATGGCGCGCGGCTGCAGATCGTTGAAAACGGGGCGAACTTGGGCTTCGCCGCTGCGTGCAATCGTGCGTTCGCAGCGACGTCGTCCGACTACGTGTTCTTACTCAACCCTGACGCCGAGCTCAAGCCCGGCGCGCTGACCGCGATCGTGGCGTTCATGGACGCGCACCCGCGCTGCGGCATCGCCGGCTCGCGTATCTATAACTACGACGGCAGCGTGCAGCAGTCGGTGGGTGAGTTCGATACCTGGAGCGGCGCGTTCTTACGGTCGAGCGCCTGGGGTGAGTGGCCGGTCTTCACGCGTTTTGCGAACGGTGCGTCGCTGCGCGGTTGGAACTACGACACCGAGCGGCGCGTCGATCTCGCGATCGGTGCGGCGCTGGCCATCCGGCGAACGATGATCGAGCAGATCGGCGCGTTCGACGAGCGCTTTTTTCTCTACCACGAAGAAGTCGACTACGCCAAGCGTGCCGCCGACGCCGGCTGGGAAACCTGGTTCGTGCCGGGCAGCGAAGCCGTTCACGAAGGCGAGGGCAGTGCCAAAGGACAGTACAGCGTCGAATCGCGCAAGCAGCGATCGCGGCGCAAGTACTGGATCAAGCATCACGGCTATCTCTGGTTCTACGCGCTCAATGCGGCCTTGATCGGCCGGTACGTGCTGTATCTCGGCGTGCTCGTCGCCGGGTTCGCCGCGGGCCGGCGGCTGTTGCGGCGCTGATGGCGATCGCGCCCGAAGCCGTCGTCACGTTCGAGCGGATCGACGGCTATCGCATCATCCGTTCGTTCGGTTTCGCTTACGGGCACGCGAGCCGGCCGCGCAACGTCTTGCGGGCGACGTTTCGCAGCATCGGCGCCTTCATCGGTTTGGCGCCGATCGAATATCTCACCGAAGCCGAACGGGCGCGGGCAGAATCGCTCGCATCGCTCATTCGCCGCGCCGAAGAAATGGGCGCCAACGGCATCGTCGGGTTGCAATTTCAAGCCTCCGAGGCCGCCGACGGCTCGACGCGCGTGCTGGCGTTCGGCGAAGCGGTGTTGCTGGAACCGCCGCCGCGATGAGCCTGGCCGAGCGCGCGCGTCGCGCGCGATCGATCGAAGCCGCCGCTGCCGTAGTCGAAGCGTGCCGGCGCTGCGCGATCGGTGCGACCCGCACGCACAGTGTCTACGGCGAAGGCGATCCGTGCGCCGGGCTCATGGTCATCGGCGAAGGGCCGGGCGAAACCGAAGACAAGCTGGGCCGGCCCTTCGTCGGACGCGCGGGCGAACTGCTCGACAAGATGCTCGGGGCCATCGACTTGGCGCGCGAGGACGTGTTCATCTGCAACACCGTCAAGTGCCGCCCAACGCTCGATGACGGCCGGCGGCTGCGCAATCGCGCCCCCGATCCGCAAGAGATGAAGAACTGCCGCCCGTATCTCGATCTCCAGATCGACATCATCCGCCCGCGCGTCATCCTCGCGTTGGGCGCGCCGGCGGCGAAGTCGTTCATGGGCGAGAAGTTTTCGATCACGCGGCAGCGCGGCCAATGGTTCGCGGGTCCGAACGACATTCCGACCATCGCCACGTTCCATCCGGCCTACATCCTGCGCCAAACGGGCGGCGAACTCAACGCGATGAAACGCTTAGTGTTCGCCGATCTCAAAGCCGTGCGGGCGAAGCTCGACGAGCCGGTTCCGGTCGTCGACGTGCCGATCGTGCAAGACACGCTGTTTTGAGCGGCGGCCGCCCTGCGCGGCAGCTATGCCGTCGTTCGCCGTTCGACCAGCAGCGCTTGATGGCCGACGGCGAAATAGCCGGTCGTGTCGGCGAGCCGGAATGACGTGATGCCGAGTCCGTCGCCGCTGAGCGTCGTGCGCGCTTCGAGCAGCGTCCATTCGCCGTGCGGATAGCGCTCGAACGCGAGCGACAAGGACGGCGGAACGAACATCCATTCGTCCATCGGAAGTTCGCGGCTGATGCCGTTGGCGGAGTCGGCAATGAGCAACGCGCGGTCGAGCGGCTGCAGCGGCCGGCCGGCGATCAGCGGTCCGCGCGGGCGCGTCCACACGGCGGCCGGACCGAAGCCATGCTCGCCGTGCGCGTAGCGCCATTCGAGGGCGCGGCCATAGCCGAACGCCTGCAGCCACGTCGGCCGGTCGCGCTCGTCGGGTAGCGCCGGGACGTCATCAGCTTCGCTCGCGGCGGGCGGAACGCTGTTGGGAGGTTGGACGGCGATCCGCCACACGCGCGCGGTGACGACGTCGCGTCCGCCGCTCTCGATCACGCCTTCGAGCATTTCGATCCGCTTGCCGGGCCGCGCGATCCGGGTGCGGACGGTCATTTCGGCCAGCGGGATCGGGCCGAGGAATTCGGCTGACACCCGCGCGATCCGCATGTTTTCGCGCGGATTCTGCGCTTCCACGGCGTGCGCAACCAACGCCGTCGGCGGACTGCCGTGCTGCAGTCGCGCGTCCCACGGACTCTCCGTCGCGGACAAGGCTCGGAACGTCGAGTCACCGGTCTGTTCGTAGAACGCGCTCGCCTCGCTCATCGGGCTGCCTTTTTCCATAAGTGGAAAAATGCTTTTTCCCGCTGTTCAGGACTCCGTCGCCTACACGCCGCCCAAGCGGTTCGCGGCGCCTTTGGCGGCTTCGGCGTCGAGGATTTCCGGCAGTCGCCGAATCTCGGCTTGCGCGCCGGCGTCGTCTTCGTGCGCGATCGCTCGCAACGTGCCGAGCTGGATCGCAAGGTATGCGAGCATACCGTGTCTCCCGCCGTTCGGGTTTTTCGCGTCCATCCTGCCGACATTTCCTTGACCCGAACTGAGCAGCAAAGTACTGCCAGGCGCTTCTTCCTTGTTATCGGTTTCCGGCAGCAAAGCTCAATATGCCGGCCGGCGGAGTCACGCCGGCGCTATGATACTATCGGCACGTATGCGCAGAGAGGAGAGCGCAACGGGGTCTCCGACGAGAGCTACTGCGCGGCCGGCGTTCGTGCGACGTTTCGCCCGTGCAGCTGCAGCAGGCGTCCCTGATCGAGGCTGCCTAGCAATGACCGATAATAGATAAGCCAGATCGCCCCTGCGTTAAGAAACGGTCCGCAACATTCGCTCGAGCAATCAGTCGCTCATAATGTACACGAGATGGTCGCTGTGCAAAAAGTAGAACTGAACTTCCGGAGAGCTTGCAGGGCCCGGGATCTCGCTCGTTTGCTCGCCGCTAAACGAAAGCTCAAACGTGCTCAGGCGAACAGATTCCTCGTCGCACGTCTCGCAGCGTAAGAAGTAATTCATCGACGCGGTCGCCGATCCTGAAGATAGTGCGCCGGCAGCAGCGCTGTCATCGTCGCTACTGCAGACACGACCGCAGCAATCCCTGCCGGTTAATGCGCGACTTGCAAGCGCACTGTAGATCTTGACTAATGTTTAATGCTTCCGGTAATGGAATCGATGTGCCCAATCGCCATTGCCGCATGTTCGCGCAAACGTACTTGCTGGTTTTGAGATAAGCCCTGGCAAGGAATCGGTGCGCGAAGGGCTGCGGACCAAGCGCGATTTACTGCTGCTTGAAACTTCACTCCCGCGCGCGCAAAAGGACCGGTGCCGGTTGAATGCTTTGCGCTGGCTGTTTTTTTCGGAATCGCAAAACCTGACAAGCCCCAGCCATCCTACCACTTGAAGGCAATGTGAAAAAGCGACGGTTGGTGGACCGGACATGACCACGCTTTGATTGCCGCTTACATGTGGTGACTGCGCGAACTTTTGGACTTCGGGGCCGAGACGCCGGCGAACGTGCCAGCAGTGTCGCGACGGGCGCGCTGGCCCCGTAGGCGGCGGTGCGGCAGTCCCGCAGCGCTAAGAATTCCAAGGCACGAAAGCTGCGCGACCGGTTATGAGGCAAGGCCCCCCGCGACTTCGTTCGAGAGAATTATCGCGCGAGCCCGGGATGTCGCCCGATCCCGGGATGTCGCGCGAGCCCAGGATGTCGCGCGAGCCCGGGATGTCGCGCGAGCCCGGGATGTCGAGCGAGCCCGGGATGTCGCGCGAGCCCGGGATGTCGCCCGATCCCAGGATGCCGTCGATGATGAGTTGCGGACGAGTTGCGTGGGTTTCCGAGTTTTTGAACTGGGCGTCGCCGATGTTTAGGGAACACCCCTTGACGACCCAGCGCGCCTCGTGCGAGCCGGCTCGGAAATCACGCCTGCGGCTCAGCGTCGTTCTCCGGTCACAAACCTACGGCTTCGCCGGGTGCACCGAGCGAAGCCGCGGGAACCCAGCGCATCACTCTTCAATCCGAACGAAAATCCTTTGCGATCTTTTGCCCGGAACTTCTGAGATACCGCACTCGCAGTCAACGGGCGAACCCGTCTGACTCGAGGGGAGAAACCTACACCACGCCTGCGAAGTCGAGGACCATGCGGCCTTCGATCTTACCGGCTTTGAGATCGGTGAAGATTCGGTTGATGTCTTCGAGTTTTGAGAGGTGGATGTCGACGCGAACTTTACCGCGCGCTGCGAATGCGATCGCCTCCGCAAGATCTTTGCGCGTGCCCACGATCGAGCCGCGAATGGTCAGTCGCTTCAACACGACCTCGAAGATCGGTATCTGAAAACCGCCTGGCGGCAGGCCGATGAGCGCTACCGTCCCGCGGGGGCGCAGCATTTGGATTGCTTGCGAGAAGGCCGACACCGAAACGGCGGTGACCAGGACGCCGTGCGCGCCGCCTCTGGTTATCTCGTTGACCTGTGCGACCGCATCGGCATCGAGCGCGTTTACCGTGGCGTCTGCGCCGACCAAACGCGCGAGCGAGAGCTTTGCTTCATTGATGTCGAGGCCGACAACGTTCAGACCCATCGCCTTGGCGTATTGCACGGCGACGTGTCCGAGACCACCGAGCCCGGAGATCGCAATCCACTCGCCCGGTCGCGTCTCCGTTTCTTTGATGCCCTTGTACGTAGTGACGCCTGCGCACAAGATCGGCGCCATCTGCGCAAAGCTCGTCGGCTTGACGTGGATGTCATCGGGTAATCGTCCCACATATGCGGCCGAAGCAATCGCGTACTCCGCGAAACCGCCGTTAACGCTGTAACCGCTATCGTGTTGCGTTTGGCACAGCGTCTCCCAACCGGAAAAGCAATACTCGCAATTTCCGCAGGCGTCGTGCAGCCAGGGGATACCAACCGGCTCTTCAAGTTTGAAACCATCGACTCCGGGACCGATGCCGACTACCCGGCCGGCAACCTCGTGTCCCGGTATGAACGGGGGACTTGGCTTCACCGGCCAATCCCCGTCAGCAGCATGCAGATCGGTGTGGCAGACGCCGCATGCGACTACCTGGACTAAGAGCTCACCAGGCCCCGGGACCGGGACAGGCCGCTCTTCGATCGTCAACGGTTGGCCAAACTCGCGCACTACCGCAGCTTTCATCGTTTTTGCCATGCGATCGCCCCTCAATTCCAATACTTCAGGAAAAAAATTCTTCCATGACGCGCCCGTTCCGCACATCTTACTAAGCTCTTTTATTAGCGCTCGAATCCTACGGTTAACAATCGAGCGCGAATGACAATCGCTTACCAGTACGGTAGAGCTGATCAAGCGATCAAAAGGATCGCCGCGATCCGAAGATCGGGACGAATCGCTCGAGACGACACCAATGGCAGAATTCAGGCGATGGATCGTGCAGCAGTGATGAACGTCTACAGAACTGCTTGACGAATCGTGTCAGGGCATCCCGAGTCAGGGCATCCCGAACAAAACAGCCTGTACGGACCAGGAGGGCTTGCCGGTTTGATATCGCTGCGGGGCAGAACGGTGCTGCGGTTTCTCTCTGCCATTGCGTTGGCCGCGCTCCTCGTGAAACCGGCGGCCGCCGCGCCGTTGGCGCCGGCGGTGCACGCCGATTTCAGCTACTATACGTTCGCGTTGACCTGGCAGCCCGGCATCTGCAGCACGAACGAAGGATGCAGCGCCGATCAGCCGCACACGGTGCTGATCGGGCTGCACGGCCTGTGGGCTTCGCTGCCGCGAAGCTTGAGCGACCGCGGGGTCGTCGCCCCGGAATGGTGGCAGCGCGGCTGCGATTATTTCGGGCATACCGACGCCTCTCCGCCGCTCGATGCGGCCCTCAAGGGCCGACTCGAGGCGGTCATGCCGCACTTCACCGGCGATTTATTGACGCACGAGTACGACAAGCACGTCGCCTGCTTCAAGTTTGATTCGACGCAGTTTTTTACGACCGAACTCGCGCTGCGTGACGCCGTCGTTGGGAGCCGCTTCGGCCGGTATCTGCTGGCGCACGAAGGCCGCGATCTCGCGCACCGCGATCTCGTCGACGCGTTCCGCACGGGTTTTTCAACGGCCGCGGGCGCCTCGCTCCAGCTGCGCTGCGAACGCGACGCCGCCGGCCGCGACGTGCTGACCCAGTTTTGGATCACGATCGCGGCAGACCGGCTGGACGCGTTTCCCGGGCGCGGCTCGCTCATCGACGCGCCGATCGCACAGGATGATTGCCCGGCGCAGTTTCACCTGCCGCGCTGGCCGCCGTCGCCGCGGTAGAGTCAGCTGGGCGGCGACCCGCGTTCGGGGTGATTTCATGCTAGAATAGGGGCTTATGGCTGCCCCGATCGCACAAGACATCTGGATCGACGCTGCCGCCCGGCGCGCGGGATATGCCGACGGGGCGGCCTTTGCGGCGGCCCACGGACTCAAGAACTATCGCTTGGCGCAGCTCTATCGCGCGGCAACGCGCGAGCTGGCCCCGTCGGTCGACGACGTGACCGTGTTGCCGAAGGAGCTGCGCGCCGCGCTGGTACGCGAGGGATTCACCTTCGAGAGCGTCGCGCCGATGGTCGTCCAGCACTCGACCGACAAGCAGACGATCAAAGGGTTGTTCCGGTTGGCCGACGGCAATGAGGTCGAAGCGGTCCTCATGCAGCACCACGGCGGCCGCAATACGGTGTGCATCTCGAGCCAATCCGGCTGCGCCTATGCGTGCGCGTTCTGCGCGACGGGGCAAGCCGGGTTCACGCGTCATCTGGGCGCGGCCGAAATCTTCGATCAAGCCCGCTACTTCGCGCAGCTGCTGCACGCGCGCTCGGCCAAAATCACCAACATCGTCTTCATGGGCATGGGCGAGCCGTTTCACAATTACGCCGCGGTGATGGATGCGGTGCGGCTGCTCAACGATCCGCTCGGATTCGGTTTGGGTCATCGCCACATCACGATTTCAACGGTCGGCATCGTGCCCCAAATCGACGCCTTCGCCGACGAGGGGATTCAAGTCAATCTCGCGATCTCGCTGCATGCGCCGACCGACGAGTTGCGCTCGTCGATCATGCCGGTCAATCGCAAGTGGAACATCGGCGAACTCATGGCCGCCTGCCAGCGCTACATCGCGAAGACCAATCGCAAGATCTTTTTCGAGTACGTGATGCTCGACGGGGTGAACGATCGCCCCGAAGATGCGCGAGCGCTCGCGGCGCTCATGCACGGTCCGCTCCATCATGTGAACGTCATCCCGTACAACAGCACGCCCGACGCACAACTCGGGCCGACGGGCGACGAACGGATCCGCGCCTTTGCCGCGATCCTCGAAGCCAAGGGCGTCCCCTGCACGGTGCGCACGCCGATGGGGCGCGACATCGCGGCGGCGTGCGGTCAGCTGCGCGCCGAAACGCAGCCGCGGGCGAAGGCCGTCTAACCGGCGCATGAAGGTCGGGACCGTCGCGACGCATGTTTGCGCGTGCGTCGCGCTCCTTTATGCCTGGCGCGCCGCGCGATTCGCGCCCGGCTGGATTCGCGTTCCGCTCGTCGAGACCGTCGACGAAGCGCCGCCGGTCTCGATCGTCGTCCCGGCCCGCGATGAGGAACGCTCGATCGAGCGCTGCGTCCGTTCCCTGCTCGCGCAAACCATCCCGGATTTCGAGCTCATCGTCGTCGACGACCGCTCCACCGACGCAACGCGAGCGATTCTCGACCGGCTTGCCAACGAAGACCCGCGCTTGCGCGTGATCGCCGGCCAGCCGCTGCCGGCGGGTTGGATCGGCAAGACCTGGGCGATGCATCAGGGGGCGGCTGCGGCGCGCGGCGAGTGGCTCCTTTTCACCGATGCCGACAGCGTCCACGCTCGGGGATCGGTGACGTCGTCGCTGGCGTTTGCGCGCGCCCATCGCGGCGACGCGGTCTCGATTATCACCCATCAGGAACTCCAAACCTGGGCCGAGCGCGCAATCCTGCCGTCGATCTTGGGCCTGATCTTTTTTTCGCAAGGCAACTTCGATCAGCTCAACGACCCGGGCGAGACCCAGCGCGCGCTGGCGAACGGACAATACGTGTTCGTTTCGCGGCGCGCGTACGACGGTTTGGGCGGTCACGCGGCGTTGCGGGGAGAGATCGTCGAAGACATCGAGCTGGCGCGCCGATTCAAGCGCGACGGGCGTTTCCGCCTGCTCATGGCCGGCGGCGAGCAACTCGCAAGCGTGCGCATGTACCATTCGTTCGTCGAGATCTGGAACGGCTTCAGCAAGAACATCTACTACGCACCGCGCGGGAACCTGTTGGCGCTCGGCGGCGGGGTGGTGTTCATCGCCACCATTTCGTTCCTGCCGCCGCTGCTTGCGCTCAACGCGGCGGTAAGGCGGCGGCCCCTCGAAGCGCTCGAAGCGCTGATGACGAGCGCAGCGCTCATCGCAACCGGCGGCTGGGCGATGGCCAGCGCGGGGCTGGACCGCCGGCTCGGTTGGTTTCAGCCGGTCGGAACCGCGGTACTTGCCGCCATAACGGTCAATTCGACGTTCGCCGTGCTGAGCGGCCGGGGCGTCGAGTGGCGCGGGCGCCGGTATGGCGGGAGGGTGCTCGATGCCGGAGACGGCGACGCAAGTCGAACTCAGCGAAGCGGAGATCCGCGAAGCTGAAGAACGCGCCCTGCCGCGGGCCGCGGTCGTCTTCGAGACGATCCGGCGCGAAGGCGAAGGCGAACTCAACCGAACGATCTCCGCGCTCACGTTCTCGGCGATCTCGGCCGGATTGTCGATGGGCTTCTCGCTCTTCACGCTGGGCGTGCTGCAAGCACATTTACCCGACACACCGTGGCGCCCGCTCGTCGCGAGCTTCGGCTATACCGTCGGATTTCTCATCGCGATCTTGGGCCGTCAGCAGTTGTTCACCGAGAACACCTTGACGCCGGTCCTGGTCTTGCTGCACCGGTTCGATGCCAAGACGTTTTTTAGCGTCGTGCGCCTGTGGGCGATCGTGATTGCCGGAAATCTGATCGGGGCGTTTGCGTTCGCGTCGCTCCTCGCGCACGTCCCGGTCTTCAACCCCGAACTGCAACGCACGTTCGGAGCGGTTGCCGGGCACGCCACCGAGGGCGAAGCATGGTCCAATTTCGTGCGTGCGATCTACGCGGGCTGGCTCATTGCGCTCATGGTTTGGCTGCTGCCGGCCGCGGAGTCCGCGGCGATGTTCATCATCCTTTTGCTTACGTACATCGTCGCGGCCGCCGAACTCACGCACGTCGTCGCCGGATCCGTTGAAGCGTTCTACGCCGCCGAAGTCGGCAAGCTGAGCTGGAGCCATGCGATCCTGCACTATCTCGTGCCGGTCTTTGCCGGCAATTCCGTGGGCGGGGTAACGTTCGTCGCGCTGCTCAACTTCGGCCAAGTCGCCGGCGATGCCGGCCCGGCCGAGCGAAGGAAGAAGGCGGCTTAGCTCTCGTATCTACGAATTGTTTTCGACATCGGGCGCATTTCGTCGCCGCAGGCGAAGTGTGGGTCGACTGCCGCGATCTTCAACTTCCGCGGCGCCGAGGGCAGCATTTCACGCGGTCCGCCGGTGCAAACGTCTAGCCGATCGGGCGACGAGAGAAGAAGCAAAGACAAACGACTTGGAAAAATAGCTTGCTTGCTCGGTGCAACGGCCGAACCTGTTGATTATAGTAGGTTCACCTCGCGAGCGAATTCCTCGACCGTTGTCAGCGCCCCTAGGGGTGAGAGCGAAATGCCGGGGTCATGGCTTGGCTTGGGATGAGAAAAGCGGTTCGCAAGACGTCGAACCGCTTTTCGTTTTTTGGCCGAGAGCGACTGAGATCGATAACATCTGTCATGCGTGCTGATAGTTCAGAAAATCGCCGAGCTAAGTCGGGTGTAAGTAGACTTCGGCCGGGCCTTCAATACATTGTGACTCCGGGCGTGGCCCGTGCTCGCGGCGAATCAAGCGGAGCAGAGTAGATCCGCGAGCGGTTGTCGTGCGCCGCGGACGATGCCCGCTGGGAGGTGATCGCGATCGTGGAAGCCTCCGTGCACTCGCAACCTGCCACGAACGTTTTGGCGGGCACGCGAGAACCGCTGTTGGTCTATCTTCACGGTCTGGGTGAGATTGGCGGCCAGCGCGTGGAACAGGTCGAAAAACACGGCCCCTGGGAGCACGTCCGGTCGCTTAAAGATGGCTATCACGCCGAGACGCGTGCCGAGATCGCGCGCTTCCACGTTCTCGGTTTTCATCTTGAGCGCGGTGACTGGGATGGCGCGCAGTTGAACGACTGCCTTCAGGCGTACATCGCCGACCACCAGGAAATCGATTCGGACCGAATCTATCTCACCGGCGTGAGCCTGGGAGGTCGCGGAGTTTTACGGCTGACGCTTACGAGTCTGCGCATCTCTGCCCTCGCCGTTTTCTGCCCAGCCGGAGGGGATGTAGAGTATTCCGACACCGACATCGAGCGGTTCCGGTTAGTTCCAATCTATTTCTTCGGCTGCCCGATGGACACGACCGTGCCGTTCCGAGGAACGCAAGCCCTGCAACAGAGGATCGGAGCGCGTTCTTCTCGATTGCGCGTGGTTACGGTTGACGAGCTGGCTTTTGGGAGCTCTCCGCATATCTGCTGGTCTCATGTCTACGGACATCCGGATCTGTATCGCTGGCTGCGGAATCCTCCTCTCGACCCGAGGAGTTGGCCTGAGATAGCGCCTTTACCGTATGCCACATGACGCGGGCGTTGTCAGATTGCCGGTAAAATCGCGTCGTCCTTAATCAGCAGACGGACGCGGGCGTGGCGGGCAAGCTGCAGATAGAGTTCTCGAATTGCATGCACTGCAAAACGTGCGACATCATGGACCCAAGGGCTTAGCTCGTCGCCCCGCCA
Organism: Candidatus Velthaea sp.; assembly: GCA_050012475.1. Lineage (GTDB taxonomy): Bacteria > Vulcanimicrobiota > Vulcanimicrobiia > Vulcanimicrobiales > Vulcanimicrobiaceae > Velthaea. The sequence goes on from JBEKHC010000001.1 coordinate 166,604, forward strand.
GCCGGTCCAGTGACCGTGGGTACCTCATGGCCACGGTACGTCGCCTCGATGATCGCCGCGAACTTCCGTTCGACAACGCGGCGCTTGACTTTCAAAGTCGGGGAAAGCTCGCCATCTTGAATGGTCAGGTCACGCGGCAGGACCGCAACCCGCCGGATTTGCTCGAACCGTCCAAGGTCCGCGGTATTTTCCGCGACTTGACGACGGATGAAGTCCCGCACGTCGGAACGCTCGGCGAGCGTCGCCGATGTCAGCTCGCTTGGCAGCCCCAACGTTCGCCGGAGGAGATCCCACGACGGTGCGATGAGCGCAATCGGATACGGACGGCCATTACCCACCACGAAACATTGCCCGATGTACGCCGAGCGCTTGAGCGCTGCTTCGATCCGGCCCGGCGCAACGGTCTCTCCGGTTGAGACCTTGATCAGCTCTTTCTTGCGGTCCGTAATGAAAAGGTAGCCGTCCGCGTCGAGTCGTCCGATGTCACCGGTTTGCAACCACCTGTCTTCGGTGAACGGCTGCTCCTTGAGATGATAGTAACCTTTCATCACGTTGGGACCCTTGACGAGGATCTCGCCGTCGTCGGCAATGCGAACGGCAACGCCGGGGATCGGCTTGCCGACGCTGCCGTAGCGAATGGCATCGACGGTGTTGAAGGTCACGACTGGAGAGGTCTCGGTGAGACCGTAGCCCTCGCAGACGGCGATCCCCATTCCGGCGAAGGTGAGCGCGACATCGCGGTGGAGTGGCGCGCTTCCGCTGGCGAAGAACCTGAGCCGATCGAGTCCCAGGGCCGGCGGGATCTTGGAAAGTACAAGCTGGCGTGCGAGCGTGTACCGGATGCGCAGGCACGCCGAGGCTTTACATTGCGGCGCCTGAGTTGACGCGAACTCGCGGCTGACCGCGAGCGCCCAGGGAACGAGCCGTGCTTGCAAACCGTGCGCGCCTCTGGCGCGCGCGATCGTGGCCGTCAGCATGTGCTGGAGGATTCGCGGTACGATCCCCACGACGTGCGGACGAACGGCTTTAAGATCCTCGAGCAGATGCTCGGGTCGCGTGATGAAGATCTCGCAGGCCGCAAAGATGAACGCCAGCACGTTGCCGTGCTCGTAGATGTGCGCAAAGGGGAGGACCATCAGTGCCCGGTCACCCTTCTCGATGTTCGCCAGCGCCGTTCGGGCCGACGCTGTCGCGTTCCAGACGAGATTGGCGTGAGTGAGCATGACGCCTTTTGGAACTCCGGTCGTCCCGGAGGTGTAGATAAGTATGGCGACGTCATCCGGCCTCAGCATGTTCATGAAGGACGCCGGTTGCGAAGGGTGCGCCAATGCCGTTGCCGCGCCGGCCGACTCCAACACAGCGAACGAGTGCGGACCGTTGCCATCGAAGTGGACCAGACGCGGTGCGTGCGGGCATGCCGTCCTAATGCGCTCGGCGTCTTGCAGCGTTTCGACGAAGCAAAGCTTCGGTTCGCAATCCTTAAAGATGTACTCTACTTGATCGAGGGCGAGGGTTGCAAAGATCGGTACGACGATGCAGCCCGCGAATAGCGCACCGAAGTCGGCGACGAGCCAGTCGACGCGATTGTTCGAGATGAGCGCGACCCGGTCGCCCGTTTCCAGTCCGGAGTCGCGGAGCGCGCAAGCAATTGCTGCCGCGCGCCGGTACATCTGCGTCGTGGAGATAAAGCGCCAATCATTCGTGCCGAGACGTTCGGCAATGGCGTGCTCGCGCGGCTCGCGCAGCGCCTCGATGAGGAAGTCCGGAAGCGTCTGCATCAGCCGTCGTTATGTCCTTCTGGCGTCTAAGACGCCGCGACACCTGTCCACGGGATTGGACAGCGGGCACGCCCATCTTCTATACAAACCCCCGGGTTAAACGCGGCGTCCGCGTGATCGGGCGCGGCTTGGGTCGTTGATCTCATCGCATGCCGGACCATCGACTGGGTCTCGCAATCGGCGATCCCCATCGTCACGCGGATCCCCGCTTGGGCAAACGTCAAGCGCGGCTCGTCTAGCGCCGCGTCGGCGTAAGCTTTGCGCCAAGTGGTTTCAAGCGGATCGATCTGCTCGGGCGACATGTCCCACGTGCGCTGCTTATTCTGCTGCGATTCCACCGGCTCACGGACCGCGTAGTCGTCCAGCGTTAATTTGTTCCGCTCGGGCTGGGCAAACGCGACGAGGTTCGCGTACGACGTGACCGTCTCGATGGTGCCGAACATTTCGAAGGCGTGCGTGTGCCGGCTCATGCCGACGACCGCGCTGCGCTGCTGCACGAGCGAGTCGACCATCTGCAGTTCGCCGTAACGCGTCGCGCCTTGCTCGCGATATTCGGTGTGGCGATGGGTGTGTTGAATCGCGCCATGTTCGCGCGTGTCGATCGGAACGACCTTGCCGTCTGATGGGTCCCCTGACTCGGCGCGAGCAAGTTGCGCTTGCCGATTTGCTTCGAAAGCTTGTCGTGCACAACCTGTGATTGGCGCCGACATCGACGGCAGGGCTGGCTGCCGCGGTAATCGTCGGCGTCAAAGCTCGGCGTAAGCGAATTCGACGAGCGGCCCGACTCGGGTCCGGCGGCACCTATTTGTCCGGTTCGGTCACGACCGAACGTCGTAGGGTCGTGGGACCGGCCGCGGACGCCATGCAAGGGAGGACGAAAGGTCGCGATGCCCGCACAACACGAACGTTTTGGAAAGGCAACAGCATGAGCGAGTACCTCTACATTTATCGCGGCGGCGAGTCGGAACGTTCTCCTGAAGAGGCCGAAAAACAGATGCAGCTCTGGACGGCGTGGCTCTCGGATTTAGGCCAGAAGGGGCACATTAAGGATCCCGGCCAGCCGCTCGAGCACACGGGAAAAGTCGTGACGGGCAAAGCGAAGATGCTAACCGATGGTCCGTATGCGGAAGCGAAGGACCTCGTGGGGGGCTACACGATCGTTGAGGCCAAGGACCTCGGGGAAGCGACCGAGCTTTCGAGCGGCTGCCCGATTCTCACGGTCGGTGGCTCGGTCGAGATCCGCCCCGTCATGAAGATGTAAATGGAGCCAAGCGATCATCTCTACCGCCGCGAAGCGGGCCGTATGGTCGCGACGCTCACGCGGATCTTCGGCGTGCATAACGTCGCGCTGGCGGAAGACGTCGTGCAAGACGCCTTCTGCCGCGCGCTCGAGGTCTGGAAGTTTCGCGGTGTTCCAGAGAATCCGTCCGCATGGCTGATGGCGTCGGCGAAGAATCGAGCCCTGGACGTTATCCGGCGCGAGCGCACCGCGCTCCGCTACGCGCCGGAGCTGGGGCGGCTGCTCGAATCGGAGTGGACGCTCTCGTCCACGCTCGAAGCCGCGTTCGAGCCGCACGCGATCCAGGACGATCAACTGCGCATGATGTTCTCGTGTTGTCATCCGGCGCTGCCGGGGAACGCTCAAATCGCGCTCGTACTTCAGGTGCAATGCGGGTTCAGCGCGCGCGAGATTGCGGCGGCATTCCTGATCGGGCTGGCTGCCGCCGAGAAGCGGCTCGCGCGCGCGAAGAAAGTGCTCGCGGCTTCTGAGCGGCTGTTCGAGATCGTCGACGCGGGTGACTTCGTCCTGCGGCTGGATGCGGTGCAGCGGGCGTTATACCTCCTCTTCAATGAAGGCTATCACGGAGCGTCACCGGAGACCGCGGTGCGCGCCGAGCTGTGCCTTGAGGCGATGCGCCTGTGCCGGCTGCTACTCGAGCACCAGCTGGCAGCTACGCCCGCCACACGCGCCCTCTACGCTCTGATGTGTTTCAATGCGGCGCGGCTGACAACGCGTGTCGATGCGTCGGGCAATCTCGTCCCGCTGGCCGAACAGGATCGCTCGCGCTGGGACCGCCGGCTGATCCTGGAGGGCAAGCGGAACCTGGAGGCCGCAGCGACCGGCGACAAGGTCAGCGAATATCACTTTGAGGCGGCGATAGCCGCGATGCACACCCGCGCCCCAAGTGCCGGTGAAACGGACTGGGCGAGCGTCGTCGCACTGTACGATGCGCTCCTTCGTTTGCGCCCGTCGCCCGTTATCGAACTGAACCGCGCGATTGCCATCGCGCAGATCGAGGGACCGGAGCGGGGGCTCGATGCGCTGCGCGCGATCGGCGACGCGCAGAAGCTTGCGGCCTACCCATTCTATCCGGCGGCGCTCGGCGAATTCGAACTCCGCTGCGGTCGGCCAGCCAATGCGCGCGAACACTTCCGCGCAGCGGTCGCGCTGGCGCGCAATTCCTCCGAGCGTCGCTTCCTCGAGCGTCGCGCTTCAGCGTGCGCTAGTGCGTAAAACGTTCTTCGCCTTTTCTATTCGGACGATCGTTAAAGACGCGCGGTGCCCGGACTTGCACGTCTTGAGCTTACCGTCGTGACTTTACGACAAGACGCCGGCTCTGAGGCCATTGCGCTCATTGCCACAATGATCACGCCGGGTCTGCTGATTCTCGGCTCCGCATCGCTAGTGGCATCAGCGCTGGTGCGGATGGCGCGCGTCGTCGACCGAGCGCGAGTGCTCGCGGCCATCGCATCCGAAGGCTCTTGGGAGAAGTTCGGGATGACGCCCAAGACTCTCGGCGCCTGGCTCGATCGCCACGCGGTTCGCGCGCGCTACGTCGAACGGTCGATCGCGCTCTTATACGCGGCAGTTGTCGTCTTCGTCGCGACCTGCTTGGCGATCGCGGTCGACCGCGCCACCGGCAACGCACTGGCGTGGCTGCCGATCTCGCTGGCGCTCGCCGGCACGCTGCTATTGCTCGCCGGCGGTGGGTGGCTGGTCCTTGAATCGCGCCTCTCCGGCGAGCAGATTCAGGAAGAGATCCGGCTCGCGCGCACCCGACTGGAGGAATAGTCTCGATGAGCTACGCGCCGATCAATCCGAAGAATGCGGTAATCCTGTTTGCCGACCTACAAGCGGGAATTATCGAACTCACCGCGACGAACGACCTGGCGCGCCTGCGTCGGGCCGTATCGGCGCTCGCAAAACTCGCGAGTCTATTCAGCATCCCGGCGATCGTCACGACCGCTCCGGCCGAAGGCGGAGCCCGCGTGACGCCGGAGATCGCCGCGGCGCTTGGCGAGCTCCCCGCGCACCTGCGTACGACGACCGATGCGTTCGCGCACGCTTCAACCCGTGAAGCGATCGCGCAGACCGAGCGCAAGACGCTGCTAGTCGCAGGCGTTGCGACCGAGATCATCGTTCAACATTCGGCGCTTTCCGCTGCCGCGCAAGGGTTTGAGGTGCAGGTCGTGATCGACGCCTGCGGCGGCCTGTCGCCGCGCACCGAAGACGCTGCTCTGCGCCGACTAACCCAAGCCGGAATCATCACGACCTCGATCGCTTCCATCGCCGGGCAGCTTGCGGGCGATTTCACCCAACCGCAGGGAGGTCAGGCGCTGGGTATTCTCTACGAGATGGCATCTGGTTGATCGATTAACGTGACACGGATCGACAAGCTTGGTCAAGGCTGCGGTTTCCGTCCCTCTTTTCCACGGTTTGCCGGGCTCTTGCGGAGGCGCTAGTATGAAAACACTCGCGATTATCGACGTCGCGCCAGATGCACCCATCGAGATCGTCCGGGCCGAGCTCGCGAAAGAGCTCAAAGGATCCTGGGACCTGTTCGCATCGGGCATTCTTCGCGAAGCGTACGCGACCGCGACGCCGACGCGCGTCGTCTTCATTCTCGAAGTGGAAGACGCAACGCAAGCCGAAGGGCACCTTCGCAAGCTTCCGCTTATCGCTGGCGGTCTGTTGCGGTTTGAGCTGGTCGAACTTCGGCCATTCGTAAACTGGTCTTTGCTCTTCGCGTCTTGATCAGCCGTTCGAAGTTGGCACCGCGAAAGAGTCCCGCGACTTTTGGGGTGGCATGAGATAGCGGCTGGTGGTTTCAGCGACGCATGCACCCAAAGGTGATCCGCGGCGGCCTTTGCGGCATACGGGCGGCTGCGCGAACGCGAGGCGAGCGGCAACGACATTATAAGGGCGGCAGCGGAGAAGCGATGACTGCGCTCGAGGTACGCTCGACTGCAGTCAGCGAGATCCTCGCGACGATCGAAGACATCGCGGATCAGACGAATCGACGAATTTGCTGGCCTCACCGCCGCCATCGAGGCGGCACGCGCCGACAAGCACGGCGGCGTCTTCGCCGTGGTGGCGGACGAGGTCCGCAAGCTTGCGAAGCACGCGGCCGCATCGCCGCGTGAAAATCGACGGCATCCTGTCTGGATTTCGGAGCGAGACGATGCGCGCGGCGGGCGGAATGCGCACCTCAGCGGAATCGATGAACGGCTGGATCGGGTACGGGATGCGAATGCCGAGTTCCACTTTCTTGAAAGGGCGGATTGTCGGCGCTTCTTGAGCCTGACCCGCTATAACGGACGGGTGAGTAGGCCGACGGAATCGCACCCTCAGCTTCAGAGGCGGTTTCTTTCCAGACCCGACGACGTCGTAGCCGGCCTTTTTAGCGAAGGCGCGCAGATCGCTTTCCTGTCGGGCACCGGTCTGGTTGGCGGCGGATACCCGGCAATACAGCGCGGCAGACTGTCATGCTCTCCCAATGCAGCCAGGCCGGCGATTCGGCGTTTGAGCGCCGCAGCGTCTCCCCGTCGAGCACCGGCTCCGGAACGATGATTCGATCACGCCACTTCACACTTAGATCCGACAACTCTGACTTGAGAGCTCGGCCCGCCTCTAACCGTACGCGGGTGTGCAGGTAGTGTATGGGCAGCGAAACACGTGCGCGCTCTCACCGAGACGTCGCTAAAGACTTCGGCTGATGTCGCACAGCATGTCGGCGTGGATGTTTAGGCCGATGTTGGTCAGGTTGTAGAGGTGTTCGCTCGCAACGAGCCAGACGATCTCGCAGATCTCGCGTTCGGAGTAATGCCGGGCCATGCGTGCAAAGGTATCGGGGTCGACCTTCTTGTCGCGGGTCAACTCGGTCACGTAGTCGAGCGCGGCGCGCTCGGCTTCGCTGAAGACGGGATTGGTGCTGTATTCCTCGAGCGCGTCGAACTTCGCCTGGTTCATCGACGACTTGAGCGTGAACCAACGGCCAATGTCGACGCAGAAGAGGCAGACGTTGATGCGCGCCACGTGCTCGCGGACGAGCATGACCGTCTCGCGCGGCAAGACCAGCTTCTCGTCGAGCTTCGAGACCTTGCCATAGAACATTCCGAAGGCCGCGGGTAACCGTACGGAATGCACTTTCAGCGGGGTCAGCACCTTGCCGAACTGTCTTCGTGTCATGGCGTAGACCAGTTTCATGATCGGTCCCCGCGGGTTTTCGATCGGGGGAAGAAACGTATCGGTGGTTGGCATGGTCTGCACGGTTGGGTTCTCCTTACGTACGAGCTCTCAGGGCGCTGTGTCCAGCGCGGGCAGATGGGTAAGCTTCTCGCGGTCGGTGACGATGAACACGCCGTGGATGCGGGCGTTGCGGATGCTAAGGATCAGGACCGAGTACGGCCGACCGTCGAGGTAACTGATGATGCCGGTCTCGCCGTTGATCGTCGCGGTGCGAATGACGATGCGTTCGGGTAAGCTGCGCGCACCGCCCAAGAGCCCGCGGGCCACCTTGTCCGCCCCGTGAATCACGTTGGGCACGGGTGCCGCAGCACCACCGTCGATGTGTAGGACGACGTCGCTCGAGAGCAGTTGCATGAGCCGGTCCACGTCGCCGTTGCGGGCAGCGTCGATGAAGCGCTCCAGCAGCTCCTGATGTTGGCGCGACGAAACCTCAAAGCGCCGGCGCAGGTCGCCGACGTGCCCGCGCGCGCGGTGGAGGATCTGCCGGTAGCCGGCCTCACTGTTGCCCAGGCTTTTAGCAACCTCAATATACGTGAAACCGAACACCTCGCGGAGCAGGAAGACCGCGCGCTCCATCGGCGTCAACCGCTCGAGCAGTACGAAGAGCGCCATCGAGAGCGACTCGTCGACGCGCAAGACGCCGAGCGGATCGTCCTGCAAGTCGGTGACCAGCGGCTCGGGGAGCCACTGACCGACGGACTGCTCGCGCCGCACGCGCGCCGATTGCAAATGGTTGATGCACAGACGGCTGACGATCGTAACCAAGAACGCCTTGGGCGAACGGACGTCGGCATCGGTGGCTTGCTGCCAGCGAATGAAAGCCTCCTGAAGCATGTCTTCGGCATCCGCGACGCTCCCGAGCATACGGTAGGCAATCGAGAAAAGCAGGCGACGGTGTTGATCGAAAGCCGCAAGGCGGGTGTCGTCCGGGACGTGCTCGGCACCGTTGCTATCCATCATCTCACCCTCAAGACCAAGCAGGTCTGCGTTTTGTGCCGGCGCCCATCATCCGCGTACGCCCACCGCCCGTGAATGGCATCTCAACGCGTGATGTGCTCACCAACCACCTGCTCGTCGCGTGGTCGCACGAACCGCGCAGATGCACGATGCCGGCTGGCGCACGCTCTGCTACACTCGAACGCCTCTGGAGCAAATTCGCGATGACCTCAGCACTTTGGCGGGCATCATGAGCAGCTTCCTGGGGACGACTGTTCGATGAACAGAACGGATGCTGCGCGATCTGCTACCGCAAGGAAACAGATTCGGCGCAGGCTTCAGTGACGGCGGCGAGTTTCCGCTGTTCTGCGATTTTTTGCAGGTCTCATTGGCAATCAATCATTTGTCCTGTCGTCGTCGCCTTCATGGTCGTCGTGATCCCAGGCCCAGCTGCACGCTGCCTCGCGCGAGCTACATCGCATAACTCGCGTTGTATCCGATCGCGACGATCGCCCACAGCATGTGAAGCAAAACCAGCGCATGATACATCGCGTTCATATTGCCAATGGGCGATGAGTCCGTCACGCTGCAGGCGGTCCAGCGCATCCTCGACGTACTGGCGGAAGCGGTCGGCGTGGTGCTTGGGAAGTTCGATGCGTGCCTTGTCGAGCAGCTCGCCGACGCGCCAGATCAGGTTAGGGCCGTTTCCGTCGCGCGGTACATGCATAAACATGATGGCCGACATTAGGCGCATGGCATAGCGCTGTGTCTCGCGCGCGGCATCATATTGGTCAACGAAGGCGTTGATGCACGAGGATGCTGCGCCGTTCGCGAAATGACGCCGTCGGTGCGTGCCGTCCACCGACCTGAACCGGCTAAGGCAATGCGGAACGCAAGCGCCCGATGCGCTCGCCGAGTCCCTCGATGCTCGCGCGGACGCCGGCGATATGTTCGCGTTCGGTGCGCACGAAACGCAGATACGGGGCGAGCGCGTCGCGCATGTTGCTCAAGGCCGCATCCAATTGTGAGGTGAATTGTTCGCGCATCGCCCCGCCGAGCTTCTCGCGCAACGCTTCGGATTCGCGCTCGAAGCGCTGCTGCGCCGACCGCCGGCGCGCGGGAATGATATAGAGGCCCAGACCCGCAAGGACGGCGCCGGCCAGGATGCCGGTGATATCGGCGGTTGCGCCGCCGATCGCGGCGACGACGACGACACCGAGGCCGACTGCTCCGGCGCTGACCAGGCCCGTCTGCGCAACCGCATCGCGCATGCTCCCGGCGAGCCGTTCGCCCTCGGCCTTGCGGTCGCTGGCTTCGACGATGCGGCGCGCAGAACGGACGGCATCGTTGAGAACGGCGCGCCGGTCCTGCGCGAACGAGCTGCCGGCGACCGATCCGATCATCCCGCTGCGTTCGGTGCCGCCGTGCCGCGCGAGGAAGTCGGCGATCTCCGTCCACAAGCGGGCTTGCGCGTCGATCGCCCAGTCAATCGTTTCACGCACGGCGTCGTCGATGCGTTGCGCGCTGTCGCCGACAACGTCGCGCGCGAACTCTTCCTTGACTCGGCTGGTATTGATCAAGTCGGGGATGCGCGAGAGACGGATCGTCGTCTCGAAGAATCGCGATGCACGTGCATTCATTTCGAGAATCGTGTTGTCGACGCTGGCGCTGCGCGCCGCGAAGTCGCGCAAGATGTCCTCGCGAAACGCGGCGACCTGCCGCTCGAGCGCGGCTTCGGTTTCGGCGTCTTGCACGAGCACGTTCTCGCGCGCGCCGACCGCATCGCGAAAGCGTCCGAGCACGCTCTGCGCGATGCCCAGCGGGTTCTCAAGCTTGAGCCGCAGGCGGCTGGTTTCATCGAGCGTTTCGAAAACATAGGTTCGCAGCGCGGCGAAGCCGCTGAGTCCATCGAGTTGATCGCGCGTCGCTTTATTTTGAATCTCGAGCGCCTGCATCGCCAAGCGGGCGGAGACGGCGATGACCTGCGGCTCGAAGCCCAACAGCATCCGCGCATTGTCGCGAATGAATGCCGAAAGGGTGTCGATCTGCTCCGGTCCCGTCAGCAGGTCGGTCTTGTTGAGGACGGCCACGACCGGCTTCCCCCACCCGCGCAAGCGTTCGATGAACGCCCGTTCGCTCTCGGTGAACGGGCGGTCCGCCGACGTCACGAACAGTGCCAGATCCGCGCGCGGCGCAAACTGTTCGGTGATCTCCTCGTGCTTGCGGATGATGGCGTTCGTGCCGGGCGTGTCGACGATCGTGATGTGCCGCAAGAACGGCGCCGGATAATCGATTTCTAACATGCCGTCGCGGACGCTGCGCTCGGCGCGCGCATCGCCGTAACGGAACATCGTGACGCTGACCGTCGTCGGCAGGATGCCTTCCGGGGCGACGCGCTCGCCGACGAGAGCATTGATGACCGATGATTTCCCGGCATTGAACTCGCCGACGACCACCAGCAAAAACAGCTCGTCGAGCGTGGCCGCCGCCTCCGCGACGGCCCGCAGATCGGCCGAGCGCCGGTCGAACGCCTCGAGCGCGCTGCGCAAATCCGCCAGCAGCGCGCGTTCGGCGTTGACCAGCGCGCGCTGCTCGTCGCTGAGGACGTCGGCGCCGGCCGTCCGCAAAGCCACCGGATCAGTCACGAAAGCGCGCTTTCGCCAAGCGCGAAGGTCACCATTTTCGCTCGCGCAGGGCGTTGCGGGCTAACGCTCCAGCCGGCAGGAACGCCGCCCGAACGCGAGGCCGCGGAGCGTTCGGCCGCGCTCGCCGGGGGCCCGGAGGCAGCCCGCCACGGCCACCTCGCTTACTGCGCCGGGATGGTGAAGCGTACCGGACGAAAACCCGAGTGCGCACCGCAGGTCGCGCACTGCACGATCAGTTTGACCGGGACGAAATCCTTGTCGACGAGAACCGCGCCCGACTGGCGGCCCGCCGCACCTTGCAGGATATGGATATTCGCATTTTTGAGGGAGTTCGACGGAATCTCGACGGACACGTCGTCCTTGTCGGCGAGCGTGTATTGCAAGAGATCGATGAACTCGTCGTGGGCCCCATTGCGCAGCAGGGACTGCATGACGAGCACTTTTTTGTCCGGGGTGGCGGTCAGATCGGATGCGCGTGCTGCTAGTTCGGAATGGTCCGCGTCGGTGGCTTCGCGCAGCGCGACGATCTTGATTCGCAGCACGCCGTTGAAGACCGTGTCGCCGAGTTTTCCCGATACGGCGCTGACGCCGTTCGCGCCGCCGGGAACGGGCGTCGGCACGGCCGCGGCCGGCGCGAGCAGCGCTACAAAGAAGCTCAAGGCGAGCCATTTGGTGAGTGAAATCATGCGAATCTCCTTGGTGAAAAAGCGGAAGTGATGAGCGGACCGAACTCCGCAGTTCACGCGAGCGTCCCGAACCGGCCGGCTCTCGTGCAGCCAGCGTACCAGGCCCGCGTGCGCCGGACGTGCCGTGACCCCGGTCCGCTGGCGGGGCGCGCTTTCACCCGGTCCCGCTTCCAGGGCGGAAATTGCTTCGGAACCGGGCAATTCACCGGCTATGTCGGAGACCACAACGACCCCTGAAGCGCGCGTCACCATGGAAGAAATCACCGCCCTGGCAAAACGGCGCGGCTTCATCTTCCAATCGAGCGAAATCTACGGCGGCATCGGCGGCTTCTTCGACTATGGCCCGCTCGGGGCGATCCTCAAGCGAAACGTCAAAGACGCCTGGTGGCGTGAGATCGTCGAGCTGCGCGACGACGTCGTCGCCTTCGATTCCTCGATCATCATGCACCCCAACACCTGGGTCGCCTCGGGCCACGTCGCGGCCTTCCACGACAAGCTCGTCGACTGCCGCAATTGCAAACACCGCTTCCGCGCCGACCACCTCAAGTCGCTCGAGAAATGCCCGGACTGCGGCATGGCCGGCTCGCTCACCGAGCCGCGCAACTTCAACCTCATGATGAAGACGGCAATCGGTCCCATGGAAGACTCCGCATCGCAGGCGTACCTGCGCCCGGAAACCGCCCAAGGCATGTTCGTCAACTTCAAAAACATCTATCAGAGCGCGCGCAAACGCCCGCCCTTCGGCATCGCCCAAATCGGCAAGTCGTTTCGCAACGAGATCACACCGGGTAATTTTACTTTCCGGGTGCGCGAATTCGAACAGGCCGAACTCGAGTATTTCGTCCCCGACGACGGCAACGACATGCGGACCTACGACGAGTGGGTCACCGCGCGCAAACAATGGTACAGCGATTACGGCGTGCGCCCTGACCGGCTGCGCTTCTACGAACTCACGCCCGCGGAACGCCCGCACTACGCGCGCGCCGGCACGGACGTCGAATACCTGTTCCCTTGGGGCTGGGGCGAGCTCGAATCGATCGCGCACCGGGGCACGTACGATCTCGACGCGCACATGACGCTCTCGGGCAAAGACCTCATGTTCTTCGACGAAGCCACCAAGTCCAAGTACACGCCGATCCTCATCGAAAGTTCGGCGGGCATGGACCGGACCACGCTTACCATGCTCATCGATGCCTACGAGAATGAAACGCTCACGGGCGACGACGGCAAAATCTCGCAGCGCGTGGTCCTGCGCTTTCATCCGAAAATCGCGCCGGTCCAAGTCGCGGTCTTTCCCCTCGCGCGCAACAAAACCAATCTCGTCGATCACGCCCAATCGCTGGAGAAAGCGCTGCGCCCGAAGTTCCGCACCCAATACGACGAAGGCAATGTCGGCCAGCTCTATCGCCGCCAAGACGAAATCGGCACCCCGTTCTGCATCATGGTCGACTACCAAGCGCTCGACGACCACGCGGTCACGGTCCGCAACCGCGACTCGATGAAGCAAGACCGCGTCTCAGAAGACCAGCTCGCAGCCTACCTCAACGAACATCTCAGCAGCACATAACCGCCCGAACCAAACTAGCCGAAGCCAGAACGAACAAGCCGTGGCGGGCCGGCGGCGCCGCGAAGCGGCAAGCCAACGTGCTGCTTCTTTTCGTAGCGGCGTCGCTGAGCGGGGAGCCGACGTTGGTGGTGCGGGGGCTCAAACAATTTCGCGGAGCCAGGATGGCGAGAGCGAAATTTTTGGCAGTAGGGATTTCACACGATGTGAAATCCCGGACGTCCCCGCACCACCAACGTCGGCTCCCCGCTCCCCAACTCGCCTCACAATTCACCGTCGGACTCATCGCGCAGATAAGACGAGATGAAGTCGATAACATCGCCGGCACCGCTGACGAAGCGGCATTTTCCGGACGAGACCTCGTGCACGGATTCGCGCCACTGCGGATTGGGAGTTCAACTTTCGCGCTTGAGGCAGGCGCCGCGGACAAGCCGCGGGCTGAATGTCTTGCTGCCGTTCGGGCAGCGGTCTAACGCCTGACGGATAATCCAATCTGGGGGTTTGCAGCGAAGGGAGAAGGATGGCTTATACTCAGGCGTGGCCTTCAATCTCGTCCAACTCGAGACGTTCCGGCGCCTCGCGCAAGAGAAGAATTTTACCCGAACCGCGGAGCTCCTGAATCTTACCCAGCCCGCTGTCACCCAGCAGGTCCGGGCACTGCAGAATCACTTCGGGGTGCAGCTCGTCGATCTGATCGGCCGGCGCACGGAGCTGACGGACGCCGGCCGCTTTCTGGCCGCACGCGCGGAGCTGCTCTTGGGGAACGTCGCGGCGCTCGAACGTGAAATGCGCGAGTTTGCCGACGTGCGCGCGGGCGAACTCCGGATCGGTGCAACGCTGACGATCGGGACGTATTGCCTGCCCGAGATCGTTGCCCGCTTCCGGGCCGCATTCCCGGGCGTCGTGCTGCGGGTCGAGGTGGAGAACACGCAGGCGATGGGCTTCGCCGTGAAGGCGGGCCGCGTCAGTCTGGCGCTCGTCGAGGGCCCGCTCGTTGACGACGAACTCGACATCGAACCGTATGCGGATGACGAGCTGGTCCTGGTCGTCCCGCCGGCGCATGCCCTGACCGCGCGGAAGCAGCCGATTCGCGCCGCCGACCTTGCCGGTGTTCCGTTCGTTTTTCGTGAACAGGGTTCGGGAACGCGCGCCCAGGTCGAGCTGGCGTTGCTGGCTGCGGGCGTTGCGCCGAGTGTCGCCCTTACGTTGCCGAGCGGCGAAGGGATCGTGCGCGCGGTCGAACTCGGCATCGGCGCTGCGATCCTCTCGCGCATCGTCGTCGACGCGCCCGTTCGCGCCGGCCGGATCGTGCTGCTCCGCGTGCGCGATCTCGAATTGCGCCGCACCTTTCGCATCGTTCGCTTGCGCCGCCAAACGCCGTCGCCGGCCGCGCTCGCATTCGCCTTGCTCGCCCGCGAGGGCGGCAATTTCGGATAGACGGCTCGAGCCAAATCACGGCGTAACCGCGAAACTCGGCGCAGGGCAGCCGTGTCGGAGAAGAATACGCCGAAAAGCACCCCGGAAGGGCGGTACCTTGCTGCCGGCGAGGTTCGTCCCGGCCGGTGTATCAGGACTGTGATGATGGAACCGATCGGCCTCGAGCCGCTGTTCCCCGATCGTGATTCGCCCGAGCCGCTCGGGCGGCAGTTCGTGCGCCGGCTGCGGCACGCGATCGAAAACGGGATCTTCAAACCGCAATCGCGATTGCTGCCCAGCCGCGAGCTCGCCTTGCGCTTGGGGCTATCGCGCAATACGGTCACGTCGGCGATCGAACAGCTCATCGCCGAAGGCTATCTGGAGTCGCGAGTCGGATCGGGAACGTTCGTCGCAGCCACGATCGTGAAGCGATCGCCGCCCCCGCTCGTGATCCCCGAGCGCATCCCCGAGAGCGCCGAGCGGTACCTGGCCGTGCGCCCCTTGATCGCGCGGTACGGAACGCGGTTTGGGCCGCTGCGGACCGGTATCCCCGACTTGGCGGGGTTTCCATTCGGGACGTGGGCGCGCTTGAAGCGGCGCACCATCGCCGAGCTTGACGCGCATCTCGACTACGGTGAAGTTTCCGGCAACAGCGCGCTGCGCGAAGCGATCGCCGCGCACGTGCAGCAGTTTCGCGGAATCACGACCGATCCGGACAATGTCATCGTCGTCGAGGGAACGCTGGCCGCACTGCGGCTGGCCGCCGATGTGTTGATGAACGAAGGCGATGCGGTGCTCATCGAAGACCCGGGCTATCCGTTGGCCCAAGCCATTTTCGTCACGCGCAACATGCGGCTGGTTCCCGTCAACGTCGACGCCGATGGACTGCAAACGCACAGCGCTCCCGCGGCACGTCTGGCGTACGTCACGCCCTCGCACCAGTTTCCGCTGGGTGCGGCTTTGACGGTCGAACGGCGTCACCAGCTACTCGACTGGGCGGTCGACCGCGACGCCTAGCCATCGAAGACGACTACGACAGCGAGTTCGCCTATGGGGCCAAGCCGCTTCCCGCGCTGCAAAGTTTGGATCGCTTCGGCCGCGTCATCTATGTCGGATCGTTCAGCAAAACCCTGGCGCCTGGATTGCGACTGGGCTATCTCATCGTGCCCGCGCATCTCGCCGAGGCGTTCCGCATCGCGCGCTTGGTGACGACGCTCGGCGGCACGCGCTACGTGCAAGCGACACTCGCCGATTTCGTCGCCGAAGGCCATTTCGCACGTCACGTGCGGCGCATGACGCGCAGCTATGCCGAGCGGCGCCGGGCTCTCTTGCAGGTGCTCGAAGCCGGTTTGCCCACGCCGCGATTTCGCGTCGGATTCGGAAACGTGGGTTTGCACGTCGCCGTGCTCGCGGCGGATCCCGATTTCGACGACGCCGCCGTGACGGCGGCGCTGCGTCCCGCCGGCATCCACGTCGAACCTCTGAGTTCGATGTGCGTTGCGCGCACGGATTGTCGCGGCTTCATGGTCGGCTACAGCGCTGCGCCCGCGGGCGACATCGAACGGGCCGCGCTCGCGCTCGTGCGCGCGATCGCCAAAGGCTTGAACTGAAAGCCGCGCGGCGTCTTGGAGATCGAACGGGCGGGCCCATTGGCGCCGCGGTTTCGAGCGGAATTGGACCTTCTCCGGCCGGTGTCGCTCTTGTACAATCGCTTGAAGTGCGACGCGCACTGCGTCGCGACGGAAAACCGTTGGCGAAGATTTCGCGACGTGTGCGGCGCGGCTAAATCACCCGACGTTAGAAAAATATGAGGATCGAACGTGACAGTCGCCGTGTTAGACAACGCTCATGATCCGACGGGCGGTCCATCCGAGGACGATCATCGCACCGCGCTCGTCGAAATGCTGCGCACGGCGTTGGTTCGCGCGGGCGCCCGCGAGTCACGCTCCGACACGCAGGACGGATTTTATTTCGTCGACGGTGAGCCCGGCACGGTGTGCATGGAATATAGCGAGCCCGAACGCGACGGGCCGTTATCGCGCGCAGCCTTGGTCCGGCGCCGCGACGTCGCGGTGCTCAACTGCTGCGCGGAACTCGCCCGGCACGGCTACGCGTTCAGCTTGTTCCTGTCGCCACGTACGCTAACGCTCACGGTTCGAACCGACTGCTGACCGCTGCAAGCCCAGCGTCGTCGCCCCTGCATTGAAATGCGGCGGCGCTCGGTTTTTGCCGGCGTACCTTCCGGCGTCGATTAAACCAGCGCGACCTCCGGTAAGTCGCGCAGCGCCGAGTCCAGGTCGGCCTCCTCGAACGTGACGTCCTGCAGTTTGCCGGCGAAGTAATCGGTGTAGGCTTGCATGTCGAAGTGGCCATGGCCGGAGAGATTGAAGAGAATCGTTTCCGATCGCCCTTCGGCTTTGCAGCGCAGCGCCTCGTCGATCGCAGCTTTGACGGCATGATTCGATTCTGGGGCGGGGACGATGCCCTCGGTGCGTGCGAATTGCACGCCGGCGGCGAAGCATTCCAGTTGGTTGTAGGCGCGCGCTTCGATCAGGCCCAAGTCTTTGACGTGGCTCACCAGCGGCGCCATCCCGTGATAGCGCAGGCCGCCTGCGTGGATCCCCGGCGGCATGAAACTCGAGCCTAACGTGAACATCTTGACCAGCGGTGTCAGATGCGCGGTATCGCCGAAGTCGTAGGTGTACCGGCCGCGTGTGAGCGTCGGACAAGCCGCCGGTTCGACGGCGATCACGCGCGCTTTCGACCGTCCGGCGATCTTGTCGCGCAGATACGGAAAGGTGAGGCCGGCAAAGTTGCTGCCGCCGCCGGCGCAGCCGATGACGACGTCCGGCTCCGCTTCCGCGTCGCTCATCTGCAGCATCGCTTCTTCGCCGATGATCGTTTGATGCAAGAGCACGTGGTTGAGAACCGAACCCAGCGAGTACTTCGTATCGTCACGCTGCGCCGCGACTTCGACGGCCTCGGAGATCGCGATTCCCAGCGATCCAGTTGAGTCGGGATGTGCTTCGAGGACAGCCCGGCCCGAAGCCGTGAGCGATGACGGGCTGGCGACGCACCGCGCGCCGTACGTTTCCATCAGCGCCCGCCGGTAGGGTTTCTGGCCGTAGCTCACTTTGACCATGAAGACGTCGACTTCGAGTCCGAACAGCGAACCGGCGAAGGCCAGCGATGAGCCCCATTGCCCGGCGCCCGTTTCAGTCGTCAGCCGTTTGACCCCGGCCTCCTTGTTGTAGAACGCTTGGGCCACGGCGGTATTGGGCTTATGACTGCCGGCCGGACTCACGCCCTCGTACTTGTAGAAGATCTTGGCGGGGGTATCGAGGGCCCGTTCGAGGCCGCGGGCGCGAAAGAGCGGCGACGGCCGCCACATGCGATAGATGTTGCGCACGGGCTCGGGTATCTCGATCCAGCGTTCCGTCGATACTTCTTGGGCAATGATCGCCATCGGAAAAATGGGCTCGAGGTCGGCCGGCCCGATCGGCTGCCCGGTCCCCGGATGCAGCACGGGGGCCGGCGGCACCGGCAGATCGGCAGCGAGATTGTACCAGGCTCGGGGCATCTGCTTTTCGCTGAGCAGATATTTTAACTTCGCTGCACACATTTCGCCCATGCCTCCAAAAGCCGAAGCCACGCGTTCGAACCGCGCCGCTTCAACGTGTTTCGCGCTCGTTTCGCCGTTTCATGCGTTAGGCCGGCTGCGCACCCGGTAACGGCGCGTCGGCGCTAAATGTCCGGTCGCGCGAAGCCTCCTCGAGACCCAAGCCATTGGGCTCGGGCAGGAGCGTCCAGGTCAAGGCGAATCCGGCGATGCAGCAGACGCCGGCGACCCACATCGGCCCGGGTAACCCGAATCGTGCCTGCAGCAGCGGGAAGCCGAACGTTCCGACGGCTGCGCCGATTTTGCCGATCGTTGCCGAGATGCCGTGGCTGGTGGTCCGAACGCTCACCGGGAAAATCTCCGCCGGCACGACGAACGTGGTCGTGTTCGGTCCGAACTCGGTGAAGAAATAGTTCAAGCAGTACAGTGCGACAAACGGAACCAAGATGGCCTTGGCGTCGCCGATGAACGCGATCCCGATGAAGCTGGCGGCCATGAGCGCGAAACCGAGGAGCTGAATCGGTTTGCGTCCCCAGCGATCCATCCCGTAGATCGCGAGCAGATAGCCGGGAAACGCCGCGAACGTGAAGACGAGCAACGAGAGCAGCAGATCGTGAATTTGGCTGCCGTTTGGGCTTACGGCTGAAACGAATTGCTGGTTCGAGATCGTGTTGCCGTAATACGCCAGATCGAGCAAGAACCACGTCAGCGACGTTCCGGCAAGCCATTTCACGAGCTGCGGATCCGGGCCGAACGTTTGGCGAAGTGCCGCTACGAAGCCCACTCGCTGTGCTTTGCGGGCGACGTCGTCGGGCTTCCCTTCGTTCAATTGCGCGAAGCGCGGCGTCTCTTTGAGGTGCCGGCGCGCCCAGAACACGGCGAGCGGCGGCAGTGCGCCGGCCGCGAGCAAAATCCGCCACACGAGATCTTGGGGCACGCGCGCCGCGATCAACGCGATTGCAAGCAACGGGCCGACGATGAGGCCGATGCCCTGCATTGCGAACACGATCGCGATCAGGAACCCGCGGGTCTTTTTCCCGGCGAACTCGCTGGCAATCGTCGCACTGACGGGATAGTCGCCGCCGATGCCCAGCCCCAGGACGAATCGAAAAACGACGAGCCACCAGATGTTCGGCGAGAACGCCGACGCGATGGCGCCCGCTCCGAGCACGAGAACCTCGAAGCCATAGATGTATTTGCGGCCGAACACGTCGGCGATGCGCCCGAAGACTGCCGATCCAATCGCTGCCGAAACGAGCGCGGTGGCACCGACGAGTGCGGTTTGCAGTGAACTGATATGCCACGGCCCGTGAAGCACCTTGAGCACAAC
>JBEKHC010000002.1:0-108980 GCA_050012475.1 Candidatus Velthaea sp.
GCCAAGGCGACCGCTCGCAAGCCGCGCCGCGGCGCGGGTTCGGGCGCGCTCGATCGCACCTTGTCCGACGCGCCGCTCAAAGCGCTCTACGAGCCTGCGGACGTCGCTCACCTCGACCTCGCGCGCGATCTGGGTGTGCCGGGCGAGTTTCCGTACACGCGCGGCATCCATTCCAACATGTACCGCGAGCGGCTCTGGACGATGCGGCAGTTCGCCGGCTTCGGCAACGCCAAACAGACCAACGAGCGCTACCATTTTCTCTTGGCGCAGGGCAACCACGGACTGTCGGTCGCATTCGACATGCCGACGCTCATGGGCTACGACTCCGATCACCCCAAGTCGCGGGGCGAAGTCGGAAAGTGCGGCGTGGCGATCGACTCGATCCGCGACATGGAGACGCTTTTCGCGGGCATCGACATGGGCGCGATCACCACGTCGATGACGATCAACGGGCCGGCCGCCATCGCGCTCGCGCTCTATATCGTGGCGGCCGAAAACAAAGGCATCCCGCGAGCAAAGCTGGGCGGCACGCTGCAGGCCGACATCCTCAAAGAGTACATCGCGCAAAAAGAATGGATCTTTCCGCCGCGGCCCCACGTGCGCGTCATCGTCGACATGATGCGCTTTTGCCGCGACGAGATGCCGCTTTGGAACACGATCTCGGTCAGCGGCTATCACATCCGCGAAGCCGGATCGACCGCCGCGCAAGAGCTGGCGTTCACGCTGGCCGACGGTTTTGCCTACGTCGAAGCGGCCATCGCAGCGGGGATGGACGTCGACAGCTTTGCGCCGCGGCTGTCGTTTTTCTTCAACGCGCATATCGATTTCTTCGAAGAGATCGCCAAATACCGGGCCGCGCGGCGCATCTACGCGCGCCGCATGCGCGACAAGTACGGCGCGAAAGATCCGCGCTCGTGGCAGCTGCGCTTCCATACCCAAACCGCGGGCTGCAGCGCGACCGCCCAGCAGCCCGAAAACAACATCGTGCGGACGGCCTACGAAGCGCTCGCGGCGGTGCTGGGCGGTACGCAATCGCTGCACACGAACTCGATGGATGAAGTGATGGCGCTGCCGACCGAAAAGAGCGTCGAAATCGCGCTGCGCACCCAGCAGGTGCTGGCCTACGAAACCAACGTGACCAACGTGGTCGATCCGCTGGGCGGCTCGTATTTCGTCGAAGCGCTGACCGACGCCATGGAGCAGCAGGCCGAACACTACTTCGAGAAGATCGCCGAATTCGGCGGGGTAATCGAAGCGATCGAGGCCGGCTTCTTCCAACGCGAGATCGCCGACGCGTCGTACCGCTATCAGCGTTCGCTGGAGGTCAAGGACCGGGTCATCGTCGGGGTCAATGCCTTCGAGCACGAGACCGATGACGTACCGCCCGAGTTGCTCAAGATCGGCCGCGACATCGAAGCGGGTCAGGCGGCCGCGGTCGGAACGGTGCGGGCAGACCGGGATGCGGCGGCCGTCGAGCGGACGCTGACGGCTTTGGGCGCCGCGTGCCGAAGCGCTGAAAACCTGATGCCGCGGCTGATCGACGCCGTCAAGGCGTGCGCCACGGAGGGCGAAATCGTCGATACGATGGTCGAGGTTTTCGGCCGTTACTCGGAAAGAGCAGCGTTCTGAAATGATCGGACAACGAGTGAAGGGCGCCCCCGGGAGCTGCGACTAATGGATGAACGACCGCTGCGCGTCATCATTGCCAAAGCCGGCTTGGACGGTCACGATCGCGGTGCGAAGGTCATCGCGCGCGCGCTGCGTGACGCCGGGATGGAAGTCATCTATACCGGGCTGTTCCAGACGCCCGAACAGATCGTTCAAACCGCGATCCAGGAGGACGCCGACGGCGTCGGCCTCTCGATTCTGTCGGGCGCGCACATGACGCTCTTCCCGCTCGTCGTCGAGCAGCTCAAGGCGCAGGGCGCCGGCGACATTGTGTTTTTCGGCGGCGGCACGATCCCGGCCGATGACGCGGCCGAACTCAAAGCGCTGGGCGTCCGCGAGATCTTCACGCCCGGAGCGCCGCTGGCGAACATCATCCGCTTCGTCGAGGCCGAGTGCGGCAAACGACGTGAATTGGTCGGTTAGCGGGTGGATTCGCGACCGGTCCGCACTCGGGTTGCGCCGTCTCCGACGGGCGATCCGCACGTCGGTACGGCGTACGTTGCCTTAGTCAACTACATTTTTGCCAAGCAAAACAACGGGACGTTCTTGCTGCGCATCGAGGACACCGATCGCGTCCGCAGCACGCACGAATCGGAACGCGCGATCCTCGAGTCGCTGCGTTGGCTCGGTCTGACCTGGGACGAAGGACCCGACGTCGGCGGCCCGCACGGGCCCTATCGTCAAAGCGACCGCATCGCGATTTACACGCGCTATGCGGCCGAGCTGCTTGAAAAAGGTCACGCGTTCCGCTGCTTTTGTTCGCCTGAACGCCTGGCTTCGATGCGCGAGGCGCAGCGGCTGGCGAAGCAGCCGCCGCGCTACGACGGACACTGCCTCAAACTCGATGCCGCCCAGGTCGACGCGCTCGCAGCGGAAGGCATTCCGTCGGTCGTGCGGCTGAAAGTGCCCGACTTCGGCGTCTGCGTCGTTCACGATCTGCGCCGCGGTCCGATCGAGTTCGAGTGGCACGCCGTCGACATGCAAGTGCTGGTAAAATCGGACGGGATGCCGACGTATCATCTCGCCAACGTCGTCGACGATCACCTCATGCAGATCACGCACGTGTTCCGCGGCGAAGAATGGGTGAGCTCCGCCCCCAAACACCTGCTGCTCTACGAATATTTCGGCTGGGAACCGCCGCAGCTCATGCACTTGCCGCTGCTGCGCAATCCCGACAAGTCGAAATTGAGCAAGCGCAAGAACCCGACGAGCATTTTGTTTTACCGGCGCATGGGATATCTGCCTGAAGCGTTGCTCAATTTCTTGGGCTTGCTGCTCGTATCTTCGGCCGAAGGTGAAGAAGTGATGACGCTAGACGAGCTTGGGCGGCGCTTCGATATCGCGAATATTTCGCTGGGCGGTCCGGTCTTCGACGTGCCGAAACTCGATTGGCTCAACGGCCGCTACATCCGTGATCTCGAGCCGCGCGCGTTACTCGAGCGCACGCGGGCGTGGGGTTTCGCCGCGGAGCGCGTGGCGCGGATCGTCGACCTCGCTCAGCCGCGCATCGAGCGTTTGAGCGACTTCGGCGAGTTGACGGCGTTCTTCTTCGCCGGCCGGTTATCGCTCACCAAGGAGCGGCTGTTGGAAGGCAAACTCGCGCCCGAGTACGTGCGCCAGGGGTTGGCGCTGGCCCTCTGGGGTCTGGATGCCGAACGTGTCTTCGACCGCTCCGCCATCGAGCGCGTGCTCAAGGGCGCGAGCAGCGCGCTCGGGCAAAAGTTCCGCGATCTGGCGCGCACGTATTACATTGCCATAACCGGCAGTCCGACTTCGGTTCCGTTGTTCGAGTCGATGGAGCTGCTGGGACGGGATATCGTTCGCGAGCGACTGCGCTGCGCGCTCGAATTGGTCGGACCCCCGACCGCGGCCGAACAGAAATCGTGGCGCGCGGCGCTACCTGCGGAGGAGGTCTAAGTGGCGGCACCGGCTCGCGCGATCGTCCTCGCCGCGGGGATGGGCACGCGCATGAAGTCGACGCAGCCCAAGGTCCTGCACGAGATCTGCGGCCGGCCGATGCTGTGGTACACCTTGAGCGCCCTCGCGGCGGCGGGCGTCCAGGAAACGGTCGTGGTCACCAATGCCGTCGTGGAACCGCGCATCGGGCCGCTGCTCGCGACGTTCGGCGCGCGCAGCGTCGTCCAGCAACCGCAACGCGGCACGGGTCACGCGGTGCAAATCGGCTTACGCGCGTTGTCGCCCGAGTCCGGCACGGTCGTCGTCGCGTACGGCGACATGCCGCTGGTCAGTGCGCAGATTTTCGCCGACGTCATCGGCGCGGTCCGGGCGGACGACGCTGCCGGACTCGGACTGACCACGGCGCTGATGCCGTTGCCCTCCAGCTTCGGGCGCGTCATCCGGCACGGCGACTCAGTGGCGAAGATCGTCGAAGAGCGCGACTGCTCGCCCGCCGAGCGCGCCGTGAACGAGATGAACGCCGGTATTTATGCCTACGACGAACGGGCGCTGCGCAGCGTGATCGACGACTTGCGCGACGATAACGTGCAGCGCGAGTTGTATCTCACCGACACCGTCGCACTGCTGCTCGCGGCGGGGCTGCAGGTCGTGCCGGTGGCGTGCGCGGACTACCGGCTGGTGCTCGGCGTGAACGATCGCGTCGAACTCGCGCAGGCGCGCGCGCTGCTGAACCGATCGCTCTGCGAGCAGCACATGCGCTCCGGGGTGACGATCGTCGACCCGGCCACCACCTACCTCGAACCGGGCCTCGTGATCGGAGCGGATTCGATCGTCTATCCGAACACCGCCATCGGCGGCGCGACCGTGATCGGCGCGAACGCCGTCCTCGGGCCCAATTCGCGCATCGCGAATGCGACGATCGGCGACGGCGTGCAAATCACCGAGAGCGTGGTGCTCGACACGCAGCTCGCCGCGCACGTTCGCGTCGGCCCGTTCGCGCACTTACGGCAGGGCAACGTCGTCGGCGCCGACGCCCGCGTCGGCAACTTCGTCGAACTCAAGAACACCACGCTGCACGCCGCCGCCAAGGCGAATCATCTGGCCTATTTGGGCGATGCCGAGGTCGGCGCAGGCGCGAACATCGGGGCGGGCACGATCACGTGCAACTATGACGGCAAGCACAAGCATCGCACGGAGATCGGTCCGGGCGCCTTCGTCGGGTCGAACTCTTCGCTCGTCGCCCCCGTGCGGATCGGAGCGGGGGCGCAGACCGGCGCCGGCGCCGTCGTGATCCGCGACGTCGGTGACGGCGAGCGAGTGGTCGGGAATCCGGCGCGGCCGCTAGTAAAGAAAAGCAGCGTTTGAACCGATATCAAAGCCATGGGAATGAGCATCGGCGACACCGGCGCTTCGGCTGACTCGGGCGGCGCCATTGCTTCATTGGCTGCGGCCAACTCGGCGAGCACGATGCTTACCCAAGTCGCAAACGCCCAGGTTGCCAACGTCGAAGCGCTGTTCGGTTCGCTCGGTCTGGGCACGAACGTAAACGCCGTCGCATAACAGCAGGATTCGCGGCGCTGAACGCGCCGCGAATCCATGGCGTTTGCGGCTGCGCCGCAAGCCGCGGTTGCGTTCGGCACTGCGCGTCGAGCCGCACGTGGCGTTCGGTGCTGCGGGCCTAGCGTGCGTGGCGTTCGCTGCGGGCTGAGCCACGGTGGCGTTTGCGCTGCGTGCGGTCGCGCGGCGGCTCGGATGGAAGTCGCACGTTGCTTGCACTTCGTGCAGGAGCGTGCCTTGGTTTGTGCTGCCTGCGGTTAACATTGCGCCGCCTTGCATGTTAGGCACGGCTCGGCGCGGCTCTTTTCATTTTCCGCGAGGATGGCGGGCGCGGTTCGCAAGCGAAGCTGTCAAACTTATGGGCTCTGCACGCGTGCTCCTCGACAGCATCTCGCCCGCCGGGGTGCGGCTGACGACGATGGAAGTAAGATTCCATCGTTTCATTTTGCCCGAGTTCAACACCCATCGCGCGTTCTCGCGCAACGCGGCGAGTTCGCGTGCGATCCCGATCAAGAAAGTGATCGCGGCGGTCCGCAACGATCCGGCGCTGCCGGTCTTCTGGGGCAAAAATCAGAGCGGGATGGCGGCGCGCCAAGAAATCGACGAGCCTGCGCGCGAACGCGCGCGCCGCGAATGGCAGCGGGCTTTGGACAATGCGCTCGAGAGCGCCGAGCGGCTCGCAAGCTCAGACATCGATCTGCACAAGCAGCTGGTGAATCGGATTCTCGAACCGTTCGCTTGGATCACCGTGATCGTCAGTGCGACCGAATGGGCAAATTTTTTCACCCAGCGCTGTCATCCCGACGCGCAGCCCGAAATCCATCATCTCGCCGTAGCGATGCTCGAAGCGTACCGGGCGAGCACGCCGCGCGAAGTCGGGCTAGGCGGCTGGCATCTGCCGCTCGTCCTGCCGGATGAACGCATGCTCGATTCCGCGACGCTGCGGAAACTCAGCGTCGCGCGTTGTGCGCGCGTCAGTTATCTCACGCACGACAACGTGCGCGACGTTGCCAAAGATCTCGAGCTGTACGACAAGCTGATGAGCGGCGGAGCGAACGGACACTGGAGTCCGACCGAACACGTTGCCACCCCGCTCGACGACCCGCGCGAAACGTGCGCGAATTTCCGCGGGTGGAAGCAGTTCCGCAAGCTGTTCAGTGCGGAAAACGCGGCCACGTTCCCGGACGAGATCGCACGAACCGGATAAGCCGGGCGCAGCGGTGGGGTTTCATCGTGTGCCTCGCCGCGCTGCTCGGCGCGGGGGCGTTCGCGGCCGCGGCGGCGGCGTCGCCGTCAACGGCGCGCACGCCGTTCGATGTCCGCGTCGATGCGCTGTCGGACCGGGCACTGCTGACGCTGCCGCCGCAAGATCTCGTCGACGCGGCGCGCCAGCGCGCCGCGCATGAGATCACCGATCTGCGCCAAGGGATATTTTTCGCCTGGGCCGGCGCGCAGATTTGGGCCTTCGCCTGGCTCTGGCAATCGGGCCGTGCCGCCCGGCTGCGCGACTGGCTGCGCCGCCGCATCCGCTCGCGCTGGGCGTATCGCGCGGCGTTCGGAGCGGCGCTGGGTGCGCTCGCGCCGGTGGCCGGGTTGCCGTTCGCATTCGTCGCCTATCGAATCGGATTCAACGTGGGGTTGACCGAAGAAGTGATCGGGAATTGGCTGCTGGACTACGCGTGCCGGATGCTCGTCGATGCCGCCGGCGCGGCGGTTGCCGTCGGTTTGATTCTCGAACTCGTCGATCGCACGCGGCTGTGGTATCTCGCTTTCTTGACGATTTTGTTTGCGGTCTCGATCGAAATCGTCGCGATCTCGCCGGTCGTCATCACGCCGCTCTCGACGCGGCTGGTGCGGCTTACGATCGCCGCCGCGGCACCGGTCGAAATGGCCGACGCGTCGGTGCGGTCGCAGGCTTTGAGCGCGTCAACCGCGGGCCTCGGCTCGTTCACGCGGATCATCCTCAGCGACGTTCTGGTGTCGTCGGCCACCCCGCCGGAGATCGCGTACGTCGTCGATCGCGAGAACGCGCACGTCGCGCACAACGACGATCTCAAGGTCGCGCTCATCGCGATCACGATGTTCGTTTTCGCGGTCGCGATCGCGGTCTTGATCAGCGATCGGATCACGTTTCGCCGTGACGATGATGCGGTTTCGCGTTTGGCGCTCGTCGCCGCGTGCCTGGGCTTTGTCGGGCTGTTGATGTTTCCGCTCTTCAACGCCTACGCGCGGGGGATCGACTTCCGGGCCGACGAGGACGCCCGGCGGATGTTGCGCGATCCTGCGCCGGCGGTCCGCTTTCTGGTCCGGCAGGCCGATCACGATCTGATCCCGCTGTGTCGCCGGCGGTCGTCGAACTGGTACTTCGGTCAGGATCTGGCGATCGGGACGCGGATTGCGGCGATGCGCCGGACCCAGGACCCCTGTCCGCACTCGTCCTCCGAACAATAGAGCCACCGCGGCTTGGCGCGGGAGGAACGGCGTCCGGTCTCGCGCGCAGCGCAAACGCCACGGGTTCGGCGCGTGGACGAGGGTCGCCATTACGGCATGCATGCACAGCAGCTGGCGATCCTCAACGCTATGGTCAAGGTTGGAAGGCAATGGGAACACCCAGGCCTCCCGACCTCGGCTGACAACACCGTTGGTGCTAATGTGCGGCTTGGAGGACCTGGCCGAGCGAAGCGACCCGCGCGTACCCGGCGGGCACCGCGAAGACGGTGTCATCGGGCGTTTCCAAAGCGATCGCGGTGAGATCCAGGCGCAGTGAACCGCCGAAATCCTGCGGTGTGGCGGGTGTACTGCTGAACAGAATGCGCACCGGAAATCCATCCAGATCGTCGGCGAGCGCCAGCTGCGCGTGGTAATCCTCGAGCGCTTTGCCCGGCCGTTGGCGGCGCACGAGTACGTCGAGGTCGTCGGTCGCGTGACCGTTGGTGGTGCTGTGCCCGGTCAATTCAATCGACGCGCGCTGGACGTCGTGCAGCTGCCGGACGATGCCCGCCAGTGCGGCGAGCGGGTCGGCCGCGCCGGGAGAAGCGGGAAGCGGTGCCGTCGCCGGGCCGGGCGTGGCCGCCTTGGGTGTGTCCTCGTAGTAGTCGCGATTGCCGTTCGAGTAGGCCGTCAGCGCTCCGGTGGCACCGTTGTAAATGATCGTTGCGCCGCCTGGGGCGAGCAGCGCGCCGGCGACGGCGCTGGTGGTCGAATCGGTTCCGGGAAAGCCCAGCGAGAGCAGGTCGAGCCGATACATGCTGCCGCGCCGGTAAAGCGCGATGTTGCCGCCGACGTTGAATGGCGAACCCGAGACCGTGGCTTGCACCACGAGCGTTCCGGTCGAATGGAAACCCGTTGCCGGCCCGCTGGCGCTGCCCGTCGCCGGCGCCGCGGTGCGCCCCGCGGCCGGTGCTGCGAGGAGGGATGCGAGCAGCGCCGCCGCGAGCATTCGGCGCGGGGCGTTCATGCGGTATAGACCGTGCCCGCGACTTGCGTGCCGAGATGCCGGGCGGTGAGAAACTCGACGATCGCGGCATGGGCGATGCGACCGTCGACGATCTGGGCTGCGCCGACGCCGCCGCGCACGCCCAGGGCCGCCGCGCGGATCGCCGAGCGCAGAGCGCCGCCCAGCCGTTCGTCGTCGGCTAACGTGAGGGCTTCGGCGGGCGTGAGCTCGTCGATGAGCAGTTGCGTCTGAACGTCGATCACGCCGCCGGCGTCGTTGAAGAAGATGGCCCGCGTCGCAGCGATGGCCTGGGCCAGCGCGCTGGCGACCGCGTCGGGCTCCACCGCGACGTCGCGTCCGAAGAGTCCCAGCGCCAGCGGTTCGATGACCGGAACGTAACCTGCGCCGAGCAGCGTATTGAGCAGCCGGGTCTGCACGGCACCAACTTCGGGGCCGGCGCCCGCCGGAATCATCCCTGCGTCCGCGCCGGATAAACCGACGGCCGTGTCGCCGGTCCGATTCATCAGCCGCACCACCGTGCGGGCGCTTTCGGGCGACGGCGCGACCACCACCGGACGCACGCCCAGTTCGCGCAAGAACGCGAGATCGGAGAAGAGCGTCGTGCCGTCGGCGGCGAGCGTCGGTTCGTCGATGCGGAGAACTAGGCTTCTGTGAAGACCCGTCATTGCTGGGTACTCCATCGTTGCGGTGGTGTATACCCTTTTCGGTGCGTTACCTGCGATTCATGAGCGCCACGATGATTGTCAGCAGGATGCTCAAGAGCAGCGACGTTCCGATCGGGACGAACACCCGGAAGTTTTGATTACCGAACGTCAAGTCACCCGGCAATCGTCCCAGCCGCAGCGCCGGCGCGAACTCGACGATCGCCCCGACGACGACGATCGCGATTCCCAGCGCAATGATCGCGCGGCCCGGACTCACGAGCGGCTTGGCACCTCGCGCCGAACGCCGCGCGGCTTGCGCGAAGCGTTAGACGGCGAAGTCTTCGACGTACAGTGTTGCGTCGACGCCGACGCCGAGCGCCGCAACACCGATTTTGCGCACTCGCGGGTCCAGGATGTTGGCGCGATGGGCGGCGCTGTCGAGCAGCGCCTCATTGGCGTGCTCGACGTCCCGGTCGAAGGCAATGTTCTCGGCGGCCACGCGCCAGTGAAAGCCGACGGCTTGCAGCCGATCCAGTAACGAAGCGCCGTCAGGTGTGGAATGACCGAAGAACCTCCGGCTCGCCATGTCGCGGGCGTGCAGCAATGCCGCGCGCGAGAGCAATCTGTCGACGATGACGCCGGGTAATCCTTGATCGAGCCGCACGCGGTTGATATCGTCCACGAGCTCGCGTTCGTCGTTTTGGAGCACGACGAGAGGGGCGGGAGACACGATGATCAGCGGTTCGTACGCGGTCTCGGCATGCGCCAGTCCCGTCATCGCGACGGAGGCCAAAAGACCCAGCAACAATGCCTTCATGTCCTATTGTATATAGGACTTTAGGCCCCAATTCTTAACCTGGGAGCGCGAAGCTGTTGATGAAATTGATTGCGGTCACAGTTTTCGCATCGAGCCAGAGGAGAATTCCATCGACGCACGCGACCGTTAGGGCCGCCAAACGTTGTTCCTCTTCGGGATTGAAAGCGCTTAGGACGCGGTCGATCGCCTCGCCGCCGGCGTCCCTTCCGATCCCGATCCGCAGGCGCGGAAAGTCCTCGCCGAAATGCGCGATGAGCGATTTGAGCCCGTTGTGGCCCCCCGAGCCGCCCCGCTCGCGCATCCGAAGCTTGCCGAACGGCAAATCCAAGTCGTCGACGACTACGAGGATCTGGGCCGGCGGCACTTTGTGCCAAGCGGCGATCCGCTGCGTCGGCTCGCCGCTGAGGTTCATGAACGTCTGCGGCTCGACGAGGACCACCCCGCGCGCGCGGTCGACGGCCTGCCGAGCGCCATCCTTGGATTTCCAGTCGCCCTCCAGGCCCAAGCCGCGCGCCAGCTCGTCGACGACGATGAATCCGGCGTTGTGGCGCGTGCGCGCGTAACGCCGGCCTGGATTGCCCAGGCCGACGACGAGGCGAAGGCCGGCGATCGGCTAGCTCGCGGCGGGCGCTTCGGCTGCCGGCGCTTCGGCAGCGGGCTCGGCCGCGACGGCCGTTTCCTCGGCGGCGCCGGTTCGCGGTGCCTCGACCGAAACGATGACCTGATCGGCCGGAGTCAGGAGGGTGAACCCCTCGGGCAGCGGCAATTCGCCCGCCGTGATGTGGCTGTGGATAGTGAGTTCGGAGGTGTCGACCGTGATGCTCTCGGGGATCTTGCCGGCGGCGCCCTTGACGTCGATCGAACGGGTCACGATGTCGAGGATCGCGCCGTCGCGGACGGCGGCCGAATTGCCGGTCACGGCGATCGCGACGGTTGCGCTGATTTCCTCACCCTGCGTCACGCGCTGAAAATCGACGTGGATCGGGCGGTGGGATACGGGATCCCGCTGGACCTCGCGCAGCAGCACCGAGTCGTGCTTGCCGTCGATCACGGCGTCGAGGATGCGGCTCTTTCCGCCGTGGGTCAGCAGCTCTTCGAGCGCCTTGGCACCGATCGAGATCGCGGTGGGTTCGCCGTGTCCGTAGAGCACGGCCGGAATTTGCCCCGCGCGCCGCACGGCGCGAGCCGAGGTCGTGCCGGGGTGGGTGCGGACGGCAATCGTCAGCGAGTCGGTGGAAGTCTGCGCTTTGGCCATGTCGGGTTCCTTAAACGGTTGCGGGCGTGAGAACGGTTTCGGCGGCGGCGGCGACCGCGCGTGCCGCGTCGGATGCCCGCTCGGAATTTTCGAGCTCCTCGGGTCCGAACAGCTCCGAAACGGAGCGGTTCGAGGTGATTCGCTTGATCGCGTCGGCCAAAATCTGCGCGATCGACTGCTGTTCGATCTTGCCGCCGTCGCCGTCGAGCGAGACGTTGCGCGGGATGGTATCGGTCACGATCACCTGTCGAATCGGCGAGTTCGCGAACTGTTTGATCGCGTCTCCGGCGAAGATGCCGTGCGTCGCCAGGGTGTAGACGTCGGTCGCACCCTCGTTGATGAGCGCTTCCGCGGCTTTGACGAGGGTGCCGCCGGTCGAAATCATGTCGTCGACCACGACGGCGACTTTGCCTTGAACGTCGCCGACGATGCCGGTCACTTCCGAGACATCCGGCTGCGGACGACGCTTGATGATGACGGCGAGCGACGATTTGAGCCGCTTGGCAAAGGTCTCGGCGCGGGGGACGCCGCCCGCGTCGGGCGAGACCACAACGACGTTGTTGCCTTGCAGGCCCTGATTTTTTAGATAGTTGCACAGCGTCGGAGCAGCCGTCAGATTGTCGACGGGGATGTTGAAGAAGCCTTGGATCTGCGCGGCGTGGAGGTCGAGCGTGACCAGCCGCTCGGCGCCCGCGGTCTCGAGCATGTTCGCTACGAGCTTGGCCGAGATCGGTTCGCGGCCTTTGGTCTTCTTGTCTTGTTTGGCGTAGCCGTAGTAGGGGACGACGGCGGTGATGCGATTGGCCGAGGCGCGCCGCAGCGCATCGATCATCAGCAGCAGCTCCATCAACGAATCGTTGACGGAACCGGCGGGGGAATTGCAAATCGACTGGAGGACGAAAACTTCCGCGCCGCGGACGTTCTCGCGGATCTCGATGCGGCACTCATTATTCTTGAACCGGTCCACGAGCGCGTTGCCGACGCGTGTCTGCATCCGTTTCGCGATCTTTTCCGCTAGTTCGCGATTCGACGTTCCACTGAATATGAGTGGCGGCTGGATCACGGAAATCGAACTCCTCCCGCTTCCGATGGCACGCCTGGGCGCGGCAACGGGGAGCGCAACAGTATGCGAGATTTCTCTTAGAATAGCCTGTCCCCGAGGCGCAACGCCGGGAGCTTTCCCCCGGTCTTACCACTACAAGGGCATCGGGCGAGCGGCAAAGCCGCCGCGGCCTGCGTCCGCCGCGAGCGGAGCAATTCGACGTCGGGAGCCGATCGATTAGCAGATTCGAGTTAGTTTCACCTTACGGGCTGGCCGGCGATCAGCCGCGAGCCACCGTGTCGTTGGCGGCAGGCATCGAGCGCGGCGATCGCGCCCAGACGCTGCTCGGCGTCACCGGCAGCGGCAAAACCATGGCGATGGCGCGCGTCGTCGAACTGGTCCAGAAACCGACGCTGGTGCTGTGCCACAACAAGACGCTCGCCGCGCAGCTGTGCGCGGAATTCCGCGATTTTTTTCCCAACAACGCCGTCGAGTATTTCGTCTCCTACTTCGACTACTACCAGCCCGAAGCGTACATCGCACACACCGACACCTACATCGCCAAGGACAGTTCGATCAACGATGAGGTCGAGCGTTTGCGGCATTCCGCGACGCAGTCGCTGCTGACCCGCCGCGACACGCTCATCGTGGCGTCGGTCTCGTGCATTTTCGGGTTGGGTTCGCCCGCGGACTACATGGAGCTGGCGGCGGACATCAAAGTCGGCGACAGCGTCGACCGCGACGAATTTCTGCGCCAGCTCGTGGGCATGCAATATCGGCGCAACGACCTCAATTTGGTGCGCGGCACGTTTCGCGTGCGGGGCGATACGCTCGAATTCGTGGGTGTCGATGAAGAGCTCGTCCATCGCATCGAGTTCTTCGGCGACGAGATCGAAGCGATCAACGTCGTCAACATACTGACCGGCGAATACGTCGAATCCAAAGACGAACTCAAGATTTTTCCGGCCAAGCACTACATCACGCCCGAGGAAAAGCTGCGCCGCGCGATCACTGGAATCGAAGAGGAACTCGTCGACCGGCTCAAGTTCTTCAAAGACAACGGGAAGCTGCTCGAAGCACAGCGGCTGGAACAACGCACGAACTACGACTTGGACATGCTGCGCGAGGTTGGCTACTGCAACGGCGTCGAGAACTATTCTCGCCACCTCGCCGGGCGCGAGCCCGGCTCGACGCCGTGGTGTTTGCTCGACTTCTTCCCGCAAGACGATTGGCTGATGTTCGTCGACGAATCGCACGTGACGGTGCCGCAAGTCCACGGCATGTACGGCGGGGACCGCGCGCGCAAGGAATCGCTGGTCGAACACGGCTTCCGGCTGCCGTCGGCGCTGGACAACCGGCCGCTCACGTTCGATGAGTTCGAACGCCACATCAAGCAGATCGTCTATGTCTCGGCGACGCCCTCGACGTATGAGATGTCGAAATCGAGTCAGATCGTCGAGATGATCATCCGGCCGACCGGCCTCGTTGATCCGGAGGTCGAGGTTCGTCCGACGCGCCACCAAGTCGACGATCTCATGGATGAGATTCGGAAGCGCGCCGGCGCCGACGAACGCGTGCTCGTCACGACGCTGACCAAGAAAATGGCCGAAGACCTGACCGACTATCTGCTCGAGAACGGCATCAAGGTGCGCTACCTGCACAGCGAGGTGGAGACTCTCGAGCGGATCGCGATCTTGCGCGATTTGCGCAAAGGCGAGTTCGACGTGCTCGTGGGCATCAATCTCCTGCGCGAAGGCTTGGATCTGCCCGAGGTTTCGCTCGTCGGCATCCTCGATGCCGACAAGGAGGGCTATCTGCGCTCCGGGACGTCGCTGATCCAAACGATTGGGCGAGCCGCGCGCAACGTCGAGGGCCGCGTGATCATGTACGCCGACGTCGTCACCGAATCGATGGCCCGGGCGCTGGGCGAAACCAAGCGCCGTCGCGAGCGGCAGCTGGCATTTAACATCGAACACGGAATCGAGGCGCGTTCGGTGCGCAAGGAAGTCCGCGACATTTTAGCGCTCGTCGGCGCGCCGGCTAACGGCGCGGAAGCCATTCGCGCCGAGAAGCTGCCGCGCGAAGTCGCGTTAGCCATGGCAGCGGAGATCGAGCGCAAGATGCGCGAAGCCGCGGCGAACTTGGAGTTCGAGAAAGCGGCGGCGCTGCGCGACGAACTCGTCGAGTTGCGCAAACAAATCGGCGGCAACGAGGGCGTCCTCTTCGGCGGAAAAGCGCCGAAAATATTTCAGCACGCGCTGCGCGAACTCATCGGCACATAACAGGATTAAGCGAACTCTTCGAGTTCGCTTAATCCGTGGCGTTTGGCCCTTCGGGCCAAGCCGCGGCGGCGTTTGCGGCTGCGCGGCAATCCGCGGTGGCGTTTGCGCTACGCGCAATCCTTGGCATTTGCGGCTGCGCCGCAAGCCGCGGCGGCGTTGGGCTTTACGCAGGCCGCGAATCTGCCGGAGCGGCACCTGCGTTAACGGTGAAGAAGCCGGGACCTCCGGCTTTGTTTCACTTTTTCGACAGCCGTCGCGGGAGCGATATCCGAGGTGGTTATGCGAACGATCGGCTCGAAGGCGCGGACGTGTAAATTTTCGGTAAACGCGGTAATGGTATTTGGCTTGATGGCCCGATGATTGTCGTGTGAAGGTAAAGGTGGCCGGATTGCATCGGCGGTGCAGGCGGTGAAACTTCGCATTCGCGAGCGCGTGCTGCTGCTCGTCGCGCTGCCGCTCGTCTTGCTCGGTTCGCTGGCGATCGCCGGAATCGTCGCGTTGGACGATGCCCGAGCATTCACCGAGATCGCTCGCACGGCGAACGCGTCGCTGCTGGCGGCAGCCGAGTTGCGCTCTGCGGCATTGCTGGCCGAGTCAAGCGTGCGCGATGCGCTCGGCGATGACGCGTTAACGCGCGCAGACTCGGCACGCGCGGCAGCGCAAACACGGACGAAGCTCGCCCAACTTCGGCAGCTCGTCGCGAACTCGGCGCCGGCTCGTGCGGACGTCGAAGCGTTGCGCGCGCACGTCGACCGGCTGTTGGCCGTACTCGCGGCGCCGCCCGCGGGCGCACGCAACGACGAGCGGCGCGAAATGACCGCGATCGAAAGCGCGATCGCGACGCTCGACGCAACCGAACGGACGAACTTGGCCGCTGCGCGCGCAGCGAACCCGATCTCCAACGGCAGCGTAGCGGTCATCCTCGCGGCCGGTTCGGTCCTGGGCACGGTCGTCACGCTCGTCGCCGGGTTCGGGCTGATCGGATTTATCTGCGACCGGCTGGACCGACTGGGCGAACGCGCCCGCAGCATTGCGCGCGGCCGTCCGCTCGAAGGGCGGATTTCCGGCAGCGACGAGATCGCCGAGCTCGACGAAACGTTCTACGCGATGACGCTGTCACTGGAGAAGCGGCACGCGGAGCTGCGGGCCGCGCTCGAACGGGCGAACGAAGCATCGCGCCAAAAATCGAAATTCGTCGCCACGCTCAGCCACGAAATTCGCACGCCGATGAACGGCGTGATCGGGATGAGCGAACTGCTCTTGCAGACGGCCCTAAGCGGTGAACAGCGCAACTATGCCGACGCGGTGCATTGGTCCGGCGTCGCGTTGCTGACCATCGTCAACGAAGTCCTCGATTTCTCGAAGATCGAAGCCGGCCGGATGGAACTCGACCGCACCGACTTCAATCTGGTCGAAACCGTCGAGTCGGTCACCACGCTCTTATCGGCGCAGGCTGCGGGCAAAGGCGTCGCTTTGATGTCGTTCATCGATCCGGCCGTGCCGCAGGTCGTCAACGGCGATCACGCGCGCGTCCGCCAAGTTCTGCTCAATCTCGTCGGCAACGCGCTCAAATTCACCGAGACGGGCAGCGTCGTCGTCGACGTCGTTGCCGCGGACGGCACGCCGCTGCAGAGCGCCGTCCGGTTCTGCGTGCGCGACACCGGGATCGGCATCGATGAATCGATCGGCGATGAACTTTTCGAGCCGTTCGCGCAAGCCGACGGCACGACCACGCGACGCTTCGGCGGAACCGGCTTGGGCTTGGCGATCTCACGCTCGTTCGTCGAAATGATGGGCGGCCGGCTCGATTTTACCAGCAAACTCGGCAGCGGCACGACGTTTTCGTTCACGATCGCGTTACCGGCCGGCAGCGCCGCGAGCCCGCTGTTCGGCTTGAACGAGAAATTGCGGGGAGCGCGGGCGCTCATCGTCGACGACGATCCCGCGGCGAGCGATGTCTTCGCGCGCTATTGCCGCTCGTGGGGCATGAGCGCCGATACGGTCGAGGAGCCGCTCCGCGCCAAGAACATGCTGCTGCGCGCCGCGGCCAAGAGCGACCCGTATGCCGTTGCGATCGTCGACTGCACCCTGCCCGACGTCGACGGCTTGGCATTTGGCCGCGAGATCGCGTGCGATGAACGAATCGCAGCGACGGCATTGATCTTGGTCACCGCCCACGACGACGCCGAACGCACCGAACGCGCCCGGCAGGCCGGCTTCCTCGACTGTTTGATCAAACCGATCCGTCAGCTCGCGCTGCACGCGAGCGTGGCGAAAGCCGTCGACGCGCGAGCCGTCGATGGCGGACTTGCACCAGTCGCGCAGCCGGCGCTCAACGCCGGCGTGCCGCCGCGCTCGGAGCGCATTTTGCTCGCTGAAGATAACGTGGTCAGCCGGCAACTCGCGCTGCGGCAACTCGCCAAGTTGGGCTTCGAGGCGGTTGCAGTCGCCGACGGTCACGCCGCAGTGACCACGCTCCAAACGCAGCGCTGCGATCTCATCTTGATGGATTGTCAGATGCCGGTGATGGACGGCTTCGAGGCGACCGCGTTGATTCGGGCGGGCGAACGGGGCGTGCCGTCCCACGTGCCGATCATCGCGATGACCGCAAACGCGCGTTCCGGTGATCGCGACGACTGTCTAGCGGCGGGGATGGACGACTATCTCACCAAGCCGGTCACGATGGCCACCCTCGCGGGCGTGATCGAACGCTGGCTGGGCCGCGGTCCGGCGGCGGAGTCGGGGACGATTACCCACTAGCCGATTGCCTACCGGGGACACCGCCTTCGGCGCGCGTATTGTGCGGCGATGCAAGACACAACCGTCGCCGGAGTCGCGATGTGGTCGCGCTGGCAGCCCGATCGCGGATTGAATTTCAACTCCTGGCTCGTCAGCGGCGATGCCGGCAGCTTCGTCGTCGATCCGCTGGAGCCCGATGATGCCGAGGCGGTCTTTGCGCGCTGCCGCGCGGCGGGGGTTCGCGCCGTCGTCGTTACCAATCGCGATCACGAGCGGGCTGCGGCCCGGTTCGCGAACGAACTCCAGGCCGAGGTTATCGCGCCGGCCGCGGATGCCGCGCAGCTTCGCGTCGCTGCCGATCGGACGGTCGTCGACGGCGACGAGGTTTTCGGTTGGCACGTGCTCGTGCTCGACGGCTACAAGACGCCGGGCGAGATGGTGCTCTATTCGCCCGCGCGGCGCGCCGCGATCAGCGGTGATGCGTTCTGGGGAGCGCCGGCAGGGGCGCTGCGGCTGATGCCCGACGAAAAGCTGGCCGATCCGGTGAACGCCGTGCTCTCGGCGCGGCGCGTCCGCGCACTCGAACTCGAGCATCTGCTCGTGGGCGACGGCGCCCCGATCTTCGGCGCGGCGCACGCGGCACTGTCGGCGATGATCGTCGCGCGTGCGGCTGAGGCGCCGGTCGACACGATCAACCTCGCCGACCTGCGCTTGAGAAGCTTCACCGGCGACCCCGAGCCGTTCACCGGTCAGATGGCGGAGATCGGCTTGCTGCTCGGCGCCCAGCGCTTGGGCATTGCGCTCGGGAAGCTCGGGCCGGGCCAGGCGTATTGTCCGTTCCATTGGCACACGCGCGAGGAAGAACTGTTCATCGTGTGGGAGGGCACACCCACGCTGCGCACGCCGGCGGCGACTCGCCGGCTCAAACCCGGTGACTGCGTCGTTTTTGCGACCGCGCCGCACGGTGCGCACCGGCTGTCGAACGATACGGACACGGCTTGCTCGATCGTGATGATCGCGAACATCGACCGTGGCGACGTGTGCTTCTATCCGGATTCGAAGAAATTCGTCGTCGAGGCGACGGACACGCTGGTGCGGACAGAGCCGCAGCTGGACTACTTTGATGGTGAATAGCGTTCGCACGACCGCGCTCGATTGCGCGTACCTCGAACGCGGCCCGGTGGACGGGACGCCGATCCTCTTCGTACACGGTTTCCCGGACGACGCGCGAACCTGGGACGCCGTTACCCCGGCGCTGGCCGCCGCCGGGTTTCGGACGATC
The DNA here is from genome assembly GCA_050012475.1 of Candidatus Velthaea sp. Lineage (GTDB taxonomy): Bacteria > Vulcanimicrobiota > Vulcanimicrobiia > Vulcanimicrobiales > Vulcanimicrobiaceae > Velthaea. The sequence continues at coordinate 18,661 of JBEKHC010000002.1, forward strand.
GCTCCGTTCGTCCGCGGCTTCGGGCCGACCCGGCTGCAGCCCGGCGCCGCACGCAGCGGCGAAATCGCCGCGCTCGCTCGCGACGCGCTCGATCTTGCCGACGCGCTAGGACTGCCGCGCTTCCATTTCGTCGGACACGATTGGGGCGCGCGGGCCGGCTACGCGCTGGCGGTACTGGCGCCCGACCGTCTGTTGACGCTGACGGCGTTGGCCGTGGCCTACGGGACGAACGTTCCGGCACAAGCGATGGACGTGCATCAGCTGCGCGCCTACTGGTACCAATGGTACTTCGCCACCTCGCGGGGCGAACGCGCCCTGCGTGATGAGCGCCTGGGCTTCTGTCGCGATCTCTGGCGCACATGGTCGCCCGGCTGGGCGTTCACTCCGGCCGAATTTGCGCAGACCGCCGCTTCGTTCGACAATCCGGACTTCGTCGACGTCGTGCTCCACTCGTATCGCGCGCGGTGGGGTTTCGTACCCGGCGACCCGGCCTATGCGGCCGACGGTGCGGCAATCGAGCGCGTTCCGCCGATCGCGGTTCCGGCAACGGTGCTCATGGGCCGCGACGACGGCGCCACCTTGCCCCAGAGCGCTGCCGGCAAGGAGCGGTTCTTCCGCGCCGCTTATACGCTGCAGATTCTCGACGATTGCGGCCATTTCGTTCAGCGCGAGCAGCCGCAGACGGTCATCGACGCGGTTTGCAGCGCAGCGCTCGCTGCTCAGACGTTGCGTGACCCGTGAGCGCTCCAGCCGAGGCGTTCAAAGACCGCTAGAAACGACGGTTTCGATCGCTGCAAGCGCGGAAAACGTTCAACGTACTACCGTTGGGCGCTCTCGGGTTTGTTCGATTGAAAGCAGTCTCGATCGTAATGCGCTTCCTTGGTGAAGCGGAGCGACCGGCGGGCGCCATCGGCGCACCAGCGAAAGCGCCTGTGCGCGGAGCGCGCAGCGGATGGGATGCGGCGCCGAAAAAGTCCGTTACCCGCGTGCATGTCGCGGAAATTTGCGCCGTGGTCGTCGCGGGTCTCCTGATCCGCATCGCGTTTTTGCACTCGCCCGGCTACCACGACGACATGGTTCTTTTCGCTCGCTGGTTCCGCGCGATCGCGGCGCTTCCGCCGGGCGAGGTCTATGGCCATGTGCCGAACCTCAACTATCCGCCGTTGTACGTCGTTTCGATCGAATGGTCGGCGCTGGTCTTGCGTGCGTTCGTGACCGGACCGCCGAGCGATGCGACGGTCGACCTCGCGCTCAAGGTGCCGCCGATCCTGTTCGATATGATCGGAGCGGTGCTGGCGTATGCGATCGTCCGACGCTGCGCGAACCATGCGTTCGCCCTAGGTGCCGCGGCGTTCATGGCATTCAATCCGGCGCTCATTTACGATTCGGCTTTTTGGGGCCAGAACGACTCGATTCCGGCGGTGCTGGCGCTGTTGGCGATTGCCGCCTTGAGCCGGGGCAAGCTGATCGGAGCTTGGCTGAGCATCGCGTGTGCCGTGCTGGTGAAACCGCCGGTCTTCGTGCTCGTGCCCTTGCTGCTCGTCTATCCGCTCGCACTGCGGGGTCCCCAGCGGCGGCGTGCGCTAGGGCAGACCGCCGCAGGAGTGGTCGCGGCCCTCGTGCTGACGCAGACGCTGGCGATGCTTTTCTTTCCGCACCCGGCGCCGCTGGGGTCGCTGCGCGATCTGATTGCACAGCTTGTCGCGGGCTCGAGTTATTTTCCGGTCAACTCGCTCAATGCGTTCAACCTCTGGGCGATGTTCGGACCGTTTTTCGTTTCCGACCGGACCCACGTTCTCTTTTTGTCGCTCCACGTCGTGGGCGACCTGCTGTTTTGCGCGGCCGCCGCGCTCATCTGCTGGCGTTACCTGGCGTCGCGCGGCACGGCGGGGTTGTTCGAGGCGTCGGTGCTGCTGTTGTCGGCGTTCTTCTTGCTCCTGACCGAGATGCACGAGCGGTATCTTTACTACGCGGTGGTGTTTCTGGCCGAGGTGCTGGTGAAACGGCCGTATCGCTGGGCGGCCCTCATCATCTCGTTGACGTTCTTGTTCAACCTCGAGTACGGGTTGACGTTCATGTACCTCGACGACGCGCGAGCAACGATGGTCAACCGCTACGAATTCGCACCATGGCTCGTGCATATCTGTTCGTTGGCAAACATCGGCGTGTTTCTGTGGTTGCTGAGCGGATATCTCGGATTCGCCGGAGCCGCGCCGGGCGTGCGCGCATTGCTGCCGGAGGAACGGATCGACGAGCTCGCGTGGTCGAGCAAGCGGGGCCCCGCATAGCGCGGCGTTCCCAGCGAAAAGCGTGCGGTTGCGGTTCGCCGAAGGGGTGATGATGTTTGCTTTGCTGATTGCCGCCGACGTTGCTTCTCCGCTGCCGGCCGCAACCTGCGCTGCGGCCGATCCAGCCGTGACGAGCCTGACCTCGCAACTCTTCAAACGGCGCGGCGGCGATCACTACGTCATCACCGCGACATTGTCCAACCTGGGCGCGCGGAGCCAAACCCCCGACATCACGCAGCGCGTCGAACTCGTGCGCGACGGCGCGGTGCTGGCGCCTCAAACCGTACCGGCGCTCGGTCCGGGCGTAGCCTATAAGGTCGCGTTCGCCGTCGACCGGCCGTCCGGCGAACGATCGCAACCGCTCACCGTGACGGTCCGGTACGTGCTGACCTCGGGCGACGCCGCGCACAACGCATGCGACCGCTCGAACGACGAAGTAACGAAAACGTTCTAATGAGCGCGCTCGGGCGCGGCGCGATTCGGCTGACGCAGCAGGCCGCGACCGCCGATGTCGTGACCCTCGGCGCACACGTGACCTTCGGCGACCGGCCGCTGCGATTGCGCTATCGCACGCGGACCGGTGCACTGTTGCGCATCGACGGCGTGGCGGCCGGCGCGTTCGACGGGAAACACGCGTCGTGCGATCTGGCGGCGCTGCCGGGCGAACACGAGGTTACGCTCGAAGTCGAACGGCGCGCGCTGCCCGTGGCAGGTCTGCCGCCGGGCGACGGCGTGCGCTGGCGCTGGATGCTCGCGCGCAGCGAACAGTCGCCGCAGCGAACGCTGGAGATCGACGTGCGCACGCCGGACGCGCCCGCAACCGGCGGTGCTGCGGCGGCCTTCGGGCACGCGCATCTCGACATCGCTTGGCTCTGGACGCATGCCGAGACCAAGCGCAAAGCGCTGCGCACGTTTGCCACCGCACTGCGTGAGATCGAAGCCGGGCCCTACGTCTTCGCCCAAAGCCAACCGCAGCTGTATGCGTGGGTCGAGGCGGCCGATTCCGAGCTGTTCGCTCGCGTCCGCGCGCGCGTGGGGCGCGGCTGGGACGCCGGCGTCGCGACGATGTGGGTCGAACCCGATTTGCACGCGCCCAGCGGCGAGTCGGTCCTGCGCCAATTCGCGTACGGGATGCGGTACACGCGGGAAAAGCTCGGCGTGCTGCCGACCGTTGTGTGGCTGCCCGACACCTTCGGTTTTCCCAGCACGCTCCCGCTGCTCGCTGCGCACGCCGGCGCGACGGCGTTTGCGACCGCCAAGCTCGAATGGAACGACAGCACGCGCTGGCCGTTTCCGCAGTTCGTCTGGCACTCGGACGACGGCAGCGCGCTGACCGCTGCGGTCCTGGCGAGGTACGAGGGCGATCCGAGTCCGGCGCGCGTGCGCACGGCCGCGCAGCGAAACGAGCCGGTCGTGGTGGGATTCGGCGACGGCGGGGGCGGCGCGACCGACGCGGCGATCGCGCGTGTCGCGGCACGCGCCTGGATCGCACCCGGCGATTGGTTTGCGACCCTCGAGCCGGCGGCGCTGCCGGCGTACACCGGCGAACTGTACCTCGAAACGCACCGCGGCACGTACACGACGCACCACGACATCAAAGCGCGCAACGCTGCGCTCGAACGCGCGCTCGCTGCCGTCGAAGAGGCCTGCGCGTGGTGCGTTGCGATCCGCGCGCCGCAGTCGGTCATCGTGCCCTTGACCGACGACTTGCGCACGGCGTGGACGATCGTCTTGCGCAATCAATTCCACGACGTGCTGGCCGGCTCGTCGACCGCGGCGGTGTATGCCGAGGCGCATGCCGAATACGATCGCGCCGAACGGATCGTCGAACGTTTGCGCGCCGGGACGCAGGCGGTCTTGCCGCGCACGCAGCTCACGCGCGCGGAGCCGCAGCTTGCCGTGCCGGAGGCGGCCGGGAACGATGAATTTCATTTCGCCGGCGAGTACGTTCGCGCGCGCGTGCGCGCCGACGGGACGATCGTTGAGCTCGGCGCGGCCCAAGGGCCCAGCGTGCTGACCTTGGGCAACGGACTGGCGGCGTACGTCGATACGCCGGCCGCCTGGGACGCCTGGAATATCGATCGCGGTTACGTCGACAAACGCGTTCGGGTCAAACCGCGCGGGGCGACGATCGACGAAGGCGGTTTGGTCGTGCGGCTGCAGATCGGTCGCCGCTCGAGCGCAGCGATGCGGATCGAACTGCGCGCGGACGAACCGTTTCTGCGCGTCGAACTCGCGGTCGATTGGCACGAAGATCGCGTTCTGCTGCGGGTCGAAAACCGGCTCGCCGTCGCCGCGAGCGCGGTGCGATTCGGCCAGCCGCACGGCTCCATTCTGCGCCCCGCCCAGGCCCGCAGCGCGGCCGAACGGGCGCGCTTCGAGGTGCCCGGTCAGCGCTATGCGCATGCCGACGACGGCAGTCGCGGCCTGGCCATCCTGGCCCCCGACACCTATGGCTGGAATGCGCGCGCGCTCAAAGGCGGCGGCGTGCGGCTGGGGATGTCGCTGTTGCGTTCGCCGCGTTGGCCCGATCCGGGCGCCGACCGGGGCGAGCGCCGCATCGCGTATGCCTTTGCGCCGACCGCGGGCGCGTCCGTGTCGGCATTGGAAGCGGCTTGGAGCGCGTACACCGATGAACCCCGGGTGCAGCTGTTCACCTGCGAGACGCCCGGCGTGATCGTCGTGGCGACCAAACCGGCCGATGATGGCCGCGGCGTGATTGTCCGCGTTCGCGAGTGCGATGGCGCCCCGCAGCAGGTAGCGGTGCGCTGCGGCGGCCGGATGCGGTCGGCCCAGCCCGTCGACGCCGGCGAGCTGCCCGTCGCCGGCGACGTCAGCATCGAAGACGAGCATGTCCTGTTCACGCTGGGCGCCTACGCGTTGCGCTCGTTTCGCGTTCATTTCTAACCGATGACCTCGAACCGATGACCGCCGGCGCACTGCTCACCAGCCTGCTGACGGCGATCGTCGTGCTCGCGCTGGCGGCCAAAAAGATCGGCGTGCCGTACCCGGTCGTGTTCGTGATCGGCGGCGTCTTGCTCGGCTTCATCCCCGGCACGCCCGCGATCGTGCTCGAACCGGATCTCGTCTTTCTCCTGTTCTTGCCGCCGCTGATCTTCGGCGACGGCTGGACGACCGACGTGCGGACGTTCTTGCGCTACAAACATCCGATCTTGTGGCTCGCGATCGGGTTGGTGCTTTTCACCTCGGTGTGCGTCGCTTATGCGGCCTACTGGCTCATCGGCTTCCCGCTCGCGCTGGGCTTCGTGCTGGGCGCGATCCTGTCGCCCACCGACGCCGTCGCGACCGACGCCATCGCCGAAGAACTCAATCTGCCGCGCCGGCTGGCCGCGATCGTCAACGGAGAATCGCTGGTCAACGACGCGTCGGGGCTGGTGATCTACGCTTTTGCCGTGGCGGCGGTGCTCACCGGGACGTTCTCGCTCGGTTTGGCGCTGCTCCAGTTCGTCTATGTCGTCGTGCTCGGACTGGCGATCGGGATCGGCGGCGGCGCGATCCTCGCGCGTGTCATCATGTGGATCCGGCGCAGCGGTTTGTCCGACGAGTTGATCTCGGTCTCGATTTCCCTGGTCACCCCGTTCGCGCTGTACGAATCCGCCGACGTGCTGCACGCTTCGGGGGTGCTGGCGGCGCTCAGCGGCGGCATGATGCTCAGCCGTAAGTCGAGTCAGATTTTCGATGCCGACAGCCGGATCGCGGCGAGCGCGGTTTGGAATTTGCTGTTCTTCACCTTCAACGGTGCCGCGTTCGTGCTGATCGGTTTGCAGCTGCGTTCGCTCGTCGGCGCGCTGACGGTCTATCCACCGTGGACGCTTGCGGGGTGGTCGCTGGGAATCGCAGCGGTCGTGGTGCTCGCCCGCTACGTCTGGGTGTTTCCCGTCGCGCGTCTGCGCCGCATGATTTGGCCGCGCATCATCGAGCGCGAGGGACCCGCGCCGCCGTGGCAGGTGCTGTTCATCTTAGGCACGGCGGGGATGCGCGGCGTCGTCTCGCTCGCTGCGGCGCTGGCGTTGCCGGTGCGGTTTCCTTACCGCGATCTGATCTTGTTCATCGTCTTCGTGGTGATCGTGGTAACGCTCGTCGGACAGGGATTGCTCATGCCGGTGCTGATCCGGCGCTGGAACGTCGTCGACACCGACGACACGCTGGGGCGCGACATCGCGCTGGCGCGCGTGCGCATGGCCGAAGCCGTGCGCGCGCGGATGCGTGAACTCGAAGCGACGCTCACGCTTCCTCAGGAGTGGGAAGTTATCGGCCGGCTGGGTGCCGACTACGATCAGCGCATCGCGCATCTCACCGCCCATGCCGACGGCAGCGTCGACATCGATCTGGACGCCAGCCAGCACGAGATCGAGGGCCGTTTCCGGCGCGAAGCCTACGACGCGGAGCGGCGGACCTTGCTCGAACTGCGCCGCGCCGGAACGATCGCCGACGAGGCCTATCGGCGCATCGAGTGGCAAATCGATCTAGCCGAATCGCGGCTGGAATGAGGGATTGTTGGTGAGGATCATCGATACCGTGCTGTTCGATCTCGACGACACGCTGCACGACGATACGACGGCCTTTCAAGAGGCGGCCCGGATGGTCGCCGCCGAGGTCGCCGCGGAGCGCGGCGTCGATCCGTCGGCCGTGCTCGGTGCGTATATCGCCCAAGCGCAAGCGTTCTGGAAGAAGCTTTCGGTCGAGCATCTGACGGCGGGCATCACGGACACGCGCGCTCAGCTGTGGTCGGACGCTCTGAGCGCGGTGGGCATCGACGATATCGCGCTGGCCGAACGCTGCGCGACGGCGTACACGCGCTATCGCGCCGACGTGCTGGAGCTCTCGCCCGGCGCGTTGGAATGCATCGAGGCGCTGCGCGCGCGCGGCTGCAAGCTCGGCATCGTTACCAACGGTTTTGCCGAAACCCACCACGACAAGATCGCGCGGCTCGGACTCACGCCGCTCTTCGACGCGCTCTTCATCGCCGACGAAATGGGCATGGTCAAGCCGGATCCGGCCATCTTCCAGCACGCCTGCGAGGTTCTGGGCAGCGTTCCCGAACGCACCGCGATGGTCGGCGACCGGTACGACCGCGACATTGCGGGGGCCAAGCGCAGCGGCTTGTTCACCGTTCTCATCGACGTTCACGCCATTCCGCTCCCCGACGGTGCGCCGCCGCCCGATGCGATCGTCGCTACGATCGCCGACGTGCTCGCGGTGCTGCCCCTCGGACGAATCGAGGGCGCGCCCGGCCGGGCACAGAAGGGCAGCGCCTAGCTGAGAAGGAGAGGCCGTGCAAAGCGATTCGGTCGAGAATATTTTTGCCCGCGCTTGGTCGCTGCTCACCAAAAACCCGGTGATCATCGTGCCTGGGCTGGTCGTCGGGATCGTCGTCGGCATCATTCAAGCGCTGATCGCGCCGCATCAGCAGGTTGTCGATGCTTCGGGCGATACGGTGGCGGCGGTCGCGGGCGCCGGACGAGTCGTGGCGTCGGCGACGATCTCGGCGATCGTCGGCGTGCTTGCGTTTCTGGTCACCGAGACGTACACCACCGGCATGGCTGGTGCCGCTTGGCAAACCGGGATCACCTCGCTGGCCGACGGCCGGGCGTCGTTCCGCGAGGATGCGGGCCGGCTGCTGGCCGCGGTCCTGCTCATCGCGGTCGTCGGGATCGTCGCCGCCGTCCTCACCTTGGGGTTGGGCTGGCTCGTCGTGCTGTTCTTCTCGATCTACGTCGTGCCGGCGGTCGTGCTCGACAACTACAGTGCGGTGCCCGCTTTTCGACTGTCGGCGTCGATCGCGATGAAACGCGCGCTGCCGACGATCATCATCATCGTGCTGCTGTTCGTCATCGGGCTCGTGCTCGGGTTAGTGCTGCTGCCGTTGGCGTTCATTCCGTTCTTGGGTCCGCTCGTTACCGCGATCGTGTCGCAGGCCGTTACGGCCTACGCAACGCTGGTGATCGTCGGCGAGTATTTGAACGCGCGGCGTTCACCGGACATCATCGCTGCCGGGCCGCCGCCGCGGTAGGACCGGAGGAACGCGTGGAAGCGGCCGTCTTCGTCCGCATCGCCGTCGTCGTGTTCGGCTTCGCACTTTTCGTCGTAGCGGAACTGGTCGACAACGCGAATGCGCGCAAACCAGCGGCGACGGGCGCCCGGCAGGCCGAGACGCTTTTTGACGATGCCAAGGTGTTTACGCTGCGCATCTTCGGCGCGGTCGCGATCGCCGGCGGCCTGCTCGCTTTCGTCTTTGCGAACCATACGCCGATCTTCTGAGCGCCGCTGCAACGGTTCTCGGTCACGGAGGGTCGAATGAGGGCATATGTCGTCGCCTCCTTCGCGTGTTCTCGACTCGATCGTCATCAAGGGCGCGCGGGAGCATAATCTCAAGAACATCGACCTGACCCTGCCGCGCAATCGGCTCATCGTCGTGACGGGCCTTTCGGGCTCGGGCAAATCGTCGTTGGCGTTCGACACGATCTACGCCGAAGGCCAGCGCCGCTACGTCGAGTCGCTGTCGTCGTACGCGCGGCAGTTCTTGGGTCAGATGGAAAAGCCCGACGTCGACTACATCGAGGGTTTGTCGCCGGCGATTTCGATCGATCAGAAGTCGACCTCGCGCAATCCGCGTTCGACGGTCGGTACGGTGACCGAAATCTACGACTATCTGCGGCTGCTCTTCGCGCGTATCGGCAAGCCGCACTGCTACAAGTGCGGGCGCGAGATCGGGGCCCAGAGCAGCGAGCAAATCGTCGATCAGATTCTGGCCTTACCGGCAGGAACCAAAATTCAGCTGCTCGCGCCGATGATCCGCGGCCGCAAGGGCGAGTATTCCAAGCTGTTCGAGGAAATCGGCAAAGAGGGCTTCGCGCGCGTGCGGATCGACGGCGAGATCAAGGAACTGCGCGACAAGATCGAACTCGACAAAAAGCGCAAGCACACGATCGAGGTCGTGGTCGACCGGCTGGTCATCAAGCCCGATATCCGCAAGCGCCTGACCGACTCGGTCGAAACGACCCTGCGCTTGTCGACCGGCATCGTCACCGTGCTCTACGAAGCGGTGAACGCGAACGCCGCGCGCAACGGCGCCGTCGCCGTGCCGGAAACGGACACCAAGCCGGGCACCGCGCAGTGGCAAGAGCTCACGATGAGTGAAGCGTTCGCCTGCGCCTACTGCGGATTGTCGTTTCAAGAACTCGAGCCGCGGCTGTTCTCGTTCAACTCACCGTTCGGCGCGTGCCCGGCCTGTAGCGGTTTGGGCGTCAAAATCGAAATCGATCCCTGGAAAGTAATCCCCGATCGCACCAAGTCGATCGAACAAGGTGCGATCGTGCCCTGGAGCAAGTCGCTGGGTGCGGGCCGCTTTCCCTCGATGAACCCGTACTATCTGCAGCAGGTCGAACGACTGCTGCGCTCGCGCCGGGTGAAGATGACGACGCCAATCGAGAAGATGCCGCCCGATTTGGTCGAGATCATTCTCTACGGCACCGAGAAGAAGCAGCGCTTTACGTACGAGTCCAAGAGCGGCCACGCCTGGGAGTACGACGCGGCGTTCGAAGGCGTGGTCAATAATCTGCAGCGCCGCTTCACGGAAACGTCCAGCGACTACGTGAAGGAAGACATCGAGAAGTACATGTCGGCGTCGACCTGCACGGTCTGCAAAGGCGCCCGGCTCAAACCCGAAGCGCTGGCGGTCACCGTCGCCGAGCGCAACATTCACGAGCTCACGACGATGTCGGTCGAGACCGCCGAGTCGTTCTTCCGCAGCCTGGCGACGAACGATCGCGAGAAGCTCATCTCGGCGCAAATCCTCAAGGAGATCGGTGCGCGGCTGGGTTTTCTTTCCAACGTCGGATTGGGGTATCTCAACTTGTCGCGCAGTGCGACGACGCTGTCGGGCGGCGAATCGCAGCGCATCCGGCTGGCCACCCAGATTGGCAGCGCGCTCGTCGGCGTGCTGTATATCTTGGACGAGCCGTCGATCGGGCTGCATCAGCGCGACAACGACCGGCTCTTGGGGACGCTCAAGACGCTGCGCGACATCGGCAACACGCTCATCGTCATCGAACACGACGAAGATACGATGCGCTCCGCCGACGTCATCGTCGACATCGGGCCGGGTGCGGGCGCCGAGGGCGGACACGTGCTTTCGGTCGGTTCGCTGGACGAGATTCTCGCCAACCCGCAGTCGCTCACGGCCGCGTACCTGTCGGGCCGCCAGTTCATCGCGATCCCCAAGATGCGCCGCACGCCGCGGGCGTGGCTGAAGATCAAAAAGGCATCGGCCAACAACTTGCGCGGGATCGACGTCGATTTTCCGATCGGCGTGTTGACCTGCGTGACCGGTGTCAGCGGTTCGGGCAAATCGTCGCTGGTCAACGAGGTGCTCGTCAAAGCGCTCAATCAGTATCTGCACGGTCAGCCCGCGGGCGGGACGTACGGCACGCTGGAGGGTGCCGAGGTACTCGACAAGATGGTGGTGATCGACCAATCGCCGATCGGACGCACGCCGCGCTCGAATCCGGCGACGTATACCGGCACGTTCGATCTCATTCGCGAACTGTATTCGCTCACGCCCGAAGCGAAGATGCGCGGCTACACGCCGGGCCGCTTCTCGTTCAACGTCAAAGGCGGCCGCTGCGAGTCATGCCAGGGCGACGGCGTCATCAAGATCGAGATGCACTTTCTGCCCGACGTCTACGTGCCGTGCGAAGTCTGCAAAGGCCGCCGCTACAACGCGCAAACGCTCGAAGTCAAGTTCAAGGGCAAATCGATCGCCGATATCCTCGAAATGCGCGTCGACGAAGCGGCCGAACTGCTCAGCACGATCCCGCGCATTCACAATAAACTCAAGACCATCGCCGAAGTCGGCCTGGGCTATATCAAGATGGGCCAGCCCGCAACACAGCTGTCGGGCGGCGAGGCCCAGCGCATCAAGCTCGCGACCGAACTCTCGCGGCGCGCCACCGGGCGGACGTTCTACGTGCTGGACGAGCCGACGACCGGGCTGCACTTCGCCGACATCCACAAACTGCTCGACGTGTTGTCGCGCTTGGTGAGCGTCGGCAACACGGTGCTGGTGATCGAGCACAACCTCGACGTGATCAAGACCGCCGACTACGTGATCGATCTCGGTCCCGAAGGCGGCGAGCGCGGCGGGACGCTCGTCGGCATCGGCACGCCCGAACAATTGGCCGCCAACGACGCATCGTTTACCGGCGGTTATCTCAAGGACGTGCTGGCCGACGAACGCGCGCACGGCCATATCGCCGCGAACGCGGCACGCATGGAAGCGATCGAAGCAGCGAATCTGGCCTCACTTCACGGACTCGTCACGAGCGACCGGGTGAAGATCGAGGCCTAGGCGATCCGCCTATGCGCCGAGAGCGAAACCGGCTCGACACGGTAAGTCATCCGGTGGACACGACAAGGAAACGACGGCGCCCGGCTGATCTCCTCGCCGAGGGCGAGCATTGTATGCGCCGCCCCCGTTCCATTCGTGTGCAAGACTTGGAGGAATGCGCTTCGCGCATTCCGTCGCGTTTGGGCGAACTTGAGTAGTGAGCGGAGGGATCGCCGACTGCCCCCACATCGGTTGTTAGCCCCAGCGTGGCTGCTCATCCAGACTGATACCGAGCACGGTCTTACCCACCACTTCGTGCGTTAGGAAAGCATTGGCGGGATGAATTCTGCCCAGGCGAGCATCGCGCAGCAGACGCTCGTATCCGGCCGAGCGAAAGATGCCATGGCCGCCGGCAACATCGAGTCCAAGATCCACAACGCGCCACGCCGCCTCGACGGCCCGATATTTGGCCGCGAAGATCTTCAGCGGCCATTCGGCGCCGTGATTGACGCCGTTCGACCAGTCCTGGGCAATCCGTTCGACATGCGGCCCGATCGATTCCAATTCGATCTTCATTTGTGCGATGGCATGCTGCACCTCGGGATGGTAAGCCATCGACCGCGAGAGGGCCAGAGAGTTCTTGCTCTTAGCGGCGCTAACACTCTTATTCAAAGCGCGTTCGGCTAATCCGTAATAGACATTGGCGAAGCCCATCAGCGCCCAGGCAAAGACGGAGAGCACAAACGCATCGATTCCTGCACCACCAGCCGGCACAACGCGAGCGACGAACCGGTCGGGAATAAACGCGTTCTCCAAGACCGCGTCGTCGCTGCGCGTAGCTCGCATACCGAGAACATCCCAGGTTTCTTCGATGATGTAGCCGCCGCCGTCGCGCGGAATAAACGCGTGGACGATCTTTGGCTGGTCCGGGCTACTTGTGTCCATTGCGTGTACGCCGAAACGCGTCCACACCGGCGTTAGGCTGGCAAACTGTTTGCGGCCTGAGAATCGGTAGCCGCCTTCGACCCGTTCCGCTTTCGCTGTCGAAAGCAGGACGGGGATGTCGTTGCCGCTCTCGGCGTGACCGGCCGCGAAAATTTCGCCGGCCGCGGCATCCCGAAGCATCCATTCGAGCGACGCATCTCCCCGATGCCACAGGTCGGCGGCAACTCCGACCCAGTAGAGATGCATATTCACCGCCAAGGCAGTCGCCGGTGCATAGTATGCGAGCCGGCGCTGCTCGCGACACACTTCGGCGAGGCTCAAGCCAGCGCCGCCAAATTGCTCCGGAACCGGCATAGTGAGATATTTCGCAGCGCGGAGCTCTTCGAAATCCCGATCGAAGAAGCGATTTTCCCGGTCATAGCCGGCGGCGCGGGCATCGAAACGGGCGAGCATCTCCTCGGAGAGACCGACACGTGCGGATACCGCGGCGGAGTTCGTGCGTTCGCCCGGAAAAGTCGCTTCGTCAACTGCCGACATGCGTTAACCCTCGATAAGATTTTTACGGCCGTGCTTCATATACGATGTTAAACGGTGTTTCCGTGGCTCGGCGAAAGCGAGTAAAGCCCGCCGAAGTCACGACTTCTCGGATGCGGCTTTCGCCGGCCTGCGCACCTAGACAGAGTGCGATTTCCTGCGATCTCGAGCACGGCGTACACAACAAAGTTGAGAACGAGTAGTAGACGCGCCCCACGGGATTGAGGTTGTCTTCCAACTGATCGTTTGCGAAGGGCTCGACGATCATCCAGGTGCCGTCTGTTGCAAGCGCTCGGCGAACGTGAGCGGCAACGCCCACGGGATCGCCCATGTCGTGAAGGCAATCGAAGGCCGCTACCAAGTCGTAGTCTCTACCCGGGAAGTCTTTGGCACTCGAGACCTCAAAGTCGACCCGGTCGGCAACTCCTTGGCGTCCGGCAGATTCTCGCGCCGCCTCGATGGATTGGTCGTGGTAGTCAAATCCGAAAAATCGCGAGTTGGGGAAAGCTCTTGCCATCAGCACCGTCGATGCGCCTTTTCCGCAGCCGATGTCGGCCACCCGGGCACCCGTTTCCAGCTTTTGTTGAACCTGGTTTAGCGAAGGTATCCACGAGCTGACAAGGTTCGCAGCGTAGCCTGGACGGAAGAACTTTTCGCAGCCGTGAAAAACGCCGGGATCGTGTTCGTGCCAGCCCATTCCGGCGCCCGTGCGGAATGATTCCGCGATGCGCGGCACGGCAGCTAAAGAACCCACCGCGAGTTCAAAAGCGCCCGGCAGATAAGCTGGGCTGTCTTCATGGGCCAACGCGAAAGCTTGCTCGTTGGTCAGGCTGAATCGTTTCGTCGTCTCATCGTAGGTGATGTAGCCGCCCGCCGCCTGCGAGGCGAGCCATTCACGCAGATAACGCTCGTCCGTTGCGGTCTCCTCGGCTAACTCCGCCGGAGTCATGGGGCCGGCCGCGAGTGCTTTGTAAAGACCGAGTTTCTCGCCGATCACCACCATCCCGGCGTGAACCGAAGCGCCAAGGTCGGTGACGAATTGTCCGATAAAGGCGTTCAGTTTGTCCATGTCCGGAACCGGCATTGGAGCCGGCGCGTGTGCTGTACTCATTTGAATGTCTCCCGTTGGTTGGCGATGTGGTCAATCGGGAACCCCGGTGCCGCCGTTGGAACCTCGCGGAAAATGCCGGATCTCGCGTGCTTCACATTTAGCAAGCGCAGGTCAGCGGCGTAACGAAGCATTGCCGAAGAAAGCCCGAAAGAATCCGAAAATCTATCTTGTGGGAGCACGGGGCCCTTGGAGACGATCGCCTCAACGTACCACTTCGGCGAGTTCACGCTCGACGTGACGAGGGGCTGCGTTCTTCGGGCAGGAGCCGAAATCAAGGTCCGCCCCAAGGTTTATGAGACGCTCGCCTACCTGGTAAGAAACCGCGGCCGCCTGATCAGCAAGCAGGAACTGATGCAAGCAGTCTGGCCGGACAGCTTTGTTACCGACGACTCACTCGTGCAGTGCACCCTCGAACTGCGGCGTGCTCTGGACGATCGCGACCAACAGTTACTCCGGACGGTACCGCGCCGAGGATACCTGTTCACCGCTGAGGTCACTCAGGGCGCAGCAAGATCCGTCGCCTTACCGGAGGCTGATCTACCCGACTCAAGGGGCCGCAGAAACGGGGCTGCAAGACTTGGCGCACGGCTCGTCGATTTGCCGACCCCTCGCACTTCGCTGATCGGCCGCGACAAAGAGGTGGAAAGTGCGGCGGAGCTGTTGCGCAATCAGAACATTCAGCTCCTAAGTCTTACCGGTCCCGGAGGCGCTGGAAAGACTCGCCTAGCGATTGCCGTAGCCGCGACGATTGCGTCGGAGTTTACCGGCGGAGTAAAATTTGTCGGGCTGGCCTCCATAACGGATCCCGAGCTGGTGGCAACGGCGCTCGCCAAATCGCTCGACATCCAACAAGTCGCCAACCGCACCGGCCCGCAACTCATCAGTGATTACTTCGAAGGTTCGGGTCCATTTCTCTTCGTGCTCGATAACTTTGAGCACGTATTAGCCGCTGCAACCCTCGTGGCCGAAACGTTAACGACCTGTCCCAGTCTCAAGGTGCTGGTCACCAGCCGAGCGTGTCTTCGAATTTATGGCGAGCAAGAATTCCCAGTGGCCCCCTTGCAGCGGGATTCAGCCGTCCAGTTGTTTGTGCAGCGCGCAACGGCAGTCCGGCCCAACTTCGCGGTGACCGACGAAAATTCGATCGCGATTGGGGAAATCTGCGCACGCCTCGATGGTTTGCCGCTAGGGATCGAGCTGGCGGCAGCCCGAACGAAGGTCTTATCGCCGCGCGACATTCTGGAACGGCTGCGAAGCCGTTTGCAACTATTGACCGGCGGCGCGCTCGACTTACCCGAACGCCAACAGACCCTCCGCGCAACGATCGACTGGAGCCACGGGCTCTTGAACGAGGCCGAGCAGAAACTGTTCCGGCGATTTTCCGTCTTTATCGGCGGCTGCACGCTCGAGGCTGCTGAAGCTGTGTGCAACACGGCAAGTGATCTGGGAGTCGATTTGTTCGACGGCCTTGCTTCTCTGGTCGATAAGAACCTCGTTCAGCGCGTGGACCGTTCAAATTCCGAGGCGCGTTTCACAATGTTAGAAACCATTCGTGAGTACGCGCTCGAGCGGCTGGTATCGAGCGGCGAAGAGAGCCGAACGAGACGCGCGCATGCCGCTTACTGCCTGGTCCTCGCACAGGAAGGCAATCCTGATTTGAGCCCAGCGGAACGGACCGCGTGGCTGACGCGATGCGATCTGGAGATAGACAACTTTCGCTCCGCTCTTGACCACCTAATTCAGGATGGAGACGCTGACTGGAGTTTGCGTCTTTCTATGGCGCTCTTCCGGTTCTGGGACATGCGCGAGCACTTTACCGAAGGGCGAAGCCGCTTGGAGACCGTGCTGCGCCTGGCGGGCGAGCGTTTTTCAAAAGAACGTGCGAAGCTGGCGCTTTTTCTGGGAGCTCTCACCACAGCGCAGGGTGATTTTCCCTCCGCGCAGCGCTTTCTCGAGCAAAGCCTTTCACTTTATGACGAGTTGAGCGATCGATGGGGCGTAGCCGTCTCCTTGAATGCACTCGCGATATCAGCGCGGGACCTAGGCGACTACTCTTCAGCGCAAGCCAACTTCGAACGCAGCTTAGCCTGTTGGCGTGCGCTATCTGATCGATCGGCGCTCGCCCGTTGCCTTCATAACCTCGCGGACGTCACCAAAGTTTGCGGCGATTATTCGCGCGCACAATCGGAACTAACGGAAGCGGCGAGCATTTTTGAAGAACTCGGCGATCGGAGCGGAGCCGCATGGTCGAAAAATCAGCAAGGGGATCTAGCGCGCGAACAAGGCGACCTCGCTGCCGCTCTCGGCTTTTATGGACGTGCGCTTTCGGCATTTCGGGAAATTGGGGATCGCTGGGGCTCCGCCCGGTCTCTCGCCGATTTAGGTCACATCCACTGCGAGCAGAACGAGTACGAGGCGGCGCACGCCGCCTACAGTGAATCGCTGGAACTCTTCACGGAGTTAGGGCACAGGCGCGGCATCGCACGTGCGTTGGAGGGTTCCGCGTGTTTGGCTGCGGCTCGAGGCGATGCAGTGCGAGCGCTGAAGCTGGCGGCAGCTGCAGCGCATTTGCGATGGCTGATCGGCGCACCACTCCCGCGCGCAGAGCAGCTACGCCTCGCTCAGAATCTATTACGCGCGTGGGAATCGCTAAGCGATGCGGACGGGAAAGAGGCGTGGGCAGCAGGGCGAGCGATGAGCATCGAGAGCGCAATTCAACACTCACTGCACGAACCGCAGTCGACTATTACAGGTTGACGGGATCGAGGAGCCGGCGCACGGCCGACACCCGATCGGCCGGAATGCCGGTCCGGCGCGCGTGCTCCCGTACGCTATTCTCGTCGGGAGCGAGATACACGCAATAGACTTTATCTTCGGTCACGTAACTGTGCAACCACTGGATTTTCGGGCCCATACTCTCCAGTGTCTCGAGAGAGCGCAGAGACAACTCACGGAGCTCTGCGTCCGAGATCGATCCAGCCCCCGGAATCTCACGTTCTATGATGAACTGCGGCATGATTCTGAGAAGTTAACCTCGGCTACGGCAAAAAAATGATTGCTGCGGGGTCGATTTACGACTTGGAAACCGATGTGCGGAGGCGGCAGATGCTTATTCCTTTCGTGCAGGCCTTCCTGCCCGTTCCTCCCTTCACCATAGAACAGGCAACCGAGGATAACCGAGTTCGTTCGTTGTGTGTGCCTACGCAGCGCATCGTGCCCTGCGACCGACGTCCTCGGCCGGATATGGCTATCAGCGACTGAAAAGCGAACACGGTCCGCTTCTTTTCCATCAGTCCGGCGGTTGCTGTGACGGCAGTGCGCCGATGTGTCTTCGGGATAACGACTTCCGGGTCGGTTCACACGATGTGTTGCTGGGCGTCGTCGAGGGCTGTCCCTTTTACATCGGAGGCGCGCAGTTCAAAACCTGGGAGCATACGCAGCTCATCAGATGTCATCCCCGGTTCGGGCGATAGTTTCTCGATTGAAGTCTCAGGCGGGGCCCGGTTCATCACCGAGTCGCGCGTCCTCAGTGCTCTTGAACAGGTTGCTCAAGGCTGCCGGGCCGCCACAGACCGGGCCGGCGGCCGCATCTGAGGAGCTTCGCGTGCAGCGAACGTAACCTTCGGAGCGGTGGGTCGCCGTCGACATCCCACTGACGACTCACCGCGCTCCGTCTGCCGGCATTTTGGCTTTCGCGTTTCGCGCCCGCAGCGCAATGCGGTCGGTTAAAGACGGCCGGTCCGTGTTACGGACTCGGTCCAGCTCTGCCCCGCGTCGTTTGCGCGCCTTAACGCCTCGCAACGCGCCTCGTGATGAGGTTCCGGAACGGCTATGCCCGGCGCGGTTAGAGCCCGAGGTCAGCCTGGATAGCGAAAGGCGCGTCCTATAGTGGCTATGGGTCGCGCCTGTTTGCTCAGAGTGTGGTGATTATTAGGTCCGTCCAGAATCGGTCACGTCACCCGTCGTTTTCGAGCACCTGCCGGACTGTATCAGAAAAGCGGACCGCGGCGGTTAGCGCGCTGCTACCGCTACCGGGCTCGAGCTAGAGTCTACCGCGGGCGACAAGACATCGGCGAGCTGGCTGGCAAACGCCTTTTGCTGGTCGAGCACTTGGGTCGCGAACGACGAATTGAGTTCAACAACCTGCGCGAGCGTCGGAAGGCCTTCGATCGTAGATCCGTTCGGCAGCTTCATCAACGAAGGCAAGCTGGCGGCAACTTCACGAACTGTTTGGAGCGTGGAGATCTGGACCGCTTCGATCTGTTTGACGTTGTCGAGTGTTTGAGTTTGGATTTTTTCGAGAATTTCGAGATAGGTCATGTGCTAAGTATACCAAGCAGATGCAGTTTGTCAAGCGGCTTTGGTCGAAGGCGCGTCGCAGTGCGTCCAAGTGGGGATAACTCAACATTCGTTGCGCCCGCTGGGCCTTTCGCGATATGTCTTCCCACGGATGATCTATCGGCAGATCTGACACGCGTTGATCGGTGCTGGGAGACGCGTGCGCTTCACTCGCTGCAGCGACTTGGTGCAACGCCTTCAGGCTGCCCGGCGCGATCTGCGGCTGCCGCAAAGACTTGCCAAGCTCGATCGCTTCGATTTGATCATCCTGGACGATCTGTCGTACGTGCGCCGCGATCAGGCCGAAACGGCGGTGCTCTTCGAGCTGATTTCCAAACGCCACGAGCGCAAGAGCATCGCGATTATGCCAATGCGCCCTTCTCGCAGTGGAGTGATGTCTTCGTCGATCCGGCGCCGACCTTGGCGGCAATCGATCGGCTCGTTCACCATGCGGCGATCCTCGAGATGAATGTGGAACGCTGTCGCCAGCTAAAAACAGGACCACAGGTCTTCGAGTGCGATGGCTCACCCCAGCACGAGCTACGTGAGCGGCGAAAGGTGCTTTGGTTCGTAAAGGCCGAGCTTGTCGCCGCCAGGGAGTTCGAGCGTCGTCACCAAACCCCAGCCGCGGTCGGCGAGCGGTGTCGTTTTGATTCCCTTCTTCTCGAGCTGTTGTACCGTCGCGGCGATGTCGCCGCAGATCAGCCACAGTTCGTGTTCGGGGTCGTCTTCGGTCTCATGGACGGCGAGTTCGGTCGGCGGTGCGGCGAAGAAGAGCCGCCCGTTGCCGGCGTCGACGTAGTGCAGGTCGAGCACGTCCTTGAGAAAGTCATACATCTCCTTGGCGTGCTTTGTGTAGAAGATCGCGTGGATACCGGTGATCACTCTGTTCCTCTTCCCTCGAACTACGCGCCTTCGCTGCGCTCCGCTCGGATGACATTACAACGGCGCTTCGCGCGCTCCGCTCGGGATGACCATAGCGTAATTGAAAAACGCGCGGCGCCGCTGTGGACAGCGTGGCTGAGCTCCGCAAGCAGCAGTTAGCAACGAGCAAGGGGCTCATCCCCACCCTGCCCACAGCACCACTACTGCTGCTGCTTCTTCAAAGAAAGGACGAGGAACGGGACGGGCACTACCGCCTCATCTGAAAACCGCGACCTATACTGCTACCTGCTTCGCAGCGGCAAAGATAATTGACGCCGAGCGGTCGGGATAATTGTCGCCGAGCACGTTTCGCACCGCCAACGATTCGCCGGTGTCGAGATCGACTACATCAATCGCGCCAAAGTGGCGGCCAAGATGTTACGTTTCGGGTCGGCGGCGAATCGACCGGGATACTCGTCGCCGACCGCGGCACCTTCGCGCCTTGCGTCCTAATCCGGCGCGAGTTCCCGACCGTCACCGACGCTTAGCCAATATCGCATTGAAAGCACTGGGAAGTGCAGGCCCCCTCCTAGCCAGGGACGCTCCGATGGAGCCCTGGACGTCGCCGCGATGCTCTAGCCAGCACGAAATCAGGCATACTAGCCGAGGTAGCGGTGCACGAGCATCTGCCATTCTTCGTCGAGCGAGCACGTCGGGAATGGTTCGCCGACGCGGCGGTACCAATAGCGCGCGTTCGCGGCATCGCCTTCTTTGCGATGCAGATACGCGTGCACGCGATTCGTTTCCGCGGTTTCGGGAGCTTGCGCGCGTTCGTGGGCCGCTTCCCATCGTCCGGCGCGGTCGAGCGCTAACGCCGCCAGTGCCGGCGCGAGACTGCGCGCCCGCTCGACGTCGATCGCAAGAAACTCTTCGTACGTCATTACAGCTGTTGTTCTCCGGGGCGGATGTCAAGGTCGAACCGATAGCCGGGTAAGCGTCGCTGCGGCGCGTTCGGACACGAGCGCCGGTTGGGACGCTTTTCGGACGGCCGATCCGTACCATCGCAAAGGTGAGCTCGTTCCGAGCGATCGGGAGACCACTGCTGCTTCGAGCATTTCGAAGGACCCCTTTCGAGTGGAGTTTCAATTGTGAAGCGAACAACACTGGTATCGCTTGCGGCAACCTTACCCATTGCCGCGCTTGCGATCGGCAATGCCGTGGCGCAACCTCCGACGGCGGCGGCGACCGCTTTTGGCGCCTCGGTCCCCGCGAAGGTGAGTTATATTCCCCCAGTCATTGGGCCCGTTCGCGACTACGTGATCATCATCATCACGACGGCGTGGGGCCGCGTGGTGGGCGATATCCCGTACGCATCGACGGGCATCAAAGCCGCGAGCCCGAGCGACGCGGCAAAATCCCTGGACGGTTGAGCAGCAGGCGTGAAGTCCGCGTACGGCTTCACGCCTCGCCGCTGCGCCGGCGCACGTCATGAATGCCTTGATGCCGTCTGAACGGCGAGGACTTTTCGCATGGACAACACCGACGTTGCTTCGCCTCGAGAGCGCCTGGCGCTCGCGGCTTTCGCGCTCGTTCTCGCCGCCGTCCTCGCCGTTCACGCGGGGTTCGAGACCCTCTTCGTTCTGCCGTCGAACCCGATCGGCGAACGGCTGCGGCCGCTGGTACTCGCGTACACGCACCCGTACTTCGAGCAGTATTGGAACATGTTTGCGCCGGCGCCCATCGCGAGCGACATCATCGTGCTCGCGCGGACGCGAGACGCGGCGGGTGCCCAGAGCGCGTGGGTCAGTCTGACCGATCCGCTCATCGACAAGGTGCGCGCAAATCCGCTCTCACGCTACTCGACGCTGAAGAACGTCGCCATGACGCTGGGCCTCGCCGCCCTGGCCGACAAGACGCTCATCAAGGGGAAACTCACCCGCGCTCAGCTTCGGACGCTCATGGAACCCAAGACGCGGCCGATGTTTTTCGACGGCCTGCTGCGCCTCGCGGTCTTTCTGCGGGCCGGCGAAGGCACCGACGTCCGCAGCATGCAGATCCAAATCATCGATCACGAGTTTCCGCGCTTTAGCCATCGATTCGAGCGCGACGACGTTCGCTTGAACAACCACGCGATGATCCTGCCCTGGGTACCGGTTTCTGGAACGGACGGAAGCACATCATGAGACCAGGCGTTATCGCGGCGCAGGTCGTGCCGCTCGTGGATCGCGTCTTCGCGCGCCTCACGATCCCGCATCGGCAGATCGGTGCCAGCGTGTTCCGGCTCGTGTTGGGCAGCACGATCGCACTGCTCTATTTGCAAAACCTCGGTTGGCGGCGGTTTCTCTGGGGTCCGCACGGGTTGATCCCGTTCACGCACGCCGCGCAAATCGTCGCGGCATACGGGCCCAATCTGTACTTGGCGTCGCCGTCAGCGTGGTTCTTCGAGGCCGTGTTCTGGACGGGACTGGTGGCATCGATTGCGTTCGCTTGCGGGCGCTGGATCCCGGTCTCGACGCTGCTGTGCGCCGTGCTGACCTGGTGCCTCATTTACCGCGATGGTTTTCTAGGTGACGCTGGTTGGAATTTGGCGACCATCCTGCTCGTGTATGCGCTCGTGCTCGATTGCGGGCGCTATCTCGTCGCCGGAAAGTCCGGCGCTGCGCTGGTGCCGAGCGCCCGGCCGAATTTCCACTCGCGCGCCGCCGCGCTGCTGCACAACTTCGGCATCACGCTGGCGATCTGGCAAGTGAGCCTGCTCTACGGTACCTCGTGCTTTTACAAGATTACCGGGCACAAGTGGCAAGACGGAACGGCGCTCTACTACATTCTGCGCAGCAATCAGTTCAATCTGTCTCCGCTGGGGCCGCATATCTACCACAGTGCCGCGCTGGTGTGCATTGCAACGTATGCGACGCTGCTGCTGCAGGCGGCATTCCCATTCTGCATTTGGCAGCGCCCGGCCAAGTACGTCGTCGCCCTGGGGGCGATCGGCTTCCACGTCGGCATCGCCGTTACGATGGGGCTGCCGTTTTTCTCCCTCGTCATGATTTCGTGCGAAGCGCTCGTCTTTTCGGATGCGGAATATCGCCTGGCGGTCGGCGCGTTGCGCGCAGTCGGGCAGCGGTGTGACGCCGTTCGCGGTCGACTGTCGTTTGCCGGCGCACGGGCGGCGGCTGCCGCGGCCCTGCCGTCGGTACAGGATGGACGGTGATGCCGGCCGATGCGTTGCGGCGGCGAATAAGCGCGGCGGCTTTGGCGGCCGGGCTGCTGACGATCCTCATCGCGGGCATGACGATCGCGCCGGTGCGCGCTGAGAGCGGCGCCCAGCTGACCGTTCGCGTGATCGATCAGACATCGAAGCGGGGCCTTGCGCTGGCCCGCGTGATCCTCACGGGGCCCGTGCAGCGGCTCGGTTTCACCGATGACAACGGGTCGATCGCTTTTACCGATTTGCGCTCGGGCGTGTATCGGCTCGTTGCCGCCGCTGCCGGCTACCAATCCCAGACGTCGAGCATCACCGTCGCGCCGGATGCCGCTGTTAGCGCGGTCGCCGGACTCGCTGCGGCGGGCGCGCTCAAGACGATCGGCCGAGTCAGCGTACGTGAGAAGCGAAGCCTCGAAGTCGCCGACTTTGGTTCCGACGGCGCGATTCGGCGCACGCACGACTCGCTCGACGATGCGCTGCGGTTCGACCCGGCAGCGAGCGTCGGACCGAACGGCGCGCTCGCGATCGCCGGCCAGCCAACGACCTCGGCCGGCGTGACGCTCGACGGGATACCGCTGGCGCAATCCGGTCTCGACCTGCGGCGGCTGGGCGCAGACCTCTTTTCTTCGCTGAGCGTGACACCGGGACCGGCAAACGGTGCGATCGCGGGCAACGTCGACTTGCGTCCGTTCGATCCGACGCTGCTGTTCCGCTCGGCGCTCACCACGCAATACGCAAGCGACGGCAGCAATCGATTCGCGACCGTTCTGAGCGGGACCAGCGGCAACGTCGGATACGCGCTCAGCGCGGCCCGTTCGCTGACGAGCGGACCACTCGACGGTCAGCGTTTTTTCGATGCCAGCGGCAGCGATTTCGTTCACGCGGATCGGACCTGGTCCGACGGCATGCTGGCCAAGCTGCGGCTCGGGCTCACACCGTCTTCGAACCTCATGTTCACCGCGCTGCACACGACGACGCGGGCCACCGAAAGCTGCGCGCTCTTGAATGACACGCTGCCATGCACGTACGGACCGGGCGCATCGCAGACCAGCAGCTTGGATGTTGCCGGCCTGACGTTCACGGGAGTCTACGGCAAGCTTTCGCTGACGGCGACGCCCTACGTGAATCGCCGGCGCGAAGATCTCGCGTACCCGAACCAGATCGAGGCTGGTCTTGCGGCGCCGCAGAGCGGCTCGGTTGAAGCGTCGGCGGCCGGTGCCCGCTTTGCCGCCGACTTGGTCGGATCGAATGCCGTCGACTATCATCTCAGCGGGCTCGTCTCGCGATCGTCGCTGGTTTCGCAAGCCGTCGCGGTCGACTCAAATCTCGATTGGCAAGCCGATCACACCTACGACGATATCGCCGTCGGCGCCAGCGCGAAGCTGCGCCCGGGGCTGACCATCGCACCGAATCTGCGCTTCACCCAAACCGACGCGACGCCGCACCTCGGGGCCGATGTCACCGTCCATTGGAAGCCGGCGCGCGACGATGCGGTCAATCTGGCGTACGTGCCGCGCGCCTACGGTCTCGCAAATACGATTCCGCAGGCATTTTCTGCTCCGTCGGCGCTCGACTTCGACTGCGCCGACCACACGGCGATCGCACACGCGGCGGGCGTATCGGCGGACGAGCCCGCGACGAGCGTGCTGCGCGTCAACTGGACGCACGAGCACCGGGCGACGAAAACGGTCGTTTCGGCCTTTCGCACCAAACAAGTCAACGCGGTCGTCCCGACCTTCGTGAACCTCACGGGGCTCGCGACGAACCTCATTCCAGCCGGTTTTCTGGGCGCAGCGAACGCTGCGTTCACGTCGCCGTTCGCTTGTCCGGGCGCACCGCCGCTCTCCGCGTCCGACATTGCGGTGGCCGAGCCGGCAGTGCTCCCGGCGCAGACCACGCTGGGCGCTTCGATCGGCGAAGCCTTTCAACTCAATTCGTCGCTCGTCGTGATCCCAAGCTACAGCGCGACATACGCGCGCGCCGATCAAGTCGGCCCGCAATTCGCTGTGCCGCGGTCGGTGGTGACGGCCGGGCAGCAATTGCCCGGCGTGCCGATGCATCAGTGGTCGCTGCTCGCCGACTACAAGCGTCCCGGAAGCCGCCTGGAAGCCATTGCGTCGGTGACGCACACCGCGGCCAACAACGCGTATTTTCTCCCCGCCTACACGCTGATCGGAGCCGGCCTGAGCCTGCCGCTCGGCGCGGCCGATCTCCTGATCAGCGGTACGAATCTCACCAACGCGTTCGGCGGCGCATTTGCTTCGCCGGCGCTGGGTGTGCCGCTGGCCGTCAATCGCGGTGCGCCGCTGGCGGTGCCGGGATATCCGCTGCCGGGCCGGCGGATTGCGGTGGCCGTCCGTTTCGCCGTTGGAAGTTCCGCGCTGCGCGCCGGCGAGACCATCGCACCGCTCACGACGCCGGCGGACGACGGCACGGTTCGGCGCTTCGATCTGTATTCGCTCCCCCAAACGCAGCCCAGCACGCCGGGCGTCGACGTCGACCCGGCCGCCCCGTCGTGCGTTCCCGAATCGCTTCGCGATGCACGCCGCATTTTGCATGCGATCGGCGCGTATACGGCGCGGCTCGCTGTCGCGGACCGGCGTGCCGCCGGGCCGTTCCCGCACATCGACGGCGTGACGATGACGCGTCACGATCTCGGCGATAGTTACGAACTGCGCTTCACCATGGACCCCCGCGCCACGCTGGCAGTGGCGCGCTGCGGCGCATTCACGTACGCCAACCGCGACCAAGCAACGCAAGTGGGATTGGAAGACCGTTTCGATCTCGCAAGTTGGCAACTCGATTTTCGCTACGCCCGGCAATTCGGATTGTTTCTCGTCGAGCGGCCCGAGAGCGTCGTTGCCCACGCGGTCCGCTCGGCGCTGCCCGCCGCGCCGCCGTCCGATCCGTTCGCGACCGTCACCGGGGCGCAATGCCGGCCGGACCAAACGCCGGTCGCACGTGCGCTGCTGACGCGGCTGCGCGCCGGAATCGAGAGCACCCAAGCTTCCGACCCGGCTTTCACCATCGCGCGGCACGCGGCCGGCGCCGAGTCCTGGTACTCGGTGGAACTGCACGATCCACTGCTCGTGCAGCCGCTGCTGAATTGCGCTGCGGTGGCATCGGCGTCGCGCGACGAACTGCGCCGCCGCGGCATCGACGGTGCAGCCTTGCCCGCCGTCAACTATGCGCAGCGCGTCGGCTGGTACGTCGTAGCGCATCCTACCGCAGGAGAAGGACAATGACGACCGACGCGTCCGCGGTGCTGATTTTCGATGCCGACTGTGGTTTGTGCGCGCGCTTCGTTGGCGGTGATCTCGTGCGCGCCGCGCGCATTCGCGCGGCCGGCTATCAGTCGATTGCGCGCGACCCTGCCGTCGTGCGCACGTTGCACGAGCACGGCCTCGACGTCGAACGCTGCGCCACCGCGATGGTGCTCGTCGCCAACGGCCGGGTGTGGGTCGGCGCGCGTGCGTTCAACGCACTTCTCGCCCGGGCCGGCGGGTGGCGTGCGTTGGCTGCCAGGCTGCTCGGGTGCCCGCTCCTGTTTCCCTTCGAGCTGTTCGCTTACCGGATCATCGCGGCCAATCGGCGCCGGATTTCAGGTTGGATCGGCGCACCGGTTTGTCTGCGCTCATGTCACGCACCGTTCGACACCCAAGGAGAGTCATAGCATGTTCGCAATCGCCCTATCCGTTCTACTCGCCGCGCTCGAGCCGCAGGCCGTCACCCCGCAAACCGGACCAAGCCCGTCCGCGGCGGTGTCGCCGCCGGTCGACGATCCCCAGATTGCCGCGCGGGTGAAAGCGGAGTTCGTCGCGTGGCAGCAAGGCGCCATCGATCGGTCGTTGTATTCGCCGGCGTTCGGCGACCCCACCGACATGGTCGAGGCGATGAGCGCTCAGCTCAAGGGGCTCGGCCCGCTGCTTTCCACGACGGCTCGCTCGAGTTTGCGTCGGCAGGGCAGCACCATCTACGTCTACTCGCTGCGGTGCCGGAACGGAAACGTCAAGATGCAGCTGGGGCTCGATGCGCGTGGAAAAATATCGGCAATTTCGTTCGAGCCTGAGGCCCCGCCGGCATAGCAGCAGGGTTCAGCGCTTCGCGACGAGCCGCGCGTGGCGTTTGCGGCTCCGCCGCGAGCCGCGGTGGCGTTCGGCGCTGCAGGCCGACCGCGCGTGGCGTTTGCGGCTTCGCCGCAAGCCGCCGCCTTCGCGTTTGGGCTTCGCCCAAGCCCCAAGTCGCCGTTCAGGAACGCCGTTCGGGGCGCGCGTGGCGGAAGCCGTACAAGAAGTAAATCGCCAGGCCGATGATGAGCCAAACCACGAAACGCCACCAGGTGAATTGACCGAGGCCGACCGTGGAGAGAAAGAGCGAAAGCGCGATGCCGCACAGCGGAAAGAGCGGAACGAACGGTGAGCGGAACGGGCGCTCGAGTTCCGGCCGGCGGTAGCGGAGAAAAATTACGCCGGCACACACGATGATGAACGCGCTGAAGGTTCCGATGTTGACCAGCTCGAGCAATGCGTCGAGCGGGACGATCAAGGTCAGCAGCGCGACGACGATGCCGGTGAGCATCGTCATGCGAACCGGTGTTTTGAAACGCGGATTGACGGCGGCGACGAACGGCGGGAGCATCCCGTCGCGCGCCATGACGTAGAAGATACGCGTCTGGCCGAGCAGCGAGGTCAAAGCGACGCTCGTCGTCCCGGTCAACACGCCGATCGTGATGATCCACGTGATGAGCGGATTGTGCAGCGGGGCCAGCGCCGCGACGAGCGCATTGTTTTGATCGACCTTCTGCCAGGGGACGATGGCGACGAGCACGATCGCTACCGTGCAGTAGATCAGCGTTCCGATGACGAGCGAGCCGAGCACGCCCACCGGGACGTCGCGGCTGGGATTGCCGCATTCCTCGGCGGTCGTCGTTGCCGCGTCGAAACCGATGTACGTGAAGAACACCAGCGCCGCCGCCGGAACGATGCCGTTCCCGCTCGCGCCGAAAGCGATCCGGCCCCAACCCAGCGGCGAGAACGGGTGCAGGTAGCTGGGATGAATGAGGCTCAGCCCGGCGATCACGAACACGGCGAGCGCGCCGATCTTGAGAATGACGAGCGCGTTGTTCGAGGTCGCGGTCTCACGGATGCCCAGCGAGAGTAGAACGGACAGGAGGAGCACGAACGCGCCGCCGATGAGATCGTACTGCGAATGCGCGAGGTCCCATTGCCCCACCGCCCACCAGGGACCGTGGGACACGAACTGCGCCTGCTGCAGCGCTTTGGGCAGCACGAACCCGAACGAACTCAACGCGCTCTGAAGCGAGCCCGAAAACTGCTGCGCGACCGGCGCGGCGCTGATGCCGTATTCGAGGATCAAATCCCAGCCGATGATCCACGCGACGACTTGTCCGAGTGTCGCATAGGCATACGTATACGCGCTGCCGGCGATCGGGACCATCGAGCCCAGTTCCGCGTAGCACAGTGCGGCGAACATCGAAGCCAGCCCGGCCAGGAGAAACGAGATGATGATCGCCGGACCCGCTTTCGCCACGCCGGGGCCGATCGTGGTGAAGATTCCGCCGCCGATCATCGTGCCGAGGCCGATTGCGATCAGGTCGCGGCCGTTCAGCGCCCGGCGCAGCTGCATGCGCTGGCCGTCTTCGCGCAGCTGCTCGATCGACGCGGTTGCAAACAGTCGAGCTGCGAGACTTGCCGGACGTGGCGTGATGGCCATGGATTGGCGATGTTTGCCCGTTCGCGGCGCTGGTCCTAGTGGGCTGCGCTGAAGCCGAGGGCATGGGCGAATGCTCGCTTCGGCCCGCAATCGTGGCCCGAGCGTCCGGTGCATGCGCGCGGCTGAAGCATGAAACGTGCATCGGAACGGGGTTCATTCGCCAACAACGTTTTCGTCGCGCGCGGCTTAGCCGCGATCTGCCGTGGCTGCGGTCTTTTGGGAAACGGCGTGCGCCGTTCGGTATTGCCGATGGCGGCGCCGGCCGTTGGTAGCCGATTGTAGCTTCGGCTACGTTCGCGCGCGGCGAGTTGCCGCCACGGCGTCGGTGTGTTACGGTTACGGCGAATTACACTCTCGTTGAGGAAGGAACTATGCGCCTTTCACCAACTGCGATCATCGTCGCATTTGCCGCCGTCGTGCTTTCGAGCGGCGTTTCGTCCGCCGCGACGGTGACCATCGACGGCGCGCCCGTAACCGGGACGATCCTCCACGAAGGCCACCTGATGGTCCCGTTTCGCGCGCCGATGCAGCAGATCGGTGCGACCGTCGTTTGGACGGATAAAGTTAAAACCGGCGTGGCGAGCGCGCAGGGACACGAACTCATCCGCACGGCAATCGGCTCGAAGACCGTCGTCATCAAAGGCGCGCCGAAAGTCATCACCGTGGCGCCCGCACTCATCGAGCCGCAGCATCTCGAGTACATTCCGGTCGAAATTTTGCCGCAGATCTCGCGCGCGAAACTGACGTTCTCGCCGGACCGCAAATCGGCCGTCATCACCAACTTCGATCTCGGTGGCGTGGCAGCGGCAGCAGCAGCTGCAGCCGCCGTTGTCGCTGCGGCCGCACCGGCTCCCACCGCGGCGGCGACAGCAGCACCGGCTCCCGTCGCCGCGGCTCCCGTCGTTGCGGCACCGGTTGGCGAACCCGTCGTGACGGACGCTT
This sequence comes from Candidatus Velthaea sp., assembly GCA_050012475.1. Lineage (GTDB taxonomy): Bacteria > Vulcanimicrobiota > Vulcanimicrobiia > Vulcanimicrobiales > Vulcanimicrobiaceae > Velthaea. The sequence continues at coordinate 47,970 of JBEKHC010000002.1, forward strand.
CGGGCTTCCCCAGTGTCGATCCGGACGGCAAGATCTTGCTGGTCTGGGTCTGGCTGCTGCCGATCAGCGCAGCGGTCGCGGGGTTCGCGTACTTTGCCGTCATCGGACAAGTCGAACGCAAGGGCCGTCGTAACCGCACCTTCTAATCGCGGCGCGATCGTTATCCCCGAATTCTTATCCCCAAAAGTGAGAAGTGCGGCCTAATTCATCGGGGCCGCTCTTCTTTTGTGCTTCGATTGAAGAGGTATTGGCGAACGAGCCGTTCGTAGTAGCCGTCATACATCGTTCGTTCGCTCTCATGAGGTATTTTGTGAAACAGTTTTTTGCGACGCTGCTGTGCGGCGCGCTTTTCCTGTGCGGCCCGGCCGCGACGCTCGCGCAAACCGCTGCGACCGCGGCCGCTCCCGCCGTGACGTCGTGCCCCACCGGTTCGAAACTCGTCGAAGGTTACACCAAAAAGAACGGCACGGTCGTTGCCGCGCACTGCAAGAAATCGCACGGAAAGAAATCGAGTGCGATGGGCGCAGCAACGTCCGGGACGGCTGCGGGTACCACGTCCGCCGGCACCGCTCCCGCAGTTGCGGCACCTGCCGTTGCTGCTCCGGCCGCGTCGGCGGCCGCTCCCGATCCCGCTGCGACGACCTGTCCCGCCGGCAAAACGTACGTGCACTCGTACACCACGAAAAAAGGCAAGACGGTCGCGGGCTACTGCCGCAAAGCGCATAAGAAGGCCAGCAGCTGACCGACGGATCCGCGACGTGCGCCCGCTCGACGCCGGCTGAGCTCCGCGAGCACGGCGTGACGTGCCCGCGGCCGCTTCGGCCCGGCACGACGCCTCGGCCGGCGGGGCTTCGGCCGCTGCCCGGGTCACAGAACACCAGGGGCGCTTCGGAGCCGCAGCGTGTTTCCTCCGCTGCCTTGTCGAAGACGCCCGCCGCGAGGGAATGGTGTTCCTTTCGCAGGTGAGGGACACGATGAGCAGAGAGCTGCGGGGCGTCTTCGCGCATCCGGGAACACCCGCCGCCTCGCGACGACCGTGCCTTCGTGCGTGATGGCGTTCCAACATCCGGCGCTGTCGCCGCGGCAAGCTGAAATCGCGAACCTGGTCGCGGGCGGCAGGTCTAACCGTGAAATCGCGGTGGCCCTTCACTTGAGCGAACGGACCGTCGAATCGCACATCGCCACGCTGTTCAACAAACTCACCGTCCGCTCGCGCACCGAACTGGTCGCGGCTGTCTTGCGTTCCGCGGCCGCGCTCTCGCCGGACTGCATAAAGACGAACCTCCCGCTGCAGCTCAACCGCCTTGTCGGCCGCGAGGCCGAGGTCGCGCACCTCACGGCCCTGCTCGCCGCCGAACGGCTGGTCACGATTACCGGTGCGGGCGGTGTCGGTAAGACGCGCGTGGCGTTGCAGGTCGGAGCGGCGCTCGTAAATGCGTATCCGAGTGGGGCATGGTTGGTCGAACTTGCGGCGCTCGGCGAACCGGCGCTGATCGGCACCGAGATCGCGCGCGCGGTGGGCGTCGACATCTCCGGCACGACCGATCCACTCGAGATGCTGGGTGCGCGATTCGCGCGGCAGACGCTGCTGCTCGTGCTGGACAACTGCGAGCACCTCATCACCGGTGCGGCGCGGGTCGCCGAAACACTGGCGCGACACTGTCCGAACCTGCGAATTCTTGCGACCAGCCGCGAGCCGCTCAAGATTGCCGGCGAGCACAGCTATCGATTGCCATCATTGCGCGTCCCGCCGCTCGAAACCGCGCGTGGGCAACCGGCGGCGGCGATCGGCGCGTACGAGGCCGTCGAGCTCTTCGTAGACCGCGCGCGCGCCGTCGAAGATCACTTCACCGTGACCGACGAGAATGCGCCGGCCGTCGCCCGGATTTGCCGCCGGCTCGACGGCATTCCGCTCGCCATCGAGCTCGCTGCCGCTCGCATCAACGTCCTCCCGGTGAACGCGTTGGCGGAGCGGCTCGACCAACGTCTTCGCATCTTGACCGGCGGCCTGCGCACGAGCGTGCCGCGCCACCAAACGATGCGCGTGCTCATCGATTGGAGTTACAACCTGCTCGCACCGGCCGAGCAGCGCTTGTTCGAGCGGCTCGCAGTTTTTGCCGGCGGCTGCACGCTTGCCGCTGCCGTGGCTGTCTGCAGCGGCGCGGAAGTCGATGACGATGCGATGTTCACGCTGCTGGGTTCGTTGGTCGATAAATCGCTCGTCAGCGCCGATTTGGAAGCCGCCGAACCACGCTACCGGCTCGCCGAGTCCGCGCGTGAATACGCGCGCGAGAAGCTCGCCGAGCGAGGCGAGCTCGGGGCCGCGGTCGCGCGTCAGCGGCTATACCTGCGCGATCTCTTCGCAGCAGCTCGAACGCGCGCGGAGCGTACCGGGTGGTCGTCGGAGATCGGTTCACTGTTGCGCAATGAGCTCGACGATGTGCGTGCTGCGCTCGACGAGGCAGCCGGCCGTGACCTGCCCGAGCTAGGCGCCGAGCTGCTGGATGCGATCGATGACGGATGGATTTCGATCGGGCTAGAGGGCGAAGGCTGCGCGCGGCTGGAGCGTTTGGCCGTGCTTCTGCCGGACGGCGAACGGCGGCTGACGTCCGCCCTCTGGGCCGCATTCGCTCGCCTAGCGGCGTTTTTGAAGCCGGTTCGAGCGCTCGAAGCGGCAGCGACGGCGGTGGAAGCTGCGCGCGATGCCGACGATCGCGACCTTCTTGCGCGGGCCTTGACCACGTACGCGGTCAGTCTTAGCCGCGTCCGCCAGTTTCAGGATGCCGCGGCGGCTCTTGCGGAAGCCGACGCCCTGGCGCCGTCGCTTAACGTCGCTCTTCGCCTGCGAATCACGGGAAGCAAAGCTCTGTTGTCCTATTTCCTGGGCGATCTGGAGGGTGCCGCCCAAGGCTACGAATTTTTGCGCGACACGCATTTCCGGCTCGGGAATGTTGCTGAGGCCGCGTCCATCGCACTTGACCTCGCGGAAAACAAGCATCAACGCGGTCAAACCGAGATCGCGATCGCGCTCGTCCAGGAGGTGCTTCCGGTGCTGCGCGCCGGCTCCGACCGGCGGACGCTCTTGCTTGCGTTAGCAAACCTCTGCGGCTATTTTGTCGCGCTCGATCGCCTTGCGGAAGCGCGCGCCGTTGGACGTGAGGTGTTCCAGGACGGTTCGGAGCACGATCGCGATCGAACGACGTTCGTCAACACGATCGAGCACTCGGCTCTCGTGCTCGCTCTTGACGGCGACGTGCGCCGCGGCGCGCAACTGGCGGGATACACCGACGCCGCCTACGCGCGAGCCGGCTTTCACCGTGAATACACGGAGTCGACGACGCGAGCCCGTCTCGCAGCACTCTTTCGCGAACGGCTCACGCCCGCCGAATGCGAAGCGCTGCTCGCCGCGGGAGCTGCGCTCTCGATCGAGGCGGCAATCGCTCTCGCGCTCGCGGATCGTGCCCCATGATCGCCATTTCGGTTCAGGGCCGGCTTGCGCCGTGTCACCCGCGCGTTCCAATGTGTCGCTCTACACTCTGCCCGGTGGGCGCGTCATTGCGTAGGCGTCCCAGCCGAAATCGCGTTGCGGTAACGGGTCGAAGCCTTCCCGCTCGAAACGGACATCGAGATTGACGCGATACGGGACCGCTCCGGCCGCGGCCAGATCCGCGCCGAAGCCGGGGAAGAGGTCTTCGAGCGCCTGCAAACCGCCAACGAGGATTGCGTGCGTATGTTGGTCTTGCGGCGTCCCCGACCGGTGCGCCGCAATGGACGGCAGCACGTCGCGGTGGAGCAGCGTCACGCGCTCGAAGCGAGCGCTGACCGCGCGCGCGCTCGCAAGGCCGGCGAGTCCGGCGCCGACCACGATCGCGTGTTTGCCGAGCGGCGCGCTCACAGCGTTGCGCTACGTGAGCGGCGCATCGGCGAAGCGCTGCGTCACCACGTCCTTGCACGGCGCCACGATTATGCCCGTCGAGTCGGTTTGGGAGCTTACGCCGGCGGACCTGGCGGTACCGATTACTTCATCAAACGTCGCCATGTCGTCCCTCTTCAGGTGCTTCTTGAGCGGATCGGAAATCGAACGCACCCGAAATGAAACGCGCTTTGGAGGTCGGATACAGCCCGTGCGCGCGGGATACGCTTGAGGATACCGGTCGCACCCAGACCGATCATCCGGGAAAACCCTGAATAAGCGTCAGCCGACATCGCCGGGCGACGCCCGTATTTTTAGCCGCCGCGATCGTCCGTCACGAACTCCGCGTTGGAGACGCTAATTTGGTTGCTGCGGCGTTGTGCGGCGCGCGAGCAGCGCGTCGAGCGAGAAGCGATCGGCGCTCAGCGTGGCAAGCAGGGCGGCGTACACGAGTTCGTACACGAGTTGCTCGGCCAGCGCACTGTGCTCGCCGCGTAATGCGGTGCCGAATGTCAGCGATGCCATGAGCAGTGCTCCGCCGACGAGCGCGGGCCGCCCGAACAGGCCAACGATGAGCAGCAAGCCGACCAGCGCTTCGGCGAACGGCAGCCCATAGGCATACGGGGTCACCAGCGCGGACGGCAAGATGCCGGCGAACTGCTTGATGACCCCGCCGGCAAACCCGTTCAGGTGCGGGAAGCGCTGAACGCCGTGCAGGCAAATGTTCAGGCCGAGCGTCACCCGCAAGATCGCATGCGCCAGGGCAGCGTTCACGCCGTCGTCCGCGTCGCCGAATCGTTTGCGGGCCGCTATGGATGTGCCGCCTCCGCCGGCCGCAGCACGCCGTCAGGTGAAGGCGCGGGCGTTTCGCTGGGCGGGATGCCGTGCGCGCCCACGAAGTGCTCGGGCGCGAGCCACATATACATGATCGGCACGAGCACCAGCGTGAGGATGAGCGAACTGGTGATGCCGCCGATCACGACGACGCCGAGGCTCGAGCGCACGCTGGAGCCCGGTTCGAGCGCGAGCGCAAGCGGGAAGTTGCCCGCGATGACCGAGACGCTGGTCATGATGATGGGGCGGAAACGGGTGAAGGCGCTCTCCTGAATGGCTTGCAGTTTGCTTTCACCGCGTTCGCGCAGCGTGTTGGCATAGTCGACGAGCAGGATGCCGTTTTTCGTCACCAGTCCGACGAGCAAGATCGTACCGATGAGCGAGAACAGGTTGAGCGTCTCACGCGTCAAGGCGAGCGCTCCAAGCGCACCGACCGCCGCGACGGGCACCGAGAACAGGATGATGAACGGCGAACGGTAGCTGTTGTAGAGCGCAACCATCAGCAAGAACACCAGCACGACCGATAGGATCAGCGACGTGCCCAAACCCAAGAGCGTCTGCCCCATGAGGTCTTGTTGACCCAGCGGCGCCGGGCGCACGACGATGGTCTGCGGCCACTTCTGCTGCTTCGCAACGGCTTGGATCTTGTTCAAAAACGCGTTTTGCACGTTCGAGAGCGACGATCCGGCGGCGACGTTCGCGCTGATATGCACGACCGAGTTGCGGTCGACGCGGATGATGATCGGCGGCGCCGGCTCCCATTTGAACGTCGCGAAATCGCCAAGGTGCACGATTTGATTGGTGGTGGAGCGGATCGGGATCGCGTTGAATTCGGCGAGGCTGGTTTGATCCTCGATCGGATAGATCACTTGCACTTGTTCGAGGCCGTCGGTCGTCTCGAACTGGGTCGCGATCGATCCGCCGAACGCCGCGCGCGCGGCGTTCGCAGCCGTGCCGATACTGACGTTGAGCGCTTGGGCCCGCGCGCGGTCGAAGAGCAGCTCGACCTGCGGCTGCTGCGCCGAGTCCGAGCTCAGGACGCTGCGTGCGCCCGGCGTTTGCTGCATGACCGTATAGGCGGTCTGCGCGTATTTTGTGGGATCGCCGCCACCGATATCGCTCACCAGTTCGTCGATCGGTTGGGCGTTGCCGCCTTGCGTGCCCGTGGCGGGAACGACGACCGGAGCGCCGGCCGGAACGGTGCGCTGGGCGATTTTGCGGAACTGCGCAACCCAGTAATCGGTGGAGTCGTGCCGATCGGCGCGCAGCCAAACATGGACTTGGCCGACATTGCCCTGGCTCACGAACCCGCCGAACGGTGCCGCGTACGCACCGCAGACGGCGATGTCGGCATCGATGTCGGCATTGTTCTTGCGCAGCGCCGTTTCGAGCCCGTTCATCTTGCTGCAGACCGTGCTCAATGGCGTGCCGATCGGATATTGCACCTGGATGAAGATCTCGCCGCGATCTTGCGGCGGGATGAACTCCTCGCCGACGATGCCGGTGGGGATAAGCAAGACGGAGCCGACGAACGTCACCAGACAGATCAAAACGAACGGAATACGGTGCCGCAATCCCCAGGGCAAGACTTTGTGCGCGTAATGGCTGCGCAGATTGCTGAACCCGCGCTCGAACGCGCGGATGATGCCCCACGGCTGCCAGTTGCTGCGCAGTGCCCAGTTCGCCGCCAGCGACGGCGTGATCGTGAAGCAGACGAACAGGGAGGTCAGCGTCGAGATGACGACCACGACGCCGAACTCGGCAAGATTGCGGCCGACTTGGCTTTGAATGAACGCGATGGGCAAAAACACGACGACGTCGACGAGCGTGATGACGATCGCCGCGACGCCGATCTCCGTCCGGCCGGTGATCGCCGCCGCGACCGGATCCTGGCCCATCTCGAAGTGGCGTTCGATGTTTTCGAGCACCACGGTCGAGTCGTCGACGAGGATACCGATGACGAGCGTCATGCCGAGCAACGAGATCGTGTCGAGCGTCAACCCGAGCATCTTCATCGCGAACAGCGCGACGCCCAGCGATGCCGGAATCGCGATGAGCACCACGATGGCGTTGCGCCACGACCCCAGGAAAAACAACATCACAATGCCGGTCAGCACGATGCCTTCGGAAAGGGTCCGCATCACGCCGTCGAGCTGCATCGCCGTGTATTTCGATTGGACGTTGATGACGCCGAAATTGATGTCGGGGAACTGCGCACGGATCTTCGGCAGTTGGGCGAGCACGTTGTTCGATGCGTCGACTTCTGATGCGTCGGAGGCCTTCTGAATTTGCAGGAACACGCCGTTGAGCCCGTTCACGCCGGCGGCCGTGCGGCGCGGCTCGTAGCTGTCGGCGACGCTCGCAACGTCGGCGATGCGCAGGACGGAGGCCGCCGAGGTCCACGGATCGATCGTGCCCGCGTTGCCGCCGACGGCGCCTGCCGTCTGCGCGGTCACCGTGGACGTCAACGGGGAAATCGCCAGACCCAGAATCGATTCGGGCGAGATGATGTCGCCCCGGATGTCGACGTTGACTTCGCGATTGGGTTGATAGACGATGCCGCCCGGCGCGCGGACGTTACTCGCGCCGACGGTGTTGATGACGTCGGTGAGCGTCAGTTTATTGGCGACGAGCCGCTGCGGATCGACGGTGACTTCGTAGGCCGGCGTGACGTTGCCGCCCTCGGTCACGTTCGAAACACCCGGGACCTGCTCGAAGGCCGGAACGATACGGCCTTGCGCGATGAGCGAAAGTTTGCTGGCGGTCATCTTGGACGACGTCAGCGAAAGCGTCACGACGACGGCTTCGCTGGGATCGTTCACTTGAACGACGGGCGCCGTCAAATCGGTCGGCAGATTGTGGCTTGCCGCCTGGACCGCTTTTTGCACGTTGACGAGGTCGGTATTTTCGTCGGAATTGAGCGTGAAGATGGCCGCGATCGTGGCCTGCCCGTTTTGAATGGTCGAGTTCATCGTTTGCAGATCGGGGCTTCCGGCGATCTGGTCTTCGATCGGCGCAACGATGCTGTCGCGCATCACGGTCGTGGTCGCGCCGTTGTAGGTCAGCTGCACGCGGATCGTCGGCTGCGATACGTTCGGGTACTGCTGACGAACCAGCGTCGCCCACGCGATCGATCCGGCGAGCAGGATGAGGGCGAGCAGCACGAAGACCAGCGTCGGGCGCCGGACAAAAAGCGTCGTCAGCCACATACCAGACCGGCCTTAGCGCTCGGCAACCGCACGTTTTTGCGGTTCGACGTTTTGGCCGTCGGATAACCCGAGCTGCCCGTTGGAGATCACTTGCTCTCCGCCGTGCAGCCCCTGCACGACAGCGTTCTTGCCGTCATCGGCGATCATCGTGACGGGGACGGTTTTGACTTGGCCGTTGTCGATGATCTGCACGCTGGAATTCGTCGTATCCAAGAACGCCGTCAGCGGCACGCGAACTCCACTCGTCGTCGGCCGCGTGACGTGCCCCGACACAACCATGCCGGAGCGAAAGGCCTCGGCCGGGTTCGCCAACAGCACTTTGACGATGAAATTGGTCGAGCCGGGTGTCACTTCGTCCAGTACGCCGACGACCTTCCCGGCCGCCTTGAGGTTCACATGATCGCTCGACGTGATCTCCGTCGCCGCACCGCTCCGAACGCCGACGACCTGTGAACCCGCGCCGTTGAGCACGGCATAGACCTTGTCGAGTTCCTGCACCGTGAAGATCTGACGGGAGCCGGGATACTCGCCGGGATTGAGATTGCGATTGACGATCACGCCGTCGACCGGCGAAACGATCGTCGCCTTGGCAATCGAGGCGCGAATGTTGTCCGCCTGTCCCAGCGCGGTCTCTTCGTCGGCGCGTGCCGCGGCGACGGTCGCGCCTTGCAGGCCGGACGAGGTCGTGCCGTTGGACTGCACTTGCTTGATGTCGTTCTGCAGCGTTACTTGCGCGTTGCGCAGCGCGGAGGCGTCGGTCCGCACGACGACGTTCTGCGCGTCGTAGGTCTGCTGTGCGATGTAGCCGCTGCCCAGCAGTTCGGCGTCGCGTTGGAGATTGAGCCGGGCGGTCGCAAGCGTCGACTGAGCCGAACGCACCGCGGCTCGAGCCGAGGTCACGGTGTTATTATTTTGCACGATCGTGAGGTCGGCCTGATCGTAGGTTTCGGTCGCCTTGGCGGCGTTGCTCGCAGCCGTCCCCACGTCGGACCGCAATTGAGCTTCGAGATCGCGCGTGTCCAAGCGCGCCAACACTTGACCGGCCTTGACGTGGTCGCCCTCGTTGACATAGACGGCGTCGACGGGCTCGGTCAAATTTGACTGAATCTGAACGTTCTGAAACGGAACGATGAGGCCGCCGAGCGTGCTCGACGGCGAAACCGTGCCGACTTCGGCGGTCATCACGGGAACTTGTGCTTTCGCCGGCTGCTGCGGCGGCGGCGCTTTACTGCACGCATTCGTGAGCGTTGCGAGCAAAAGGGCAGCTATGAGACGCGGCCGGCCTCCGCGGTAACGGAACATACCCGACTATCATACGCTGCCCGGACCGGGAGTAAACTCGGCAAATTCCAAGCTTTCCGGGCGCCGGCCATCGCACGCCCGTGGGACAGACCCCTCCAACTCGGCGAACCCCAGCAACCGATCCTCGGGTCGCATACCAAGGGCTCGCCATTCTTTCCGGCATGGATTGCGGAAACACGCGCCTGCGCCGTCGAAGGAGAAGACTATGCCGAGAACGATTCCGTGAGCCGCTCGACCCGGCAGACGCAGGCCGCGCCTGATCCGCAGCGGCGAGTCGCGGACTTGCGCGCGGCCATCGACGACGCGAACTACCGCTACCACGTCCTCGACGATCCGCAAATTTCCGACCTCGATTACGATGCGCTGTTGCGCGAACTCATCGAACTCGAGGATCGCTTTCCTGAATTGCGCTCGCCGGCATCGCCCACCCAGCGCGTCGGCTCCGTCGCCACCGCGGGTTTCCCGCCGTATAAGCATGCCAAGCCGATGCTGTCGCTGGCGAATGCGTTCGATGGCGACGAACTGCGCGCGTTCGACGAGCGCATCCGCAAGCTGGCCGGCGTCGATACGGTTGCCTACGTTTGCGAACTCAAAATCGACGGGCTGGCGATCTCGCTGTCCTACGTCGATGGTCATTTACGCGAAGGCGGCACGCGCGGCGACGGCTCGGTGGGCGAGACGGTTACCGCGAATCTCCGCACCATCCGTTCGATTCCGCTGACCCTGCGCGACGCCAGCGGCCCGCTCCCCGCGCACATCGACGTCCGCGGCGAAGCGTACATCCGCAAATCGGATTTCGAGCGTCTCAACGCGGCGCGCGAAGCGGCGGGCCAACCGCCGTTCGCCAACCCGCGCAACGCAGCTTCCGGGGGCATCCGGCAACTCGACCCGAAACTGACGGCCCAGCGTTCGCTCTCCTTCCTTGCCTATGCGGTGGGCGACCTCGCGACGGAACGTCCGCCGCGCACCCAATTCGAGCTGCTCGCGTTGCTGCGCGCGCTCGGCTTTGCGACGAACCCCCATGTCGAACGGGTGGACGCGATCGACGGCGTGCTCGATTTCGTCGAACGCTGGGAGCGTGAGCGGGCGGCCCTCGACTACGAAATCGATGGCGTGGTCGTCAAAGTCGACGATCTCGGCATTCAAGCGCGGCTCGGCCACGTCGGGAAGGATCCGCGCTGGGCGATCGCTTTCAAATTCCGGGCGCGTGAAGCAACGACCAAATTGCTCGACATCGGCGTCAACGTCGGGCGCACCGGCACCCTCAACCCGTTCGCCATTCTCGAGCCCGTCCAAATTGGCGGAGTCAGCGTCAAGATGGCAACGCTGCACAACGAGGGCGATATCCGCCGCAAAGACATTCGAATCGGCGACATCGTCGTCGTGCGCCGAGCGGGCGACGTCATCCCCGAGGTCGTCGGTCCGGTGCTTGCCGAGCGCCGCGGCAACCCGCCCCAATATTCGCTGCCTACGCAGTGTCCGGTCTGCGGCTCAGCGGTCGACCATCCCGAAGGCGAAGCGATGTTTCGCTGCACCAACGCCGCGTGCCCCGCGCAGCAGCGCGAGCGAGTCCGTCATTTCGCTTCCCGCGGAGCGATGGATATCGAGGGCATCGGCGACGTGCTAGCGTTCGCGCTGGTGGACAACGGCCTCGTTCACGACATCAGCGACGTCTACCAGCTCGACGCGGCGAAGCTCGCGATGCTGCCGCGTATGGGGGACAAGACGGTCGCCAACGTCTTGACCGCGATCGAGAACTCGAAGTCGCGCGGACTGGCGCGGCTGCTCTTCGGCTTGGGGATTCGGATGGTCGGCGCCCAAAATGCCGCCATCCTCGCGGGTGATTTCGGTACCATCGATGCCCTGATGACGGCCGACGAGGGCGAACTGCTGCGCAGCGAAGGTGTCGGCGACCAAATCGCCCAGAGCGTCGCGCTGTTTTTCGCTCAGGAGCCCAACCGCGCGATGGTCCGCCGGCTGCAGGCGGCGGGTGTCGACACGACCGCTCCGCTCCGCGAGCGCGCTCCGGTCGGCGCGTTTGCCGGCAAGACGTTCGTGCTGACGGGGACGCTCCCCACCCTCAAGCGTGAAGAAGCCGCTGACCTCGTCGTCGCCGCAGGGGGCAAAGTCACCGGCTCGGTGAGCAAGAAAACCGACTACGTGGTCGCGGGTGAGGAAGCCGGCACGAAGTTGGCCAAGGCCGAAGAACTCGGCATCCCGGTCATCGACGAAGCAGAATTTCGCCGGCTGCTCGGGTCGCCGGCTGCCTCGTAACGCGGCGCTTCAGTCGGGTGCGCGACAATCTTTACGGACGGTTGCGCTGCGGCGGGCACGTTTCTGAACATCCTGACGGCAGGGCGGCGTATCGGGCAGGACTAATTGGGCGAGACCCCTTTTTGGGGTGAAGACAGAGAAAAAAGCTTACCTACTGTGGAGTGTTTCGCATGCCGACTGAACCGTCGGGCCACTCGCAGTCGACTTCAGCGGCCGATTCGGCCGCTGAGAGCGATGTAGCACGTCCCTTCAAGGGATTCGCTACGCGAGCGATCCGTATAGGCCAAGATCCGTGTAAATCGACCGGATCGACCATCGTCCCCATCTACCAAACCGCGACGTTCACCCAAGAATCCGTGGGCGTCACCAAGGGCTTCGACTACTCGCGCTCGGCCAATCCAACCCGCCGAGCCTTGGAATCCGCCCTCGCCGATCTCGAAGGCGCCCGCTTCGGAAGCGCGTTCGGATCCGGAATGGCAGCCGTGAACGCTGCAACCGCATCGTTCTTGCGCACCGGCGACCACATTCTAGCGACGCGCGACATCTACGGCGGTACCTGGCGCCTCCTGAGCGACGTCCTGCCGCGCTTCGGCATCGAAACCAGTTATGTCGACATGGCCGATCTCGACGCCGTTCGGGCAGCGATCAGGCCCAACACCAAGCTGTTCTGGGTTGAGACACCGACGAATCCGCTGCTGACGCTCATCGACATCCAGTCGATCTGCACGCTGCGCCGGCCCGGGCAGATCGTCGTCGTCGACAACACGTTCTGCTCGCCGTATTTTCAGCGGCCGCTCGAACTCGGCGCTGACGTCGTCATGCACTCGACCACCAAGTACATCAACGGGCACTCCGACGTGGTGGGCGGCGTGGTCATCACCGACAACGCCGATCTCGCCGCGCAAGTCGCGTTCCATCAGAACGCCGTCGGCGCCGTCCCCGGTCCACAGGACGCCTATCTGACGCTGCGCGGCGCCAAGACGCTCGCGCTGCGCATGCGCGAACACGAGCGTAACGCCCACGCGGTGGCCGATTGGCTCAGGACGCGCGAGGACATCGCGGAGGTCTACTATCCGGGTCTGGCCGATCACCCGCAGCACGAGCTGGCGAAGCGCCAAATGCACGGCTTCGGCGGGGTCGTGTCGTTCCGTGTGCGCGGGGAGGCGACGCGCGCCCACGATCTCGCCAAACGCACGCGCATCTTCAACCTCGCGACGTCGCTGGGCGGGGTCGAATCGCTGATCTGCAGCCCGGCCGTCATGACCCACGGGTCGCTCCCGCTCGAGAAGAAAGCCGAACTCGGCGTGACGCCGGATCTGCTTCGGCTTTCGGTCGGGATCGAAGACATCGATGACATCATCGCCGACCTTCAGGCCGCCCTGGACGCGACGATCGAACAGGCGCTCGTCCCGGCCTAACCAACCGCCGGCTTGACAAAGGCTCCCGTCGCGGACGCAACGGGAGCCTTCTTGCGGCCCGAACGCGGTCTAGGGCGCGAACATTGCCTGGAGCGTGGTCAGAATGTCGCCCATGGTCCGGGCATCCACTTTTCCGATGCGTTTCCCGAGCCGAACGGTATCGACCGTTCGCAGTTGATCGAGAACGACCGACGACGGCCTTCCGGCGACGGTTGTCGTCACTCGAAAGCGGAGCTGGCGTACCGTGCTCGTGAGCGGGGCTACGATGACTCGGCTGAGCCGGCTATTCAATTCGTCGGGCGATACGACGATGCACGGACGCGTTTTTTGAATTTCCGATCCAACAGCCGGATCGAGTGCGACCCAGTAGATCTCACTCCGTTTCGCTACCAAATAAGTTCGCCGCGCGACGAGGCGTCGAGATCGGCCTCGAGCCAGTCGCGTTCCTCCGCGCCATCGACCACCGAAGCGGCGTCGTCGGCCCAGCCTTCGCGCGGATGGACAGCGATCTTGCGAAGGATGATCGACGACCCGTCGACGGTCATCTCAACCGGAGAGTCGATCGCGAAGCCTGCTTCGTCCAGGATATTTCGCGGAATGGAGACGCCCTGCGAATTTCCTAGCCGCCGTATCGTCGTCCTCATGTAGTACATTGTAACACGCATCTGGTCACCCTGCCAATCCGCCATGCGGGAGGCCACCGTGCCTCAATGCAGCCGGCGAATGATGACTTTCGCGAACGGTTCGACTTCGTCGTATGAGGCCATGTGGCTTTGCGGTACGACGCGGACCGCGACGTCGCGGTGGTGCTTGACGACGTACACCGTGCCGTTGTAAAGCGTCACCTCCGCGCCCAAGCCGCCGACGTGTCGGGCGAGACCGGCGGCGTTCGGATCGTTGTACACGCTGATGCCGGGATAGTCGCTGCCGGGATCGGGGGTGATGACGATGACTTGGCCCTGCGAACTGGAGATGAAGCACATCGCGCCGGTGCCGCCGTGCAGGTCGTAGGGGCGCCGTTCGCGCCCGTCGACGGTCCAGCCCAAGAGGTGCAGCACGTCGTCGTTCGTGACGAAGGCGCACGGATTGAGCGGTTTCTCGATCGAAGCGCGCGCTGCCGCCGGATTTCCGGCAAAGGCCAGCGTCACGGCGAGTACCACCCACCCGGTCAGCATCTTTGCCACTAAAAAATCCGCTGGGGGTCGGCCGCGGCCGGCTGCGGACGCGCCGCTTCGCTGAGCGCTTCGGCGACGTCGCCGGCGATGACCCCGACCGGGCGCTGCGCGCCGGCGATGCTGCCGGCCCGCCCGTGCCAGAACGCCCCGACCCGGGCCGCATCGATCGGTGCCAGCCCTTGGGCGAGCAGCGTCGCGATGATGCCGGTCAGCACGTCGCCGGTGCCCGCCGTCGCCAAAGCGGGCGTTCCGGTGGGGTTCACGTGAACGGTAATGCGGTCGGCGACGAGGGTAGAGCGGCCTTTGAGCAGCGTCGTCACCTCGTGCTCGGCGACGAACGCGCGCAGCCGCGGCAACCGGTCGTGGGGTTCGAGCCGGCCGAGACCGGTGAGCCGGGCGAATTCGCCCGCGTGCGGCGTGATTACCACGCGCTTCCCGTGCAAGATGCTCAGGTGCTTGCCGAGGTGGAACAGGGCGCTGGCGTCGGCGACGATCGGGAGTTCGGTGCGGGCGATCACGCTGCGCACGATCGTACCGACGGTTTCGCTGAGCCCGAGGCCCGGCCCGATCGCAATCGAGCCGCAATGGTTGAGCAAGTCGCAGATCTCGCCCGCGCCGCCCAGCGCGTCCCGGTCGTTGAAGGTCACCACGACCTGCTCGATGAGGTGGCTGCGAATCGCCGCCGCGGCGCCGGACGGCGTCGCGACCGTCACGTAGCCGGCTCCGCTGCGGGCCGCGCCCCGCGCACACAGGACCGCGGCGCCTGGAAACTGTTCCGAACCGGCCAGGATCAACGGCGCGCCGGCCCGGCGCTTGTCGGTTTCGCCTTCGCGCCTGGGCAGCAGCCGGCTGAATTCACCCTCGGTGAGCACGTGCGCCGAACCCTCGGGGGCGCCGGCGTCGTCCGCCGCCATGCCGAGATCATCGCACCAGAGCTGTCCGGTCGAGGAGCGTCCCGGTTCGAGAAAACAGCCCAGCTTCGGCGCGCCCAGAGCGATCGTCGCGACGGCGCGTACGCACGTTTCGTCCACCGCGCCCGTCGTTGGATCGAGCCCGGTGGGAACGTCGATGGCCAGAATCGGCGCTCCGGCGCCGTTGATTGCGACGACCAGCGCCGCGCTGGTGGGGTCGAGCGGCAGCCGCGCGTTCGCCCCCAAAATCCCATCGAGCAGCAGCCCGGCCCCGGCAAGCGTCGTCGAATCGACGATGAGCGGCCGAAAGACGACGCCGGCGGTTCGGGCGCGGTCCCGCGCGTCGACGCGGGCAGCCGAGCCGGCGACGCTTTGATCGCAGTACACGATGCGCGAGCGCGCACCGTCGAGCGCTGCGAGCGCCGCGAAGACGTCTCCGCCGTTGTTCCCGTTGCCGGCGATGCCCACGATCGGTCCAGGCTGTGCGTAGTGCGGGATGAGCGCCGCGATGGCATCGCCGGCCCGGCGCATCAGAGTGATCTCGCCGTCGCGCGCGACCGCGGCCGCGTCGATTGCGCGCATTTCCGCGGCGGTCGGCGCGCGCATCAGCCTTCGAGCACGACGACGGCAGCGGCCGTCGTCGCGGTGTGGGTGATGGTGAGGTGGATGGCGGTGACGCCGCGCCGCGCGCGCAACTCGGCATATTTCCCCAGCAGCACGATGGCCGGTTTGCCGGACGCTTCGTGAGTCACACCGACGGCACGCCAAGGGATGGCGTGACCGAACGCTTTGCGCGTCGCCTCCTTGGCTGCGAAGAAGCCGGCGAGCCGCTCGGGCCAATTGCGCTTGCGCATGGCGTACGCCATTTCTTCGGCGGTGTAGACTTTGCGCGCGAATCGCTCGCGTTGCACGGGGTCGAATGCATAGCGCTCGACCTCGGCTAGGTCGATGCCTAAACCCACGATCATTTCGAGCCGTTTCGCGTGTGGCGAGCCCAGGACCGCCTGTCCATTTTGAGGAAATTGTGCCACCGTGAGTGAGCTCAGTATCGTTCCGATCAATACGATCGACACCGGACTTCTCACCCGTCTGGCGCTGTGTCTTGAAGAGCGCTTTTTATATCGGTGTGTGGTGCGCACGCCGCTGACGGTGCCGAAGACCGTGCTCAACAACGTGCGCAAGCAGTTGTTTTTCGGGTCGATTGCAGCCAAGCTGTGCGCCGCGTACGAGCCGCACGACGAGTTGCTGCTGGGCGTCACCGACTTCGATCTTTACAAGACGTCGCATCAATTCATTTTTGGGAGTTCCAGCCCCGCGCAGCGCTGCGCCGTCGTGTCGATCCATCGTCTGCGGGCGGAATTTTACGGCCAGAAATCCGATGAAAACGCGCTCTTTCAGCGGCTGCTCAAA
Organism: Candidatus Velthaea sp.; assembly: GCA_050012475.1. GTDB lineage: Bacteria > Vulcanimicrobiota > Vulcanimicrobiia > Vulcanimicrobiales > Vulcanimicrobiaceae > Velthaea. The sequence continues at coordinate 64,416 of JBEKHC010000002.1, forward strand.
GAAAGCGTGCACGAAATCGGCCATGCGCTCGGGCTCAAGCACTGCTATAACGCGCGGTGTGCGATGTACTACTCGAATTCGATCTTCGACACCGATAACAAATATTCGCAATTTTGCGAGGTTTGCGACAAGCGTAGCCGCGCCAGCCGCTGAGGCGAAGTGTTTGTCCTGCGTTAATCCGTAGCGCCGCGGCCCGGTCGACACCGTTTCAGCCGCAATCAGCAGCCGATAATTCCGCGTAGGACGGTTACGCGTTGACGGTCGGTGCAGCGCTGGGGGCCGTCCCGGTGAAGGGTCGCATGTTAAAATATTGGCGTGACAGCAAGCTCGGCGTAAAACTGTCGGCTGGGTTCGCCCTCGTTATGTCCGTGTTCGTCATCGCGATGGGCGGTATGGCGTACCTCAACGCCAGAGTCGAAGGCGCGCAAAATCTTCAAGACGCGGTTCTCATTCCCGCGCGGGCGAACATCAAAGACGCCGCCCTGGCCCTGTATACCGCGCGCGCCGACGGCTGGTTTTTTGTCGCGGACGGCAACCAAACCGAACGTGCCGCTCACCTGATCAAATATCGGGCCGACCTCAAAGATCTCACGGCGAAGCTGGACAACGCCACGCGCTACGAAAATAACGCGGCGCAAGTAGCTGCACTTGCCGACTTTCATACGCTGCTGGAAGGCTCCGATGATTCGCGCGGCTTTCTCGAACAGAACGAGTCGGCGTTTGCGCTCAAGGCCGCTGGCAAAGATAGTGCCGCGATCGCCGCCTACGGAAACGTCCACGTCGCGCCCCTCATCAAGGTGGAAGAACGCTATCGCGATGCGACGCTCGGGCGGATCAGCGAGAACGCAAAGCAGATCCAACGGCTCAGATCGCTCGCTGTGACGCTTGGATGTTCGCTCGCGGGCCTGGCGCTGCTGCTCGGGTTCGCGATTTCGGCGCTGATGTCGCGCAGCATCGCACGCACCATCGGAGCCATAACCGCCGCCGTCAAAACGATTGTTAACGAAGATATCGGCGCACTGACGCTGATCCTGGGCCGGCTCCGGGCCGGCGATCTCGATGCGCGGTTTGCCTCCAACCGCGTTGCGCTGCACGTTTCCGGCAACGACGAGATCGGAACGTTGGTCAAGGCGTACAACTCACTCGCTGAGGCCTTGCACGAGATGGCCGGCGAATACGAGGCTGCGACCAACGTCTTGTCCGGGCTTTTGCAAGCGCAAGCGGAGATGAAACGCGAGCACGACGCCGGCGCCATCGACGCGCACCTTCCGGCCGAGCGGTTCGAAGGCGCCTATCGCGCGATGGCGCAGGAAATGAACGACCTCGTCGCCAGTCACATCACGGTCAAGATGCACGTCGTCGACGCCGTCACCCGCTACGCCAACGGCGATTTTTCGGTCGACATCGAACGGCTGCCGGGTAAGAAGGCAGCGATCACCGCAGCGGTCGACCGGGTCAAGGCGGAACTGCTCCAAGCGCGCGAGTCGGCCGTCGCGAATGCCCGCATCAAGGCCGCGCTCGATCATGTTTCGACCAATGCGATGATCGCCGATCACACCGATACGATCATCTATCTCAACCGCGCCGCCGGGCAGCTGATGCAGACCGCCGAGCAGCGGATCCGGCAAGATTTGCCGGACATGCGCGCCGACGCACTTCTCGGCAGCAAGATCGATCAGTTTCACCGGTCGCCCGCGCGCCAGCACGACATGCTCGCGAATCTTCAGGGCACGCATTACGTCGAAATCATGCTGGGCGGCATGACGTTCGGTCTGACGGCGAATCCGGTGCTCGCCGCGGACGGTTCCCGCTTGGGAACCGTGCTCGAATGGCGAGATCGCACCGCTGAAGTTGCTGTCGAGCGCGATACCAACGCCATCGTCGAGGCCGCCATCGCCGGTGACTTCAGCAAACGGCTGGCCCTCGACGGTCGCGAAGGTTTCTTCCGCATCCTCGCCGAGCGCATCAACGCGTTGATGGAAACCTCCGACGTCGGCCTGGGCGAAGTCGTGCGTGTCTTGAGCGCACTGGCCGAGAACGATCTCAGCGAGTCGATTCACGGCGATTACCAGGGGACGTTCGGACGGCTCAAAGACGACTCCAACCGCACCGTCGAAAGTCTGACCGCGACGATCTCGCAGATCACCCAAGCCGTCGACGCCGTGTCGACTGCCGCGCGCGAAATCGCCGTCGGCAACAGCGACCTCTCCCAGCGCACCGAAGAGCAAGCCTCGAGTTTGGAAGAGACCGCTTCGAGCATGGAAGAACTCACCTCGACGGTCAAGCAGAACGCCGACAACGCCAAGCAAGCCAATCAATTGGCTATCGGCGCCAGCGCCATCGCCGTCAAGGGCGGCGAAGTCGTCGGGCAGGTCGTCAACACGATGGCGTCGATCAGCGCCTCGTCCAAGAAGATCGAAGACATCATCAGCGTCATCGACGGGATCGCGTTCCAAACCAACATCCTCGCGCTCAACGCCGCGGTCGAAGCTGCGCGCGCGGGCGAACAGGGCCGCGGCTTCGCGGTCGTGGCGGGCGAGGTCCGCAGTTTGGCGCAACGCTCCGCGGGCGCGGCCAAAGAGATCAAGGCGCTCATCGTCGATTCGGTCGAACGGGCCAACGCGGGCAGCGCACTGGCCGACCATGCCGGCAAGACCATGGATGAAATCGTCGCCGCGGTCAAACGCGTCACCGACATCATGGCCGAGATTTCGGCGGCTTCGCTCGAACAAGGTGCGGGGATCGGCCAAGTCAATACCGCGATCGCGCAGATGGACCAAGTCACCCAACAGAACGCCGCGCTCGTCGAGGAAGTCGCCGCGGCGGCCGGTTCGCTGCAAGATCTCGCGCAGTCGCTGGTCGAGGCGGTGAGCGTGTTCAAGCTCGCCGAGCGCGCGCCGGCAGCGGCGGGCTAACTGGTGAATCGCTGCCCGAAACGCGCGCGGGCGGCGAAGGCCGGATCGATCGGGAGGCCCAATGCTCGCTGTCTATGCGCGGGGCCAACCCGGTCCGAGTCGGGATCGATGTCGGGGGAACGTTTACCGATCTGGTCGCAACGAAGCCCGACGGCACGCTGCTCCGGCTGAAGATCGCAAGCACGCCGCGTGCTCCCGAACGCGGCGCTCTGGCGGCGCTCGACGAATTGTTCGCCGCCGGCGAGGTTGCCGTCGCCGACGTTGCGCTCGTTGCGCATGCGAGTACGATCGCGACGAACGCCTTGCTCGGGCAACTCGCGCTCGAGCTTCCGCGCGTGGCGTTCATCACGACCGAAGGTTTTCGCGACGTCCTCGAGATCGGCCGCCAAAACCGCAGCGCGCTCTACGATTTGATGGTGCGGCGCGCGCCGCCGCTGGCGCGGCGCGACGACCGGCTTACCGTGCGCGAACGGCGCGAGTTCGACGGCAGCGTGTCGCTGGCACTCGATGCCGACAGCGTCGAACGCGCGATCGACGCGATCGAAGCGCGCGGGATAACGACGGTCGCCGTCGGACTGCTGCATTCGTACGTCGACGATGCGCATGAAGCCGCGATCGCCGAGCGGCTTGCTGCGCGGTTGCCGGACGTCATGGTGACGCGCTCGGCAGCGCTGGTGCGGGAGTTTCGCGAATACGAACGCTTTTCGACGGCGGTCGTCAACGCCGCGTTGCAGCCGGTGGTTGGCGCGTACCTCGATCGGCTCGAACGCGGTGTTCGCGCGCGCGGCGCCGGCGCACGGGTGTTCGTCATGCAGTCCGACGGCGGGATGGCGTCGGTCGCCGTGGCGGCGCGGCGGCCGGCAAGCCTGATCGAAAGCGGTCCCGCCGGCGGCGTCATCGCCGCCGCGCACCTCGGCCGCGCGCTGGGCATCGAACGGATTCTGTCGTTCGACATGGGCGGGACGACGGCGAAAGCCGGCACGATCGTGGGCGGCGTCCCGGAGATCGCTCACGAATTCGAGGCCGCGGGGGTGTCGCACAGCGGGCGCGCGCAGAAAGGCAGCGGCTACCCCGTGCGCTTTCCGTTCGTCGACCTGGCCGAGGTCAGCGCGGGCGGCGGAACGATCGCCTGGCTCGATGCCGCCGGCGTGCTGCGCACCGGACCGCTCTCGGCCGGAGCCGATCCCGGCCCGGCCTGCTATGGCAAAGGCACACAGCCGACCGTTACCGATGCGAACGTTCTTTTGGGACGGCTCGATGCCCACGCGCTGCTGGGCGGCACGTTCCCGATCGATGCTCGCTGCGCGCAACGGGCCGTCGGCAGCGTCGCCGCGGTGACTGGCGGCGACGTGATGCAAACCGCGGCCGGCATCGTCACGCTCATCGACGCCGAGATGGCCAAGGTGCTGCGCATCGTCTCGGTCGAGCGCGGCTACGATCCGCGCGACTTCACGCTGCTCGCGTTCGGCGGCGGCGGCCCGCTGCACGCCTGCGCGGTCGCGCGTGAGATCGGCGTGCGCACGATCGTCGTCCCGCCGCTGCCCGGCGTGTTCTCCGCGTACGGTTTGCTGACGGCCGACGTGCGGGCTGCGTTCAGCCGTTCCGTTGTCATCGACGCGAACGACGCTGCGTGGCCGGTCGTCGAACGGATTCTTGGCGAGCTGCAGGTCGCGGGCGATGCGCTGCTTGCCGAGCAGAACGTCGAACCATCGATGCGCGTCTTCACGCGCGAACTCGATCTGCGCTACGCCGGGCAATCGTTCGAGCTGACGGTGCCCGCTACGGACAACGGTGACGCTGCGGTCGCGGGCTTCCATCGCAGCCACGAGCGGCGCTACGGCTTCGCCGCGCCCGACGATCCGGTCGAGATCGTCACAGCGCGCATCATCGCCGCCGGCGCGACCCCCCAACCGGGCGTCGCGCCGCGGCCGGTCACGCATTCGCAAGCGGAACGCGCGAACGCATCCGAGCCGCGCGACCGGCGTGAGGTGTGGGATGGCCGCCATTTCGTTGTTACCCCGGTGTATGTGCGCGACTCGCTGAGGCCGGGGAACGTCTTCGCGGGACCCGCGGTCGTCGAACAGTACGATGCGACGACGTACGTCGGGCCGGAGTGGGATGCGCGGGTCGATGCGGGCGACAATCTCGTCTTGACGGAGCGTCCGGCGTGACCGCGCCGCGCACCGGCGAACTCGATGCGATAACCGCGGCGATCATCGGTTCGGCGCTCACGTATGCGAGCGAAGAGATGGGCTTGGCGATCCGCAACGCGGCCTATTCGCCCAACATCAAGGAGCGCCTCGACCACTCGTGCGCGCTGTTCGACGCGCACGCGAACTTGATCGCGCAGGCCGAGCACATCCCGGTTCATCTGGGTTCGTTGCCCTGGGGTTTGCGCCGCACTCTGGAGTGGCTCGTCGCGCGCGGCGTTGCTTTGGAACCCGGCGAGCAGTGGGTCGTCAACGATCCGTATCTTGCCGGGACGCATCTCAACGACGTCACGCTGATTCGGCCGATTTTCGCTGGCGGCGTGCTCGTCGCATACGCAGCGAACAAAGCGCATCATGCGGACGTCGGCGGGTCCGTACCCGGTTCGATGCCGCCCGATGCGCGCGATTTGTTTGCGGAAGGCTTCATTGCGCCGCCGATTCGGCTGGTGCGCGCCGACCGCATCGAAGCAAGCACCGTGGCGCTGTTCGAGGCGAATTCCCGCACGCCCGCGGCCCGCGCGGGCGACCTGCGCGCGCAGATCGCGGGCAACGTGATCGGTGAGCGCCGCGTGCTCGAACTCATCGAACGCTACGGCGCGGACGTGTTTGCGGCGGCAGCGGCGCAAGCACTGCGGACCAGCGAAACGCGGATGCGCGCCGCGCTGCGCGCGTTGCCCGACGGCGAGGCGGCGGTCTGCGATTTTCTCGAAGACGCCGATGGCGAACCGGCGATCCGCCTGCAGCTGCGGCTGCGCAAGCAGGGTGACCGCGTGCGGCTCGACTACGCTGGCACGGCGGCGCAGCGTGACATGCCGCTCAACGCAGTGTACGGCGTGACGCTGTCGGGCGTGTACTACGTGTTGCGCGCGCTGACCGACCCCACGATTCCGATGAACGAAGGCATCTTCGCCCCGATCGAAGTCGAGGTGCCGGAAGGCACGCTGCTCAATCCGCGGCGGCCCGCGCCGGTGTCCGGCGGCAATGTCGAAACGTCGATGCGCAACGCCGACTTGGTGTTGTCGGCCTTTGCGCAGATCGCACCCGGGCGCGTGCCCGCCCAGAGCGGCGGATCGATGAACAACGTGATGATCGGCGGCGTCGATGCCGACGGCCGCGCCTGGTCGTTCTATGAAACGATCGGCTGCGGTATGGGCGCGCGGCCGGCCGCCGACGGCATCGACGGCATCCACGCGCACATGACCAACACGCTCAACACCCCGATCGAAGCGATCGAGCGTGAATTCCCGCTGCGGGTCGTGCGCTATGAATTCGCGTCCGGAACGGGCGGAGCCGGACGCTTTCGCGGTGGGTGCGGATTGATTCGCGATCTGCAATTGACGCGCGGCACGGCGACGGTATCGTTGCTCGCCGAACGCCATCGGCTGGCGCCCAAAGGCGAAGCAGGCGGCGAGGACGGCCGCACCGGTTCGCATCGTTTGCACACCGCAGGCGGCGCGAAGGAGTTGCCGGCGAAGACGACGCTGCGGATCCAGCCCGGAGACGTCATCGAAGTGCAAACCGCCGGCGGCGGCGGATACGGGGCACCGAGCGGGCGAGGGGTTTAAACGACCGGCGGCTAGGCCGTTTGGCGCACGCACGGAAGCGCTGCAACCACAGAAAGCGCTTAGGGGCCCGTGCCGTTTGGTGCGCGAAGGGCAGGCAGATGGAGCTTACGGCTGTCGCACCCCGTCGGACGCCGCTGCTGCGCACGACATTGCGTATTGCGGGACTCGGAACGTACGTTCCCGAGCATCGGATCACGAACGAAGAGCTTTCCGTGATGGTCGATACCGATGACGAATGGATTCGCCGCCGGACCGGCATCCGCGAACGGCGCAAAGCGCGTGCCGACGAATTCACCAGCGATATGTGCTTGAGCGCCGTCGGCGCGCTCGTTGCCGGGGGCGCGAGCTTAGCCGCCGTCGATTACATCATCGCAGCAACGATCACGCCGGATTATCAATTTCCCAGCGTGTCCGCGATCGTGCAGCACCGCCTGGGATTGCGCAATACCGGTGCGATCGATATCTCGGCGGCGTGCGCCGGGTTTGTGTACGCGCTGGACCTTGCCGACGCGCTCATCTCGACCGGTCGGGCGCGCAACGTGCTCGTCGTTGCCGGCGAGACGCTCACGAAAATTACCGACTACCGCGACCGGTCGATGTGCATTCTGTTCGGCGATGGCGCCGGTGCGGCGCTCGTGACGCCCGACGACGGCAACGGCAGCGCGATTCTCGCGCGGCGGGTCAATAGCGACGGTGCCGCCGGAAAGCACTTATTCATGACCGCGCTCAAGAAAGAGATCGCCGGCATCGTCGAGCCCGAGCACCTCATGCGCCAGAATGGTCGGGCCGTCTACGAGTGGGTCGTCACCAACGTCACCGCGGGGATCAATGAACTGCTGGCGGCCGCGCAACTGGCGCCGGACGAAATCGATTGGTTCATTCCGCACAGCGCGAACATGCGGATGATCGAGGCGGTTCGCGAACGCTGCGGCATTCCGGTGGAGCGCACGCTCACGAGCATGCAGTGGTTCGGCAACACGTCGACGGCATCGATCCCCTTGGCGCTCGCACCGGCTGTCGCCGACGGACGGATCAAGCGCGGCGATCGCGTCTTGCTCTACGGTTTCGGCGGCGGGCTGGTCGAAGCGGGACTATTGCTGCGCTGGTAGCGTGCGCGCGGGATCGCGCGCGCGGCCGGTGACGCGCACGTCGGCCATGTCGATCGCATGCTCACCGTCCGCGTCGCGAACGATGAGCGCGCCATACGGGCCGATGCGCTGGGCGACCCCTTCGCGCTCGATACCGTCGGCGTCGTTGCGATAGCGGTAGATGGTTCCTGGCAATTGGGCGCGGCGCTCCCAACGCGCGGCGACCGCGGCGGGATCGCGCAAGGCGTCGAACGAGCGATCGAACTCGCGCAGGATCGTGGCGAGCAGCGCTTCGCGCTGCGGCGGGGGGGTCAGTTCGCCGAGGAAGATCGGCGGCGGTTCGACCGCGGCCAAGTCGGGATCGTGGGGCGGGCGCGTAACGTTGAGGCCGGCACCGCAGCCGACCCAGGCGTCGTTCCCGGCGATGCGTGCCACCGAGAGGATGCCGCCGATTTTTTGTCCGCGCACGTGCAGGTCGTTCGGCCAGACGAGTTCGAGGGCCAGGCCGCAGCACTGCTCGACTCCGTCGGCGATGCCCAGCGCGATCCAAAACGGCACCGCCCAGAGCGCGGACGCATCGATCGGCTCGGGCAAAATCGCGGTGAAGAGCAGCGCCGAGCCGGACGGTGCGATCCAGCGCCGGCCCTTGCGTCCGACGCCGGCAGTCTGATGGTCGGTGACGATCGTGGTTCCCAGGGCACTCGCTATGCCGAGCAGCGCATGCGCGTCGGCGTTCGTGCTGCCGGTTTGAGCCGCGTAGCGAACGTCGGCAAAGCGCGTGTGCGCCAGCAGCGCGCGGACGTGCGCCGTGTCGAAAGGTGCGCTCTGATTCGGCACGTATCACCTCCCCGCTATGGCTATGGAGAGAACCCTTATATTGGTCAAGGCTGACGCCGTTGTGCGCGGCCTTATCGGCGAGGTCCTGTCGCGTTTCGAGCGCCGCGGATATCAAATCATCGGGCTCAAACTGCTCAAGGTCGACCAGGCGCTCGCGAAGCGGCACTACGCCGAGCACGAGGGCAAACCGTTTTTCGCCGGGCTCGTCGAGTACATCACGGGCTCGCCGATCGTCGCGCTCGTCGTCGAGGGCAGCGATGCGATCGAGGGTTGCCGCTCGTCGATCGGCGCCACCAATCCGATCAAAGCCGGCCCGGGCACCATCCGCGGCGACTACGGTCAGACGATCGGGCGCAATCTGGTCCACGGCAGCGATTCGCCGGCCAGCGCCGACCGCGAAGTCGCGATCTGGTTCGAACCCCGCGAACTGTTCTCACGCCCCAGTGAGATCGCTTCGTGGCTCGTGAGCGCATAGGACGATGAGTTTAGAATCGCTGCGCGGCTCGGGCCGCCCGCTCATCGAAAGCATCCGCGCACGTGAAGTCCTCGATTCGCGCGGAAATCCAACCGTCGCCGTCGCGGTCGCGACGAGTTTCGGCGCCGTCGAAGAAGCCATGGTGCCCTCCGGCGCGTCGACCGGTGCGTACGAAGCCGTTGAATTGCGGGACGGCGACAAAGCGCGCTATAACGGCAAGGGCGTACTCAAAGCCGTGCGCGCGGTCAACGAAATCTTGGCGCCGGCGCTCGAAGGGCTCGACGTCACCGCCCAACGCGACATCGACACCACGCTCATCGAACTCGACGGAACCGAGAACAAAGGCAATTTCGGCGCGAACGCGCTGCTCGGCGTTTCGCTCGCCGCCGCGCGCGCCGCAGCGGCTTCGCTCGGCATTCCGCTCTATAAATATCTCGGCGGCCCGGCGGCGACGACGTTGCCGGTCCCGATGATGAACGTCATCAACGGCGGCAAGCACGCCGAAGGTGCGTTGCAATTTCAAGAGTGCATGATCGTGCCGTTGGGTGCGCCATCGATCGCCGAAGCGGTGCGCTGGGGCGCCGAAGTGTTCGCGGCATTGGGCAAAACCTTGCACGACGAAGGCCAATCGACGCTCGTCGGCGACGAAGGCGGCTACGCACCGAAGCTCGATTCGATTGATGCGGCGCTCACGCTGCTGGTCCGGTCGATCGAACGCGCCGGTTACAAAGCGGGCGCCGATATCGGGATCGCGCTCGACCCGGCGTCGACCGAATTTTACCGCGACGGAAACTATTACCCGGATCAGCCCGATCGTCCGTTGACGGCCGCCGAGATGGTTTCGCTGTACGAACATCTGTGCAGCACGTATCCCATCGTGTCGATCGAGGACGGCTTGGCCGAAGACGACTGGGATGGCTGGGCGCTGCTCACCAAGCGGCTGGGAGCGACGATCCAACTCGTCGGCGACGATTTGTTCGTCACCAATACGAAGCGGCTCGCGCGCGGCATCGCCGAAGGCAGCGCAAACGCGATTTTGGTAAAGGTCAATCAGATCGGCACGCTGACCGAGACGCTCGACGCCGTCACCATGGCGCACAAGGCGGGGTTTCGCGCGGTGATCTCGCATCGGTCGGGCGAAACCGAAGACACGACCATCGCCGATCTCGCGGTTGCGACGGGGGCCGGCCAAATCAAGACCGGATCGCTCTCGCGCAGCGACCGGGTCGCGAAATACAATCGCTTGATGGGCATCGCCGACGATCTAGGCCGGGCCGCGATCTATCCAGGCCGCAGCGCTTTCAAAGCGCTAGGGACGCTCTGATTTCGCCCTGGACGTCGTCGCTACGCGGCTCATTTGCTGAAGCAAACTTCGCCGCTATGCTCCTCGCAACGGCGAAATCAGAGCATCCCTGAGCGCTGATCTCGCGGAGCGTGCCGGAAAAGTTCCGGCGCGCTCCGGCGAGCGGCTTGGCCGGTGTGCCGCACCTCCGGTCGAGCGACTCGAATCGCCTGTTCGAACAGACCGGTAGCGCTTGACCAACGAGGTTCAGCGTTGCGCGAGTTCCTTTTGCTACGTGTGCTACGTGCCCGGCGCGCCCGTGGCGGTCGGAGCGAGCGTCGCCGCAAGCTGTGCGCCGTTGGGACTGCCCAACCCCGAACAGGCGTCCCAGCCCGGGCCCGCGCTGTACGCGCCGTTGTTGCCGACGGTTATGTCGTTGAACGAGCCGCTGGCTTGTGCGTAGAGCTGAGTGTTGTAGAATCCCAGCTTCACCCCGGATTGCTGGTTGAGCAGGGCGGTGAGCGCGGCCCATAACGGAGCGACCGCGCTCGTCCCGCCCACAACGCCGCTCTGGCCGTCGACGAGGGTGGTGTAGCCGGTCTGCGGATCGGCGTCGCCGGCCACGTCCGGAACGCCACGGCCGACGTTCGCGCCGGCGTTCACCGACGGCGGTACGCCGGCGTTTTGTTGCCATGCCGGCAGCGCGAACGATGCGCTGATGCCGCCGCCGGTCGCGCCGCCGCTCGAACCGTCGTTCCACACCGATTCGCTGGTAATGCTGGTGCCGCTGAGAGCCAGCGACGTTCCCCCGCATGCCAGCACGTGCGGGCTCGACGCTGGAAAGTCGACGTGCGCGAGGCCGTCGGTGACGCCGTCGGACGAACCGTTGTCGCCGGCTGCGACGCAGACCGTGATCCCCAGCGTTGCCGCATCGGCAAACGCCGCATCGAAGTTCGTCAGCGCTTGGGCCGTCCAGGTTGACTCGGGGCCACCCCAGCTGATCGAAATGATCGTCGGTTCGTTGGTCGTGTCGTGTATCGCGGTGGTGATCGCGTCGAGAAATCCTTGATCGGTGTTCGGTCCGAAATAGACGACGAACTTGGCGCCGCTCGCGATCGAGCCGGCGACTTCGATATCGAGTGCGACCTCGGCGTCGGCGCTGTTGGGATCGCCGGTCGGGGCATTCGTCGCGCTGTCGACCGAAACGCTCGTCACGGATGGGAGCGACCGCCCAAGGTTGGCGAAGTACGTGCTCAAATCGGAGCTGTTATAGCCGCCGCCCAGTTCGATGAGGGCGATGGTTTGACCAGTTCCGTCGACGCCGGCCGGAAACGCGTAGGCAGCGGCGATTTGCAGCGGCGTGAACGACGTTGCGGCGGCCGCGGCGGGCCGCACGGTCGCGCGCCGAAAGTGGGCGCGCGCTTGCGGACGTTCGTCCAGTCCGAACACGCCGCTGATGACCGGTCCCAGCGACGCCGGGACGCTCATCGTGCCGGTCCGCCCGCGAAACGTTTGGCCGTCGATTGTATACAATTGGAGTTTCACGCCGAAGGCCGCGTTGAGCGCGGCGATCGTCCCCTCGAGGACGACCGCGCGGCGTGCCAGATCGGCCTCGAGCACGAGCAGTCCCGAGTCAAGCGCAAACCGCTCGACCGCGATGACGTCGGTCGGGTCGGCGCCGTGATGCTCGGCGAATTCGTCGCGCGTGAGGTAGCGGCGCGCCGCAGGTGCTGCCTTGGCCAGCTTCGCGGCGGTCGCCGACGACGGACTGCGCGGGCGAATCATGATCGTGACCGATGTCCGGTCGCTCGGATTGGGAACGCCGGCCGGTTGCGCGTTGGGCGGCGCATTACGGAGGCTTCCGCGAATCTCGGCCCGTCCGGCGGGGGAACTTGGCGGCGTATTCATCGCTTGCGGTGTACGCGTTCGCGCGCGCTATCAACTGCAAACGAACCCCTCGCTTGGGCTAACGTGACGTCGCTTGCTGTGCGCTGATGAGCAGCGCGGCGAGTTCACCGCGGCAGGTTCCGCAACCGGTGCCGGCCAGCGTCAGCCGCCCGATCTCGGCAATGTCGTGCGCGCCCGCGGCGATCGCATTCTGAATAGTGCTGCGCGGGACTTCGTTGCAGACGCACACCCGCTCGTCGCCCGGCGCTGCCGGCGCTGCCGCGGCTCCGATCGCTTCGATGCCGAAGACGAACGCGGCGAGCGAACCCGCGATCGGCGTCCCGGCTTCGAACGCGCGCGCGAACGCCGCCGCCGCTTTCGCATCGCCGACGACTTGCGCACCCACCAAAATGCCGTTACGGGCGACGGCGCGGCGGTAGCGGCCGCTTGCGTCGAGCGCCGTGATCACTTCGTCGCCCGGTTGGGGATCGCGCTCGCCCAGCGCCACCACGTTCACGCCCGCGACCTTGAGCTTCGTTCCGACGCGCGAGCCCGCGTACACGACGCGCCGGCGCGTGAGCCGCTCGGCGAGAATCGTGCATTGTTCCCACAGCGGTTCGACCAGACCGTAGGTGACGCCGCGGTGTTGCGCGCATTCGCCGATTGCGAAGACCGCCGGATCGCTGGTCTGCAGGCCGTCGTCGACAACGATCCGGCGTTCGACGGCAAGGCCCGATTCGCGCGCGACATCGACGTTGGGAACGATGCCGCAGCACACGATGATCACGTCGCCCGCAATCCGCTCGCCGCCCGAGAGTTCGATTCCGCGCTCGTCGCCGTCGGCATAGGCGCCGGCGGACGGTTCGAGTTGCTGCTCCATGAGCGTCGGCGACAGATGGACGACGGTCGTTGCGACACCCAACGCTTTGAGACCGCTGGCGGCTTCGAGTCCGAGCAGACCGCCCCCAAGCACGATGGCGCAGCGCGCGTCCCGCGCTGCCGATCGAATGCGTTCGCAGTCATCGAGCGTTCGAAACGTGTAGACGTGCGGTGTCGCCAGTCCCGCGAGCGGGGGCACGAAGGGCCGGCTTCCAGTCGCGATCACGAGCGCATCGTAGGCGTGGATCGAGCCGTCGGCGCACGTCACGATCTTCGCGCCGCGATCGATCTGTGCTGCGCGCATTCCGGTGCGAAGCTGCACGCCGCGCTCGGCGTACCACTCGGGTGCGTGCGTCACGATGTCGCGGGCTTCGCGAAACCCGCCCAGCACACCGGACAACATGATGCGGTTGTAGCCCCCGTGCATCTCGTCGCCGAGCACGGTGACCGCGAACGACTCGTTCGCGCGCGCGCTGAGTTCCTCGACGAACCGCGCGCCGGGCATGCCGTTCCCGATGACGACGAGCCGGCCGGTCCGAACCGCCGGCAGCGCGACGTGCCTGCCGTCGAGCATTTGCGTGACGGTCGGGAAGAAGGCGTCGGTTCCCAGCCGTGCGACCGTTTGCGAAAAGCGCTCGCCGGCGAGCGCGAAATCTTCGTAGGCCGCCAGCAGCGCACGGATGATCGGAACGACGAGCGTGCGTGGAATCTTCTTCGGATAAGTTGCGCCCAGCCGGCGTTCGCGCGCATTTCCGCCCAGGTACAGGACGTACGCTTCGACGCGTTCGCCCTGGTATTCGGTCATTGCGCCGGCCAGGCCGATGTCGGCGACTTGATGTTTGGCGCACGAATGCGGGCAACCGCTGACGTGGATGCGAAAATCGCCATAGCGCGGATCGGTCGCCAAATCGTCGAAGGCGCGGACAACTTCTTCGCCCAGCGTCATCGAGTGGGCAACGGCGAGCGGACAATATTCCAAGCCCACGCACGAAACGACGTCGGCGATGCTGCCGCGGCCGCGCGTTCGGACACCGAGCGCGACGAGCGCTTCACTTGCTTGCGCGACGTCTGCGCCGCGAACGCCTTGAATCTCGGCGTTCTGATCGGGCGTGAGATGCACGATCCCGTCGCCGAACCGTTCCGCTACCGCAGCGAGCGCGCGCGCGGAGGCGGCGGCGATTTCGCCCATTGGAATGAGCGCCGGCAGCGTGAAGCGGCCGGGCTGCTTTTGGGGGATGACGTCGCCGGCGCGCGGGGGCGGCGCCGGCTCTTCCGCCGCAATCGGGGACGCGCTGAAAACCACTGCCGCGTGCGTCGCAGCTCGTTTCGCGCTTTCGAATTCTTCGTCGAAGAACTCGACGACGCGCGCGTGCCCGAGCTTGTCGACGAGCAGTTTGATCTTGGCTTTGGCGCGGTTGCTGCGGTCGGCGTATTTCTCGCCCAGCGCGACGATCGCGTCGAATGCCGGCAGCAGATCGCTTTGCGCCAATCCGGTGCGCAGCCGAACGGCCAGCCGCGGCGTCGCGCCCAGGCCGCCCGCACCCCAAACCGTAAAGGTCGGCTCGCCGCCGGCGGGACCGGGCGTGGCGACGAAGCCGATGTCGCTCGTTGCGACATGGTCGTCGCAGTGCGGCGAGCACGCGATGGCCACATTGATCTTGCGCGAGATGTTCGTCGCGTCGCTGATCTCGACGATGCGCTCGTGCAGCAGCGCAACGAACGGCTCGAGCGGCAGCGCTTCGCCGGCATACGTCCCGGCGTGCGGGCAGGCGATCACGTTGCGGATCGTGTCGCCGCAGGTGCCTTTCGTGGTCAGCCCGGCCTCGCGCAAGCGGGTCCACACTTCGGGTACGTCTTCGATTCGAACGTGGTGGAGTTCGAGCCCGCCGCGCGTCGTGACGTGAACGCTGCCGTGACCGAAGGCGTCGGCGAGATCGGCGACACAGCGGATCTGCGCCGGCGCGGCCTTGCCGCCGGGGACGCGGATGCGCAGCATGAACACGCCGACTTGGCGCTGCGCGCACACGCCCTGCGTCTTGAGCCGATAACGATCCTCTTCAGAAATCCCCTCGAATCCGCTGCGTGCCAGCAGATCGACGTCGACGGCGATCCCCGCTGCTTTGACGTCTTCGATCCGAATGGTGGCCATCGCGCCTCTAGCCCTCTTCGATCGCGAACGTGAACGTCGCCGGCCGGCCGATCAGGAAGGTTCCCGACCAGACGCGCCCGCGCAGCGTGATGAGAACCGCACCGAGCAGCGCGAGCGCGGCGAACGTGATGAACCCGCTGGCGAACGTGCCCGAGGCTGCGCGCGAGATGCCCAGGAGATTGGACAGATAGAAACCGCCGATGCCGCCGGCCGCACCGACAATGCCGGTAATGATGCCGATCTCCTTGCCGAAGCGCTGCGGAACGATTTGGAAGACGGCGCCGTTGCCGGCGCCCAAACAGCCGACGGCAGCAAAAACGAGGATCTGACCAATCGCCAGCGGCGGTGCGAGCGCAATTCCGAACGCCAGCGCCGCAAAAGCGATGAACACGACGCGCAGGACTGGCACGCCGCCGACGCGGTCCGCGATCAATCCGCCGATCGGCCGCAGCATGCTGCCGACTAGCGACGCGCTTCACGCAGAATACTCCAATTTCCAGTTTCCGGTGGTGAGCGTCAGTATCTGCGAAACGGATTGCGTTCGCTATGGACCAATCGCGGAACATTCGGCACCGGCCTTATCAACTTGGAGCAACGGCTTCGATGCGGACGGCGCACCTTTTGAACGGCGGCATCTTCGAGTGCGGATCGAGCGAGCCGCCGACGACGGCATTGATGGATTCGTATTCGCCCCAATGAAACGGCGCGAAAATAAGTTCCGGCCGGATCGTTTCCGTGACCCGCGCGCGCACTGCTACCGATGCGCGGCGCGAAGAGATGCGCATCATATCGCCGTCGCTGATGCCGGCCTGCGCCGCGAGCGCCGGATGAATTTCCGCGTACGGCTCGCCGACCGCAGCCACGAGCCGCGCGACGCGGCGGGTCTGGGTACCGGAATTGTAATGCTCGCGCACGCGGCCGGTCGTCAGCGTCCAGGGGTACCGTTCGTCGGGGCTCTCGCCGGCAATCTCGGTGTTGACGTCGATGAATGCGGCGCGGCCGTCCGCGGTGGGAAACGCGTGCGTGAAGAGTGCCGGCGTGCCGGGATGATCGACCGCCGGCACGGGCCAGACGAGTCGTTCGCCGTTGCGCAGCCTGGCGTAAGTAACGCCGCTGTAGTCAGCGCGTCCGCCGGCGCTGGCCCGCCGAAGTTCGTCGAAAACCGCTTCGGGTTCTTCGCTCGGCAGCAGCGCCGGTGCGCCCAAGCGCCGCGCGAGTTCGCGCAAAATAAACAGATCGCTGCGCGGACCCGGCGGTGCATCGAGGTAGCGTTCGCGCAGCAGGACGCGTTGCGAGCGGATTTCCGCCCGCGACGAGCAGCGTCTCGGCCTCGCCGATCCATCCCAGCGGGAACGGCAGTCCGCGATCGATCCCCAGCGAGCGGTTCGCAGCCGCCGCGGCCGACGACATGCAAAAGCGGCCGTTATAGTCGAAGTTTGATGTACCGAGCGCGAGGCGGGCGAATTTTCCCAGCGCATACGTCTTTTCATTCGTGAGCGAGCCGCTGCCGAAGGTTGCCGGCGGCGGCCGCGTCGAGCGCTTCGTCCCAGCTCACGGCCACGAGGTTGCCATCGCGTCGAACGAGGGGTGTCAGCTGGCGCTCCGGGTGGGCGAGCGTCTCGGCGGCGCTGTACCCTTTCATGCACAATTCGCCGGCATTGACGTCAAAGGTGCCGTCCCCGACCGCCGCGTACGCCCCGTTGCGCGGTTCGATCGTCATCGCGCACTGCAGGGCGCAATAGGGGCAGTGGGTTCGCATCCGGTGACAGACGGCGCCGAGCCGTCCCGTTCCGCTGGCCGTTTGGCAAAGCCCGTGGCAGGGCCGGTGCTCCGCGGCGGGCAAATTCACGAAGCTTGCGGGCCTGTAGCTCAGCGGTAGAGCAGCCGGCTCATAACTGGTAGCGCGCTGGTTCGAATCCAGCCGGGCCCACAGCTAGTCTTGGGGGGACGAGCACGCTGCTACTCTCCCGCCGGTCCCGCGGTCTACACGTTGCTTGGCGCCATAGTCTATCGGTTAGGACGCTGCCCTTTCAAGGCGGAGAGACGGGTTCGATTCCCGTTGGCGCTACCAACAATATGCGCTCTTCTCAGCGCAAGCCTGCGAGCATCTCCCTGTCCCGATCGCCGTCAACCGATCGACCGCCGCCGGTCAGCAAAGCGAGCCTGCGGGACCTTGAATGAAGGGCTTCGGGAAGACGCACGCCTACGGCGGCACGTCGCACACCGCCGGAGCAAAGCACGTGCCGCATCGCCGACAATGAAATTGCCGCCGAGCGCGAACGCCCAATCGGCTTGACAAAAACCGGCACCTGAGCGTAGTGCTCGTCGACCCGTCCTCCGTGTCGATGGATGTGATGAATGCGATTCGCGCGTTCGATGAGGCGACGACCTGCCGCGCGTTAGCGCGATCACGCACGAAGGGCGAGAAGCGCACGGGTGCAAGCAAGTTTGGCTGTCGAAGGAGCAGGTTGGTCCGCCTTGAACGAGTGCGGCAAATTTCATCGGTGGCCGCCTGGGCTGACTTCTGTTTCGCGTTTGCTCTGTCGACAATCGGAGGTCAACTTTGCCTCGCTATCGCACCGCGCTGTATCGCACGTGTTGTGCTCCACTGTTCGTCTTGCTGGTCGCGTGCATCTTCGTACACCTGACCGGCGGCCGCGCGCAAGCGGCGTCCGCCTTCGGCGCACGACCGGCTTGGGTCATCGCCTGGAAAGCGTGTCCGCCCGGATCGGTCGCCGCACTTGCGGGCTTCAACTGCTTATCGATCGACGTGCCGTTGGATTATCGCTATCCGAACGGCCCCAGCATCAAACTAGCGGTCGTGAACCATCCGGCAACAGACCGCGCGCACCGCATCGGGACGCTGTTCGTCAATCCCGGCGGCCCGGGCGGCGCGGGCACGGTGGACATCCCCGGCTGGATCGGCTACTTTCCGCCGGCCCTCGTGCAACGATTCGATATCGCGAGCTGGGATCCGCGTGGCATCGGTTCGAGCACGGCGGTGCAGTGTTTTCCCAATGCGAACGCGGAGGCACGGTTCCTCGGCGACAACGCAGATTTTCCGCCGACCGAGGCCGATCAAGCGTCGTACATCGAAACCTGGCTCGGGTTTGGAAGGCACTGTTTCGCGTTCAGCGGCTCGTTGCTCGAGCATACGTCGACGGCCGATACGGCGCGCGATCTCGAAACGCTGCGCCGGCGCATCGGCGAAGGCAAGATCAACTATCTGGGCTTGTCGTACGGCACGTATCTCGGTGCAACCTACGTGAATCTGTTTCCCGACAACTTGCGCGCCGTCGTGCTCGACGGAAACGTGGCGCCCAGCGCATGGACGGCGACTGGACCGGGCGGGAATTCCCAGAGTTTGTCGGCCCGCATCGGCACCGACGTGCTGACCGCGCGCGTGTTCAACGACTTTCTGAACCTGTGCGGGCAAACCGATGTGGCGCACTGTGCGTTTTCGGCCGGCTCACCCGCTGCCACCCGGGCCCGGTGGGAAGCTTTGGCGGCGCGTTTGCGTCAAGGCCCGATCTTTTTGTCCGGCACGAAGAAGATCGCGTACGCCACACTGATCGATCAGATCCAGTCGGCGGCGCTCATCGTCGTGCAGCCGCATGTCAATCCGCTCTCGCCGGAGCAGGGGAGCACCGGTTGGCCGGGGATTGCGGCGGCATTCGAATCGCTGTGGCAGGCGCGCAACAATCCGCCCGTTCCGTTGCCGACTCCGCCGCCGTCATCGAAGACGACGCCGCCGTACGGAGGCGCGGAATCGTTTTACACCGTTGCTTGCGGCGATGCCCCGGTGCCGCCGACCGCAGCGTTTCCGCGGCTCTCCGCCAAGGCCGAGCAGCGGGCGGGTCCGTTCGGTTTGGCCGCAGTGTGGTTGGACGAGCCCTGCTCTTCGTGGCCGATTCACACCCAAAACGGTTATGCGGGACCGTTCAACCACTGGACATCGACGCCGATCCTCGTGATCGGAAACTACGGTGACCCGTCCACGCCGTATGCCGACGCCGTCGCGATGTCGCGGGAATTGGCGCGCGCGCGGCTGCTGTCCGTCGACGGTTACGGACACACGGTCTTCCTCAATCCAAGTTCGTGCGCAAATGCTGCGATGACCGCCTATTACATCTCCGGAACGCTGCCCGCGCCAGGCACGGTGTGTCGAGAAGACCGGCGCCCGTTCCAATAGCTAACGGAACGCCTGGAAGAAGCCGCGCTGCTTTTGCAGCGGGTGTTGTTTGAACGCGATGTTCTTGAAGCCGAACTCCGTGAGCATGGCGCGGACGCAGGCGACGTTCGGTCCCCACCAATTGCTCGGATCGCCGTTGAGCGTGGCGCCGGGGTAGAACCGCATCACGGGGCGTCGGTCGTTGCGCGCGTCGAGGTGCGTTTCCAACACTAATCGTTCGGTCACCACCGAGGCGATGCGCTCGAGCGCATCGAGCGGATCCTTGAGATGATAGAGCACGCCGAGGAACAAGACGACGTCGAACTGACCTGCGGTTTCCGGCGTGAGGTCATGGACGTTAAAAATCTTATCTTCGATAACGAAGCCGACCGCTTCACGGGCAAAATTGAACGAGGCATAGCCGCGGCCTCGCCATCCGTCCCAATCCATCGCCAGGACGCGGCTTGCACCCCGCCGCTTTGCCTCAAAACTGAAATACCCGTCGGAAGCCCCGATGTCGAGTACGGACTTTCCCTTCACCGGATAGCGGAACACGAGCTCGGCTTCGCGCGCAAGCATCTTCGGAGTCTTTTTTCCAGGCGTGACCAGTCCACCGTCGAATTTTATCGAGTGCCACCAGTGCAAAGCCTCAACCTGGGCTCGCGTTATCGCTCGGCCGTCGATCAAGTCGCACCTCCTTTCGCGCAGCGCGTCGCTGCCCCGGGCTCTTCGCGGCGGGCAACATCGAATTCCTTACCATGATGCAATCACGTTCAGCGTTGCTCCGTCGAAAGACGGTCTTTGCCTCGCCGCCGAAGATCCCGTTCGGATGCTGGACCATTGCCGCAATCGTTCTAGCGACGACCGCTGCGCACGCGACCCCATCATACGACCGGAGCCTGACCCAGCGTGTCACGACGGCGCATGCGACCCAGAGTCGCATCCAGGGTCAAATCGACCCCGGCAATCCAGGCGTGCAGCGGTTCTTGGGCATTCCGTTCGCCGCACCGCCGGTGGGCGCGCTTCGCTGGCATGCGCCGGCCGAACCGGCAGCGTGGCCGGGTGTCCGAAGGGCCGTGCAATTCGGCAGCGAGTGCACCCAGCTTTCGGGTCTGTTCGATCCGAGCGCGAATCCGGCCGCGTTCGGAACGATGAGCGGAAGCGAAGACTGCCTGTATCTCAACGTCTTTCGGCCCGACACCAGCGCGGCAAACTTACCGGTGTTCTATTGGATCTACGGCGGCTCGAATCTCGCGGGCGGCGCGAACGATGCGATGTATAACGGCGCGAAGTTTGCGGCAGCGAACGACGTCATCGTCGTTACGGTCAACTACCGTTTAGGGATGCTTGGATTTCTCTACGAGTCCGCACTGCACGCGAAAACGAACACCGCCGAAGACAACTCCGGCAACTTTGCGACGCTCGACCTCGTCCGCGGCTTGAATTGGGTGAACGAGAACATCGCAACCTTCGGCGGCGCCAAAGACAACGTCACGATCGCCGGTCAATCCGCCGGCTGCATCGACACGTGGGGGCTCATCCAAACGCCGCTGGCGGCGCGCAAATTCCAGAAAGCCGTTTGTCTCTCGGGCATCCCGAACTCGTATCCGACCGTCGAAGGCGAGGGGTTCGCCCACCAGATGGAAGACGGATTGCTCCAGGACCAAAACCCCGCAATGAGCTTTGCGGAGGCGGACAAAAAACGCCAATCGCTCAGCCCAGCGGCCATCGCGTTGCTGCTGCAGCACGCCTCAGCGGCCGAAATCATCAAGAATACGCCGCAGCCGGTGAATGCCGGTCACTTCACCGACGGCACGGTCATCCCGGCGATTCTCGGCGTTCCGGGGATCCTCGCTTGCAACTACAATAAAGTGCCGATGATCATCGGCAGCGTCGATACGGAAGGTTCGCTCTTCGTGGGTCTCGGCGGCGGCTGGCGCGTCAGCGCGGCAACCCTGTGGAGCATGATGAACGGCGGCGTCCCGGCGCCGAGTGATGCAGCGATCATCGCGCCGGCGTGGCGGCAAAATGCCGGCCAGCCATTTTCGTCCAGCGGCTATGCCAAGACGTCGCGCGTCCTTTCCGATCAAGTCATCTTCTTGACGGATCAAGTCAACCGCTATCTGCAAGCTCAGCTTGCCTGCGCTCCGGCCCCCATCTACCGCTATCAGTTCCAGTGGAAAAACGAGCCCCAGCCGTGGCAAGCCATCTACGGCAGCGAACACGCTCTTGACGTGCCATTTGTGTTCGGCAACTTTACCAAACCGTCGTTCCTCGGCTACGCCTACACGCCGGCAAATCGAACCGATCGCGAAGATCTATCGAAGCTGATGAACAGCTACCTCGCGAATTTTCTGTGGAACGGCAATCCGAATGATGACCGCAGTAATCCGCATCCGTATTCCGCGGCCCCCAAGTGGAACGCGTGGACCGATCTGCCGGGCCTCAAAAAGCGCCTGATGTTGAACGCCACGCTGGGCAAAGCCGACGCGGGCGCGGCTTCGCACATGTCGAACGACGAGGAGCTCGCGGCAACGACGGACATCCTTACGCTGCCTCGCGTCGGCTACGTCTTTGCCCAATCGTTCCTGAAGTCGTTCGTGCCGCAGGGATGGCTTACGAAACTCGGGCTGAGCATTCCGTGATGGCGGACATAGGGTAACGCGCCGCAGCCGGGGAGTCTCCGGCGCCATTTGCGGCGAAACGGCAAATGATGGTGGTTGCAGCGATTGAGGGCGAGTACCGATGAGCGCGAGCAAGAAGCAGATTATCGCGGATCTCATCGATCAGGCGCGCCATTTCTACTTCTGCGATCCGTCGAACAACCGCGACGAGCGTACGGCCGTGACCTCGGGTTATCGCTACCTGATCGTTCAATTCAAGCGACTGGCGGGCCCCGTGCTGCCCGAGAAATCGGCGTCGCGGCTCAACGCGATCGAGGTCGAGATTGATAACCTCGCGTCGGCGCTCGACGCGCGCGCCAAACTCGATGCGCTTCTTCCCGACATCGAAGCCTCGCTCGAGAATCTCGACAGTGCGGGCATACCGGTCACGACGAACCGCTGGATCGTCGAACCGGCGATCGTCAGCCGTCTGGCGACGACGAAGTCGGCTCACGTCAACGTTGCGTCGCTGGTTCGGATGTGCACGGAGATCAACTCGTCCTACGCTAACCGGAACCTCCTCGCGACCGTCTTGCTGATGCGAGCGGTGCTCACCCACATCCCCGCGTTGTTCGGCTATGGTTCCTTCGCCGAAGTGCTGGCCAACGTCGGCAACGGTTTGGATGAGAGTTTCGCGCACCTTGAAACCGGGTTGCAGCGATTGGCTGAACTTCACACCGACCGCCGGGTCGGATCGTCGGCCGTCTATCCTTCGGTCGTGCAGGTCGATCCCTTGAAACCGCACTTCGCCTCGATCATGCAGCAGGTGGAGACGCGCATTCGAAACGATACGGCGAGCGCTGCGACGTAGGCAGGATCGAGGTCGCACCGTTGCGGTACGCCCCGGAGCTCGATCCGTACAGACTGCGTAAACCGGTACACCGCGCCGTTGCCGGTGTCTAAGGCCGGCGTAAACGCGCTCATTTCTCTGGGCAGGCCTGTCGAAACTCATAGCATGCTAGTCAAACCTCTGAGCGAGGCGGGCGCCTTCGAGCGCGCGAACCGGCCCCAACGCACCCGCAAGAACTAGTCATGACCGGATGCGGCGTCGCTCAATCCGCGGATTCGGCGGCTGCCCGGCATCCGCGCGTCATCGGCTGGGTTTCCACGGCAGCGCTGGCGCTGGGCGGCAGCAACCAAAGCCTGTTTCTGATCGGCGCGTTGTTCGCCGGTCAAGGTGCCATCCCGGGTCAAGGGAGCGCCGCAGTCCCACTGCTCATCGTTGGGCTGTTGCTGAGTTGGGCGGCGGCCCCCGGCTGGACCGAACTGGCGTTGCTGTCCCCGAATCGGGTCGGCGGAATCGCAGCGGTCTGTTCCGACGCGTTTCGCCCCTACAGTCTCGTTCTTTCTGCGTTGACCGGCAGTTGCTATTGGTGGGGCTGGGTCCCCACGTGCGGGCTCACGGCGATTCTGTCCGCGTCGGCAATCCAACAGTGGTTTTTGCCGTCGCTCCCGGTCAATGCGATCGCGATTGCGCTCATCCTGATGTTCGTTGCCGTCAATTTGTCGGGTTTGCGATCGGTTGCGGCGCTCGCAATTCCGATCTGCAGCGTGTCGTCGCTGCTCGCGTTCCTGTCCGCGCTCGTGCCGGTGCTGACCGGTCACGTGGATTGGCATCGAGCAACGACGTTTGCGCTGACGACACCGTTTGCGGGCTGGTTCGGCAGCGTGACCTCGCTCATGGCCGGGCTTTATCTGATCGGCTTTGCCGCGCCCGCATTCGAGGCGGCCACCTGTCACGTCGGCGAGACGATCGATCCGGTGCGCAACGTGCCGCGCGCCGTGCTCGCCAGCGCCGCTTGCGCCGGGCTGTATTTCATTGTTTTGCCGGTCATTTGGCTGGGAGCCGTGGGCTCGGGTCCGCTCGGAGGCGATCTTGCCGTCGAACTCGGGCCGACGTTCGCGCCTTGGTTCGGCGCCGCGGCCAAAGCCTTGGCGATCGGCTTCATGACGTTCAATATGCTGCCCGGAACGCTGCAGCCGCTTGCCGGCGCGTCCCGAACGCTCGCGCAGCTCTCCGAAGACGGGATCTTCCCGCGCTTCTTGGCACGGCGGTCCAAGCGCGACGTTCCCTGGATCGCGACGCTGGTGACCGCCGCCGGAGCAATTTCCTTTTTGCTCATCGGCGACCCGATCTGGCTCATCGCCGGCGCGAATTTCGCCTATCTGATCGCCATTTGCTTGCCGAGCGTCGCCGTGTGGCTGCTGCGCCGCGACGCTCCGCACCTCGAACGTCCCTACCGCGCACCGCGGGGCACGATCGGCCTCGGTCTCGCCGCCGCCGGAGCGTGGACGGTGTCGGCGGTCTTGGGATTCGAGCAGTTCGGTTTGCCGACCGTCCTCATCGGTTTGGTCATGGCCTATTCGGGCGGAGCGCTCTTCTTGTGGCGCAAGCTCGAAGACCGCCGGCGCGGCAATCTTCGGGGCATCCCGCGTTCGCTGCACGTCACGCTGACGGGGATGATGGTGACCGTGCTCTCGCTCGACGGCGGCGGATACTTTATCGCAATCAACGCAATTGCCAAGAGCGATCCGCGCGTCATCGCCGGGCTGCAAGACATCTTCGTCATCGTCGCCCTGCTGACCATCGGCGCCGGTCTGGCGCTGCCGAATATGATCGCCGATGCGGCGACGCGCGAGCTGGGGATCTCGAATGCGACCCTGCGCCGCGGCGCAGCCGCGCTTCACACCGAGATCTCCGAACGAAAGCTCGCTGAGGCGCGGCTGTTGTACGCCGCATCGCACGACGAGCTGACCGGCCTCGCAAACCGCGCCCATTTCATGGAGCGCTTCAACCAGCTCATTGCCCGGGTCCAACGCACTCCGGGCCATTTCAGCGCGGTCTTGTTCCTCGACCTGGATCGGTTCAAGCGGATCAACGACAGTCTTGGACACATGGCCGGAGATCAGCTGCTCATCGCGGTCGCACGGCGCCTCGAGTGCTGCCTGCGGGCGTGCGACGTGCTGGCGCGCATGGGCGGCGACGAGTTCACCATTCTCTTGGAAGAAGTCGACGGAGAAAGCGGCGCGGCGGCGGTAGCGGAGCGCATCCTCGCGGATTTGAATCTTCCGTTCCAAATCTTGGGCCGCGAAGTCTACGCCTCGGCGAGCATCGGCATCGCACTCACCCAAACCGGCTACGATTCCCCCGAAGACATCTTGCGCGACGCCGACATCGCCATGTATCGGGCCAAGGATTTGGGCAAACAGGGGTACGCGCTCTTTGCACCCGAGCTGCTG
Source organism: Candidatus Velthaea sp. (assembly GCA_050012475.1). Lineage (GTDB taxonomy): Bacteria > Vulcanimicrobiota > Vulcanimicrobiia > Vulcanimicrobiales > Vulcanimicrobiaceae > Velthaea. Next base: position 89,777 of record JBEKHC010000002.1, read on the forward strand.
ACCCAGGCCGTCACGCTGCTGCAGCTGGAGAACGACCTCAAGGGCGCGCTCGAGCGGCGCGAATTCGTGCTCTACTATCAGCCGATCGTATCACTCCACGACGGTGAGCTGCGCGGATTTGAGGCGCTGATCCGCTGGCAGCATCCGCAGCGCGGTCTCATCAATCCCGATGAATTCATTCCGTCGGCGGAAGAAAGCGGAGCGATCTTAGCGATCGGCGCTTGGGTTATCGAAGACGCTTGCCGTCAGGCCGCGTGTTGGCGCGCCCAATTCGACGAGCCCGAGCCTTTCGCGATCAGCGTGAACCTGTCGGCAAAGCAATTCTCCAACGGTGCCGAGCTGCTCGCGCAGATCGAGCGCAACTTGAACGCGTTCGATCTGGACCCGCGCTTCTTGCACGTCGAAATCACCGAAAGCGCGATCATGCGCAATCCCGACCTTGCGACGGTCACGCTGTTGGAACTGCGCCGTTTGGGCATCGAAGTCCACCTCGACGATTTCGGCACGGGCTACTCGTCGCTGGGCTATCTGCAACGCTTTCCGGTCGACACGCTCAAAATCGACCGCTCGTTCATCAGCAGTCCGTCGCTGTCCAGCGTGCGCAATCCCGAGATCGTGCAGACGATAACGTCGCTGGCTGGCAGCCTCGGCCTCACCACAACGGCCGAGGGTATCGAAACCGCCGCTCAACTCGAGCATCTCCGTGCGCTGGGCTGCACCCACGGGCAGGGCTATTTGTTCTCGCGGCCGCTCAGCACCGCCCATGCGACCGCGTACATCGCGGATGCCGCCGGCGTGAACCGCCTGCAACCCAGCGTTTAGCAGACGGCGCCGAGCTTCGGCGCCCGCCGATGCGCGCAAGCCGTTTGATCCGAGTAACTCGCGTTCGCGGTCACGCTCGTCGCCCGAATACAGGCGAGATCGACGAGCATGACGATGATGAGAAGTGCGACGACGATGGCGGTTTGGACGTAGCGTTCCCGGTAGCGGCTGATTTGCAGCTGCACGAAAAGCGGGGCCTTCATGGTTGGTCTCCGTGATGCGTTTGGGCCGTCCTGCCTGCTGCGCCGCCGGTTGTCGATTGCGGCGGCGCAGCAGGTGGATCCGGCGCTTAGCTGGCTCGCCGCACCAGCGCTGGCTGGGGCACTTGACTGGAGTCGGCCGGCAGAACCTTGGGCGCAGCAACCGCACCCAAGATCGAGAACGGCAGGCTGGGCTCGGCGACGGGGAGCGCCGCTGTCGAGAGCACGCGCAGCGGCTTGGCGCTGACGAACACTTCCGGAGCGTCGTCCCATTTCACCGAAACGATGGACTGGATTACGTTGGAGGGCGACAGCGGCGTGTTGACGATGGCGCGCCAACGCACGACTGCCTCGACGCCTGCCGCGACGTCCGCCAAGGTCAGTCCTTCGGAACTGAAGAGCAGCGACGTTCCCGCGTGATCTTGCAGCGCGATGCCGTTGACGGTGGTGCTTCCGTGCGCATACACGGCGTCGGTGAGAGACGTGACGCGCGCGTTGAGCCGGTGCGCCGTGCCGTTGCCGCTATTGCGCATCGAGAGCGTGTAGATGATCTCCCCGCCGGCGTCGATGCTGGCAAGCGGTACGGTCGAAAGTGTCGTCTCCTCGAACGACGGTTCGGCATGCGTATCGAGGTCGATCGCCGTTAGGTTGACCGGCATGAGGTTGGTCGCGCTCAACCGCGCTCCGATGTGAAGGCGATCGCCCATGCTGCCGATCAGGCGCAGGCAAACTTCGACCTCGCGCGTTTCCCCAGCTGGAATGTCACCGAAATTGACCGCTTCTCCGTCGGCGGCTTCACCTTTGACGAGTTCGAGCTTCAGCTCGGGCGGCAGCAGCAGCGTCACGCGAACCGCGCGTCCGCGGTCGGTTCCTTCGTTTTTGAGCACCAGCCGCGCTCGGACGAGGCCGCGATACCGCAGCGGTTCGTCGCTGTCGACCACGATATTCGAGGTAGCGATGGAAAATGCGGGTGCCGAATCGACGACGTTGATCACGGGCCCGAGTTCGACGCGCGTCGTTTGCGCCGTCAAGAGGGCCGCGCTCAAGCGCAGTTCGGTTTGATCTTCGATCACGGCGGCAACCCGACCGTCGATCCGGAACGAACGTGACATCCCCGGCTTGATCGTGCCGAGTTGGACCGCGCCCTCGCTCAAGAGTTCGAGTTCGTTGTCGCGTTCGCGAAACCGCAGGTGTTCGATTCCGCCGGCAGCGGTGAACTCCAGCTGCACCTGGGTCGCGCTGTCGGTTCCGGTGTTATGCAGGGTGAGCTTGTATGAGAGAACACTCGAGGGCAGGACGCGTTGGGGCGTCTCCCGCTCGAGCTTGTTGAAGCTCAACGGGAAGCGCGCGGCGGAACGGGCGGTTACGGTGCGCTCGAATTCCCGCTTGCCGTTCGACCACGCGATGGTTGAAACCACGCGCAATTCGCGGCCATCGGTGATCGGCGACTTCACGTTGGCAGTTAGCGCGAGCCGAACGGTTTCACCGGGTGCGAGATCGGCGAGCCGGACCGCGCCCGACGCGATGTCGTGATCGACCGTCGATACGCCGTCGATGGTCAGTGAGCCGGGGATGTACGACAATCCGTCCGGCAGCGAGATCGCGAAGGAGAAGTCGCGCGCAACCGCAGTCCCGACGTTCTTGGCGCAGCCCGTGATTCGGATGTGATCCCCCGGTTTCACCTCGTCGGCGGATTCGAGCCGAACGGTGGTTTCGGCGTCATCGAAGGCCGCGGCGGACGAGATCGCGAGCGCAGCCGCCGGCAGCGCGAACTGACCGACTTCCTGCGAGCACACGGAGCCGTCCGCTGAGATGATGGTTCCGTCTTCGAGCGGCGAGTCGATGCGCACCCGGTATCCCATATCGACCGTTTCGCCGGGCTCGAGCGTCTCGGCGACCACGATGCGTCGCGCGGAACCAAAGGTCTGACCTTGCGTCTGCGGCGTGAACAGCCGCCCCCCGACGGTCGCGCTTTGGGGGACGAACGTCGTGTGTTCGGGCACGGGCAGCAGCGCCACGACTTCGTGCGCGGTGCTCTGTCCAGAGTTGTGAAGGCGGGCGTTGATGCGAAGCTCGGCGCCCGGGACCGCGTCTTTGACCGCGGTGAGCGAGAGCGACGTCTGCGTATTTTCAAGCTGCGGAAAGCTGCGGACGGTCAAGCGCACGATGTTGGTCCCGATTACCGGCACCTTGGGCGACGCGACCGCTGCTTGAATCGTCACTTGGCTGCCGTCTTCGATCACGTCGGCAACGCGATAGGCAAGGCCGAGCCGCCGTTCGCCGCCGGCGGGAATATCACCGATCTCGGCTCCCAGCTGTTGCGCGAACGGCGTCTGGCCGTCACGATCTTCGAGCGGGACGCCGTCGATCCGGGCGCTGCCGGGCACGTATGCAAGCTCGACGGGCAGTCCGAACCGAACGCGAAAGCCGGTGGCCGCAGCCCCGCCCAGGTTGCGAAAGGTGAACGCGGCGTGCACGACCATGCCCGGCTCGATCGTCCGATTCGGGGACACTTCCAGCGTTCGCAGGCCCTCGGGCAGATGGATTTTTTCGAGGGGAAGCGACACGGGAATGAGCGCGTTCGCCTGCAGTTCTTTCACGTACGATGTCCTTTCAAAAGCGGTCGTATTCGAGCGGGCTGACCAGACCTCGTGGAATGTGGGGAGCGTTTCGACAGGCGCCGCCGGCGGGAGCTCCTGCCTTTGCGCATCGATGGTATCATTCGGTACAACGAGTTCGGTATGTCGATCGATCTCACGCATTCGTGGCGAAAGTCTTGCATTCGTTTGCGTGACGGGCGTCGCAGGAGGCGTCACGTCCTTGAGCCCCAGTTCGATCTCTGCGGGATTGAGGGCCGGGCGCTTTTGAGTTTCTGCGAAAACGAGCGTGCTTGACGGATGGATGGTGAACCAATACACCGAGATAACGAAAATGCCGAGAATGATCGCGTAAAAGATAAGGAGCACCGTCAGCTCGGGCAAGCTCATGAGCGTGAGCCTAACATACCGAAGGTTCGCCGGTCATAGGCGAGCGACAGTGTTTGCATGGGACGTGCGGGCTTGTACATCGGGCATTTCGAACGTCCGGCAGCGAGCCGCCCGGGGCGTGGTCCGCGTCCAGGCAAGCTTCCGGCGCTCGCCCTTGAATGCCCAGGCACGCACTTGCGGCTGGGGGATGAGTATGACCGTACAAGGCTCCATAGGCGCGATCCGCCACGCGCATCTGGTTTTGCGGCCGGACGCTTCGCGCGTGCTGTTTCGGCCGTTTCGTCTCGATGCGTTGCGCGAACTCAAAGTCGTGGCCCGCGTCGTGGCTCTCTCGGAACCGGCCGTGCAAGCCCGGTTGGCCGAGGTTCTCTCGGATTTCGACGAACGCCGCAGCAAAGCGCGCGCGTTCTTTCTCGAGCAGTTCGAGGCAGTGCAGTCGCGCCTATTGACCGACGAACCGCTTAGCGAAGAACGGCGGCTGCTGATCGGCTCTTATTTCACCCAGGAGTACTCGCTCGAATCGGCCGCGCTCTTCAATCCTTCGCTCGTGCCGCACTGGGACCAATCCGGATTGGCACCCGATTCGCTGCGCTTCATCGTCAGCTTGCGCGCGATCGGGGAAGGACATTTGTCCTCGATCACATTTCGCAGCGGAACCGTCAACGCGCACGGACTCATCGAAGTCGAACCGCCGGTGCGATTCGTCACGGCGCCCACGATCATTCCCACGGCGGCGTACGACAAAGTGCTCTTCGCGCGCAAATTACAAGAGATCGGCTCCTATACCGATCTGAGCGGAGTGATCCTCGACACGCTCGGCGACCCGTTCTCGTTCGATGATCTCCAGTCGGCGGTCGATGCTGCTTCGCGCCGGTTGGGTCAAAACTCCGACAACTATCCCGAATTGCGCGCCATCTTGCTGCTCGCGCGCTCGAACTACTCGATCGGCTTTTCGCCCGACCAGGCGCTTTCGGCGCGCGTGATCTTTCCGCAAGGTCCGACCGAGATCGCCGGCATCGAAGATGCGCGCTTCGTTCACTTCCATGAAGAAGACGGCAAGACGGCGTACTACGCCACGTACAGCGCGTACGACGGGCGGGTGGTGATACCCCAGCTTTTGGAAACCGAGGATTTCCTGAGCTTCCGCATGAGCACGCTCAACGGCCCAGGGATCGCGAACAAAGGCATCGCGCTCTTTCCGCGAAAAATCGGCGGACAGTACGTGATGCTGGGGCGGCAAGACAACGAGAATATTTACCTCATGTTTTCCGACGCGCTGCATTTCTGGTACAAATCGCAGCTGTTGCTCCGCCCCACCTATCCGTGGGAATTCGTCCAGATGGGCAACTGCGGTTCACCGATCGAAACCGACGCCGGTTGGCTGGTCCTCAGTCACGGTGTCGGACCCTCGCGAAAATATTCGATCGGTGCATTTCTGCTCGACCGGGACGATCCGACCAAGGTGCTGGGCCGACTGCGGGAACCGTTGCTGACCCCCAACCAAGGCGAACGCGTGGGCTACGTCCCCAACGTCCTGTACAGCTGCGGCGCGATCGTGCACAACGGCATCCTGGTGCTGCCGTACGCGATGTCGGACTACGCCAGTACCTTCGCGACCCTGCGCGTCAGCGATCTGCTCGACGCGCTGACTTGACCCCAAACCCGGCCAGCTTCCTTGCTTTCTCCGTTGAACGCGGACAGTTGAGGCCGCAGCGCGAACACGTCGCTCCAGCGATGCAAACAAACGAACGATCGACCTCGACCTCGACGACGTCCCAACTGCCCGAGGCGCAAACGCAGCGCCGAATCGTGCTTGCGAATCCGCGCGGCTTTTGCGCCGGCGTCGAGCGTGCGATCGACACGGTCGACGAGTTGCTGGATATTTACGGCGCACCGATTTACGTGCGCAAGGAGATCGTCCACAACCGCGACGTCGTCGACGGGTTTCGGGCCAAAGGCGTGGTGTTCGTCGAGGAAGTCGCAGAGGCGCCGGACGGTTCCGTGCTGGTGTTCAGCGCGCACGGGATCTCGCCCGAGGTGCGGCGCGAGGCCCGCGAGCGGCGGCTCACCGTCGTCGATGCCACCTGCCCGCTCGTTACGAAGGTGCATCTCGAAGCGCTGCGGTACGCCGCCGACGGGTGCTTCTTACTGCTGGTCGGACACGCCAATCACGACGAGATCGTCGGCACGCTCGGGCACGTTCCCGGCGGCATCGCGCTCGTGGAAAACTTGCACGACGCCCAAACCGTAACGGTCCCCGACTCGCAGCGAGTGGCGCTCATCACGCAAACGACGCTGGGCGTCGATGACACGCGCGATATCATCGCGACATTGAAGCAACGCTTTCCCGCGCTGCGCGAACCGGCCCGCAGCGATATCTGCTATGCCACGACCAATCGCCAATCCGCGGTGAAGGAGCTGGCGCGCATCGCCGGCGTCGTGGTCGTGGTCGGTTCGCAAAGCAGCTCGAACTCGCAGCGTCTGCGCGACCTCGCCGCCCAGTCGGGCGCGGCGGCCTATATGGTGGATGCGGCCGACCAATTGGAGGCTGCCTGGTTTGCCGGACCTCAAACCATCGGCGTGACCGCCGGCGCTTCGTCGCCCGAGACGCTCGTCCGCCGGATCATCGAGCGCATCGGCGAACTCTGCGGTTCAGCGACGCTTGAAGAGATCGGCAAGCCCGAACCGGCGATCGTCTTCTCGCCGCCGCGCGAGATGGCCGATCTGCCGCGCGGAAAAGGCCCGACGGCTTAAGCCGCCGGGCAATCGAGCGGAGCAGCCGTTCCGGCTTTATTCGCTCTGCAGCATCTGTTTCGCGAGCGCCCAGTATTCCGCATCACGCCCCTGCGGCTCGCCGGCGTGCTTCCACAAATGGTAGGCCTGTTCGCGAATTTGATCTTCGCCAACCGGTGTGCGGCTCGCGGTGACCGGCGCTGCCGGCACGTCGCTGCGCGGGGCGTCGGCTTTTGCGGATGCCTCGGCGACGTCGCCGCGCACCGCCCGCACCTTGCCGGACGTTACCGCAGTCCCAATGGTCACCGAGTCCGCCTTCGCAGACGTGTCGACTTCACCGCGCGTCGCGTCGACCTTGGCAACGGGTTGGGCCTGCGGTTCCATCGCTTCCGCCGGCGTCGCTGAGACTTCTGTCGCAGCTGTTTTCTTTTTTCGTTTGGCAGCCATGTATGGAGAAACGTAGCCGACCGCGGTTCGTTTCGCGCGAGATTCCCGGTCGCGCGACGAGGTTCTGTCGGGAAAGCTCGCTAACTGGCTGGAAATTGCCGTGTCTACGCCTTTTCGAAAGGGGTCTGATGACAAACCAAGCGCGTTTTCTTACCGTCGTAGCTTCATTGACCGGTGTCCTTGCCGTAGCAGCAGGGTCAGCCTCGTTCGCAACGTCGACCAACGCACCGTCAGCGGTGCAAGTGATCGCTGACGCACCCGCAGCCGGCAACGCGGCAAACGGCAAGAAGTTGTTCGCCGCCAACTGCGCGAGCTGCCATGGTGCGACCGGGACCGAAGGCGGCGTCGGGCCGAGCCTCAAGGGGGAGAAGAGCAAGAAGAACACGGCCGCGGCCGTCGCGTGGATCAAAGATCCGAAGCCGCCGATGCCCAAGCTGTTCCCCTCCCCGCTCAGCGCCAAAGACGTCAACGACGTCGCAGCGTACGTCGAGTCGCTGTAGCACCCGACCCTTCGCGAAAAGCCTGATCCGGTCAGGCGGATTCCGCGGCCGGCGCCTTGCAGCGCCGGTCGTTTTCCTTGGTTCGGGCCTGCGTGTCCAGAGATCGCGAAGCGGACACGGGCCGACGCCCGAACGGCGGCTCGCCGTCGAGCACTTCCGCGGCGAGCCGGACCGAGATCTCGCCGAACGGCAGCGCCAGGCTGTCGCCGCTGGCGGCCGCGATGCCCGCGCACGAGTTCCGCCGGTACCGATCCACATCGCAATCCATACGAGCGGCTTGAAGCAGATCGCGAAAACACCGCTCATCAGTGACCACCCTTCGAAGGCTTCCGAAGGCGCGGAGTGCTGCTTGGCCCACAAATTTGCGACGAAACGCGCATCTAGGCCGCCATCGCGCGCTTCACGCATATCAGGAATGCTCTTATTTTAGGCCGGGACGTCGTCGCTGCGTAGCTTGCTGAAGCAAACTTCGCCGCTGACGGGAGGTTTCGTGACGCGCGCCGGAACGACGACGTGTTCAAAGTGTTTTAGCGATCTGACCAATCACTCGCATTTCTGTCGCCGAACGAGTGCGCCCCTTGACGGCGATCCATTGACCGACCGTTGTCTAACAGACGGGCTGATCGGACGGAGCCGCGCTACTGAGAGAGTAGCGTGATACACGATCGGGCGGCCACCGGCAGGCCGAGAAAAATGGACTTCGTGCGGGCGCCAGACGGTCAGTTCGGGCAAAGATTTGGCGAAGTGGTACGCTGCACGTGCCCGCCGTGGTTTCGAGCTTCCCTTGCCCTAAAAGCGAGAGGCTAAGAACAGCCTTTCGGGATTCCGAAAACTCAACATGGGCATTTGCAGATGAACGCCCGGCCCTTGCGTATTCAGCAGCCCTTGAATACATTCGGCCCAACGTCCCAAGATCGCGCGCAAGCGCAACAAGCGGTCGGACTTCCACTGCAGAATCGCACCATTTGAAAGTTGTGCCGAAGCAGGTCCGGCTGGTGCTCGAGAAATTCGCACGCCGCCACCGGGCCGATGGCCCGTCGCCGCCTTTCGCTTTTCAGGCGTCAAAGAGCCGCCAAGCCAAGTGCGCTTGGTATGCACTTGCCGTAATCGGCAGCACCGCTGCTTTATATGTGCGGATCACGCTGGGCGAGACGGCATCTTGGAACCATCCTTCGCCGACATTGCTGATCCCGATCGTCTTGTGCGCCTGGCTCGGGGGCCTAGGCCCGGGACTTCTTGCGACGATGGTCACCACGCTCGAAGCCGATTACTTTCTCCTTGCGCCAGTACATTCGTTCGCGATCGCCGACCGGGCCAATGAGCTGGCCTTGCTATCATTCGGGATCACCGGTGTACTTGTCAGCGTCGTCAGCGAGAGTCTTCACCGCGGTTGGCGACGCGCGGAGCGCGACAGCGTGCATCGCCAGCGGAGCCAGCAGCGGCTCGCGTTACTGGCAGACGCGGGAACGATCTTGACCTCGCCGCTCAGTTCTCTGGAGTTGCTCACACAGCTCGTCGACTGGGTGGTCGAAAACCGGATCGCAGACGCGTGCGTGGGGTACGACGTGGACCTCGGCGATCATCGCGGGACTACCAAGGCGTGGGCGCATCGCGATTCGGCTGAACAAGCACCCTGCGCGTTCGAGCTTGGCGGGCAGCGAGTCACCTTTCTCGCGATCGTTACGGCCGTGATGGAAACCGGAGAGGCGGTGTTCCTCCCCGAATGCGGGCCGCCCAACCGCGCGACAGCCGGGCGCGATCGGAACGCGCCGCGGCATGCCTTGGAGCCGCATGCGCTCATCTCGGTGCCCTTGATTGCCCGCGGCCGGACGCTCGGTGCGATCGTCATGCTCAACGCCCAGTCACCAGAAGCGTTTTCAATTGACGACTTCGCCCTGGCCAAGGACCTCGCCGGTCGGGCCGCACTGTGCCTGGACAACGCTCAGCTGATCGCCCAGCACCAGCGTGACGCCGAGTTTCAGCGGTTCATCGCTCACGCCAGCGAAGTACTTTCGTCGTCGCTCGATTTGCAGGCGACGCTGAACGGGCTCTTGCAGCTCGTCGTGCCGCAGTTCGCCGATTGTGGAATCGTCAATCTCATCGACGAGCACGACGGGGTTCCGAAAGTGACCGCAATCGTTCACACCGATCCGCGGAAAGCGCAACTCGCACGCCGCCTGCGCGGACACAGTTATCTGCGCAGCGAGGGCGTTGAGGTAGCGCACGCGACGCGAACCGGTACGTCGCAGATCATCGCTCGCGTCAACGAAGCGTACCTCGAGTCGGTCGTCGGGGTCGAGTTCTTCCCGATCTTGTCGGAGATCGAACTGGGCTCTTCGAAAGTATGCGTCCCGCTCGTCGCACGCGGATGTCTGCTCGGCGCGTTAACCTGTACGCAAGCGCAACGCACGTATGTGGCGTCCGATCTGCCGCTGTTCGAGGATCTGGCTCGGCGCGCCGCGGTTGCGATCCTGAACGCCCGTGATTTCGCGCACGAGCGGCGGGTCGCGGATTTCTTGCAGTCGACGTCGCTGCCGATGAAGCTGCCGCACTTTCCCGGGTTGCGCTTGCACGCCTGTTATGAGGCCGGCAAGAGCGACGCGCAAGTCGGTGGCGACTGGTACGACGCCATCTCTCTGTCCGACGGGCGGATCGTGATTGCAATTGGGGATGTCATCGGCAGCGGGGTCGAGGCAGCGATGACGATGAGCAATTTGCGCCAAATCATGCGCGGCGTGGTCCAAACGAACCCCGAGCCGCGTGACATCCTCGAAACCACCGACCGAGCGCTTCGAGCGGAACAGCCCGAACGCTACGCAACGGCGTTCGTCAGCGTATTCGATCCGTCGACTGCGACCTTGAGTTATGCGTCCGCCGGTCATCCGCCGCCGTTCTTGCGGCAGGCCGACGGGACGATCATCGAGTTGAGCGGCGGGCGAGGTTTGCCGCTGGGGCTTCGTGACCAAGCTGCTGCTGATCCGGCGGCAGTGGTCAAGCTGTCAACCGGATCGCTCCTCGTGCTTTATACGGACGGAATCACCGAGGCAACGCACGACCCCCAGGAGGGCCGGCAGCGGCTATTGACGGCACTCAACGATTCTGCCGTGCGAGAATCGAGCAACGTCGCGCGCGCGATTCAAGAGGCGGTGCTGCACGACGGCTCGCGAGACGACGTCGCGGTTTTGGTTGTCGGTGTCGAGGCGGTCGCTGACGCCAGAGCAACCGCGGATAGCTTGCACGAGGCGACCTTGGAGTGGGCATTTGATGCGCATGACTCCAACGCCGCTGGGACGATTCGCGGTCGGATCGTGGACCGACTGCGCGCTCACGCGGCCTCGGATGAGGAGTGTCACGACGCCGAGGTCGTGTTCAGCGAGTTGGTCGGCAATGTCGTTCGCCATGCGCCTGGCCCCATTGAGGTGCGGCTGGAAATGCACGAACGCATGCCGGTTCTCCATGTGCTCGATGAGGGCCCGGGCTTCTTACGCATGGCGAAAGTTCCGTTCGATCTCATGAGTGTGGACGGCCGCGGGCTTTCCGTCGTGTCCTGTTTGACAGAAGAGTTCAACGTAATCCGCAAGCCGCACCCGCTCAGCGGCAGCCATGCGCGCGCAGTATTATCGATCAATCGTCACCCTCAGCACCTGACCTGGAATCCGGCCTATGACTCCGGCCACGCGCTTATCGATCGTCAGCATCGAGCGCTCTTCGATCATGCCAACAATCTCCTCGCCGCAACGATCTCCGCACGTCCGATGGATGAAGTCGCCAGGATCATTGACGCCCTGGTTGCCGACGTGGTCCAGCACTTCCGAGATGAAGAGCTAATTTTTCGGACGGCCGGCTTCCCTGGCGCGACCGAACACGCCGCGGCCCACCGGGAGCTGTTGGATCGGGCTGCCCAATTAGTTGCTGGATTTCATGCCGGCGCGCCTGGTATCGGCGGCATTGCCGAGCTATTCCAATTCTTGGCCCACGACGTGGTTGCCCGGCACATGCTGGGCGCGGATCGCGAGTTCTTTCCATATCTCAATGGCGGTACGGCGATCGCGGACGCGACGTAGATCGGTATACGAAAGCAGAGAGAGCCGGCAGCAAGCGCTTACGAGTAGAGTTCACCTTGGGCGTACGGCCTGCTCCGAATTTACCCTGGGGTCTTAGCGGGCACGAAGGCGATGCCCGACATGTTCGTCTGATCATGCCAGTCGCACGGGGACAACTGCATCGAGCGCGTCTGTTCCAATGATCCCGCGGGTCGATCGATATAGTCAACGCGGCATCCGCAGTGCCAAGTCACGTGACCAACTTGCGGCTTCCCGTCGGAATGCTTGATCGTATGCGTGCGCGGCTTTCCGAGTACGCGCAAAATCCTGTGAAACATGAAGGGCACCAGCAGCTCCAAACACCCGTGTATTTGCTAAAAAGTCGGCACTTCGACCGGGATTCTTAGCTGCTTGTCTGCTTCGACGCTCCCAAGCTTTTGCTGTCGAAGTGAAACCTGAACCACCGGCCGACGGCCTAGAACGCGCGTGTGCGCGATGGTCGCGATCGACGGCCGTCAACCGGGTCGGCATTTGGTTGTTTCGCGTTGCCGGGCATGGGAGGCAAGCGGGTCATTGTCTTGATGGAGAGGTTCGACGAGGGACCGCGGGCACCGTCGTCGGATTCGGCCCAGGACGTGGCGCTTTCCGAAGCCGTCTTCTATAATTTCATTACCCTGCTCGCGATCGTCAACCCGATCGAGGCGGGCGCGGCCTTTGCCACGCTGACGGCCGGCGCGACAGCGGCGCAGCAGTCCGCCATCGCCGCGCGGGCGAGCATCGTTGCCACGGTTATCCTCATCGGTTTCGGCTTTGCCGGCGACATTCTGCTCCGCGCTCTGGGCATCGGTTTTCCCGCTTTTCGCATCGCGGGCGGGTTGCTGCTGCTGCAAGTCGGCTTCAACATGGTCTTCGCCAAGGATGCCGGAACCGAAAAGCTCGCGCCGGACGAGCGCAGCGCGGCAACGCTGGCCGACGATCCGAGCGTCTTTCCGCTGGCAATTCCGATCATCACCGGACCCGGCGCGTTGACCACCGTCGTGGCGATCCTTTCGAAACGGCATGAAACGGTTTTGGAATCGAGCCTGGTGGTCGTCACCGTCATCGTCGTCATGGGAATTACGTTTCTCACGATGTCCGCCTCGCGGCGGCTCAAAACATTCTTGGGGCCAACCGGCGTCAACGCCGTCGGCCGCGTGATGGGCATCATTGTTGCCGCGATCGCGGTTCAATTAATCGTCGACGGCATCGAGGAACTGCTTCCGACGCTGCAGCACGCGGCGCGTTAGCGCGGCAGGGCACGAGTCGCGCCGGAGGTTTCGGTGGATCTGGGAGTTTTGCAGGTTCTTGCCCTGCTGCTGACGTGCCAACTCGCCGGCGAAGTCATCACGCGCGCCGCGAATCTTCCGGTGCCCGGCCCCGTCTTGGGCATGGTGCTCCTCTTACTCGGTCTGCTCGTGCTGCGGCGCGTTCCGCTCCCACTCGAGCGCACGTCGCGCGGGCTGCTCGACAATCTCTCGCTGCTGTTCGTCCCGGCCGGCGTCGGCGTGATCCAACACCTCGACATCCTGCGCGCGCAGTGGCTCCCGATCGCGGCGGCGATCGTCGGCTCGACCATTTTGGCGATGCTCGTTACCGCGGGTGCGATGCTTGCGACGGAAGGGCTTCTTGCGCGCGCTTCGCGCGCGCGATCGCCGGGCACCGACCGGTGACGCGCGGCATCGGCGCGATCTGGGTGTATCTCGCGACGAGCCCGCTGCTGGGCCTCGTCGTAACGCTTGCGACATATGTCGTGGCGACCACGTTCTACCGCCGAACCCGCGGCTTTCCGCTGGCGAATCCGGTCTTGCTGAGCGTCGCGAGCATCGCAACGTTGCTGGAAGTCGGTCACATCCCGTACGCGCGCTACTTCGAAGGCGCGCAATTCGTCCATTTCCTGCTCGGTCCGGCGACGGTCGCGCTCGCCGTTCCACTCTTCGAGAATGCTGAGCGCGTGCGCCGTGCGGCGCCGGCGATCGCCGTCGGACTGGTCTGCGGCTCGCTCACGGCGGTGCTGAGCGCGGTCGTCATCGCGCGAGCGCTGGGTGCGTCGGACATCGTGCTGCGCTCCTTGGCTCCGAAATCCGTGACTACGCCGATCGCGATGGGGATCAGCGAAAAAGTCGGCGGCCTTCCGTCACTCACCGCGGCACTGGTGATCCTGACGGGCATCACCGGCGCGATGCTGTTTCCGGTCGTGTTCGAGGTGACACGGATCGCGGATTGGCGCGCGCGTGGCTTGGGGGTCGGGACGGCCGCGCACGGCATCGGCACGGCGCGTGCGATCATGCTCAGCAGTCCGGCGGCCGCGTTTTCGAGCTTGGCCATGGGCGTCAATGCGATTTTGAGCGCGGCCCTCGTGCCGCCCATCCTCGCGCTCCTGCTCGGCCGCTGAACGGGCCCGCGGATCGACCGGTACGCAGGCTTGCACCGCGGCCGGCGCCAAAACCAGCAATGTAGCCGATCTTGACGACGTATCGAAGATCGGTGAGCTGCGCCGCACTTGCGCGCGAACGGCGCGGAACGGCGACGGGCGCGGCTGGGCGGGCACGTCGAGCGAAGCCCAGATGCTCCAAAAGTCGAATGCGACGGATTCTGGCGCAGTCGAATCTTTGAGACATCCCGAGCGAAGCCGATGGCAGCCATCTGGGAGAACGCGATGCCGCACAATCGAACAACATTTAGTAAGTTCATCATCGAAGATCAGCGCCGGCGAACCAATCCGGACGCCGACCTGACCGCGCTGCTCAACGATATCCAGACGGCCTGCAAATTTATCGCATCCGCCGTTTCGCGCGGCTTGCTCGATCGCGGCAGCGCCGGCGGCTACCCGGGTTCCGAACAGGGCGGCACGGTGCACGACACTGCCAACGATATCATGCTGCGCGAGTGCGAGTCGGGCGGCAAGTTGTGCGGGATCGTCTACGAGGGTATCGACAAGCCGTTTCAGATTGGGCTGGACTACCCGCGCGGGCGTTACCTGCTGGTATTCGATGCACTCGACGGCGCATCGAACCTCGACGTCAACGTTACCGTGGGCACGATCTTCGCCGTGCTGCGCGCGCCGGCCGGCATCGAGGCGCCGACCGCTGCGGATTTTCTCCAGCCCGGAACCCAGCAGGTCGCCGCCGGCTACGCCCTGTATGGTCCGACGTCGATCTTGGTCGTAACCACCGGCCACGGCGTGCACGGGTTCACACTCGATCGCGAGATCGGCGCCTATACCCTCACGCATCCCGAGATGCGAATCCCCGAAGAGACGTGCGAGTTTGCCATCGACGCATCGAACGAGCGCTTTTGGGAGCCGCCGATCAAACACTACGTGCAGGAATGCATCGAAGGCCAAACCGGTTCGCGCGGCGCCGATTTCAACATGCGTTGGGTTGATTCACTCGTCGTCGAGGTCAATCGGATCCTCGTGCGCGGCGGCCTGTTCATCGACCCGCGCGATACCAGCGACGCATCGAAAAAGGGCCGCTTGCGACTCTTGTATGAAGCGAATCCGATGGCGATGCTCGTCGAGGCCGCCGGCGGCGCAGCGTCGACCGGCCGCGAGCGAATCCTGGATATCGTGCCCACCGGCTTGCACGATCGGACCCCGGTGATTCTCGGCTCGCGCAAGGAAGTCGAGCGGCTCGCCCGGCTGCATGCCGAATACGATCGCGGCGAGGCATTGACGTTCAAGACGCCGCTGTTCGCAACGCGTTCTCTCTTTCGCGCTCATTAGACTTTCGGAGGCACAGCATGTCGGCCAAGCACCCCGTTCTCGCGATCACCGGCTCGTCGGGAGCCGGCACGACGACGGTGAAGACGACGTTCCAGCAGATCTTTCGGCGCGAAGGCTTGACCACCGCGATCGTCGAGGGCGACGCGTTTCATCGCTACGATCGCATCGAGATGCGGAACCTCATGGCCGAAACGCAAAAGGCGGGAAATTCGCACTTCAGTCATTTCGGCCCGGAGGGCAACCTCTTTGCCGAACTCGAGTCGTTGTTTCGCGTCTACGGTGAAACCGGCAGCGGGCGGTCGCGCAAGTATCTGCACGACGACGAAGAGGCGGCGCCCTACGGGCAGGACCCCGGTACGTTTACCGAGTGGGAAGACATCCCGGTCGGAACGGACATCCTCTTTTATGAAGGTCTGCACGGAGCGGTTGCTGACGGCGACGTTGACGTTTCGCGCTACGCCGACTTGCTCATCGGGGTCGTGCCGACGATCAACCTGGAGTGGATTCAGAAGCTGCACCGCGACAAGACGACGCGCGGACATTCACAAGAAGCGATCGTCGATACCATTCTGCGGCGCATGCCCGACTACGTGAACTACATCGTGCCGCAATTCTCGCGCACGCATTGCAATTTTCAGCGCGTGCCGATCGTCGATACGTCCAATCCGTTTACGGCCCGAACGATTCCGACGCTGGACGAAAGCATGCTCGTGATCCGCTTCAAGGATCCGCGCGGGATCGACTTCCCGTACTTGATGTCGATGCTGCACGACTCGTTCATGTCACGTCCGAACACGATCGTGTGCCCGGGCGGGAAGATGGATCTGGCGACGCAGTTGATTTTCACCCCGATGATTTGGCAGCTGATGGATCGCAAGAAGCGCGCCTTCTAGTGTCGCCCCGGCTTCGCTCGACGAATCCATCGCGTTCACGGCTTCGCCGGAAGCCGGAGGGTGTACGCGTCGGCTGCGCTCGACGAACCCGGCAAAGCCCGGCGGGCGCGTCGTGGAGCGACTTCGTCGATCGTTCGCGTTCGAGCTTCGCTCGCGCCGCAGGCTTCGGACGTACCGAGCGAAGCCGAGGGCGCCCCTCCCGTCGTCGCTCGCCGGGCAAAGCCCCGCGGGGTCCGAAACGTGACGTACGGCGACGATGAGATCGATGCGGCGATCGAGCGACTCGCGGCTGACGTGGCGGCCCGGTCCGCTCAACCGGAGTTTCCCACTGACGCAATGACGGAGTGTCTGCAGGCGTTGCGCCGCATGGAAGCGGCGCGGCGGAGCGGCGACCACGCTGCCGCGGTCGTTGCTGCCGGGGACGCCGCCGCCGGGTTCGACAAGTATCGTCCCACGAATGCCACGTCACGCGCGAAAGCGCTGCTGGGAGAGGTTATCGTTGCTGTGTTAGCGCATTCGGCGCTTTCCGGCTGAGCTGGGCGCTTCGGCGAAAAACCTTGCGCTTCGGCATCTCCGCGGTAACGGTGATGAAACATGGAAGTGCTTCCGAGCCAACCTCTCTCGAAAGTAACATTTTTAGAAGTAACATTTTTAACTGACATGCCGGACTGGCGGTCGGTTTGTTGCTGCTTTGGCAACTCAGGTCTGCCGCTTTTGTTGAAGACCGGTTGCTGACGATGAATACGCCGCCAGACGTGCCGTTCGGCGCGCCGTGAAGCAGAACGATGCTGCGCGCAACGCGCGGCGCAAACGCACGATGATGATTCGCTCGCTGCTGCACGGCGTCTCGACGGTTGCCGCGGTCCTCGCCATGCGCTCGGCGCACGATGCACCGATGTGGCTTCAGATGACACTCTACGGCGCGTCGTGGATCGGCTGCGCTGCGTTGTACGTTCCGATTCTCTATCTGCGCGAGCAATTCGTGGATTTCATGGACGCGCGCACCCGGCGTATTCTGCGCGAGGAACTAGAGCGCCGCGACCTGATAACGTTTCAGCGGCGACTCGAGCGCAAAGTTCGACATCACGATGCGGAGCGCGACGACGACGCGGTTTAGACGCGGATTGGCGCGATCTCGCGCTTGCGCCAGACGAACAAGTAGTACGAGGTCTGGCATACCAAAGCGCTGACGAACGCCGCGGGATATGCCAGCCAGACGCCGGTTAGCCCAAGGCTCGTATGCTGTGAGAGAACGTATGCGAGCGGAACTTCGACCGCCCAGATCGAGAAGATCGAGATCAAGGTCGGCCACAACACGGTTCCGCTCGAGCGCATCACGCCCGAGAGCACGCTGTTATTGCCGAAGATCACGTAGCTCCACAGCGTCAGCATGAGGAGTTCGTGCGCGATCGCGAGCGCTTGCGCGTCTCGAACGAAAGCGCCCAGCAGCGCGTAGTCGAAGGTATAGGCGATCGCGATGAGCACGCCGCCGATGATGTAGTTGAGGACGACTGCCGAGCGGACGATCTTGGCCAGCCGGTCGTAGCGCTGTGCCCCGATGGACTGAGCGCCGAAGATCGATGCGGAGATGCCAATGCTCAGGGCGGGAAACTGAACGTAGCTGACGATTTGGTTGACGGCGCCGTAGGCTGCCGTTGCGGTCGAACCAAAATGATTGACGAACGAAATCACCGCGATCTCCGACAACGAGGCCATCACGAACTGGATGCCGGTCGGCAAGCCGATGCGCATCAACGCCAGCAGGATCGCGGGCGTAATCCGCAACTGCCGCAGCATTGCACGGTCGAACGCAAGCGGGCTTTTCCGAGCGGAGAGCACGACGAGTAAACCGGCAAGACCGATGAGGGTCGCAAGCATCGATGCGACCGCCGCACTGGCGACGCCGAACTGCGGCAGCCCAAGCCACCCGCGGATGAACGCGGGCGTCAGCACGACGCTCAGCAGCGTGCTCAGAATGAGAAAATAAAACGGCGTCCGCGAATCGCCCGTCCCGCGCACGAACGTCGTATAGCCGAGATATACGTAAAAGATCGGCAGGGTGAAGAACACGATCTTGGCATACGTGAGCGTGAGGGGAAAGATATCGGCGGGCGTTCCGGTGAGCCGCAAGATCGGCTCGGTGAAGAACCCGCCCGCAATCCCGACGGCGACGCCCAGGACGACTGCGACGCTCAACGTGGTGCCGGCAACGGCGCGCACGCGGTCCTGATTTCCGGCGCCGTGCGCTTGCCCGATGAGCACGCTGCTTCCGCTCGAGACCCCAATGAAGAACGAGACCAGAAAGAATTGCAGCGGAAAGAACGCCGAGACGGCGGCCAGCGCCTTGATGCCGATGAGCTGACCGAGGTAAATGCTGTTGAAGGTCGCCGATGCCGATTGCAGCACGTTGCTGAGCATCAGCGGGATCAAGAAAACGAGCAGTGCGCGCCAGATCGGGATGCGGTCGTCGAGTATAGCTGGGCGTCGCACGAATGCCTCGTTCCCACCGCATCGAGAGCGTCCTCGTGCGCCGCTGCCCGACGGTGCAGCGGTGTGGGAGGGCACCGGCGCAAAAGCGAAGGGAAGGATTACGCGCGGGCGATTAGCTCAGCTGGGAGAGCAGGTCCTTTACACGGACAAGGTCGGCGGTTCGAGCCCGTCATCGCCCACGATTCCGCTGGTATATCACTTTAATGGCCAGATTCGTGCGAAATCCAATTAATGGTGGAACCGCGCGAGCCAATCCCGGTATTATCCACCAACGGCCGACGGGCCTATCTCGCGCTGGTGCGCATAGGGTCAGGCCGTCGGTCAGT
>JBEKHC010000003.1:0-105453 GCA_050012475.1 Candidatus Velthaea sp.
AAGGCGACGCCGGCGATCGACAGCGCGGACCAAATCAGGAACCGAGTGGTAAATATAACGTTGCTGAGCCGGTGGCATTTTCTTGGTGATCTTTGCTCGGAACACATACCCCCATACGAGGGTCCATGTACCAAGCAGCAGGCGACATTCGAACCGTAAAGCATCAGGGCGGGCGGCGCTACGGGTTATCGGCAGAAAACGGCAGAAAAACTACAGTAAATAGGAACAGATTACGCTTCGGTCTGAGCTTTCAGTAGTGCAACAATGAGTTGATGAACAACCCAATGATAAGCAACGATCGCAAAGCGGAGAGTAAATATCCCGAATCGACGCACGGTCCTGACAAGGCTCTGAACAAGGTGCGCTCCGTCGATTTCAGGAGGTCTGATGTCGAGAATCAGCAGCGTAAGCGCAACGGCAAAAACACCGTCGCTCAACGCGGTGAGGCGGCACGGCTCGGGATCGCGCACGGGCAAGAGTCATATCATCACGTTATAGGATCTCGTAGACATCGTACACCGGTCCGGTCGGGAGACGATGTCCTGTTCCAACCGCGAGAATCCGATTGAGCCAAGAATATTTTTGCGATCCGGTCTCGAAGCGCGGCGCAATGCGGAAGTAATACTCCGACGGATCCACAAGCTCGCCCCGCGCGAGGCGGTCCATCACTTCTGGTGATCCGTGACGGAATCCGCCGTAGCTCAAGAGGATCAAGTGCCCTTCCTCCGTCTCAAGGACTAGTCGAACGTCGGGTATGCTGACTGCGTCGGAACGCACGAGCATGTAGTCTGCCCCGTCCGGTAGCAGTCTCCCGCGGAGTCTGGGACCTTCGAATGTCCCACCGGTGATCGGGAAGATCCGTCGGAAGCCCAGTGGAGTGGATGCCATCTCGATCGGCGCCCCCACGCTTCCGGTGAGGGTAAAAAGAAACTCTGATCGCAGTGGAATCATTGCACGATTTCCTTCACTCCTGAAGCTGCGGTGGCCGACGTCTCGACGCACTCGAAACAGAAATCCGGTCCACTGTCGATCGAGTTGAGGCGTCGCTGCATGCCCGGGTCTAGGTGCCTACAGTCTCCTGGCTAGCGATCACAGAAGGCACCGCGGCCGGCGCTCGCGCATCGACGGTCCGACGGATTTCGGCTCATGCCCCGAAGACTGCACCGTGATCATGGCAGTGTGATACGCCGGTGAAATACGCATCCTGCACGCTCATCGCTTCTGCCTCCGGACCTCAATATATCGCTACGCTTCCTGATCCGGTATCGTTAAATCCAAGGAATACTGGACGTTTTGCGGACCCGGTCGATATGTTCGGGCACTACGGCCAATCCCGCATGCCGGCGCGGCACATTTGCCGTCGCGGCGAACGGTAGCGACGAGAGGCAGAAGTCCAACGGCAAACCTGGCCCGGCCGTAGCTCACCTTGAACGTGACGTCGTCGACTCGTATCCATACAACGTTGAACGATCGAGCGGGCGGAAGCTAATGGATCAATTCGTTCCGGCCCCATACGGCGCCCCAAGCGTTAGGAAATGAAAGGCTTAAGTACCCGCGCAGACGTGCGACCGCCCCCGCCCCGGTTCGTGAACCGACATGGATGTCGGTCTTTCCGAGCAACTCGTTTTCAGTCGAACAGCCCGTATCGAGTTGTACGGGACTTGATGACGCCGATGGAAGGCGCTCCCAATCCACGAAACGGTGCGCGCGAGGGGGTACCGGACGTTACGATCCATCCACCGATTTCACGATACCGACGTTCGCTCCCCTGAGCTAAGCTCTCAAATACGCTGGGGTCTGGGCCCCGCGGCCGACATGCGATTCTCTGCTCATGTTCGTCTTTCTCTCACGTTTAAGGACACGCCATGTTGCAACCCGGAGACCGAGTGTCTATCGACTGGATCGGCGAGGAAGGTTTCGTCACCGAGGTGCACACGCACGACGTCATCGTGCGTGTGTGTGTGCCGGGCGGACACGACGAGCGCAGCTACGCGCACGAAAGCCTTCGGCTTGTACCAGCGACGGCTGCACCATCGCATTTGTACGCGCACTGATCTTGCCGAGGCGCAGTTCCACCGAACTCCACGAGATGATTCGGTCGTTCTGGGGCGCACTGCGAGTTAACCGAACTCTCCTTTGATGTATTGTTGCGTTTCTATCTCCTTGGGGTCGCGGAATATCTGGTTGGAATCGCCGAACTCCAACAAGTAACCCGTCCGGGCTCCATCCGAAGTATCGACGTATAAAAAGCCCGTCTTGTCGGCCACCCGCTGGGGCTGCTGGAGATTGTGAGTCACGATGGCGATCGTGAACCGCGTCTTGAGTTGCTTCATGAGTTCCTCGATCTACCGCGTCGCGACCGGATCGAGCGCGGAGCAAGGTTCCGCTCTCTGGTCCGGCGGACACGGTACCGAAGTGGTCATCCGCTCGACTCATCGGTCAAGACGCGCCGGCCCGCGGCCCAAAGGGTTCAAGCGATCGAAGAGGTAGCGACATCCCGTTCACGCTGGAGCGCGGCTAGACGCCAAGCCAGGCGCGCAGCGCCTCGTCCGTCGGATCTTGGTCGTAAGGAATCTCGATGAGCTGCACGCCGTTATTGCGGCAAAGCTTGCGCTTGCACGCGTCGCGCTCCTGGCTCTTGCGGAAAGCCGCTTCGCCCCCGAAGAAATCGATTGCGCGGTAGTGCTGGACCCGCTGGTACTCGAACCCGATAGCAAGATCCGGAACGTAGATATCGAGATGCTGACGACCTAGCCACCTGAACTGCGCGCCGTGCTGAACTTCCCGAGGAGACGCGAGGCGCTTCACGCGATAGAGCAACTCGGTTTCCGATATCCACCCCTCGCCGATCTTCGGCAACCCGAGGTCCGAGCGAACACGGTTCTCCGCGCGACGGACTATGGCTTGAAGCAGCGTGTTGAAATCGGGAGTCGCGTCAAGGAGTTCGAGATATCTCAGGGTGTTGGGCCACTTCGATCTCTCGCTGCGAACGCGCGAAGCAAAGAGATCGCCCGGCAGATATGCGTCGATGCCCGCTATTTCCGCGCGCCCAGCCGAACGCTTCGGCATGGACGGCGACTCCAGCTCGGTTTGCAGCCGCTGCCTTCGCGCCTTCATGCGAACCCCCATCCAATCCGGGCCGTCGTTGACAATCTCGCGGAAACGTTCTCGACGGTCGTACCACAGCACGTTGACGCCCCGCGCATCAGCCCAGAAGCCGTTCGGGTCGTAGAACATGATTCGGTCTCGGTGATGATGGTCGTGGATGAGGTCGAGACGCGATGCGTGCGCGAGCTGCTCGAAATCCTGCTTCTCGCGACCGACGCGCGCGAGGAGGCCGCGGCATTCGCCGCTCTGCGCGATGGCCTCGATGATGAGCGACGCGTGCTCAGTGTAAAAGCGTGTGCGGGGGAGCATGAACAGCCGGGGCGATTCGTAAAGCTCCCACGGCTCGATATCCGACTGCGTGGCAAAGGCAAGGTTGAGGTGAGCGTTAAATTGGTGGCTTCCCAGGGACGCCGTGCCTGTCAGTGCGCGCGCGCGCAAGCGCTCGAGGAGCGCTTTGAGCGGCTCTCGACTTACGGCAAAGCCGGTCCGCGGAGCAGCGGGTTCGAGCGGTTTCATCCGGTAAGCCGCTTGTATAAGGAAGCGTTTAGCGTCGGATGACCGGGGATGCGATTGAGCGAAACGCTCGAGCAGACCGCAGACCACCCGTTGATCGGTCGGCGCCTCAGACCTGCAGCGGCTCGCGCCCCAGGCTTTGGGCGTACGCTGTAAACTGCCGCCAGCCCGCCTTGTGGCCCAAGGCCGCTAAAAACGTCGGCGCCGCGCGTCACGTATCTGCGAAAGCAGAACGCTCGCCATAAGGCGAGCGTTCGCGAAAGCCTCCTCCAAAAGTCAGGCACAGGATGAGGACCAGCACAGGATCTACGAACATTTCCGAGACTTCGAGCCATTCTTTAGAATGGGCGAACCTACTTATGAACGTGGCTTTCTGTTCGGCTGGGCTGTCTTCTGCTTTATGGTATCTGACATTTGCATCACTTCCTTTCGGTTGCTAGCTGGTGCCTCACCATAGACCTTCGTTTTGGACACGCCGTGGACCACGGTATCGCTACCGTGATCAAACTTGAACGGGATGCGAGGACCGCGACGTGCCACCCGTCCTGATAGCTTACACCGTTTCTGCAAATGGTCGCAAGCCGGCTGGAGGTCGTCCGGGTCGGCGGAAAGCGCGTTGCCTGTGGTGTTGATAACTACCACTTCTCGACATCAAATGTTGCTGACGTCAGGACAAGGTGTCTTCGAGGAAAGCGCAGGCGGGCCCGATATCGGCTCGCCGAAGGTGATAAGATGTCCGTATGTATGCACGACCTGCAGCGCCACCAATTCTCCGAGGGGCTCAGAGTCGACATCGTAGAGGGTGCCACCGACGCCGACCGCGGCGACTTGGTCGACCTCAACGACGTGATCCGCGAGTTTCGTGACGAGAACGCCACGATCGCCAAAATCTGATTGGCGCGAGTCCGGCTCGCCCGCAGTGCCTGGCGCGATCTCAAGCTGATCCGGAGTTATATCGCCGCGGACAGCCCCGACCGCGCGGCGGCAATGATCGACTGCATCCTCGATCGCTGCGCACTCCCCGGCGCTATGCCCGCGCAGGGTCGAATTCGCGAAGACCTCGATGTGTCATTCGCGCTGCGATCAGTACCAGTTTATCCGTATTCGTTTTCTATCGCATCGCTGCGGGGTCGTCTATTTAAAGCTGCGCGTGTCATTCCGCATGATTCGATAGCCCATGGCCCAAGTGCCCAGTACGAACTGGAAGCTGAATGCCAGTGAGACGACCCCGACGAGGTAGCCGCGAAGGCTCTCGCGCAACACGTCGTCAACCCATGCAAGCGGATCCGCACAAGCAGGTTCTGCCACTGCCTGCCGTTCGTAGCGCAGTCCACCGGCCTGCGTGCAAGCCGTTATGCGCGGAACTCCCTCGACGCGAAGCAGCTTACACGCCTCGACGATCACGCGGGTGACTTCGTTCGCGTGCGCTCGCTCGTTCGCCGGCTTTCCATCGGGATGATTCAAGCGGATCAGTTCTCGAAAGCGCGAACGCACCTGGTCCGGAGTCGCCTTTGACGCGTCGAGCCCCAGGGCGCCGTACGCTTCCGCGATGGTCACTGCGGAACCACTGCAGCGCGATCGCTTTCAGTCGTGCATACTCGTCGAAGGGATTGTACTGTCCCGTACGGCTGCGGAGCCGCCGTTGAGCGGCAGCAGTTCGAGGCCCGTCCGCGAGAATCGGCCATCGTCGACGCAGGCAAACCACCGGTGGATGTACCCATCTGCGCGACGTTATCCGAGCCCGGCGAAGAAGTCAGGAAGAAGCCGCCATCTCGTCTACACAGGTTCTTCAACAAACGTTCTCAGGTTCACCGGCCCCAGGCACTGGCTCATCTCCCGGTCGCAGCTCGGGATCATCGCCGCCGCAGCACCATTTGCTCGAAACGATCGTGAGCGCCGGCCGCTGTCGCGG
Organism: Candidatus Velthaea sp.; assembly: GCA_050012475.1. Classification (GTDB taxonomy): domain Bacteria; phylum Vulcanimicrobiota; class Vulcanimicrobiia; order Vulcanimicrobiales; family Vulcanimicrobiaceae; genus Velthaea. Next base: position 5,534 of record JBEKHC010000003.1, read on the forward strand.
CGAACGAGGGCACTGCACGAAAAAGTTCAGGAGCCTTGCTCCCGGAGATTCATCGCCGGGAAGGTGAATCATAGCAACGACCCTTCAACGAATCGCTGCGTTCGGGTGACTGCGGGCTAAGTCTTGATCTACTTGAAGCGTCATTCTTAGATGGCAGTACCACCTTGCCGAGGGACGTCATTACGCACGAGACCCCGCACACTGGGCTGGTCAAACAGGACGGAAGCCAGGTGCTGATGGCGGCATTGTCAAGCCATTTGTAACTGTGACAAAATCGTTCGAACTGCCGCGGATCAGTCGCGCGCAAACCCGCGGAAAACTGGGCTGTCTTCCGGCAGTGTTTGCACTAGAACACGAGGACCCCAACAAAGAACCCGTTGGAGAACAACACATGAAGCTCATACCAGTGCTTCGGCTCGCGGTTTGTCTGGCGGCGAGCCTTTGGGCTCGAACCGCCGTGGCCCAGACGACCGGAACGGCCCCCAACTGCTGCGGATTGCCTCCGATTCATGATTCGGCGCAGAAATCGATGGTAGGAACGGCGGTGAATTCCCCTAGTTCCTCGATTTACTTCACCGGCTATGAGGGCAATGTGTCCGAGATCTATTATCCGACCGTTGACACCCTAGCTACGGCGAATATGGAATTTCTGGTGGGTGACGCCGCCAAGACCTTCGTTGACGAAGAGAAGCTGCAGAGCTGGACGGTCACTCAACCCGACCCCAAATCCATGCGTTGGCAGGCAGTGACTGGTAATGCTGCCCATAATTGGCAGATCACCAAGATGGTCTTCGCCGATCCGTCGAACAGCACACTGATTCAGCAGACCACTTTTCAGGCGCTGAGCGGTAAGACCGTCGGGGATTTCAATCTCTATCTTCTGTATAAACCCTACCTGAAGAACGTTGCGGCGAACAACAGCGGTTCAACAGTGGCGTCCGGCGGCAATACCTACCTGGTCGCCAGCAGCAACGACGGTAGCGAATACTCTGCCTTGCGCGCTTCGCTCGGCTGGACCGTTGAAAACAGCGTCGCCATGGTGTCAAGCGGTTACTACGGGGTGAATGACGGCTGGCAGGATCTGATGATCAATAATCCTGTGCCCTACACGATGCGGTGGGCCTATAACTCGGCGCCCAATGGTAACGTCGCCCAAATGGGTTGGCTCAACACCGCCGGTAATTCGGCGACCAGCCTCACCTTCACCGTGGCGGTGGGCTTTGGCTCGACGCAGGCCAACGCGATCGCCGCGGCAAGCAACACGCTAGGCGAGAATATCGCAACCCAGCAGACCAGCTATGACAACGCTTGGCACAGCTATAACAGCGGTCTCAGCACTCAGAACGGCACCGCCGACAATCAGTATTATCTGTCGGCGATGACGCTGAAGACGATGCAGGACAAGATCTATGGCGCGATGATCGCTGGGATCGGCACGCCCTGGGGGCCCAGTGAAGGCGACAACGATACAACTGGCTACCACGTGGTCTGGTCGCGCGACATGTTCAAGTTCGCCAATGCCTTGATCACCGCTGGAGACTCCGCCTCGGCCACGAATGCGGTGAACTGGCTGTTCAATGTCGACATGAACACGTCCACCGGCCGTTTCCCGCAAAACGCCTATGTGACCGGGACGCCCAACTGGAACGCCACGCAAATGGACGAACAGGCGATGCCGATCATGCTGGCCTACCGCCTAGGGCCGTCGGTCTACAACTCGTTGTGGCCGAAGATCAAACTAACCGCCAACTACATCTACAGCAACGGTCCGTGGACACAGCAGGAACGCTGGGAAGAAAATAGCGGCTATTCACCCTCGACCATCGCCGCCGAGATCGGCGGGTTGGTCGACGCCGCCCAGATCGCGCTGGCCAACAACGACACGGCCGATGCGGCGAACTGGCTGAATGCCGCCGACTACTGGCAGCAGAACGTCACCGCCTGGACTTACACCACCCAGGGCTGCCCGAACCTCAAGATCAATTGCAACACTACGAGCATGTATATTCGGATCAACACCTCGGGTGCGCAGGGCGGCGGCCAACCCGGAGGCTGGAATCCGAGTGCCAATCCCAATCCGAATATGTCCATCGGCATCGGCAATAACGGCGGGAACCATCGGGCGATCGACATTATTGACGGCGGTTTCCTCGAACTGGTCCGCATGGGGGTGAAACGGCCGAACGACCCGACCATCACCAGCAGCCTCGTCTCCTATGACGGAGTCATCGAGCAGACGATCGTTAGCAGTGAATCTCCCGCCTGGTTTCGTTATAACTTCGACGGCTATGGCGAAACCAACGCAGGCGGTCCCTACAACGGTTCTTCCGGGCGCGGCAGATTGTGGCCGATCTTCGAGGCCGAACGCGGCAATTATCAAATCGCCGCAACGGGAACCGGCAGTGCCGGCTCGACCTATCTAGCCGCGCTGAAGGCCTTCTCTACCTCCCAGGGCTTCATCTCCGAGCAGATTTGGAATCCGAGCACCACTCTTCCGGGCGACACGGACGATTCTTCCGGCTGGACCGTGACCACGCCAGCCACCTCCACCCCTGGCACCATCACCGGTTCGATGGAGCCGCTCAACTGGGCGCAGGGCGAATACATTACTTTGCTGGCCGATATCGGCGCCGGCCGTGTGGTCGACATCCCCCCGGCGGTCTGCTCGCGCTACTATGCCTGCATCCTAACGCCCGGGTCCGGCCAGGTGCAAGTCAATATCAATGTCAATGCCAGCACCCAATTTGGCCAATACATGTATGTCACGGGTAACATTGGGGCACTCGGCAATTGGAACACCAATCTCGGCCTTCCGGTTGATTCGTCGACCTATCCGATCTGGAAGAACGCCGTCAATCTGCCGGCAAGCAGTTCATTGCAGTACAAATATTACCGAAAGAACTCGGACGGCAGCGTTACCTGGGAATGCTACCCGGGCAATGGCAATTGCAACGCCAATCGGTCGCTGACCGTGGCACCTTCCGGGACGGTCACTCTAAACGACACGGTCAGCTGGAACTGAGTGGTTACGGCGCAAGTCCTAAAGCGGGGTCTGTCGCAAAGTGCAAGCGGGATTATGTAGTTCCTTCTCCTGCGGCGAGGCCGGGGCTTATGAGCGCGCACGCCGCACTCATAGCGCTTGATCCAAACATGCGTGACGAGCGAATAGTATCGCGTGTTGCGCGCTACAGGCTATGACAAGTCGGGCTGATTACCGCTGCAACGATCATCGCCGAGCTCGGCGGGTCCGCTTAGTTCGAGGACACGTGGTCGGCGGGCCCTTTGCGATGCTTGACTCCTACGACGGACGGTTCCGCGGACGCATGCTTGACGTCGTCCACAACTTCGCTTACGGTTTGAACAAATGGCTGCTTGAGATCGCCGACCGATTCAACAGCCACCTCTCTGACTTTGTTCGCGGTCGAAACAGACAACTGCTTGAGGTCCCCGGCCAACTCCGCAGATGTGTCTTTGGCTTGGTCCACGGCTGAAATAATGGACGTCAAAGATTGGCGGTACAGCTCGAGGTTTGCGTCTTGCAGCTTTTCAACTTCAACAAGACACTTCTTGGAAAAATCAGCTGTCCTTTGAACGCGCGAGCAGAGCTCGACAACCGTGATGTCAGTGAGCTCGCCAGCGCGAGCGAAGGGCTCTCGCAGGGCCGACCCATTCGAATTCGTGGGATACGGCCGCGAGGCGACGTCGAAAACGGACTTCCAATAGCCGATCCTCGCCCGAATAGCGGAAGCGACGGTATCGAGAAGTAGTTCGTAGACCTCATTCGACAGCTCGATATACTTGGCACTACTACCTTGCATGCTCATCTTCGCTCCTATTGCGAATCGAAAAGTTGGGCTGCGCCCGCATGAACGCGGTGCATCGAATGTACGTGGCATTTTACGATTCGAGAAATCATTATGCAACGTCGATAAGGACGATGCCATCTGAGTCTAAGAAAGCGCAGCCCGGGCAGGTCACCTTGCTGAGGGCCTACCTCGACAGTTTGCTTCCCTGACTTTTGCGAATCAAAACGCCGCCGCGTGCGAAAGACATTGTTACCACGGAACGACAGTGACGCGGGAACGAAGTACGCTGTAAACGTAGCGGTTCTGCTGTCGTTCTACAGGGTCAGGATGACACGTTGCGAAGCGTCGAATAAATCGGCCCGGTCCTAGCCGACTTTGGTCGGTGCGGAAACTGTAAACATCTCGCATATATTCACCGCAGGCGCGACGCTGCGATTGCCGTCGCAACCTAACTCCGGAGCCCTTAGCCTCGGATCGCCGCGCGTTTCGTTTCTGCGCGACGCGTCAGACACGGATGACTAGCTCCGGTCGGTCTCGCGTGGCTCTGACTAAGCACAGTAGCCTCGACTGAATCACAACCGAGTGGTGCTTCTGAGACACGCATCGCGTACGGCCACGAGACGCTCGCTGTGCGCGACTGCTGCTTCTTGTTCCGACCCACTCCGCGAATTGCACCACGGCGCGGTGCCACGCAGGTGACATTGTGTCACGATAAGCGGACCGTTATGTTTCCATCGCAGACGCGCTGCCGCTGGGTCCCTTCGCTTGCTATCGTCACACCAAACCTGCACGCCGCCACGCGCTGCCTCCGGCTCTTGCCCGCAGCTTTCGGGCGCGCGTTGAGATCAATGATCTCGCGCTCGATCGCGTCGTAATCGTCTTGGAAGACATGCCCTACCGATTGATCTCTTGCGCCGCTTGATGCGCAGCGCGCACGGCGCCGCGGGACCTCCCCAGCCGCTGCAGGCTGTTCTCATTTCGCTCGATACGAGGGCCACGGTTTCCGCCGCACTTGCAGATAACGCTCGTTTAATATCCGCTTCCTCAGAGTGAGGGGCCGCAGGTCGACCGATGTGTTCGCCGCGGCTTTTCGCTTGCCCGCATCCTGGCCAGGGTTCGTTCGCCGGAGCACATTGCGCTTCGAAGTTGTGCGACGGCGCCGAGGACGGCGTAGAGCATCCGGCCCGTGGCCGTCGCCGTGTCACATGAACGCGCGTCGTGGCCGTGCGGTGCTCAGTGAGCGGCGCCCTCGAGCACGTCGAATCGTTCACGAGAGCAAAGTACCACGTTGTGGCTGCGCTCAGCCCACTCTACGAGGGAGCTCATCGACTCGAGGAGCGATTCGCCGAGCGCGGTCAAGCGGTATTCAACACTCGGCGGTTTGGTCGCGAACACGTGGCGCGAAATCATGCCGTTGCGCTCGAGCGAGCGCAACGTCTGGGTGAGCATCCGCTTCGAGATGTCGGGGATCGCGCGCCGCACCGCGCTAAAGCGCTGCGGCTCAGCGGCGAGCGACATGAGAATGAGCGTCGACCACTTGTCCCCGATGGAGTCGAGCAAATCGCGCGTGGGGCAAAGCCATCCTTCCAAGCTTCGCCGTTGCCAATCAGCGAAGTACGCCGCGAAACGTGCACGCGCCGGGCCACAGGGTTCCTTCGCGGTAACCTCGGCACTTTGTTCTGCCTCATTGTAACTGACGATCATGGTCTCTATTATAGTCCTATCCTCAATACGTTTCCTGGAAAGAACACGATGTCAGTGAACAATCAACGCCTTTTCATCAGCGGAGCAAGCGGCCAGCTCGGCCGCCTCGTCGTCGAACACGTACGCCGTCTGAGCCCCGATGCCGTAGCCGCCGCTGTAGAACGTGGTTGACGGACGAGCATTCCTGCTGTGGCTTCACGTCGGCGCGATGATGATCGCGTTCGCTGGGTTGCCGATTGCCGGAATTATCTTTCGGGTCATTGTGGTGCACGTTGACGAGCAACGGGTATTTCAGCTGCTGGCCGCCGCGTTTAGTCGCATCTTCGCAGCCGGCGGCATATCGGTCGGGATAGGAGTGGTATCCGGTCTGTTGCTTGCGCACAGATACGGTTACGCGTCTGGCTGGCTCGTGCTGGCCTATGTGCTTTCAACAATGGCGGCGCTTACCGGTATTCTGATCGACGAACCATGGTCGCGACGTCTCGCCTCTGCGGATCCCCAAAATTTAGCGCTCGTCCGTAGCGCGTTGTTGCCACGTGTCGCTGCTCCACTCGGTATCGCCCTTTGGCTCTCGGTGCTCTGGCTTATGATTGCAAAGCCGCCCCTATGAATACTGCTGCAAAGTCGCTGCTTTTCAATCGCGACCCGAATGTCGTCGAGACGATCAGCGCCATTTCAAACTGGTGTGCGAAACACCAAGAAAGATAAAGATTAAATATGAAAGTCCTTGTGTTAGGAGCAACGGGCGGAACCGGACGGCTGATCGTCCGGGACGCGTTGGCAAAAGGTCACTCCGTCGTGGCCTTGGTGCGCTCAAAAGCGAGCGCTCCTGATCTTCGCGGAGCAAACGTAGTCGAGGGCGATGCTCGTGACGAAGCCGCTCTCTTGAGGGCCTTGGATGGCTGCGATGCCGTCGTTAGCTCGCTCGGCACCGGCATGAGCTTATATGGCGAGGTCACGCTGCTCTCGGTCGCTACACCCGCGCTGGTCGCCGCAATGACACGCAGCGGTGTGCGACGGCTGGTGTGCATCAGCGCTTTAGGGGTCGGCGATAGTCGTGGTCACGGCGGATTCGTTTTCGACAACCTGTTCCAGCCGCTGCTGCTCCGCAATGCTTACAAAGACAAGAACCGCCAGGAAGACGCTATCCGCGCTAGCTCACTCGACTGGATCGTCGTGCGGCCTGGCGCGCTCAACGATGAGCCGGCCCGCGGGAACGTCAGGGCCTTCACAGACCTCGCAGGCTTTCACGGCGGCAAGATAGCTCGCGCCGATGTCGCTCGCTTCGTAGTGGATCAGTTGACGACCGACACGTGGTTGAGACGGACACCTCTCACCGTGTGGTGAGAGGGTGCAGAAAACTTTGGTCTTATAGATGGTAAGACCGGACCGCACGCGCGGCAACGATTTGTATCCTCCGCCGGGCGCATCGCCTACTCACACGCATAGGCTTTAGCATCGTACATGTTACGATTTAGCTCGCGTTCGGCGTGTCTGCAATTTCCCGAGGCGTGCGCCCGTCCGGTGCTGGGACGACATCCAGATTGCTCACAAGTTGCCGGATCGCTTCGGCGTCGCCCTCCAGTGCGAGTCGTTCCTCTTCACGAATCGGAATCTCTTCGTACAGCGCCTCATTCGCGCCGGCTGCTGCCAGCAAACTGCCTTTTGTTGACTCTTTCGGCACGTAGTAACCGCACCAAGCGCATGCCATGCGATGCGGACAGCGTGAAAAAAATCGATCCGTGCAATAACCATGTCCAAGATCGTAAGCACGGTAAGCGGCACCTTGAGCGATCATCCGCCAAGCTCCTTGACCGCTTGACGCAAATAATCAAGTTTCACTTGATCGAATGTACGGCGTCGGATGGCAGTCTGTAGATCGTTTACGGACTATTATGCGACCGACCGATCCAGGCATCGTTATTGCGGTATCGTTGACGACCAATCGAGCAGATGATCTAACTGATATGAAGGGTCCATGAATGTAATTGTGGCGTCGTCCAGCGACGGTCTAACAAATGGTGCCGCGAACCCGAAGTCTTAGTCGTACGAAGCGCGGACCTTCGAGAGCAACGTTCGGGCAATTGCAAGACGCCCGTCGCCGAAGAGCACCTCGACGTCGTAGTCCGGGTACACCGCACCAAAACGGCGGCGCCGCCAATCGGCGACACTGAACGAGCCGCGCGCGATACGTTCGCGATTGCGCGCATAGCTGCGTAGATTCGTCTTTGGCGTTTGGACTTTTGACGCTGGGCGGATCCGCACGGCAAAACCTTCAAATTTCTCGATTTCCGCAGCAATGCGATCTATATTCGGCACGCTGCGCTAATTTGCGATCTAACTCGAATCGCCTTGAACAACTCGACCCCAGTATCCACATTCCGCGCACATCGGCGACGTGCTCTGTCCGGTGTCAGTTGATTCGTGCAGGCTTGGCGATTGACTTCGAGTTGCTCAACCAGAGGTCGATCCTTTACCCGCAATTGGCGACTGTCATGGTACACATCGTCAGGAACGTGTCGCACTGGCGTGCCCACGTTCACCCTTAACGTGACAGGATCGCACGTTGACCTGTCCCGATCGCTACGCATGACATCGGGTCTTCGGCGACGATAACCGGGATGCCGGTAACCTCGCCTAGCAAGGTATCGAGTCCACGGAGCAGCGCGCCGCCTCCGGCCAAGATCATCCCGCGATCGATGAGATCGGCCTCAAGTTCGGGCGGCGTTTTCTCAAGGACGGTCTTGACGGCTTCAACGATTTCCTGCACGAGTTCCGAGAGCGTTTCGCGCACTTCTTCACTCGTAATCTTCACCGTTTTGGGCAAGCCGTTAATGAGGTCCCGGCCGCGAATCTCCATCGCCAGTTCGGTTTCCAGCCGATACGCCGACCCAATTTTGATTTTGATCTCCTCGGCCGTGCGTTCGCCGATCATCAAGTTGTAGGCGCGCCGGATGTGACGGGTGATCGCTTCATCGAGTTTGTTGCCGGCCACGCGAATCGATTGCGACACGACGATCCCCCCCAGCGAGATCACCGCGACGTCAGTCGTGCCGCCGCCGATGTCGACGACCATGTTGCCCGAAGGACCGTCGACCGGCAAACCCGCGCCGATCGCCGCCGCCATCGGTTCTTCAATGATGTCCACCGAACGAGCGCCGGCAAGTTTCGCCGCGTCGCGCACCGCACGTTCTTCGACCGACGAGATCTGGGCGGGAACGCAGATAACCACTGAGGGTTTGGGCAGGAAGATGGAGGCAAGAAACGAGCGGTGCTTCATCACTTTCTTGATGAAATAGCTCAGCATCGCTTCGGTCACCTCGAAATCGGCGATCACGCCGTCGCGCAGCGGCCGGATCGCTTGAATATGCGCAGGCGTCTTGCCCAGCGTTTGGCGAGCTTCCTCGCCCACGGCAAGGATTTTGTTGGTGCGGATGTCTATCGCGACCACGGACGGCTCGCGCAAAACGATCCCTTTTCCCTTCACGTAGACCACTACGTTGGCCGTGCCGAGGTCAATGCCGATGTCGATGGTGAGTGCCTCTCTCGCTGAGATTGTGCGAGTCTTTGTGCCGGATTGGTTGGCCGCGCAATTGTCCCGGACCGCTCGCACCGGACACGTCGCCGACCGCGTTTCCTTTGAAAGATCGTTCAAGGCGGATTCCTCGCGAGGGTCGACGTGCCGGCCGAGTGCCCGTGGCTCACCTGTGCGTCTTTGGCGCTGCTCGCAGCCTCGAACAGACTGATTCCATCGGGCTTCCCAGAGGCGCGGCAGGAACGGGGCCCCGAATATCGGCCGCGAGCACGGACGTCCGGCCATGAGTCGCCGGAAAGGCACGCATCGATGGGAGCAATACACCACGTCCCGCCGGGTTCGGGAACATGCATCACCTACGCCGGTCAGCGAATCAATCTCAAGGTCACCGCCGCGGAGTCCGGCGGCGAGGTGATGATCATGGAGGACGCGATCGACGCCGGGGCCGGTCCGCCGTTGCACGTCCACGAGCGCGAGAACGAGGCATATTACGTTCTCGAAGGCGAGTTCGAGTTCGTCTGTGGCGAGGATTGGGTCACCGGCGGTCCCGGCACGTTCGTCTACGCGACCCGCGGCGTCCCCCATCGCTATCGCAACGTCGGGCCCTCGACCGGCCGTCTTCTGTTCACCTTCACCCCTGCCGGGATCGAGGCTTTCTTCACCGAGCTCGGAAACGAACCGAACCTCACCCGCGAACGGCTCGGCGAGATCATGCGCGCGCACGGAATCACGCTCGTGCCAGAACCCGGCTGAGCGAGGCCTGATGCGAAAACGGTTCGCACGACATGGCGGGCCGTTTTCGTTTGCGCTTGTCGATTGGTGATCTTCGCGAAGATAAGTTCCGACGACGGACGCTGCTGGCTATTGCAAGGAACACGCCCGGCGCGTAGCACTTTATCGACATCATTCAGAAGACTGAGCAATTAGCGATCGCAGAAAACGCAGTAAAGGAGGCCGGTAGCGCTGCGTCTTAGCTGGTGATTCGCTAGGCAACGAAGGCCGGGCCCAGCAACAAGCGTCGGCTTTGCGGCACTCGCTTTCGCCGGCGATTTCGCTGCCGCGACGAACGCCTTTGTCTTTGCGCCTTTTGTCGGCACGGCGATCGGGACGGGTTTACTTTCGGCTTCGCTAGTGTAACAGGTTTCGTTTTTGTTTTCGATACTGACTTAGCCGGAACAATGGGTTTCGTTTTCGTTTTCGGTACCGGCTTTTTCGGGAGAACTCGCTTCGCCGTCGTATCGTAAAGTCGGAGCCTACCAGCACGGCCTGTACGCGGCTGTGGTTCTTGAATGCTTCGCGACGGTTGGAACGACGGGGCCGACTTCCGGACTTTCGTCGCCGATCGTGTCTGGGCGGCGGCTTGCCGTTCCCAGCACTTAGTCGACTGGCGAGTCCGAAAATCGACACAACGGCAGCCCGGATACGTAGGGCCGAGAGCAGAGATGAATAGAGTGAGCGAACGTTACGGAGCGTTCGCGCGATCAAGTTCTGCGATTCTTCCGGCGATGAATGTCCGCTCCGCTTCTTGGCTTGTAAGCGCGAGAGCACTCGCATACGCCAATCTTGCCTCTTCGACTCTCCCGAGGCGGCGGTACATGTCGGCGCGCGCGGCGTGAGCAAATCGATAGTCACTCAGCTCTCCGCCTGCCAATAGTTCGTCAATGATGGCTAAAGCGGCGGCCGGGCCGTCGCGCATCGCGATCGCCGCCGCACGATTGAGCCCGACGATCGCGGACGGATCGAGTTCGAACAATATGTCGTACAGGTTGATGATTCTGGCCCAATCCGTCGCTTCCGGTCGGGGCGATTCGGTATGGACCTGCGCGATGGACGCCTGGCACGCGTAGCGTCCCAGGGGTCCGGACAGGAGGGCGCGCTCCAGGAATGAGCTGGCCTGGGATATCTCTGCTCGATCCCACTTCGAGCGGTCCTGGTCGTCAAGGAGAACCAGCTCTCCCGACGGCCCCGTTCGCGCGTTGAGGCGAGCGTGATGGAACATCATGAGCGCCAGCAGCCCATAGACCTCTGCTTCGTGCACTATATCAGCGATCAGCCGCGTCAAGCGAATTGCCTCCGCGCAGAGGTCGACGCGCACCAACGCCTCACCGAAAGACGCCTCGTATCCTTCATTGAAGAGCAGATAGATCACGTGTAGAACGCCGCGCAAACGCTGCGACAGCTCCGTGCGAGGCGGCAACTCATATGAAATCACGGCATCCCGAATTTTGGACTTGGCGCGAACGATGCGCTGAGCGATCGCCGAGGGCTTCGCGACAAACGCCTGCGCGATCTCCTCGGTCGTCAACCCGCACGCCTCGCGGAGCGTAAGGGTGATCTGAGAATCCAAAGCAAGGGCAGGATGACAACAAAGGAAGATCAAGCGTAAATCGTCATCCGGGACATAGTTGAGATCGAGGCCCAATTCTTCGGTCCCCTGCGACTCCTGTGCCAAGCGTTTCAAGGAAACATCGTAGCGAGCGCGCCGCCGTATCGCATCGATCGCCTGAAAGCGCCCGGTCGATATCAGCCAAGAGCGTGGGTTGCGAGGCATTCCCTCACGAGGCCACTGCTCGGCCGCCGCCAGAAACGCTTCATGCAGCGCGTCTTCCGCTAGATCGAGGTCACCAAGGAGCCGAATCAGGGTGGCGAGGACGTGGCGGGACTCTGTCTCGTAGATCGACTCCAGGTCCCCGGGTATCACAAGCTCTCGGGCAGGTCACGCATTGGTCGTATTTCGATCGTATCCCAGCGCACGGCGGGAATGCCCGAAGCGATGCGTATCGCCTCGTTGAGATCCCGCGCTTCGATCAAGAAAAAGCCGCCCAGTTGCTCCTTCGTCTCGGCGAATGGGCCGTCGGTCATCGACAGCCGACCATCCCGCATGCGGATGGTGGTCGCGGTGTGCGCTGGCTCGAGCGGATGTGTCACGATCAAATGACCCTTTCGCCGGAGTTCGTCGCGGTAGGCTACCGTCTCGGCCCCTAGGGTCTTCATTTCGCTCGCCGACAGCGGATCGTCGAGATTCCCGTCGCCGTAGATCAAGCAAGCATACTTCATTACCGTTCCCTCCTGACCATGGTCGTTCGGCGGGACCGGAAATCGACAGCCCCGCCACGGCGACCTTAGCCCTGCTCGCAGCCGGGCCTAGAACGGCGGTGTGTGCTCCGCAATGTCGATTGGGGCGGGGATTGTTCGACAAGAGGTATCAGCGCGCTCCAGGGGCGCCCTCACGGGAGATACCTCGCAATGAATACCGCCACGCGTAAGGACCCTTTGATTATCAAACTGCTGCCCATCCTGGGCATCACGTTCATCGACAGCCTGGGGTTCACGATCTTAGTCCCCCTGATGCCGTATTTCGTGAAACACTTCGGAGCCTCGGACACGGTCGTCGGTTGTCTGTTCGCAACGTTCGCGTTCTGCCAGTTCGTGGGCGGTCCGGTGTGGGGTGACGTCAGCGATCGCATCGGGCGCAAGGCAGTGCTGATTGTGTCGCAGATCGGCGCGACGGTCGGATGGGTGATGCTCGCATTTGCACCCAATATTGGGATCGTCTTCCTGGCCCGCGTTATCGAGGGCTTTTCAGGCGGCAACATCAGCGTAACCCAGGCCTACGTGTCGGATCTTGTCGAGCCGGAGAAGCGTGGCCGGGCGTTCGCCTACGCGGGCGCGGCCTTCAGCGCGGGCCTCGTGTTCGGTCCACTGGCGGGCGGTTTTCTGGTTGCACGTTACGGCTTCTCGACCCCGTTTCTGGTCGCGGCCGCGCTCCAAGTCGTCACGGTGATCCTGACGGTCGTCGTATTGCCGGATTCGCGCACAGCCGAGGCAAGCGAGAAGCCAGCGAGTTGGAGCGACATCAAGTCCTCGCTGCTCGAGCGACGTGTCGCGCCGGTCCTTTGGCAGAAGCTCGCCTATTCGCTCGGCTTCTACGGCTGGACGTCCGTATTCACCCTGGTGCTGCAGTCGCAGTTTGGGTTCGATGCGGCGAACGCCAGCTACGTTTTCTGTGCCTTCGGGCTGATGATGGCGATCTTCCAAGCCGGTGTCGTCGGCCGCTTCACCGACGTGCTCGGCGACCGCACCGCATCCAATGTTGGACTCATCGTGCTGCTCGTCGGGTTTGCCATCGTGCCGTTCGCGCACACGATTCCGCTGGCGATTCCTCTGATTGCATGCCTCTCGCTTGGCCTCGCGCTCGTCAACGCCACGATCCCGGCGTTGCTGTCTGCGCTCGCACCCGACAACATGCGCGGGTCGATTCTTGGCAGCGCGTCGTCGCTCGACAGTGTGAGCGGTGTCGTAATGCCGGTGCTCTCGATCGGCGTATTGCAGGTTTCGGGTGTCGCGTCGACCGTGGCGGTCTCCTTCGGTCTGACGACTGCTGCGCTGATCATGGGCTTGGCAGCGCACCGCGCCACATCGCGCACGGCCGGCGCGTTGTGATTCGTGACATCGACATCGCGCTCGTATTAGTCGTCGGTCATTCGTTAGCACCATTCTGAGTGATGTGCCTTCGTGACGAACGAGGGCGCCAAGAGAATTCAGCCCACGTTCTGCCGGTCACCGGCTCGTGCAGAATCTTTTCTCCGCCTTCGTTCGTCACAAAGGCACATCACTAAGAATGCCCAAGCGCGGGCAGATTCATCAAAGAATTAAAGAGGATAACCATGGCCAGCGAAAAGGTCTTCGAGTACGATCTCGACATAACGAACGTTACCGATTACGGCGCAAATATGGAAGCCATCTTTACGGGGCAGGAAAGCGTACCGCTGCAAGGAGCTCAATTTGACGTCACGCTTGCAGGATCAATCAAGGGTCGCGTGACGGGGTCGCTGCGTGCCGTCGACTACATGTATGTGCGCGCCGACGGTCGTAGGGAACTCGATCTCCGGGCGACCGTCGAAACCGACGATGGGAACCGGATTGCATTTCGCGCTGAGGGCACTGCGAGCCCGCGCGACGGTGAGCCGATCGTCGACCTGTCCGTGAAGATAACTCTCGTGACGGCCTCGGCAGCCTATGCCTGGGTCAACGCGCAACCGGCCTGGGGCGTGGGCTACGCGAATGTGGCTACCGGGAAGATCCACATCGACGCACACATGCACTGACCCTTGCCGGCACCTTTCGAGGGCAGGTCGTAAAGAGAACTGGAGCCCAGAAGGCCGCCGTACTAACCAAAGGCGGCCTTCGCGCTTGTTGTTATCCGCGTAGTCGGGGACTATCTTCAGCGCATATCTCACTCGGATGACAAGCGAGATGGCCAAAAGAACGTTTGGCACCTTACTGCTCAGGCAGTGTTACGATGTCGACGCTGTCCATGACGTACCGAGCATAACGGAAGTCGCGAATGTCGAGTATGCGATCGTCGGCCCCCTGCAGAAGGATGAAGTAATCGACCTTGCCCGAGTCGTCGCCCGGAGTTCCGACGACAATACCAGGACGCCCGTCCACGAGACCAAGCGCGAGGTCCCAATCGTCGTGAAGCGAGTAGTTAGCGACGTATCCCGATACGGCCGGTTTACCGTAACGGCGCTCTCTGTTCACGAGCTCGAGCTTCACTTCATTGCCAAGCATATCGCGAATCGCTTCGAAATCGCGAGCATTAAAACGATCGATATACTTGGAAAGCAACGCCCGCTGCTCCGGCGGGATCGCGGCCGGAGGCGTCTCGTGCCGCTCACGCGCTAACTCGCGCAGCCTCCCACGGCCGCGGTGCAAGGCCGATTTTACGGCAGGCAGGCTCATCCCCATGATGTCGCAGATCTCTTGAAGACGATACTGCAGTACATCCATCAAAACAACGGCTCCGCGCTCGGTGGGGCGAAGCTGCATGAACGTGCACAGGCTCGCCGCTATGATGTCTGGATCGTCGACCGGTCCTTCCGAATCGGGCAATAGGTCGGGGTCCGCCTCAGCGCCGAGCGCTTCGGTTCGAGCTCGCCGCCGCAAGAAATCGACTGCGACGTTGTGAGCGATCCGGAAAAGCCATTTCTCAAGGTTCGCGATCTCTTTGTCCTCGCGGCTGAGTGCGGCAACGGCCTTGAGCAGCGTATCCTGCACGACGTCTTCGCCGTCGATCGCCGAGCCCGTCATGCGGGCACAATAACGATGAAGCTTCGGGCGAAGCTCCTCGAGGCGTTGCTCTAGATCTGCTGCCATGCTCATCCCCTAGACGATTCGTGAGGCAAAAAGGATTCAGCCCGCATTCTGCGAGCCCTCGGCTCGTGCGGAATCCTTTGCCCGCCCTCATTCGTCAAAAAGGCACATCACTAAAATCCTCAGGAGAAAGCAATGTTACTCGAAAACAAGGTTGCAGTCATTCACGGTGGTGGCGGCGCGATCGGAAGCGCTATCGCCAAAGCGTTTGCTCACGAAGGTGCAAAGGTGTATTTGTCCGGTCGCACCCGCGCACATCTCGATGCGGTTGTGAATCCAATAGCCGCAGCGGGCGGTTTCGCACAGGCG
This sequence comes from Candidatus Velthaea sp., assembly GCA_050012475.1. Classification (GTDB taxonomy): domain Bacteria; phylum Vulcanimicrobiota; class Vulcanimicrobiia; order Vulcanimicrobiales; family Vulcanimicrobiaceae; genus Velthaea. The sequence continues at coordinate 21,044 of JBEKHC010000003.1, forward strand.
GCTCAGGTCGATGCACTCGATCAGGAGGCGGTTAACACCTACCTCGGCGAGGTGGTTAACGAGGCAGGACGTGTTGACATTTCGTTTATGGCGGCCGGCATTCCGCCGGAAGGCACGCAAGGCACTGCACTGCTCGACCTTTCGACGGAAAACTTCATGAAGCCGATCGACGCGTACGCGAAGTCGTTCTTTATCACCTCGACTGCCGCCGCTCGGCACATGGTCAAGCAGCGTTCCGGCGTTATTCTGGTCCACACGCCCGAGGTGAGCCGCCTTGGAATCGCGTTTACTGGCGGCATGGGGCCGTCGTGGGCAGCGATGGAAGCACACACGAGAAATCTTTCGGCGGAACTGGCGCAGTTTGGCGTCCGCGCCCTGACGTTACGGTCCACAGGGCTCCCGGAGACGCCGGCGTTCGACCTCGTTTCCAGCCTGCACGCTAGGGCGCTCGGGATTTCGAAAGCGCAGTTCCAGGCATTTACTGCAAACATGAACCATATTAAGCGTCCCACCACGCTTCACGAAGTCGCGGAAGCAGCTGTATTTGCTGCATCCGATCGCGCCAGCTCGATGACGGCGGCCACCATGAACCTGACGGGCGGTATGGTGGTTGACTGGTAACGCGTTTGCGGGCGTTCGCCTGCGGCCGATCGCCCATCGGTAGTCGAGTTCTTCTTCACACGATAATGTGCAGCCAAATTGCGGCTGCGAAAGGATATCTTAGCTATGAGCGAGTTGTCAGAGAAAACGGTTTTGGTAGTTGGCGCGAGCCGCGGTTTGGGGCGTGGAATCGCTAGAGCATTTGGCGAGGCTGGAGCACCAGTAGTTGCGATCGCGCGAACTGCCTCAGAGCTCGCCGACCTGGCCGCGGGAAGCGCGAACATTCGAACCGAGGTCGCTGATGCGACGGACGCGACAATCGCGCGGAACCTATTAAACAAACATAATCCCGCGGTTCTCATTTTGGTAGCGGGTGCAAAACCGGGAATGGGCCCACTCCAGAATCAAACCTGGGAGACGTTCTCTGTGAGCTGGCATACCGACGTTAAGATCGCGTTCACGTGGCTGCGCGAAGTCTTGCTGAAGCCGCTGTCGCCCGGAAGCCGGGTGGTGCTGATCAGCAGCGGAGCCGCCCTCTTCGGATCGCCTGAGAGCGGAGGGTACGCTGGGTCTAAGGCTACGCAACGCTTTATTGCGGAATATGCTCAGGAGGAAGCTGCGCGTGCCGGATTCGACATCAGTGTTACGGCGGTAATGCCTAAAATGACCCCACTCGGAGACGTTGGGAAGCTTGGAGTTCAAGCGTATGCGGCCCGCAGCGGCCAGACTGAAGATGCATTCCTAAAGGAGATGGGGCCACTGCTTACTCCCGAGATTGCCGGTTCAGCCATCGTGAGCTTGGTGCAATCCGATAGAAAAACCATAGCGCCCGGGTACCTGCTGAGCGCGGCTGGATTGAAAGAGGTGTCATGAAAACGCCACCGATCGTTTCGCCGCAAGAATGGGAAGCTGCGCGCGAGCAGTTGCTCGTGAAAGAAGAGGCCCTCATACGCGCGCGTTATGCAATGGCGGCGGAGCGCCGGTGTGTACCGCGCCTTTTTGGATGCGGCGATGAATCGGCCCGACTTGTTCTCGAGTTGCGCCATCGGCATTTTCTGAATTAACGCGTACCCGTATTCGACGTAGCCGATGGAGTTGGGCGTGGTCTGGACGCTCGCGGTGACGCCCTCATTGCCCTTCGATCGGGTTCCCACCGACCACGCGGGCATGTCATTCTTTCCGGGCTTTGCGGCAAATGCTTTGCTGATCGTGCTCAGGTGCTGCGTAAAGACGAACGTCGTGCCGCTCGAATCGGCACGAACCACGACGTTGATGGTGCTGTCCGGCAGCTTCGCTTCGGGGTTTGCCTTAGCGATAGCCGCGTCGTTCCACTTCTTAATCGTGCCGAGAAAAATTCCGACATATGCCTTGCGGGTTAACTTGAGTCTCTTTAACGCCCGGCATATTGTAGATCAGCACGATGTTGCCGGCCGTCAAAGGAAGAAGTTGGACGTTGCCCCCGGCGCGCTTGATTTCTGCGGGTGTCATGGCCTTATCGCTTGCACCGAAGTCGACCGTCTTGTCGATGAAGCTCTTCACGCCGCTGCCGCTTCCAGTCGATTGATAGTCGATCTCGACGTTCTGATGGGCTTCGCTATACGCTTTGAACCATTTCGAATAGATCGGGAACGGGAAACTTGCTCCCGTGCCCGGTAGTCTGACGTCGGCAGCTTCGTTGGAAGCACCGGCACCTCCGCATGAGGTCAGTCCAACAGTCGCGAGCAGTATGGAAGCGGCAAAACTCAGGGCGCGGATTCTCATGTGACGGACCTTGTGAGCTGGACATACCGTTGAGTCGAGCGATGCCACGTGGTACGGCGACTTGTCGATGCCAACCAATTCGTGTTGGAAAGGACAGCGCCGCCCGTAGAGCAGCCGCGAGGTCGGGCGATGCTCTTCATAGGTGCAGCCTCTACGGACGCGTTCGTCAACAATAAGATCACATTAACCGCCAAGTGCGGGGCGACTGCGGGAGCGCAACGTTCGTACCCCGGATTATGCCCGATTGTTAATGTTTGCTTAACTTGACAACGAGCGAGAAGCTAACCGCGGCAGGGTCCAATCGTATCGTCTGTTCGGCCAAACCCGCGATCCCGTATTTCACGATACCTGTCTCATCCCGGATTCGATATTTTAGCCCCGCCGCAACGCGACTTCGGGTCGAGCGAAAAGTGCCGAAACCGAGTGGATCGGACTTTTCGTTGTAGGGCGGCGCCAACAGTAACGTGGCGCGACGGCGGGCCGAGTGCCTGTCGCCCCCACGTCGCTTGCGGCCCGCAGCGCGCTTCCTCGTCGGCGCATCAGTAAGCATTTCCTGACTTGCGGCGGAATCCGGGCACCGCCTTCCGAGTGCCGGGAAAGACAGTGAGCAATGCCCGTGCGGGATGTTATAATGGTCACGAGCTTCATGGATCAGCCGGCGGGGTGCGCTATTGGCCACGCTGCGAAACTTGAGGCAAACAAACAACGAGACGCGTCGCGCTCCGGCCGACATACGAGTACACCAATCGCCGATATCGGCCATTTGAATGAAGATTCGCCGCCTGTGATGGTTTCTTGAGTCGTCGGTGCCAACCAGCAGGCTTTACATATTAGTAAGTCATCCATAACTTCATTTGTGAGAATTTGCTATGAGTCCAGCAACAGAATTCTACCGAGTCGCCCTCTCGAATAGCCAAGTAGTCGAGCTGCAAGAAGATGACGTTGCGATCCTGAGAAAGGCTTTGAAGGATGACGAGAAGTCGGCCGAAGTGACACTGCCTGGTGACGGCAAGAACAAGATCACGATTTACACCGAACATGTCGTTTCGATTCAAGCCACCGGCTTGGTTCGGCGCGGAATTGGATTCACGACGGACGAGAGGAGAAAATGATTGAGGTAACCCGGCGATCCGGCGCCCAAAGACGCGCGACCCGGAATAGCAAGTAATACCGTGATCGCATCGCTCGACCTCACCTCGGCCGCGTCGCTTGAGTCCGATGAGGCATTGCGGCGGCTCGACTCGTCGGTCGTCGGTCTTGCCGGCGAGGAGGCTCGACGAAGACTCAAAACGTTTGGTCCGAATGCCGTCGAGGCGCCGCGCACGACGGTATTCGATATTCTACTGCGGCAACTCGCGAATCCGTTCCTAATCCTTCTCGTATCCACGGCCGTCCTCGCTTTTTTTCTCGGGGACCGTTCCGACGCGCTCATCATTCTGGCGATCATCGCGCTCAGCGTCGGCTTGAGCTTCATCAACGAGTATCGCTCCGAGCAAGCTGTCGCCGATTTGCGGACGCGCGTCCGGCGCGAAGCGATCGTCTTTCGCGACGGAAGGCCGACGCCGGTTCCCATCGCTGATCTCGTCCCGGGCGATGTGGTCGAACTCGCCGTCGGCAGCATCGTGCCGGCCGACCTGAGGCTGCTCGACGTCCACGATCTCGAGTGCGACGAGTCCGCCTTAACCGGCGAGTCGGTTCCCGCCGAGAAGACAGCGCACCCGGCGGCATCCATCGGATCGGCGCTCGACCTTCCCTCGTGCGCGTATATGGGGACCGTGGTCAAGAACGGAGCCGCACACGGCGTGGTGGTGGCAACGGGCCGCAAAGCCGCGCTCGGAGGAATCGCAAAGCAGCTTGCGACGCGGCCGCCGCAGACCGCGTTCGAGCAGGGTTTGCGCGGCTTCTCAGGCTTGCTTGTGAAGGTCACGGTCGGCTTGGCCGTCACGATCTTCCTGTTGAACGCGATCCTGCACCACGCGTGGCTCGAATCGCTGCTCTTCGCGCTGGCGATCGCCATCGGACTGACGCCGCAGCTTCTGCCGGCGATCGTGACGATCAGCCTCTCGATGGGAGCGCGAACGCTCGCACGAAAATCGGTCATTGTCAAGCGGCTCGTGAGCATCGAGGATCTGGGCAACATCGAGATCCTCTTCACCGACAAGACCGGGACGTTGACCGAAGGAGCGATCGTGTTCCGCGCCGCGCTTGACCGGCAGGGTGCCGGTGCGGAAAATGTCGCCGCCCTCGGATTGGCCTGTACGTCGGTTGTTGCCGTCGGTGGGCGCGTGGTGAGCGGCAACGCGCTCGACGTTGCGCTTTGGGAGGGGTCGAACGAGCAGGGGTACGCGGCGGCGGCGGCCCTACGGCGCATCGATTCCGCGCCGTTCGACTTCGAGCGCCAGATGATGTCGGTGCTCGTCGAGGCCCAGGATGGTAGACGCCTGCTGATTTGCAAAGGCGCGCCGGAAGCGATCGTGACCAAATGCACGGCGGTCGACCCGGACGTGCGCGCCCAGTTGGACGCACAATTCGACACCGGGAACCGCGTTGTCGCTCTGGCCACACGGGACGCGACGGGGATGACGGAGATCCACCCGAACGACGAAGTCGGTCTTGAGCTCATAGGTTTCTTGGTCTTCGCCGACCAGCCCAAAGCCGACGCGGCGGAGAGCTTGCGCCGACTCGGCGCGCTGGGCATCGAAGTGAAGATCGTGACCGGCGACAACGACCGGACGGCCCGCGCGGTCTGCCGCGAACTGGGAATGGCGGTCGGCGACGTGCTGACCGGCAAGCAGATCGCCACGATGGACGACGCCCAGCTCGGCACCGCATTGCAAACAACGAACATCTTTGCCCGCGTGACGCCCGAGCAGAAGGCGCGCATCATCAAGCTTCAGCGCTCCCTGGGCTGCGACGTCGGGTTCCTGGGAGACGGCGTGAACGACGCGGTGGCGTTGCATGACGCCGATGTCGGGATATCGGTCGATTCCGCTACCGATGTTGCGAAAGACGCCGCCGACATCGTTCTGATGGAGAAGGATCTCGGTATCCTCGCCGACGGCGTCGTCGAGGGCCGGCGCATTTTCGCCAATACCATTAAGTACGTGCTCATGGGGACGTCTTCGAACTTCGGCAACATGTTCAGCGCCGCGGGCGCCTCGTTGTTCCTCACGTTCCTGCCGATGCTGCCATCGCAAATTCTGCTCAACAACTTGCTCTACGACGTCAGCGAGATGACGATTCCAACGGACAACGTCGACGAGGAAATGCTGCTGCGGCCCTCCCATTGGGACACCAAGTTCATCCGCCGTTTCATGGCCTTCTTCGGTCCGATCTCATCGATCTTCGACTTCGCGACCTTCGCGGTGATGCTGCTCGTCTTCAAGGCCGGCCCCGACCTCTTCCGCACCGGGTGGTTCGTCGAATCGCTCGCAACGCAGTCGCTCGTGGTCTTTCTCATCCGCACGCACCGCGTACCGTTCTTTCACAGCCGGGCCAGCACCCCGCTCGCGTTCACGACCATTACTGTCGTCTTGGCAGGGGCGCTCTTGCCGTACACGCCCTTGGCGAATTTCCTGGGCTTCACCGCGCTGCCCCCGCTCTTCTTCGCGATTCTTGTGGCTATGATCGTCACGTATCTCGTACTCATCGAGATCGGCAAGCGGCTTTTTTTCGGGGCCGGCCCTTCCTCGCTCAGAGCAACGGCGAACCCCTTGCGGAATCCCGCGTCGGAACGGACCCTGCCGTCGTGATGCAGAGCTCGTCCAAGGGACGAAAACAAGAATATACAGCTAAGGAGTGATGATGATTGTAGCACATGACGCTCGCGAGCAGTCGAACCGGCTCGAACTGCTGGCTCGAATGCGTTTGCTTCTTGCGCAAGTCGATGTCGGCGGGCGCGAAATATTCGATCGCTGGCGTGCAGGCATCGACCGCCGCGCGTTCATTCCGGCTGCCTGGAATTTTGCTGCATACCTTGCGTTGCGCCAGATCGACTTGCGCGAGATTCAAACATCGCTTATGCCGCTCGGGCTCTCTTCGCTCGGACGCTGCGAAGGCCGGGTTCGGCCGAATCTCGAGGCCGTCGTCGAAGCACTTGCGGCGCTCTGCGGGAAAGCGGTTACTGCAAAGGCAACAACGGCACGAGCGTTCTTCCGCGGTGAGCACTTGTTGCGTGCCGAAACGGCGCGCGTTTTCGGCCCGCAGGACGCGGGACGCGCCGTGCGAATCATGGTCACTTTGCCTTCGGAAGCCGCGGATGACGATGACCTCGTGACGGAACTCGCACGCGCCGGGATGGATGCGGCACGAATAAACTGCGCTCACGACGACGTCGAAGCATGGCGCAAGATGATCTCAAACGTTCGGGCTGCCGAGAAGATCGCCGGTCGTCGGTGCATCGTGTACGCCGATCTAGCGGGTCCCAAAGTCCGCACGCGAGAGGTTCATGTGCGCCACGACGCGCGAATTCACGTCGGTGACCGCGTCGCGTTCGTGCGCAACTTGCACGATGCCAAAAACAAGGAACCGGCGTTCACTTGCACGATTCCGGAAATTTTCGATCATATGCACGCCGGCGATCCAGTCTGGATCGACGATGGAAAGATTGGCTGTCTCGTGCAATCCGCAACGCAATCACGTATCGACCTTTCCGTAACGCAATGTGCCGATGCGGGGAGCCGGATCCGCCCAGACAAAGGTCTGAACTTTCCGAACACCGCTATCCCGGCACCTCCGCTTGGAGTGGCCGACCGCGCGGCACTGGCCGCAATCGTCGATGCGATCGACGTGGTGGGATATTCGTTCGTGCGCAGAGCATCCGATATCGTGATCCTCCAAGACGAGCTTTCGCGACTGGGCCGGCCGACATTGCCACTCGCATTGAAGATCGAAACGCTCGACGGCATAAAGAACTTGCCCGAGTTGCTCGTGCAGGCCGCGGGTCTTCAGCCGACAGCAGTGATGATCGCCCGCGGCGACCTTGCCGTCGAGATCGGATATCGGCGCCTCGCAGAGATGCAAGAGGAGATTCTCTGGCTTTGCGAAGCGGCTTCCATCCCGGTGATTTGGGCAACGCAAGTGCTCGACGAGTATGTCAAAACCGGTATTCCGACGCGTGCGGAGATTACGGACGCCGCCATGGCCGAGCGCGCTGAATGCGTCATGCTCAACAAAGGAGTGCACGTCGTCGCCGCGGTGAAGGTCCTTGATGAGATTCTGCCGTTAATGGAGGCGCACCAAACGAAAAAAACATCGCGGATGCGGGCGCTCCACTCTTGGCCGGTTCCGGTTCGTTCCATCGCGGGCATACAAACATCGAGCGGCGCTGCGTTTGTCTAATCCGCGTGGCCAGTCCGTCGACAGGATCGCGAGGGAAGCAGTCCATCGGAACGGCCGTAGCGGTCAGTTCGTTAAGTTCGTTAGGAGAAGACGAGATGCATTACCCTGAAACAGTCGATGCAACGGCTGGCGGACTGACAGCAACATTCAGGCTGGATTGGTACAACCGTCGTTGGACAAGTGCGGTCGAACATGAGATTGCCGACTTTCCATTTATTGCAGAGGTCTCCGGCAAACGCTACGAGATTTACAGCGACGGCTCGTTCGATGAGGAAGAGGTTTCGTCGGAGAAGTAGCAGGCGTTCGGCGCGGAACCTTAGCTACATTGGGCTTTCTGGCTATTTTTCTTCGTTTCGCGCGTCCCATGGCAACAACACGATCTTTCCCCCAAGGCCACCGGCGTCGATGCGTTCGTGCGCTTCGCGCGCGCCCGCCAGGGGAAGACGGTCGACGATGACCGGATGGATCGCGCCGTCGCGTAGAAGCCCGAAAACCGTAGCCATGTCTCCTTTGAACTCGTCGGGTCGGCTCTTGCGACGGGACGTGATGCTGTAGAACACCGCACGCCTTCCGCCGAAGAGAAACGGCAGCGTGTTCCAGAGCTGCAGCCTGGCTAAGCCGAGTCCCGCCGCGAGCAGATTCTCGCCGCCTGTCGCCATTGTCTGAGAACCGTATCCCACGAGCAGTCCCCCGGGCGCGAGGCATGCGAACGAACGTGCGAAATGCGCGCCCCCGATGGCGTCGAACACTGCGTCGCTCCCCGGGCCGTTCGCACGCTCTGCCGTGAGACGACGCACCGACTCGACGAAGTCCCCCGCGCGATAGTCGACGGCGATCGCGCCGAATCCCTCGACGGCCGGAACGTTCGCGGCTGAACACGTGCCGATGGCCGTGAGCTTCAAATGCCGCGCAAAATCGAGCAGCGCCGTGCCGACGGTGCCGGAGGCTCCGATCACGAGGATCGCCGCCCCTGGCGCCAACCGGCGAAAACGCGTGAGCATTTGAAAAGCGGTCAAGTACGAAAGCGGGACGCACACGGCCTCGGCCGGATCGACGCCGTCGGGAACCGGCACGAGATAGCGTGCCGGCCGGATCGCATACTGCGCGTAGCCGCCGACGACACAGAGATCGGCCACGAGTGTGCCGACGGGTGGAACGTCGACGCCCGCACCGGCTTCCTCCACGATCCCGACCAGTTCGTAGCCCGGCGTAAACGGTAACGGTCCCTTGTATTCGGGGTATCGGCCGCGCCGGATGAACGTATCGGTAAAGCCGGTGCCCGCCGCAAGCACCTTGATCCGAACTTCACCTGGACCCGGATGCGGGATCGCATCCTGCTCCGCGAGTTCGAGCACCTCTGGCCCTCCGAAGCGGGCAACACGAATTCGTTGCCACGTCATCCGCGCGTTTGCTTACCGTAAGAGCGTGAGGTGGTTTGCGGCAGCAGAACGGCGCGCGACCCATTTCGTCGCGCCCTTACTCCGATATGCCTGCGTGTCTCTGGTGTCGTTCGTTCTCGCCTCCAGAAGCGCACCAAGAGCGCCGGCATGCCGGATTACTCACTCCCGCCCTTCTTCGAGCCCGCGAGGTTCAGAAAGCCCGTGAACAGATTGCGCATCGCATCCGCGCCTTGCGGGATCGTCGCGAACCAGCTCTGGATTATCGTTTCCGGCCCAAAGGTGTCGATCGCATCGGTCAATTTCTTTTCCATCTTGGCCAGGACCGCGGCTTGCATCGGCTTCACGTCCGGAAGCCCGAGGGCTTCGCGCGCCTCCTCCGGAGTCAAGTCGACTTCCCATCGTATCTTCATCAGGTGGAATTCCGCCACGCGCACCCGATCTCAGCTCCAAATGCCGGTTCGTGACGCGAATGTTGGTTTCGCCTCTGATTCTTCTCCGGTCACAGGCAGGCCGGAATCTAGCCAGGACAAGCTAGAACGCTGGCCGGGCGCGCAGGTGACGCCCCGCGGTCGCCGCCGATGTCTCGACCCGCGTCATGGGCTCGAGCAGACGCCCGCCGGCGATCATTCCGCCCAACCCAAGGGCGAAAGCCGCCCGGCTCTGGTCGGAATGTAATCCCGCGGATGCTCGCCGGAGTTGCCGAAGCGCTCAGCAAAGGACACCAACAGCATGCGGAACATCAACAACGCTCTGTTCGATTTCGAGCCGGGAACGATGGAATCTCTCGTCGAGTTAGCCTTGGACCTTCGCAATTGTTGGGAACATACGACCGATCCGGTGTGGTCCAAGATCGAGCCGGAGTTGTGGGAGCGTACTCACAATCCGTGGGTCGTGCTGCAAACCGCCTCGCGTACCAAACTCAAGGTGCTGGAAGGCGACGCTGAGTTCGGCAACGCCGTTCGTGTGCTGCTCGACAAACAGCGGCAAGGCCTGAAAACGGACGCCTGGTTTCAGCGCGCGCACGAAAACTCGTCGCTGAGCTGCATCGCCTACTTCAGCATGGAGTTCGGACTTAGTGAAGCCCTGCCGATCTACTCCGGCGGCCTGGGAAACGTCGCCGGCGATCAACTCAAAGCGGCAAGCGATTTGGGCGTACCCATCGTCGGGGTCGGACTGCTCTACCAACAGGGTTACTTTCGTCAGATCATCGACTCGAACGGAAACCAACAAGCGCTCTACCCTTACAACGATCCCGGCCAGTTACCGATCGTTCCCGTGCGCAACGAAGACGGCGAATGGTTCCGGCTGAGCGTCGTCTTTTCCGGACAAAAGCTTTGGCTGCGCGCTTGGCAGGCCCAGATCGGTCAGTTAAAGCTCTATTTGCTCGATAGCAACGACCCGGCCAACCCGCCCGCGTACCGCGGCATCACCAGTCAACTCTATGGCGGCGGACCGGACCTGCGGCTGATGCAGGAAGGCGTGCTCGGCATCGGCGGTTGGCGAATGCTGCGAGCGCTGGGCATCCATCCGCAAGTCTGTCATCTCAACGAAGGCCACGCGGCTTTTGCGGTGCTGGAACGTGCGCGAAGCTTCATGGAGGACAACGGGCAATCGTTCGACGCGTCACTGGCAGTCACGCGAGCCGGAAATGTTTTTACCACGCATACGCCCGTCGAAGCCGGCTTCGATCGCTTCGCGCCGAGCTTGATCGGCCAATACCTCGGGCATTACGCGCACGAGCGCCTCGGCATCGATCTTGCTCAGCTCCTCGCGCTGGGGCGTGTCGTGCCTGACGATGCAAATGAACCCTTCAATATGGCGAACCTTGCGGCGCGCGGCAGTGGGAGAATCAACGGCGTCAGCCGTTTGCACGGCGAGGTAAGTCGACGGATTTTTCGAGGTCTCTTTCCGCGCTGGCCTCAGGCAGAAGTCCCGATCGGCTCTGTCACCAACGGCGTGCACGCTCCGACTTGGGATTCGCAGGCTGCCGATGCACTGTGGACGGAGGCCGGTGGTCCCGATCGGTGGCGCGGCACTTTGGAGACCGTCGGCGATGATATACGGCGCGCGGCGGACGGAGCGCTATGGCAGCTTCGCGCGTCCAACCGTCTTGAATTGCTGCGTTTCGTGCGGGAGCGCCTCGCCATCGAGCTTGCCGCCCGCGGCGCAGACCCGAAAAGCGCAGCGAGCGTATTCGACCCAAACACCTTGACGCTGGGTTTCGCCCGCCGATTTGCTACATACAAACGCCCAAACCTGCTCCTGCATGACCCGGAGCGGCTCGTCCGCATTTTGACCAACCCCGAACGTCCCGTTCAGCTGGTGATTGCCGGCAAGGCTCATCCGCAAGACGGCGCAGGTCAAGCGATGGTAAAAGCTTGGGTTGAGTTCGTTCAGCGTCCCGATGTGCGACGTCACGCCGTCTTCCTCAGCGATTACGACTTAGTCCTGGCCGAGCGGCTCGTACAGGGCGCTGATCTCTGGGTCAACACTCCTCGCCGGCCCTGGGAAGCCTGCGGCACGAGCGGCATGAAAGTGCTTGTAAACGGCGGCCTTAATTTATCGGAACTCGACGGTTGGTGGGCCGAAGCATATACGCCGACAGTCGGTTGGGCACTGGGCGATGGTAAGGAACATGCCGACGAGTCGGCCTGGGATTTGGCCGAAACCGAACAGCTCTACGATATCCTCGAAAAGGAGGTCATCCCGGCGTTCTACCGCCGTGACAACAACGGCATCGCTACGGAATGGGTCGCGCGAATCCGCGAAAGCATGTCACACTTGGCACCGCAGTTTTCGGCAAATCGAGCGGTCCGCGAGTACACGGAGCAGCATTATCTGCCGGCCGCCGCGGCGTTTGGTGCGCGCGCAAGCGATCGGGGCTCCTATGGCAGATTGCTGCTGGAATGGAAACAAGCCTTGGCCGACCACTGGGCGTCACTGAAATTCGGCGCACTTCGCCTCGAGAGTTCTTCGCAGCGACACGCTGTTCAAGTTGAGGTTCGTCTGGGGGACCTGCGTGCCGACGATGTGCGCCTACAGGTCTACGCAGATCCGCTCAACGGCGAGCCGCCATTCGTAGCGGAAATGACGCCGAGCAAGGGCGTCGAACCTGCTAACGGCTGGCATCTTTACGCCGCAGATGTTCCCGCTTCGCGCCCGTTGTCGGACTACACACCTCGCATCATACCGTCGTATTCTGGAGCGAAGGTGCCGCTCGAGGATGGTCACATCCTTTGGTACCGCTAGGTCTGGAGTTCGTCTAGTCTGCGCGTCCCGGCCGCCGTGGTGGTAAAAATGAGCGAGGCGGTTCGAGCTCTCGGCCGCGTCCTGACGGCATCGCGAATGACGAACTGTCACGCGATCGCACTGCAGGAAAGGCCTCGTGGCGCTTGTTTCCGAGCCGATCGAACCGGCACATTCCGCCGCACGCGATTACCAGGGGGCGCGATCTGCACTTGCCGTGCTTTCGAGGCGATGCACCTCCGCTTGGAGGCGATGCACGTCTTCTTTGAGCGAGCTGATCTCGCCCTCGAGTCGATAGAAACCTTGCTTTGTACTGCTCGTCAGCACATCGATCAAACGAACGAGGTCTCCCAACGTTAACGCGACACCGGCGGATAGCGATCCGCCGCGCGCCAGCTCCTCCACGGCCGAACGCGCTGCCGCCACCTCATCCTCAAAACTCCCGTCCATCATTCGACCTCTTTTCGTTGAATGTGCCCTCAAGCCGCGTCCTGTGACTTGAGCTGGGTTCGCCCCGCCGGCGCTCTTTGCAACTCGGACGCTTGCTACAACCCGCTGATGACGCAACCGTCGTTCCTTTTGGTGCACTAGCGCAATTGTGAGCGGTAGCGCGTCGCGCTGATTCCCATCGCGACCACGGCAAAGGCGAGGAGAGCCAGGACGTTGGGCCAGATGACGTCGAGGCCCGCACCCTTGAGCAGGATGTCGCGCACGATCGTAATGTAGTGACGCAGGGGATTGACCAACGAGATGGTCCGCCAGAACGGCGGCATGCTTTCGATCGGAGCGAACGCACCCGAAAGCATCATCAACGGCAGCGCGGTGAAGAGCGAAATGAGCACGACCTGCTGCTGGGTGGCCGCAAACGTCGAGATGAGCATCCCGATCGCGATTGCCGCAACGATATAGAGCGACGAAATTGCTAAAAACAAGATCAAGTCGCCCCGGAACGGCAGTCCGAAGATCAGGCGCGAGAGGGCGATCGAGGCCAACAGCGCAACGAGAAAAAGGATGAACAGGGGTGCGATCTTCGCCAAGAGCACCTCGAGTGACGACGCCGGCGTCATGAGCAGCTGCTCGAGCGTTCCCTCGTCTTTTTCGCGCACGCTCTGCGAGCTCGAGGCTAAGATTCCGGTAATCATCAAGATCGCGCCGAGCAACCCAGGCACGAAGAACCACGCCGTAACCAGGCCCGGATTGTAGGCGAAGGTGATCTGCGGCGCGAGCGGCGGCGGGGGTTCGCCCCGTGCGTTGTACGCTTGAACGATCAAGCTTGCATAACCGGCACCGACGTTCCCGACGAAGCTGTTCACCCCGTCGAGCACCAGTTGCACCTGGCCCGACGCGCCGCGGGCAGCGCTGCGCGCGTAGTCAGCTGGAATAACGAGCGCCGCATCGACCGTACCGCTCTGGACCGCCCGATACGCGTTCGCTGTATTGTCAGCCTCGCCGTGCGGTACGAAGACACCGTTGGCGGTGAAGGCGTCGATGAGCTCGCGGCTGGCCGGGCTCTTGGATTCGTCCGCCACGGCGAACGTGAGGTGTTTGACCAGCGGACTCATGGCGTAGCCCAAGATCGTGACCTGCACGATCGGCGGAAAGAGCAGGATGTAGAGGACCTGCCGATTGCCCAGGATCTGGACGAACTCTTTGCGCAGGAGCACCAGCAGACGTCGCCATGAAAGCAGGCTGCTCACCGTCAGTCCGTCATCTGCATGCGGCGCATCGGCAGCCACGCGCCGACCGCTAGGACCGACGCGATGAGCACCAGCGACAGCAGTTCGCTCCACACGCTCGGCCAACCGGCGCCGCGCACGAACGCATCGCGGGTGATGTTGATGTAATGGCGCGTCGGAACGATGTAGGAGAGCCATTGGAAGAACAGCGGCATCGCGAACACCGGATACATGAACCCGCTCAAAAGGACCGCCAACAATGAATTGACCGTACCGGAGGCTTGGATCGCCGACGTTACCGTGCTGGTCCCCGCACCGATGAATAAACCCAAAAGCACCTGGCAGCAGACCAGCAGCGGCGTCCCGATCAACAGCGGTAGCGGGTCGCCGGCAAAGTGCACGCCCCAGACCGCGAAGCCGATTGCCATGATCGCGAGCGCTTCGGCGAGACCGATGAGTTCGAGCGCGAGACACTTGCCGGCGATCAGTTCGGAAGCGCGCAGGCGCGACGCGTAGGCTTGAACGATCGTCCCGCGTTCCTTGTCGCGCACCATCGCGATGGCCGCGAGCAAGGTCGGATAGATCGCCAGGATCACGGCATAGACGCCGGGGACGATGAAGAGTGCTTCGTTGCCGCCCGGGTTGAACCAAATGCGCTCGTGCAGCGCAACCCTCGCCGGACCGAACGATGCAAGGGACGGCGGTGCGTACGTCGCCCCGACGAAGGCGCTCGTCGCGGTGAGAATCTGCTTGATCGTCAGCGCGTTCACGACGTCGGTCGCGTCGACGAGACTCTGGATTTGCGCCGCGCGTCCCTGCGCGATGGCGCGCTGCGTTCCCGGCGGGATCACGATCGATGCGCGCACGTTCCCGAATTGCAGGAGCGCCGTGGGCGAGCGGTCGAGCGGCTCCGGGATCGCAACGAGTTCTTGACTGGCGTCGATGCGCGCGATGAAGTCGCGGCTGAACGGAGAACGATCGAAGTCCTGAACCGCGACCGGAATGTTCTTGATCTGCAGTCGGATTGCCAGGCCGAAGATGAGCAGCATCGCGACCGGCAGCGCAAAGGCAAGCGCAACGGTCAGGCGGTCACGGCGAAATTCGACCAACTCCTTGACACACTGAACCCACACGCGCCGCAGATTCATGCAGCGGTCCCGCGCTCGATCGTCCCGATGAATGCATCCTCGAGGGAGAACGGCAGCGGACGGGTCTGCGCGACTTTGACGCCGGCCGCGCGCAGTGCCTCCGTGGCTTGCTCGAGGTCGCCTTCGTCGATCGCAATGAGATGCAGCCGCGTCCCGAAGAGTGCCACGCGCCAAGCGGCGAAACGCTGTTCCAGGGCGGCAGCGGCGCGCTCCGGTTCATCCGTGGTGAGCTCGAACAGACGACCGGGCTGCGCGGCCTTGATCGCGGTCGGCGAACCTTCCGTCACCATGCGCCCGGCCGACATGAAGCAGAGCCGTTGGCAATGCTCGGCTTCTTCCAAGTAGTGTGTCGTGACGAGAATCGCCGTTCCGGCGCGAGAGCGCTCGTCGATCAGGCGCCAAAACTGGCGCCGCGCGAGCGGATCGACGCCCGACGTCGGTTCGTCGAGAAACAGGATCTCGGGATCGTGCATCACGGCCGCGCCGAACGCGACCCGCTGCTTCCACCCGCCGGGCAATTTCGCGGTAAGGAGCCCTTCGCGCCCGCGCAATCCCGAACTCTCGAGCACCCACGCGATGCGCGCGTCCCGCTCGCTCGACTGCAGCCCGTAGATGCCGGCATAGAAGCGCAGGTTCTCGATGATCGACAGATCGTCGTAGAGCGTGAATTTCTGACTCATATAGCCGATCCGCCGTCGGAGGGACGCGGAACGTAAATTGCCGGTTTGCCCGGCGAGCGCTATCGTGCCGGACGTCGGCGCGAGTAGGCCGCAGAGCATCTTGATGATCGTCGTCTTGCCCGCACCGTTCGCGCCGAGGAGTCCGTAAATCTCGCCATAGCCCACCTTGAGCGTTACTCCGTCAACGGCGCGAAAGGCCCCGAACTCCTTTGTCAGGCCGTGCGCGTCGATCGCGAGCGCTCCGTCTTCGATACGCGGGGGTGCGGTCGCCGGAAACGGCAGGTACGGTGCCCCCGAGCCGAGTTCGCGTAAGCGAGCGACGAAGACGTTTTCGAGATTCGGCGCCTCATCGTCGATGGACGTTACGCTGACGGCCGCGGCCGCGAGCACCGAGCGAATCACGCGCTCGCCGTCGTGCGCGTCGTGGACGAGCGCATCGAGGCGGTCGCCGAAGGATTGGACGTCGACGATCTCCGCGTGGGCGTCTTCGAGCGTGCGTTCGGCGGCACCGATATCGCCGGCGCGAATCTCGAGACGCCGGCACTTTAGCTGCGCCTCGAGTTCGACCGGGGTTCCCAAGTCGCGGATCGTGCCGTCATAGAGCAACGCGACGCGATGACAGCGCTCGGCTTCGTCGAGATACGGCGTAGCGACGACGATCGTGACATCGCTCGACGCAAGCCGGGTAAGGACGCTCCAGAACTCGCGCCGCGAAAGGGGATCGACACCGACGGTAGGCTCATCGAGCAGCAGGATCCGCGGTTCGCTGATGAGCGCGCAGCACAATGCGAGCTTTTGCTTCATCCCGCCGGAGAGCCGGCCCGCAAGGCGGTCGCCGATACCCGCCAGGTCCATCAACGCTAGGTAGCGCTCGCGGCGTTCGCTGAACGCGTCGGCCGCCACGTCACGCAATCCGGCAAGATAGCGCAGATTTTCGTCGATGCTGAGGTCGTCGAACAGCGAGAATTGCTGCGTGAGATAGCCCACGTTCAAGCGGGCGGCGCGCGGCGGCTGGCCCAGGAGCGAGACGTCGCCGGAGGTTGGTTCGAGAATCCCGGCGAGCACGTTGAAGGTCGTCGTTTTACCCGCGCCGTCGGGCCCGATGAGACCGAAGATCTCGCCGTGCCGAACCTCGAAATCGATGCCGCGCACCGCTTCGATTTCACCGTAGCGCTTTGTCAAGCCGCGCACGCGCACGTCGATCGCCGGTGCCGCGATCACGACGGCGCGATGTCGATTTGGGCGTCGGCAGGCATCCCCGGCTTCGCGCTGCCGCGCGGCGCACGCAGGTCGAGCTTCACGCCGAAGACTTGCTCCACGCGGTCTTGCTTGAAGTAGATGTTCTCCGGCGTGAACGACGCTTGCGCGTCGATTTCGCCGACGCGCGCGTCGAGCGGATGATTCGGGTCGGAGTCGAGGATCACGTGCGCCGATTGCCCGACGCGCACGTGACCGATGTCACCTTCGGGCACGTATCCACGTAAGTACACGTGATTCAAATCGACCACCGAGAGCAGCGTTTGTCCCGGCGCGACCACCATGCCCGGCTCGATCGCGCGCGCGATGACGGTGCCGTCGCTCGCCGCGCGAACGTGCAGATCGTCCAGCGCGGCTTGTGCCGCCTGATGCGTTGCGCGCGCTTGACGCGCGTCGGCCCGTGCGGCGGCGATCTGCGCCTGCGCTTGACGCTGCTGCCGTTCGAGCGTGACGACTTGCGCCGCATGAATCGGTCCGTTGAACGCCGTGGTCTGCGCAAGAGCGAGTGCAGCCGTTGCCGCCGAGCCGTTCTGCACCGCGGCGGCCAGCGCTGCGCGTTGTTGTTCAACCGCGGCAGCGGCGGTGCGAGACATCGTGTCGGCTTGCTGTGCGCTTTGCAGCGAGATGTCGCCCGTCCGGCTCAACGCGTCGTAGCGCACGCGATCGGCATTCGCCAGTCCGAGACTCGCCTGAGCCTGTCGGACTGCGGCAGCTGCTTGCGCTGCTTGCGCTTGTGCGGCCGCGACGTTCGCTCGCGCCTGCGCGAGGCGTCCGTTCGTGTCCGCCATCGCCTGTTCGCCGCCGAGTGCGGTTTCGTGGATTTGGCTTGCCAAAACCGCCAACGTCGCTTGACTCTGCCGAGCCCGGTCCTCGGCCGCCGCCACGGCCGCTGCCGCGGCCGCCGTCTGGGCCCGAGCCTGCGCATCGTCGAGCCGCACCAGGACCTGGCCGGCGCGAACGAGGGCGCCTTCACGCACCGCAACCCACACGACGCGCCCGCCGACCTTCGCGCCAAGATCGCTCTGATAGCCCTCAAGCCGGCCGCTCAACGGCAGTTGCGTCGACGGCGGAGCCGGCCACAGCGCACGCACGGCGAGGAGCACGGCACCGGCCATCACCACGAATACGACCGCCAGTACGACGAAAACGCGCCGGGACCAGCGACGCGGTTTCGCGACCGGCACCGGCTCCGCCGATTTTGGCGGCGTAAGCGCTTGCGGTGCCGCGGACGGCGTCGGCGGAGCGGTCGTATTTCCCGCAGCCATCACCGAGCCAGGGGAAGTGCTTCTCGCGGCTTGCCCGCGTCACGCGTACCGTGCCTGGCCGCATGCTCGATATAGCCTGCGATCGAACGCAACAAATCACGCGCCGTGCCCGCAGCGATGCGAAAGCCGATTCCGGCGTCGATGAGCGCGCCGACCGATCCGAACGGCGGTTGGTAGCGGCCGGCCAAAACGAGGCTGAAACAGTCGCGGTATGGGCTGCTTTCTACGGCCAACGCGCCGGCGAATTCCGGGGACCCATGGTCCTTGGACGCCCTGGTGACGGAATAGGCCGGATGCCGATCGCCGGTCGACTGCAGTGCATAAAAGGACGCCACGCCGCGCCGTTCAAAGGGCAGCTTCCAGGCTGCCAATACCTTGAGCGGCAAACGCAAAGCGATGTTGACCGAACCGTCGCCGGCTCGATGCGCGGCAACGAATGCCGCCAACTGGTGGGCGGCCTCGCGCTCCGGACAAAGCACGACGCGGCGCTCGCTGATATCCGTCAAATGACTGCTCTTCTCACCAGCGGATCGGTTCGCCGCAGTGCGGCCTCCGAGCGATCATAGCATTCGACTCGGGGTAAACACACCGTGAAAACAATGGATCGTGGGGGCCCGGACTCGGCTCTGCATCCCGGCTGTTCGACCGTCCCGTGCGCCGAGCGGCTCATTGCGCGCACGTTCAAGGCTTCGAGCACGATCGTGCAATAACGGTCGACGATCGCTGGCGACCGCGCGCCGACCGCGACACCGTCGTCAGCTTCAACCAGAATGTTAGCCTGACGTCTCGTTCTGAGAAGCTCTGCAGGATTTAGACCGAGATTCTGACGCCAAACTCGATCGTGCTCTCGACGGGGAGGCCGAGCGACTCGGTGAGCGGGGTAGCATTCCGCGCCATGAACGCGTAGACAAATCGCTGCCAACCCGGCATCGCGCTCCGCGCGAGGTCGCGAACGAGCCTTGGATGCGGCAAATAATACGCAGATACGGCGTCAAGTCCGAGCGGCTTTTCTCCGCAGCAATCGATGATGTCATCGATCGAGGGCATCTGCATGTATCCGTAGCGCGCGACGATCCGCATGACGTCGCAAGCCACCTGTTCGAAGACGATCCGGTCTTCCCTGCGCACCGTGGGACGACGTTCGTGTGCGATCGTAATGATCACGATGTTGGCGTGGAGCACGTGCGTTGAAAGCCACGCGTGGTGTAAGACGAAGGGAATGCCTTCGCTATCCGTTGTGAGAAAAACCGCGGTTTCGGGACGTAGGCGCACGGCGCGACTCGAGTACTCCTCGCGTTCGTACACGTCGAGCGGTGCCGATAGCTTTGCGAACGCTGCGGCGACGCGTCGCCGTCCCGATTCCCACGTGACGAAAAGCGTGAAAACGACGAAGGCGATCGACGCCGGCAGCCAGGCCCCATCCATAATCTTGACGATGTTGCCGGCCAAGAACGCGAGATCGACGCTGAGAAAGACCGCGCTGAGCCCGTATGCGGCGAGCGGTGGCCATTTGAAACGGGAACGCGCGACCTGACCAAAAGCGAACGATGTGGCAAGCATCGTAACGGTGACGGCGAGGCCATACGCCGAACCCAGCCGCTCGCTGCTGCGGAAACCGAGGACGACCCCAATGCAAGCGCACGCCAGCATCGCGTTGACGGCTGGGATAAAGATTTGTCCCGCTCGTTCGGAGGACGTATGGAGCACCCGCAAACGCGGTAGATAGCCGAGTTGTACCGCTTCTTGCGTCATCGAGAAGGCGCCCGTGATGAGCGCCTGCGACGCGATGACGGTCGCGACCGTCGACAGCGCGACCATCGCAAGCGTCGTCCAACCGGGATAAAGCGCGAAAAATGACGACGACGAAAGCACGCGAGGGTCGTGCAGCGCGAGGGCTCCTTGGCCGAAGTAGTTGAGGAGCAACGCCGGGAAGCATGCCGCGTACCAAGCAAGGCGAATTGCCGAGCTGCCGAAATGCCCGAGATCGGCGTAGAGCGCTTCGACGCCCGATACCGACAGCACGACGGCGCCCAAAACCAGAATGCTCGACGGACCGTTCCGCGCCATAAACTGGAACGCATGACGCGGGTCGAGCGCGACAAGAACGTGCGCGTCATGGACGAGTGCGACAAGTCCGCCGGCCCCGATCGCGATGAACCAGAGCAGCATGATCGGGCCGAAGACGCTTCCGATCTTCCCGGTGCCGCGCGCTTGCACGAAGAACAGTGCTCCCAGGATGGCAACCGTGGCCGGAACCACGACCGGGTGCAGGGCCCGCGTTGCGACATCAAGTCCCTCGACGGCCGAGAGCACCGAGATCGCGGGGGTAATGATGCCGTCTCCGTACAGCATCGCGGCTCCGAGAAGGAGCGCAAACGCAAGCCACGGCAGGCGCTTCGAGACGCTGCTGCGGGGGATCGGAGTCAACAGCAGCGCCAGCAGCGCGAGCGTGCCGCCTTCTCCTTCGTAGTCGGCCCGCAGCACGAATGTCGCATACTTCACGCAAACGACGAGAATGAGCGCCCATACGATGAGCGACAGGATGCCGAGCACGTTCTCCGCGCGAGCGGCGTAACCGGGACCCGCGACAAAACATAGCCGAAACGCGTAGAGTGGACTCGTCCCGATATCGCCGAAGACGATACCCAGCGCCGCGAGCGACAGCATCGCGAGCGGCGTGACGCTTTGCCGTCGTTCGGACGACGGTATGAAGCTCGGCGCGGTCCGGATCGTTTCCATTCAGCAGCTCGGCGACGCCAAAGGCGACGGCGGCTTGCGGCGAAGCCGCAAACGCGATGGATTCGTCGAGCGTAGCCGAGGCGAATCCACTAACGCGGGATGATGCCCGGGATGAGATACTGCTCCACCGCGACGAGGATGCTGAGCAAGACCGTCAGCACGATGCTATGGACGAACGTCCGCGCGAACACGACGCCTTCTTTGCCTTTCAAGTCCGTGACCGAGACGCCGGTGGTAATGTTCTGCGGCGAGATCATCTTGCCCATGACGCCGCCTGATGCATTGGTGGCCGCGAAGAGGATCGGATTGAGTTGGAGCTGATTGGCCGCGACGACTTGCAAGTTACCGAAGAGCGCATTCGCAGACGTGTCGCTGCCCGACAAAAAGCCCGCCACCCAGCCGAGGCTAACGGAAGCCAACGGGAACAGCACCCCCAGCGACGCGACGCCTTTTCCGAGCGTGTACGCCATGCCCGAGTAGTTCATCAGGTAAGCGAGACCGATGATGAGCGCGACGGTGATCACCGCGAGCCAAACCTGTTCCAACGTCTGCTTCACACAGCGAACGAATCCGCGCGCATCGACGCCGACCACTGCCGCGGTGACGACCGCGGCGAAGAGAATCGCCGTACCCGTTGCCAGTGGCTGGAAATCCCACACCGCGGCATAGGGCTGGCCGTAAAGCGTGATAAACACGGCGTCGTTGAGGCCCGGCCAGGGGATCTTGAGGTCGCCGATGCTGAAGATTTTGAGATACGTCCAGACGATGACGACGCCGGAAACGAGGAGCCACGGTATCCAGCCTTGCCACTCGGCAACGTGCGGACCACCGCCTTGAACAACGGCAACCTCCACGGCAGGGGCTTTCATGGCGGCGATCTTGAGGTTGGCGACTTCGGGGCCCGGAGCGCTCACTGCGACGACTCTGGGGACCGGAACTTTTGCTGCGGGGCGCGGCTCGCCGAGATTGGCGTCCAGATCCGTGCGCATCGCGAACTTCGGATCGGGCGCCGGATGCCAGCGTCGCAGAAAAAGAACGGTGACGATCAAGGAAGTCAGCGATGACAACACGTCGGCCAGCCGGTAGTCCGCAAAGTTGGAAACCGCGAATTGCGTGACGGCCATGCTGCCGCCGGCGACGAGCAGCACGGGCCACAGTGCGGCGAGGGACCGTCGGCCACCGAGAATCGCGATGACGTAGAACGGCACGACGAGTGCGACGATCGGCAGTTGCCGGCCGATCATTGCGCCCAGCGTGGCGTCGGGAAGGTGGGTTACCGCCGCGAGAACGGTCACGGGCACGCCGAGCGCGCCGAATGCAACCGGAGCCGTGTCCAGGATCAGCGTATAGGTCAAGGCCTCGAGCGGCGACCAGCCCACGAGAATGAGCAGCGAACTGCAGATCGCGATCGGGGTCCCGAAGCCGGCGATGCCCTCGAGCAGAGCGCCGAAGCAGAAACCGATGACGATCAGCACGACGCGCTTGTCATTGGGCAGATTGTGAAAGATCCAATCGCGAAAGGCATTGAAACGGCCGGAGATGACCGCGATATTGTAGAGCAGCAGGGCGCTGAAGACGATCCACATGACGGGCCAAAGCGCGAAGGTGACACCGTTGGCTGCGCTGCTCAGTGCGAGCTTGAACGGAAACCGCCACAACCAGACCGCGATGACGAACGCCGATATCAGCCCGACCAGCGAAGCCTGCCAGGCCGGCCGCCGCAGAACGCCCAGCATGATCAGCACCACCACGATCGGGAGCACGGCGACGGCGAAGGAAAGGGCTAAGTTCCCCGAGATCGGCGTTAGCAATTGGTGAAACACGAGGGGATCCTCCGTCGCGACAGCGCGAACAGGAAGCGGCGACGCGCCTCAGGCCGCAAGTTGGGCGTCGAAAATGACATTCACCGTCCGAGTGTTGGAGCGGCCTGACGATCGGGTCGCGCCGATGTCGTTTCATCCACGAGATAGACGATCGACTCGAACGGGAACGCGAGGTGATCGCTGAGCACGGTCTCGCAGGTTTTTCCAAATGAATACGCGCCGTCGAAGGAGCGTCCCGAGAGCTCCGTTTTCTCGTCACGCAACGCCGAGGCAGCCCCTTCCGGGTAGCGGAAGCCGCGGTCGCCGCCGGCGCCGCAACAGCCGGCGCTCGACGGGATCCAGCTTTCTCTCGCGCAGGCCCTGCCGATCGCGTCGATCTTGTCATCGACACCGAGTTGCCGACACGCGCAGGTGGGATGCATGAGCACCGACCCCTTCGGCGTGGTAACGTTCAAGCGGGGAAGCACATCGTCGTGGAGCCACCCGGCCATGCCGCGAATCGTGAGCTTCGCGTATTTCGCCTGATTCGCGCTGGAAAGAAGCCGCGGGCGAGCGCCCCACATCTGCGTTTCCATCTCGACCAGCAGCGTCCGTGCGCACGAACTGACGTCGCACACGATCGGCAGTCGTCCGCCGTCGCTCCACGAATACATCGCCTCAATGACCCGATTCGCCATCACTTCCTGTGCCTCGGGAAATCCCTGATGGGCGAAGAGCTGCGAGCAACACAGACCGATCGAATCTTTGGGCAAATACATCGTGATGCCGGCGCGTTCGGCGATCCGCAGAACGGTCTGCATCACGCTGTCCTTGCCGCGTGTCGACGAGCCCATGATCCGCGTGATGCACGCGGGGAAGTAGACGATATCGGGATTCGCGGGTTTCGTCGATGGTCGCGCCGGTGCCCGGCCCAGATTCCCCGACCACTGCGGGAACCCGGGCAGAACGCCGCCCAGAGCCGCCGTGACCCACGGCATCGTGCCGCTGCCGAAGGTCTTTTGCACGGCCGCGCCGCTGTCGAGTGTCAATCGGGCCGTTTCTTCGAGCAGGAAAAAGTTTGTCGCGGCGGCGGCCATCAGTTTTCGGGCGGCCTTGGGGATGGCTTCCGCTCGATCGTAGTCGGTGAGGTACGCCGTGCTGATGCCGACCGGGCAGACCGTCTGGCACATGCCGTCGGCGATACACGTTTCGCGCCCCTCGTGCGCATACTGACGCGAGAGCGTTTGCGCGCGGTCATGCTCGCCGGCTTCTTCGAGGGAAAGCCGAACGCGGTGCGCTTGGATCCGCCCGCGCGGCGTCAGCGTCGAGTAGCGCGTGGGGCACACCCACTCACAGTAGCCGCATTCGATGCAGCGGTCGACGACCGGATCGCCGAGCAGCGGCATGCCCTTGATATGCTCGAGATGCACGTTCGGATCGTCGTTGATCATCACGCCCGGATTCATGAGGTTTGCGGGATCGATCAGCACCTTGAGCCGCTGCATGACGCCATAGGCTTGCGGCCCCCATTCCGTCTTGATGAACGGAGCCATCGCACGACCCGTGCCGTGCTCGGCCTTGAGCGAACCGTCAAAGGTGAGCACGAGCTCGACGACGTCGTTCATGAAGCGGCCGAAATGCGCGACGCGTGCGCCGTCCCCCATGTCGTCGGTAACCAAGAAGTGGATGTTGCCGACGCTGGCATGGCCGAAGATCGACCCCTCGTAGGCATACTTCTCGAAGAGTCGTTGCAGACCGAGGATCAGTTTGTCCAGGCTTTCGACCGCGACCGCGACGTCTTCCAAAATAACGGTCGTGCCCGGTTTGCGCGCTCCGCCGACGCTGGCGAAGATGCCGTCGCGCACCGTCCAAAGCAGCGCGCGTTCCTTCATCGATGTACTGAACGGCAGTTGGGCAAGCAGCCGCAGCAGCGCAATGGTCCGTGCGGCTTCGGCCTGCGCGGCCGCGAGCGCGGCGACGTCCGCTCCATGGTAGTCGATGAGCAGCGCCGCAGCTCCATCCGGCAACGAACCCACGATCCCGGGTACGCCGGGGCGGCCGATCACCGAACGCAAAGACGCGATGTCCATCAGCTCGATCGCCGCGGCGCCGCTTTTCACCAGCGCCGGCACAGCGGCCGCCGCATCGGCCACGTTGTGAAAGAAGAGCAGCGAGCTGGATTGCTGGACGTCGATCGGCACCGTGAAGAGCACGGCCGACGCGATATACGCTAACGTTCCTTCCGAACCGATCAACAGGTGCGCCAAGATGTCGATCGGTTCGTCGTGGTCGAGAAA
Organism: Candidatus Velthaea sp.; assembly: GCA_050012475.1. Taxonomy (GTDB): domain Bacteria; phylum Vulcanimicrobiota; class Vulcanimicrobiia; order Vulcanimicrobiales; family Vulcanimicrobiaceae; genus Velthaea. The sequence goes on from JBEKHC010000003.1 coordinate 46,255, forward strand.
CGAGTTGATGGCGTAGCCCGAGACATTCTTGATTTCGTATTTGCGCGCGATACGCGCGCAAAGCGCGCCATCGGCACGCACCTCATCGCGTAGTGCTGCCAGCCCCCGGTAGATATCCGGGTCGCAGGCCGCGAAGCGCGCACGATCCTCCGGCTTCGCAGTATCGTAGCGGTTGCCGTTCGGCAGCACGAAATCGATCGAGGCCAGCGTATTATAGGCGTTGAACTTCGTCCCGGCTTGCATCCCGCTCGAGTTGTTGGCGAGCACGCCGCCCATCATCGCGACCTGGCTCGAAGCCGGATCGGGGCCGATTTTCTTTCCCGCGGGCTTGAGCATCGCATTGAGGTGGAGCACGGTCAACCCCGGTTCAAACCACACTTTGCTCGCGTCATCGCGCAACTCGCTCGCCCGAAAGGCAAACCGCTGATCCGCAATGATCCCCGTCCCCACCGTCTGACCCGAGAGCGAACTGCCGCCGGCCCGTAACGTGATCGGCACGTTCTGCGCTCTGCCGATTCGCAGCAAGCTTTGCACGTCTGCCGCCGACGCGACGCGCACCACTGCTTGCGGAAGATATTCAAAGTACGATCCATCACGGCCGTACACGGCGCGATAGATCTCATCGAACTTGAGCGCTTCGGCGGGAAACGCAGCCTCTAATGCCGCCCGTAATTCGACCTTGACCACGGACTCGGACAACGTCTCGCGCAGCGTCGAACCTTCGAAGGCGATTGGCGCAACAGCCATGGTGTTCCTCATTATTGCTGCGAGTGTTCTTCGTCCCAGAAACTAGGGCTATCGAAAAAGAGGGCAGTTATTCGTCCTTCGCGGTCTTCCGCAAGGAACGTCTGACGCAGGACACCGCAGTCGCCACGTTTCGAGCGTGCGCACCCGGCCCAGCCTGCACGCGACAAACCCGCGCATCCCTTTGCGAAGCGATCGTGTTCGCGCGTCCTTCCCAAAAAGCGGCGCGATTGAACTCATCGCCCAACATACACGCTTGGGAGCGGACCAGCCATAGCGAAACGGGGGATAGCCAAAACGCGGAAGCAGCGCTTCGTTGGCGACGCCGCCCAGTCGCCCGCAAGACTGCAAGGTGGAGCGCGAGGGACGGAACCGAACGAAGTATCCCTCTTTTCACTATGGCTGCTGCCGACCCAGGCTAGTATGGTAGCCAGAGAACAGCGTGGCGTTCAGCCGGGAGGGACGAAGTTCGGAAATGAAGCGCGTAAAGGTCCATACACGCCTGGAGATCGAGCGCGCGCTTCGGGAGCGTATGGTCCCGTGTACGGACAACCGTGAGGCCCTCGTTGAACTCGGGTTCATGCCGGCGTATCCGCACCTCGCGCACGATGTCTACTACGGCACTCTTTGGACGCGCGCAGTCGATGCGAACAACGATCCGGCCGTCCCGCCGCGCCCGAATGCGAAAATGCTCGTCGTGGAGCGAGCCGTTCACATTGCTGCAAAGCGCCGCACCCACCGCATCCGCTTACGACGCGCCGGACGTTGCCTGGCCGTCACGACGCGCAACCGCGCCTATTGCCCCTTACCTGCACGCCGCCTTGTCGGCCTCGTCGTTCGTGAGCGTGACCCCGGGCCGTGACGACGGCCTTTTAGGGTTCGAGCGCGAGGATGTGAATGCGGCCGAACGCGTCGCCCACGACGATCATCCGGTCATTCGCAAGGGTGCAGCACTGCGCGGACGCGGCGCAAAAGAATGTCGCGATCGTTGCGCCGCTCGCGAGTTCCCAGACTTTGACGGTTTGGTCCGCGGATGCGGAGACCACGCGCCGCCCGTCGGAGGTGAGCGCGACCGAAGAAACCGCGGCGGAGTGACCTTCGAGCGTCCGCAGCGCGCGGCCGCTTTCGAGGTCCCAGACCTTAACGGTCTGATCGGCGGAAGCGGAGACGGCGTGCCGTCCCTCCGGTGTAACCACGACGGCGTTGACGAGGCCCAGATGTCCGCGCAGCGTGCGCAGCTCGCGACCGCTTTCGAGTTCCCACACCTTGAGCGTCTCGTCATAGGAAGCGGAAACGGCACGCCAGCCGTCCGGCGTAACCGCGACGGCCCAGACCGACCGGGTGTGACCGCGAAGGGTCTGCACGATACGGCCGCTGTCGAGTTCCCACACCTTGAGCGTTTCGTCGGCCGAGGCCGAGATGGCGCGCCGGCCGTCAGGCGTGACGGCTACCGCCTTGACGACGTCGGCGTGGCCCGCAAACGTTCGCGTCTCCAGGCCGCTGTCGAGCTCCCATGCTTTGAGCGTGTAGTCCCACGATGCCGACACCGCGCTCTTTCCGTTCGGCGTTAGCGCGACGGCATCGACGGGGCGAGCATGTCCTTGGAGGGTCCGCAATTCCTGACCGCTTTCGATATCCCACAACTTGAGCGTGTGATCCCAAGAGGCGGAAACGGCGCGGCGGCCATCCGGCGTTACCGCCACGGCATCAACCCGGCCGGCGTGACCTTGAAGAACTCGCGATCCGCGAGCATCGGCGGCGCGTCGATCGTCAGGGCCTGCATAAAACTCCGCCCCGTAGCCCGCCAGCGCCCGAAGCAAAGGAACGTTCCCCGGAATCCCCGGTGCAGCCCCGATCTCACTCATTTCCATCGCTTCTCCTTTTTGCTGTGCGATAAACGCAACGGCGCTGCTACGACACCTTCGCTAACATCAATGCGATCGGGGCTGCTCCGATTTAGCCCTGGACGTCGTCGCTACGCGGCTCATTTGCTGAAGCAAACTTCGCCGCTGTGCTCCTCGCCAGGACGACTACTGTTCATGCGGCATTGTATGACAACGACAAATATATCACGATTGTACTCCAAACGTTATCCGCGCGCAGTTACTTTGATCCATCTCGGCGCGCCGGCAATCCGACGCGAGCACGAGCCGTTCTTTGGTCTACGCACGTTTCATCGTTGCGCCGCAGCGCGCGATAAGCACACCGCTCAGAGCCCGTACCGCGATAAACCAGCTCGTACATTCCATGTTTTTCACGGTACCGCAGATGGCAAGCGTGCGCTAGAATAGGTATGCTCCGCTCAATCTCTCGGCTCGACCGATTCTTTGAAAGCGGACTTCGCTGACTCGTCGACTTCCAGCCCGCAATGGGCTCATTTCGAGCTATCAGCAGTGCCTATCGCGAAATTCACCGCGACCAACAAACAAAGGACATTCATGGAAACAAAAAGCGAACTCACGAAAGTCATCGACAAGGTCACCGAGACCGCCGACAACGTCAAAGGCGCGGCGACCGAATTCGTTCATCGGGCAGCCGCGGAGGCCGAGCAGGAAAAGCGCATTCTGGCCGGAGACACCATGACGACCGATGCAAAGGCAAGCTCGATGCTCAACGAAGCAAAACAGACGGCGCAAGGCGACGTCGAAGCGATGAAGCGCACCGAGCGCAACAAGGCGTAACTTTCCAGCAGTCGCAGAGGGCGCTCGAACGCTCTCTGCAACTGCTCCGGCTTGGATTGACGACGGTTCACTCAGAAGTAGTTCCGGCGCGGTTCGAGATTTCGGCCGCATCGTTAGGCCCCGGATGACGCGGCCGAAGCTGCGGGCACGCCGTCGCCTTCCTCGTCGGACGACGCGAAGATCGTCGCAAACGTGTGGCGTGCAACCATCAGGTTCTCGTTCGCGGCGATCACGCGCACGACGACGTGCGCGCTGTCATCCGAGATGATCCCCTCGCCGGCGGCGTTGCGGATCGAATCGAGATCGATCCCGAGATTGCTCAGGTTCGCGCAGATCTCGCTCCGAATCGCGGCCGAGCCTTCACCGATCCCACCGGTGAAGACAAGGGTGTCGAGCCCGCCCAACACGGCGACGAGTGCGCCGACATGCTTCTTGGCCTGGTAGACGAAAAGTTCGACGGCTTCCGCTGCGGCGACGTCGGTCGCGCGCCGCGCCAAGAGCGTCCGCATATCCGCGCTAATTTGCGAAACGCCGAGCAGACCGCTGTGCTCGGTCAGCACGGTGTCCAGTTCTGCGGGCGTGTAGCGTCCGGCGCGCAAGAGGTACAACAGCGCACCCGGATCGAGATCGCCCGGTCGCGTCCCCATCATGAGCCCGCCCAGCGGGCTGAAGCCCATCGTGGTATCCACCGGCTTCCCGTTGCGCATCGCAGCCAGGCTGGCGCCGCTGCCGAGGTGCGCAACGATCATCAAACCACGCGTGCCTGCATTCCCGAGTTCGCGGACGATCGACTCGTACGACAGACCGTGGAAGCCATACCGGCGCACGCCTTCCGAGCGCAGCTCGCGCGGCAGCGGCAGACGCTGCGCTACCATCGGCATGCGATGATGGAAGGCCGTGTCGAAGCACACCACCTGCGGCGTTCCCGGTAGCGCGGTTTCGATCTCGCTGATCGCAGCGAGGGCCGCGGCCAAATGGAGCGGATCGAACGGTACGAGCGAGGCAAGACTCGTCATCAGCTCGGCGGTGACAGCCGCCGGCTCCGTATGCTGCGGTCCGCCGTACACCACGCGGTGGCCAACCCCGTCGATGGAAATACCAAGCTCGGACAGCAGCCCGAACAGCGCAGCAATCGGCGTCGCCGCGCCCAACGGGCGCCGCGACTCGCGTGGTTGAGGACCGCGCCGGTCACGAATGCGTAACTCGGCCCCGGGCCCTCCGATGCGCTCGATACCGCCTTCAACCACGAGCTGCTCGCACGACGCTCCCAAGTCATACACTGCGACCTTGAGTGTTGCCGAGCCGCAGTCGACGCCCAAGATGCGGCGCCGATCTGTTTGCGCGCTTGTTCCGGTCATGCCGTCACCCCACGGCGAAGCGGCGGAACATCGCCAGCTTCACGGTATCGAGCAGGAACGCAAACGCCGTTGCCGCGACGAACAGCCCGGCGATGATCGCGAGCGGCAGCGCGTGCATGAGGATGCCCCGTGCGGCAAGGATGGCGACGATACCGGCGTCGGCAACCGAGGATGCCAAAAGCCAGCGACTCGGCAGAGAACTCCAAAGATGATCTCGCTCGCGCACAACGTACAACACCGCTTGACCGCTGAAAACCAGCGTCACTACAGCGAATGTCTGCAATGCCGGCGTGCTCAGCGAGAAGGCGACCTTTCCCATCACGAGGCAGGCGATGCAGAAAACGAGGTCGGCCGCGCCCATTGCGGTCCCGGCAAGCGTGAGATTTCGGATGTGCCAGACGCTCGGCTTCGATGACGGACGCACGTTATCGGTCGACGACGACATGGCGAGAAAATCTCCGATAACCATCATCAACACCATGAGCGTCGGCGTGAGGATCGCGTGCCCGGTGAGGATCAGCCCGGCCGCCAAGAACAGCACCTGATTGATCTTGTGCGTGATCGACCGCAGCGTGTAGGTGAGAATCCGCTGGAACGTCGTTCGCCCCTCGGTAACCGCGGCGACGACGCCGCCCAGACCCGGTTCCGTGAGCACGATACCGGCAGCCGACTTCGCGACGTCGGTTGCCGTCGATACGGCGATCCCCATCTGGGCTTGGCGCAAGGCGGGAGCGTCGTTTGCGCCGTCGCCGCCGACGCCGACGATATGACCATCCTTTTGCAGCGCCTTGACGAGAAAGAACTTGTCCTCCGGCAGCACGCCGGCAAAGATCGCGAACGTTTCGGCTCGCAGATCGTGCGGCAGCGGCGTCGTTGCCGACATCGCACCGGTGATGCCCACCGCACTCGCTACGAATCGTGCGGTCGCCGGCGCATCGCCCGTGACCATGACGGTCCGAACCCCGAGTGCGGCTAATTGCGCGACGAGCGCGGCCGCGTCGTCGCGCGGCGGATCGCTCAAGGCGATGAGGCCGGCGAGCGCGAGTTGGCCATGCGGTCCGGCGGCGACGGCAAGGACGCGACCGCCGCTCGCCTCGAGCTTGCCGACGAGCGCCAGCGCCGCAGCGTCGCTTTTCGCCCGGTCGGCGACGACGGAGAAGGCGCCCTTGACGACCTGCAGCACGGCGCCGCTCGCTTCGCGCACGATTGCTTCCGAACGTTTGCGTTGCGGATCGAACGGGACGAAGGAGACGAGTGCCGGCTCGTCGTTCGGGGATGCGCGCAATGCACAACTGCGAACGGCAGCGTCGACGGGATCCGCGCCGCTCACGGAACTTGCCAGAGCTGCCAGCGCGAGGACGTGCGCTTCGTCGAACGGCGCGAACGCGTGCACGGAGATGACGGCGAGTTCGTTACGCGTCAGCGTTCCGGTTTTGTCCGAGCAGAAGACGTCGATGCCTGCCGCTTCGTCGACTGCCGACAAACGCGTCGGCAAGACGCCGCGGCTGGCCAGCGATCGGGCGCCGATCGCCGCTGCGAGCGTGAACATCGACGGCAGCGCAACCGGGATCGACGCGAGGACCGCGACGAGCACGAGCGGGATGATCTCGGTGCGCGGCATCGGTGACAGCAGCGCGTACGCCGTCAGCATCACGGTCACCGCACCGTTGAAGATCACTAGGTTGCGGACCACGCCGAAGATGGTTTTCTGCTGCGTGCTCTCGACGGCGGCCGTCCGAATGAGCTCGGCCGTGCGGCCGAATTTGGTGCGTTCGCCGGTCGCCGACACCAGGGCCAGCGCCGCACCGCGGCGCACCAGTGCGCCCGCGTACGCATCGAAGCCCGGTCCGGCCTCGACCGGCAGCGACTCCCCGGTGAGCATGGACTCATCGATGAGGACTGCTCCCGAGAGCAGCCGGACGTCGGCGGGGACGACGGCGCCCAGGGTGAGATTCACCACGTCGCCCGCCACCAGATCGGCAGCCGGCAAGGTGATCCACCGTCCGTCACGCTTCACGGGCGCGTTGAGCGCCAGGCGCGACTTGAGCGCATCGAGCGTGGCCTGCGAGCGCGTCTCTTGAATGACGCTCAGCGCGGCATTGAACACCAGCAGCAGCGCGATGACTGCCGCCTCCGGGTAGTCGTGCAGCCCGAGCGCAAGCAGAATCGCGGCCTCGAGCATCCAGGGTATCGGCGCCCACAACTTCTCGAGGGCACGCCGAAGCGGCTGCGGCGCTACGTCGACGATTGCGTTCGCACCACCATGCGCGAGGCGCGTGCGCGCTTCGCCCGCCGTCAACCCGGCTGCGGGGTCGGAGGCGGATCGCTCGTCAGACGTAATCACGGCGATGCCGCCTCACCGGCGGAACCGGCGGCAGTCAACAAGAGCCGCGCGCAGGCGCCGATCGTCGGTTGCATGATTGTTGCGACTTTAGCACCCGGCGAACGTGACCGGCAATCGTGAAAATGGCGGATCGGGGCGTTCGCATCAGTGCGCCGGCAACGGCCGAACGAGGTCCATGTATTTCACGATACCCTCTCGACCTGCGCTGCGCTACAATTGCCGTGTCGCCGATCGACGGCCCCGTCCTCCGGCTGTTTCTCTCTCGCGCCCGTCGGACAGAAGTAGCCGAATCGTCGAGCGTTTGCGCCGAAGGGTTGTCCATGTTCACGCTCGCAGGTCTGTTAGGCCCGTTCGCTCTCATCATCCTCGTTTTTATTCTCGTCAATGCGTCGGTGCGCGTGTTGCGCCAGTACGAGCGTGGCGTCATGTTCACCCTCGGACGCTTCTCCAGCGTCCGCGGGCCAGGTTTGATCTTTCTGGTTCCCTACATCCAGCAGATCGTGCGCGTCGACTTGCGGACCGTCGTGATGGAAGTCCCGAGTCAGGACCTCATCTCGCGCGACAATGTCTCGGTCAAGGTCGACGCCGTGCTCTATTTCCACGTCGTCGATCCCGAGAAAGCCGTCATCGCGGTCGAACAGTATGCCGCAGCGACGAGCATGCTGGCGCAGACGACGCTGCGCTCCGTCCTCGGGCAGCACGAACTCGACGAAATGCTCTCCAAGCGGGCTACGCTCAATACCGACATCCAGGATATCCTCGATTCGCGCACCGAGGAGTGGGGGATCGAAGTGACCGCCGTCGAGATTCGCGACGTGCAGCTGACCGACAATATGGTCAAAGCCATTGCAAAGCAAGCCGAAGCCGAGCGCGACCGGCGCGCGAAAATCATCCACGCCGACGCGGAATTCCAAGCCTCGCAAACGTTGGTGAACGCGGCCAAGATCCTAGCTTCCGTTCCGGCCGCGATGCAGCTTCGCTATCTGCAGACCCTCTCGGAAATCGGCGGTGAGAACAACTCGACCGTGATCTTCCCGATGCCGCTCGACATCATCAAGCCATTCTTGGACATCGCGAACAAAGACGCGGCGGCGGCCGCGGCTGCGGCGGCGAACAACAACCTGAAGCTGCCGGTGCTATGACGCTTGCCGGGCCGGCCCCGGGACGCGATGACTTCTTGACCCGCACGACGCTGCAACTGGACGAAGGCCTCTCGCTGCCCTCGGTCGCTGGGCTCATCAAAACGCTGCAGCGCGTCCCGGGGGTCTTGCTGGCCGAGATCGCCGCGGGCAGCGCCCGCGCGGTCGTCGCGCACGACGCCGCCGTGCCTGGCGCGTCGCTGCTGGCGGCCGCCGCACGCGCCGGCGTGCACGCGACGATCGTGGCCGACACGCGCCCGCCGGTTGCACCGGTCGAAACGGCTGCGCCGCCCGCACTGTCGCGCGACCGACGCATCTTTGCGCTCGCAGCAGCACTGCTCTTCCTCTTGGCGCTCGGCGAGGCCGTCTTTCCCCGGCTTACGAGCAATCACTATTTGCTGCCGGTGCTGCTCTCGTCGCTCTGGGCGTTCGTCATCGCGCGCATGTTGTTCAAGCGGCGGAAGTAGCATTCGCTCACCGCCGCGCGTCCCGGCTTCTCAAACACCAGCTCTTCGCAAGGAATTGACCATGCCGACCATCTCACCGGGCATCGAATTTGAAGTGACGCGTCTGGGCGCGATCATGCGCCCGCAAGCGGGCGCGCCGCACGAAGCCTGGGGCGTCCTCAATCCGGGCGGCGTTCGTTCCGCGGACGGTACGATGCATCTCTTCCCGCGGCTGATCGCCGAAGGGAACTATTCGCGGATCGGCCACGCACGCGTTCTTTTCGACGGTGAGAACCCGGTGAACGTGGAACGGCTGGGGCTCGCCCTCGAGCCGCACGAGTCCTATGAAGTCAGCGCCGGTGGCGGCGGCGTCGAGGATCCGCGCGTCGTGTACGTGCCGCTGCTCGAACGTTATGTGATGACGTATACGGCATTCGTCCCGTACGAGCCGCGTGTCGCCATCGCCGTTTCCGAGGATCTCCAGACCTGGCAGCGACTCGGTGTGTTGCGCTTCGCGGTGAAACCCGGTGCAGCGGATCTCAACAAATGCGGCAATAAGGACGCGGCGCTCTTTCCCGATGTCATCTCGGATCCCAAGGGCGTCCCGTCGCTGGGGATCTTGCACCGGCCGACGACGCGAATGCACTTTCGCCGCCATCATAAGGGCACGGCGGTCACCAAGCCTCCGAGCGGCGACGAGACCCAAGAGAACATCTGCATCTCCTATATCCCAGTCGATGCGGTTCTCGCCGACATCGGAAACCTGACCGCGGTGCGGCGCCACGAACGCGTTCTCGCACCCGAGCAGCCGTGGGAAATGCAGAAAGTCGGAACCGGCGCCCCGCCCGTCCGGCTTCCATACGGTTGGGTGCTGCCGTATCATGCGGTCTCGGCTCCCGGCGGGCGCTCGCGCTATTGCATGGGGATCGCAATTCTCGATCTGCAGCGGCCGGCGCGGGTGCTCTACCGCACGCCGCTGCCGGTCCTCGAGCCGGAAACGGACTACGAGTGCAACGGCCTCGTCGACGATGTCGTCTTTCCCTCAGCGACCGATCTGCGCGCCGACGGAGCCCTCGACGTGTACTACGGCGCAGCGGATCACGTGATCGCCGCGGCGCGCGTCACCTTGCCACGCGACTTCCCCGCTTCGGCGTCGAAATGAAAGACGGCGTGCCGTGCCTCATGCATCACGGCGCGTCACGGTGAATCCGCCTGCCGCCGCCGACGGCGCGGACGAGCTACAATCGGTCCCGATGGCGGACCTATTTGCCGCGTTGGGCTCGACAAAGGACGGCCTGACTCAAACGGAGGCGGCGAAACGGCAGGCGCAATACGGTCCCAACGAGATCGCCGAACATGCCGAGAATCCGTTGCTGAAGTTTCTCGGCTATTTCTGGGGCCCGATCCCGTGGATGATCGAAGCGGCGGTCATCCTGTCAGGCGTCGTCCGGCACTGGCTCGATTTCGGCGTTATTCTGCTCTTGCTCTGCACGAACGCCGTCGTTGGATTCTGGGAAGAGCACCAGGCCGGAAACGCGATCGCCGCCCTCAAGTCGCAACTCGCGGTGAAGGCTCGTGTCCGGCGCGACGGCAAGTGGCTCACTCCAAAGGTTGCCGAACTCGTGCCCGGTGACGTCGTCCGCCTGCGGCTCGGCGACATCGTGCCGGCCGACGCCCGCTTGTTGGCCGGAGATCCGATCGAGGTCGACCAATCCGCACTGACCGGAGAATCGCTGCCCGTCAGCCGCGCGCCCGGCGACGCACTATTCTCCGGGTCGATCGTTCGCCAGGGCGAGACCGACGCCATCGTCTATGCCACGGGCACCAAGACCTATTTCGGCAAGACGGCGGCATTGGTCGAACAAGCGCACACCGTCAGCCACTTCCAAACCGCCGTGCTCAAGATCGGCGACTACCTGATCGTTCTCGCGGTGGCGCTCGTGGTGCTGATCGTTACCGTCGCACTTCTCCGTCACGATCCGATGCTCGACACATTCGAGTTTGCCTTGGTGCTGTTTGTCGCGGCGATCCCAGTCGCGATGCCGACGGTGCTCTCGGTGACGATGGCCGTCGGCGCGCGCCTGCTCTCGAAAAAACGGGCGATCGTGACGCGGCTGTCGTCGATCGAAGAACTCGCGGGCGTCGATATCCTCTGCTCGGACAAGACCGGCACGCTGACCGAGAACAAGCTGACACTGGGTGAGCCCTTTAGCCTCGGCGACATGCCGGCCGAGAAGATCATCCTCTACGCCGCGCTCGCGTCGCGCGCGGAAGACAAGGATACGATCGACCTGACCGTGATCGGCGGCGTCAAGGACGAGAACGCCCTGAAAGCCTATGAAGTCGTTCACTTTCAACCCTTCGACCCGGTGCACAAACGCACCGAAGCGACCATTAAGGCCGAAGACGGGAAATCGTTCAGCGTCGCGAAGGGGGCGCCGCAAGTCATTCTCGCGATGTCGCGGAACGCCGTCACGGCGAAGCCGGCCGTCGACAAAGCAATCGACGGCTTTGCGGCGCGCGGCTTCCGTTCGCTAGGGGTTGCCAAAGCGGACGATAAGGACAACTGGCAATTTCTCGGCGTGCTGCCGATGTACGATCCGCCACGTGCCAGCGCGAAGGCCACGCTCGCGAGCGCAAAGCGAATGGGCGTGAACGTCAAGATGGTCACCGGCGATCAGCTCGCGATTGCAAAAGAGACGGCGCGCGATCTCGGGCTTGGCACGAACATTCTCGACGCCGATACCTTGGGTGACACCAAGGACAAAGCGAGCGAAACGCAAGCCCGAGCGATTGAAAACGCTGACGGCTTCGCCCAAGTCTTCCCCGAACACAAGTATCACATCGTCGACGTCCTGCAGCAGCGCAGCCACATCGTCGGTATGACCGGTGACGGTGTGAACGACGCGCCCGCGCTCAAGAAAGCCGACTGCGGGATCGCCGTTTCCGGGGCAACGGACGCCGCCCGTGCGGCGGCCTCGATCGTGCTGATGACGACCGGCCTAACCGTGATCGTCGATGCGATCAAAGAGAGCCGGCGCATCGTGGCGCGCATGAACGCCTATGCGATCTACCGCGTCGCCGAAACCCTGCGCGTGCTCTTCTTCATGACGATCGCCATTCTGGTCTTCAATTTTTACCCGCTGACCGCCGTGATGATCGTGATCTTGGCGCTTCTCAACGACGGCGCGATCCTCTCGATCGCCTATGACAACGCCGCCTACAAAAACCAGCCTGAGACGTGGAATATGCGCTTAGTGCTCGAGATCGCCTCAGTGCTCGGCGTTATCGGCCCGATCGCCGCGTTTGGACTGTTCTCTCTCGGCGACCGGGTGTATCACCTGAGTCACCTGCAACTGCAAACGCTGATGTATCTGCTGCTGTCCGTCGCCGGGCATCTCACGATCTTCATCGCCAGAACACGTGGTCCGTGGTGGTCGACGCGGCCCGCCTCGATTCTCTTGATCGCCGTTTTCGGAACGCAAACGCTCGCCACGCTCATGGCGGTCTACGGGCTGGGCATCATGACACCGATCGGCTGGGGCTGGGCCGCGCTCGTCTGGGGCTACGCTTTGGTTTGGGCGCTCGTAACCGATCCGCTCAAATTGCTCGCATATCGTATCTTCGATCCGTCAGGAGCTCGGGTTTCGCGCACGCAGCCGCTCGAATCTCCACCCAAAGCGGCGCCCGTTCCGACCTAGACCTTGGCGCGTTCCCCGCACGCACTTACTCCAGAGAAAGAACGTTTACTATGCGCACAGCCAAACCACCGACGACATCCGAAAACAACGGCAATTCCGCACCGCTCGCGAAGATTGCACCCAACGGCAACCGGACAGCAACCTTCGACTTCGACGTTGCGCTGTCGACGGCGGTTGCGGCCAACGGCTCGCCCCATGCGCCGCAGCCGGTCCCCGCTGGACCGCTTGCGCCCGATCTGCTCGATAAGATCCATCGCTACTGGCGTGCCGCGAACTATCTTTGCATCGGCCAGATCTATTTGTTCGAGAACCCGCTGCTGCGCGAGCCGCTCAAAGCCGAACAGATCAAACCGCGCCTGCTCGGGCACTGGGGCACGTCACCAGGACAAAATCTGATCTACGTTCACCTCAATCGGCTCATCAAAGAGCACGACGCGAACGTTATCTACATCTCGGGCCCCGGACACGGCGGCCCCTCGCTCAACGCGAACTCCTATCTCGAGGGCTCCTACACGGAGGTCCATCCCGAGATCACGCTCGACGAGGACGGTCTGCGTCTCATGTTCCGCAAGTTCTCGACGCCGGGCGGCGTCCCCAGTCATTGCGGACCGCACGTTCCCAACTCGATGCACGAAGGCGGCGAACTCGGCTACTCGCTCGTCCACGCCTTCGGCGCGGCGTTCGACAACCCGGATTTGATCGTCGCGTGCGTGATCGGCGACGGCGAATCCGAAACCTGTCCGCTCGAGGGGAGCTGGAAGTCAAATAGCTTTCTCAACCCCGTGCACGACGGAGCCGTGCTGCCCATCTTGCACTTGAACGGCTATAAGATCTCCGGACCGACGGTCCAAGCCCGAACCAACGACGACGACTTGCGCGCGCTGTACGTCGGACGCGGCTACAAGCCGTATTTCGTCGAAGGTGACGAGCCGCTCGTCGTGCACCAGCTCTTCGCGGCCGCACTCGATGCTTGCTATGCCGACATTCGGACGATCCAGCGCACCGCACGCGAGCACGGCTTCGACAAGCAGCCGGCTTGGCCGATGATCGTGCTGCGCACGCCCAAAGGCTGGACCTGCCCCAAAGAAGTGGACGGCATTCCGATCGAAGGCACATTCCGCGCGCACCAAGTGCCGCTCGCCGGCGTTCGCGAGAATCCCGACCACCTCAAGATCCTCGAGTCGTGGATGAAGAGTTACAAAGCGCAGGAGCTCTTCGACGAACAGGGCAGATTCATCGCGGAATTGGCGGCCTTGGCTCCGGCCGGCAACCGCCGCATGGGCGGCAACCCGCACGTCAACGGCGGCCGGCTGCTCAACGCGCTCGACCTGCCCGACTTTACCGATTACGCGCTCGACATTCCCGGCCCGGGCCAAGTCATCGCCGAAGCACCGCGCAAACTGGGCGACTTCTTCGCTGACATCTTCCGCCGCAACAAGACCAACTTTCTCATGTTCTGTCCCGACGAGACGAACTCGAATCGGTTGAACTCGGTGCTCGAGGCAACGAACCGTCGCTTCATGGCCCAAACCGTTTCGATCGATGACCAGCTCAGCCCCGACGGGCGCGTGCTCGAAGTGTTGAGCGAGCATTGTTGCGAGGGCTGGCTCGAGGGCTACTTGTTGACCGGACGCCATGGTTTGTGGTCGTCGTATGAAGCGTTCGCGCAGGTCGTCGACTCGATGCTGACCCAGCATGCGAAATGGCTCGAACAGTGCCGCGACTTTCCCTGGCGCAAATCGCTCGCGTCGCTCAACGTCCTGCTCACCAGCCATGCCTGGCGCAACGATCACAATGGTTTCAGCCATCAGGCTACCGGATTCGTCGACAACGCCTTAGCCCGCCGCAGCGAAACCATTCGCGTCTACTATCCGCCCGACAGCAATTGCCTGCTGAGCGTCTTCGACCATTGCCTGCGCAGCCGAAACAAAGTCAACATCGTTACCTGCGGTAAGCAGCCGCAACTGCAGTGGCTGACCATGGACGAAGCGCTCGAACATTGCTCACGCGGCGCATCGACCTGGAAATTTGCGACCAACGACGGCGGGGCTGAGCCGGACGTCGTCCTGGCTTGCGCCGGCGACGTACCGACGATCGAGACGTGTGCGACCGCCTGGCTACTGCAGAAATACGTTCCCGGCATCAAAGTGCGCGTCGTGAACGTGGTGGACCTAAGCGCGCTCATGAGCCCGAACGACCATCCGCACGGCATGGACAACATGTCCTTCAACGACCTCTTCACCACGAGCGCGCCGGTCATCTTCGCTTTCCATAACAACCGCTGGCTGATCCATTCGATGGTTCACGGACGCGCGAACGAGGCACGCTTCCACGTGCGCGGCTACATGGATCGCGGGACGACGACCACCCCCTTCGATATGGTGGTGCTCAACGAGATGAGCCGCTACCATCTCGCCATCGACGCGCTCAACCAAATTCCGCGGCTGCGTTCGGAAGCATCGACCGTCATCGAAATGTTCCGCGCCAAGCTCTTCGAGCACACCGCGTATATTCAGGAACACCTCGAAGACATGCCCGAGATCCGCAATTGGCACTGGACGGCCGATTTCAGCGAACCGGGCTCGCCGCCGCCGCTCGCCAAGGGACATCCTCGCGCCGCCTTATTCAGTGATAGCTGAAACGATCGTAAGCGGCGCTTCCGGGAGGAGCGCCGTCCAGGCCCTACGTTCGACATGTGCTACGGACATGCTACCTTCGAGCGGACACCCACAAGGGCACGTAGCCGCAAGCTTCCGAAGGAACGGAGCCGAGCAACGCGCGAACCGCGCTGCCCGCGAGACGCTCGGTCACGACGCTTTCAGCGTTCCGCGTTTACCTGACGAAGGCGGGCGTCAGCGAGCTTTACCGCGGAATCGAGACGCTCGAACTCCTCGCGCGCCCCGGCCGGACTCGTCGGTACGTTTCGATTGTCGATCGAACAAACATTCGCCGTAATATCTTCTATGGGCGTTAGGTTTTTCATCGCTTGCCGGCGGCGCCTATTCGCATCCAGCCGGCGCATCTGTTTTTTCGAGACGAAGCTGAACTTCTTCGGTGCGGCGTAGATCACCGGCTGATCCGTCACATCGACGTGGTTTGGCGTCAGTTTCAGGCTACTTATGTGGCTGACCATCGACTCGGCATCGTGGTCGTCATCTAGGCGCGGTGCAGTATGTACGGCGTCCGATGTCATCAGGTCATCTCCATCAGCAAGAAAAGAGGTGGCGGTCTTTGCGGCCGGCAGTCGTTTCCGCCGACGCACGCTCGACGTGATCGGCGATCGACCGCAGGAAACCGCAGACGAAACCTCGAGCGACCCGCTTGCCGAGTCCCGCATCGAACACCGCCCCGGCGGCGCCGAAGGGCACCTGGTAGTGTCCAGACAGAACGAGGCTGAAACGATCGCGGAGCAACGTTCTTTCAACCGCTAACGCACCGGCGAACTCCGGAAACGCGCCGCCGTCGGCGGACGACAAAGCGATGGAATAGGTCGGGTGCGAATCGGCCGCCGACGAAAGCGAATAAAACGACGCGACCGCGCGCTGCTCCAGCGCCACTTTCCAGGCCGCGAACATCGTTATCGGCAAACGCAGCGCGATACTCAGCGAACCGTTCACGTCGCGGTGTTCGGCGACGAACGCCGCCAGACGTTGCGCGGCTTCGTGCTGCGCGCAATGAACGACGAGCCGCTCGCAGATATCCGGCATTGGAAGGCCCTTCGATCGACCGCGTGACGGCAGCCGCAAACACGTTCGATGATGCCCGTCGGCGCGGAATGCGGCGTGATCGCCGGCGGACTCGTGCGGCAGGAGCTGATCGAACGACATGGTTAGGATATCATCCAGGCCGCGCCAACCGTATCGTGAAAACAGTGGATCGCGGGGGCAACCGCCCTGGGGGTCTTGGTCGAGTCCGCGCTTAGGAGCCCCAGGCCGCGGCAGTGGGAACCGGGGTGAGGCGAGCGGCTACTGGGCGCCGACTTGCTGGAAGCGTGCGCAGCGCGAGCGCAGCGGCGTCGTCGCCGCCGCGCCGAGTCCGAAACACGCGGCGCGCGATCGCGCGGGCAGCATTGAGTTCAGGCAAGCCGTGCACGACTCGGACCGCTTCGACGAGGTCGGCTTCGCCGCGCACGGGATCCCGCTGATGCTCGGTTATCCCGTCCGTGTAGAACACCACGAGCGCATCCGCGGGAAGCGCGACCACGTAATCCGCGCCAAGATAGCTGGAGAAAATTCCCAGCGGCAGGTCGGCTGGAGGCTGGTGCAAAAACGCGTGGCCGTCGGCAGTCAACACCAGCGGCGGCGGATGTCCGGCGTTTGCAAAAGCGAGCGTGCCGAAACGCCGGTCGAGAACGGCGACGATGGCGGTTGCGATCACGCCGTTGACGCAGGTGTAGGCAACGTCGTTGAGGACCGCCAGGACGTCCGACGGAATGCGAATCTCGCCGATCGCTCGGAGCGCCGCCGCACGCATCACCGCCATCGCCTCGGCCACGCTTTCGCCGTGTCCCGAAACGTCGCCGATCGTCAATGCCATGACGTGTTCGGAGAGCGCGAAGGCCTCACACCAGTCTCCACCGCTTTGTGCGCCGCCTATGGGCGAATTCCAGGCCGTCAAGCTGGCATCGAAAGCGGCAATGCCGCGTTCGCCGTCAGCGATCACGCGGCGGCAAAACGCGGATCGGTGTAACAACCGCTATGCAGCGCACTGCGCACGCCGTGCGCCAGTGTGCGTTCGTCAGCGTCTTTCGAGAGGATACAGTTGACTCCGGCGAGGTGGCAAGCCACGCCCCAGGTGCTCTTCATGAGATCCGTATACACGGCGATCAGACACTCGGGCAGCACGAACCGGATTTGGCGCAGCAGCTCGAGGGCATCGACCTTCGAGTGATCGACGTCGCAGATGAGCAAGTTGGGCGCCAGCCGGCCCAACTCGGTTACGTCGAGTCGAGCGATCACCGGGCCAGCGAGGACTCCTGCCATTTGCAAGGCAGAATCGAACACCGGAACCCTCGTACGGTCGATGCCGGCTAGGCAGCACACGTAAGCCATACGGAAAACGCTTTCAGGAGTGAACGGGCGCGAAACCGAGATCGCGGAAAATACTAGAGCGCGGGGGACCAGTTATCCGGTCGCTGCGCGTCGAACGCTCGATAACTGTACCATCTCGAACGAGGCGAACACATCGTTAAAAAGGCCGATGAGAGGGCGAATCCGAGCAAACGCGCCCACCCTGCCGATAGCGCGGCCGGCTCTCCGCTTCCGCTGCATGCCTCGCTGTCGAAATCCGACCCCGCGTACCCGATCGTTTCGGGTATTCTGAGCGTTGTGCCGGCCTCGCAGTGGACCTTTGCGCGCGTGCAGCCCAACGGCGATCTCGACGCGCTTTTCGGTTCGCACGGCAACGGCAAGGCACGCGCCGTCCTCACCGACGAGCTCAAACGTCAACGGCTCAAGGCTCCGATTGGGCCCCGGATCGCCGCGACGCTCGGACCGTTGGACGCCTTCGCGAGCGGCATCACGCTCCTTTTCGCCGACGCCCGCTCCAATTTCGGGATCCTTACGCTGCTGCGGACCACGGAATTGGGACCGTTCACCGCCAGCGAGATCAGCATGCTGACGTTCGCCCTCGACGCCCTGTCGGATCGCCTCTCCGCGCTGCGCCTGCAGCCGGAAGCAAAGGAAAATGGCTTTCTGCCCCATCGTGCGGAGACCCGGATGAGTCCGGAGCCGCCCGAGGGAGCGTTCTACGTCCTCGACAGCGACCTGCAGATCGTCTTGGCCTGGAGCGCGGAAGACGAACGCCGGATCGCCTTGACCGGACTGCACACGCGCATCGCCGAGCGTCTCCCCGTCGTGCTCGAACAGACCGTGCGCGAATTGACCTCGGCTTGGTCCGGCGACGCGCTCAAAGCCCGCAGCGCCGCGCGCGCGGCCTCGTTCCTCGTCGTCCGTACCCAACCGATGTCCGGTCCGGCCGGGCTCTTCATCGGGGTCCGGATCGATCGCTTCCAGCCGCCGAACTCGCTCACCGGCGCGGCTTCCCGCTTCCACATCTCACCCCGCGAAGTGCAGGTTCTCGCGCTGCTGCTCGACGGCAAGCACCTCGATCAGATCGCCGAGCAGCTGCACATCACGTCGTCAACCGTTCAAGATCACATCAAGAGCATGCTCGACAAAACCGGCAGCGGGAACCGCAGCGAACTCATCGCGCGCGTGCTGGGCTGGGAGTCGCCGCCGCGAGCCGAACAGGCGTAGCGTTTCGGCAACGCCGAAGCCGCCGGTCCCCCGGATTTCACGATACCAGTCGGCTCTCGGCTGCGCTATAGTACGACGGGACTCGCAGGACGTTTGTTCTTGCGCCAGTCGCGCCTGACGTCGCCCGTCGACGACGGCGATGTCCGGGAATTCTACAATGACGATCCTTCATCAGCTCCTCAAGGGCGAGCCGCTGCTCGCGCTATTTGCCACGATCGCGCTCGGCTATCTCGCCGGGAAAATCAAAATCGGCAGCTTCGTCTTGGGCGGTATTGCCGGAACGCTCCTCGTCGGTGTGATCGTCGGCCAGCTGGACGTGCAGTTGGACGGCGGCATCAAGACGATCTTTTTTGCGCTGTTCATCTACGCCGTCGGTTACCAGGGCGGCCCGCAGTTTTTCCACGCCCTCAATCGGCGTTCGCTCAACCAGCTCGCGTCGGCATTCGTCATGTGTTTGACCGGTCTGCTGTGCGTGTTGATCGCGGCTTGGATGTTCGGCCTCGATCGCGGAATGGCAGCCGGATTGGCCGCCGGCGGCTTGACCCAATCGGCGATCATCGGCACCGCCGGCGACGCGATCGCCCGCTTGGGACTGTCACCGGCTGCGATAAAAGCCATGCAGACCAACGTCGCCGTCGGTTACGCCGTGTGCTACATCTTCGGCTCGCTGGGACCGATCCTCATGGTCACGTGGTTTTTCCCCGCGATCATGAAATGGAACATTCGCCAAGAAGCGGTGAAGTTGGCGAAGCAACTGTCCGGCGGCCGAGCCGAACTCGACCCCGGTCAATTCAATGCCGTGCGCGACATCGACACCCGCTTCTATGAAATCGCGCCGGCCAGCAAGGCCGTCGGCCAGACGGCGCTCGCGATCGACAAGCTGCTTTCGGACGCCGCGGTCGAGGCCATCTTCCGCAACGGCGCCGCGGTCGAATTCACCGGCAGCACGGTCGTTCAGGCGCGGGACAGCGTCGCGGTCACCGGAACGATCCGCGTCATGGAAACGGCTTCGGACTTTTTCGGTCACGAGGTGATTGCTCCGAACAATCCCACGCTCGTTCAAGAGAGCCGCGAACTCATTTTGACCAACCGCGGGCTGAGCGGCCGGACCATCGACGACGTCCACGCGAACGTCAGCGTCGAGACGCGGCACGGCGTTTTCCTGACGGCGATCCGACGGATGGGACGCGATCTGCCGCTGCTGGGGAACCTGAAGTTGCAAAGCGGCGACGAACTGCACTTGACGGGCAGTCCGGGCGATCTCGATCGCGTGCAAACCAAGATCGGGTACAAAATATCGGCGTCGGCGGTCACCGACTTCGTCTTCTTCGGCATCGGCATCGTGACGGGAATGCTGCTGGGTTTGATTCAATTCAAACTTTGGGGTGTTCCGATCACCATCGGCAGCGGTGCGGGGTGCTTGCTCTCCGGCTTATTTTTCGGCTGGCTGCGCAGCGTCCATCCAAGATTCGCCGCGCTTCCGCTGGGCGCGTCGACGTTTTTGCGCGATTTCGGGTTGGCCGTTTTCGTCGGCACGGTCGGCATCGCCGCGGGACCGCCGGCCCTCGTCGCCATCCAGCACTCCGGCTTGACGCTTTTGTTTCTCGGTGTCGCCGTTACGCTGATCCCTCAAATCGTTACGTTCTTCTTCTCCTACTACGTACTGCGCATCAAAAATCCGATCGAAGCGCTGGCCTGCGTGGCCGGCGGCCGCAGCGCGAATCCGGCGTTCGCCGCTTTACTATCGAAGACCGGAAACGCAACGCCCGTCGCCGCGTTCACGGTCACCTATGCCGTCGCGAATGTTTTTCTCACCCTCTGGGGTCCCGTGATCGTCGGTATCATCGCCAAGAACGCGACCCATTGATCCACGCATCGGAGCACCATCATGCCTTCTACCGACTATAGCGACCTCGAAGACCTGAGCCCATTCGAGCTCAAAGACCGGCTCATCGAGATCGCCTCGTCCGACTCCGCGCGGCTGATGCTCAATGCGGGCAGAGGGAATCCCAATTTCGTCGCAACGCTGCCGCGGTGGGCGTACCTGAGCGTTGGTGAGTTCGCACTGCTGGAGTCCGAACGGTCGTATTCGCATCTGAAGGTCGGCTTGGGCGGGCTGCCCGAGCGGGCCGGACTCATGCAGCGCTTCGAGACGTACGTGGCCGCTCACCCGCGTGCAGCGGGTGTCATCTTCTTGCGCGAGGCGCTGGCCTTGATCAAGGACCGTCTCGGGCTCAACGAAGAAGACCTGCTGCTGGAGTTCGTCGCTGCGTTCCTGGGCTGCAACTACCCGACGCCGCCGCGAATGCTGCCGATCACGGAAACGATCGTCAAGGCATATCTCGCTCAGGAGCTCTTTGGGAGCGTTCGGGTCCGCTCGGATTTTTCGCTCTTCGCGACCGAAGGCGGGACGGCGGCGATGACCTATATCTTTCAAAGCTTACACGCGAACGAGCTCATCGATCCAGGCGACAAGATCGCGATCGTCACGCCGATTTTTTCACCATATTTGGAAATCCCCGTGCTCGACGAATACAGCCTGGACGTGGTGGACATTCGGATGGATGAAAACGACGACTGGCAGCTTCCGGATGCCGAGATCGACAAGCTCCTTGACCCGAAGATCAAAGTGCTGTGTCTGGTAAACCCGAGTAATCCCCCGTCGACCAAACTCACCGACGCCGTATTGGACAAGATCGCGACGCTCGTCAACACCCAACGCCCCGACCTGCTCATCGTTACCGACGTCGTCTACGCGACCTTTGCCGACGACTTCGTTTCGCTGTTCGCAAAGTGCCCGTACAACACGCTGTGCGTCTACTCGTTCTCCAAGTACTTCGGGGCCACCGGATGGCGCCTTGGCGCAATCGGCCTGCACGACCGCAACGTCTTCGACTCCGCGCTCGCAGCGCTGGCCGAGGGCCGCAAGGCATTGCTCGATACCCGCTATTCGTCGTTGACGACCCAGCCGCGGAAGCTGAGTTTCCTCGACCGTTTGGTTGCCGACAGTCGTGCGGTGGCGCTCAACCATACCGCCGGTCTGAGCCTGCCGCAACAGCTGCAGATGGCATTGTTTGCCCTGCACGGCCTGCTGGATCGCGAAGACCGCTACAAGAATGCGGCGAAGGAGCTCATCCGCGAACGGTATCAGACGCTCTACGCCAACATGGGAGTCGAAGCAGTCCGTACGCCCAGCGATGTCGACTACTATTCCTTGATCGATCTGCAGACCATCGGCGCATCTCTCTATGGCCCCCAGTTCGAGGCCTGGTTCACCAAAAATGACCTGGGAACGAGTTACCTCTTCCGCCTCGCCAAAGAAACTGGCGTCGTGCTTCTGCCCGGGAGCGGCTTCGAGGTCGTCGACACGTCGGCGCGGATTTCGCTGGCCAATTTGACCGACAGCGAGTACGCTTCGATCGGCCGATTCACGCGCCAAGTTCTCGATGAATACTACGTTGACTTCAAGAAAACGTTGGCGGCGACGAACGGATCAGCCGCGCATGCCGGTGCCAGCCGATGATTGATGCACCCGCGGCACCTCCGCAGCTGATACGAACCGCCACCGGCGCGACCTTTCGACGCTTGATTCTCGAAGGCGCCGGGCCAATCGTGGTCGAGTTCATGGCGTACGGCTGCGCGCATTGCCGCGCGCTCGAGCCGGTGCTCAAGCAGGTGACCCGAATGCTCGGTTCGGCAGAGCAGGTGTTCCGAGTGAACGTCGCCGTCGACGAGGAACTGGCGAACAGCTACGAGATCGGTGCAACCCCGACGCTGCTTATGTTTTTGGACGCAAAGGAAGTGGGGCGACTCGAAGGGCCGCGCCCTGTGGTAGCCAGCCTCCTAAGTGCGGTCGTAACACCATTCTCTTCATGAACTGCGACAGGGCCCCGAGCCACCCGACCAAACCGGTCCTGCTGTATAACGGCGAATGCGCGGTCTGCCGTCACATCGCGCAGTGGGTACTTCAATCGGCGCGCAGCGCATCGGGCGATCCGAGCATCGTCGAACGGCCGATCGGCGACGACCCGGAGGCGCTCGCGTTGCTCAACCCGGACCTCGATATCTGGGATGCATATGCGACCGTCCATCTTCTCATGCCCGATGGATCGATAAAAACCGGCGGCGAGGCCGTGGCCGAAGTTCTGCGGCGTGTCCCCGGCGCGCGATGGTTCAGCTGGACGTTCGCGGCCGGCATTGGCGGCTTCAGACCTTTTCAGCTGCTGCTCGATGCGTGCTACGCCGCACTCGCAGCGGTTCGCCCGCTGCTGGGATGCGAGAGCTGCGGTTCGACGAACGTCTGGGTGCGATCGATCGCCCGAACAATCGCCTGGGGAAAAGCTCCGTTCGCGAAGAGCAGCGCGCCGCATCGGGTGCGACATTTCGCCGCCGCGACCGCACGCCGGTCGAGACCGGCCGAACCCAAGTGGCCCACGGCCGCGACTCCCCGAAATTCACGATGGTGAATCACGCACCGATGCGCTAAGCTTTTGGAGATGAGCGCGTCAACCGCCTCAAAGAATTGAACGAAATCAATGAGTGACTCAGTATTCGGTGATCTCGACGGGCTTTTGGAGCACGCCGATTCGAAATTCACCCTCGTCAACGTCGTGACCAAGCGCGCCAAGCAGCTCAACAACGGGGCTCCGCCGCTGTGCGACAACGCGAACCCCAACAAGCCCGTTTCGACGGCGTTCAACGAAGTACGGCTAGGGAAAATCAAATACAAGCGGACCCGCGAAGGGATCAAATAGCTCGACCCCCCACACGCCTTATCACTGTTGGTGGAAGGCCTCGCTACAAGAGGTTTGTGCATGCAAACGACGGCTCGTACCACCGAACCCGATGTGAAATCCTCAAAGCCCTTGCTGGGGCGCGTTGCTGTCGTTACCGGCGGTTCGCGCGGTCTGGGAGCGGCTATCGCCAGGGAACTTGCCGATGCCGGCGCGACGACGATCGTCAACTACCATCACACCGCCGATCTCGCTACGCACGTCCTTGAGGAGATCGAAGCAGCCGGCGGCAAAGCGTTCGCCGAGCAGTGCAACATCGCTGACTACGACGAGGTGGAGCGCATGTTCGCCCGTATCAAGGAAGAACGGGGCCGGCTCGACATCCTCGTTAACAACGCAGCGATCGTGCGGGACCACAGCTTCAAGAAAATGACGGCCAAAGAGTGGCGGGATGTCATCGACACCGACCTCACCGCGCTCATGTACACCTGCCACTTTGCCGTGCCAATGCTGCTCGAAAACGGCTGGGGCCGAATCATCAATATCTCGTCGACGACCGGTCAACTCGTGGTTACTTTTGGACAAGCGAACTATGCGGCCGCGAAGGCGGGCGTCATCGGTTTCACCAAGGCGCTTGGCGTCGAACTGGCCCGCAGCAACATCACGGTAAACGCCGTGGCGATCGGTGCGATGGCCACGGAAATGTGGGATCTGGTTCCCGACGCGATCAAAGAGTCGCTTTACGAGAGGATCCCGATGCACCGCGCCTGCACGACGGAAGAGGCCGCGCGCGGCGTACGCTTCCTGGCCATCGAGGGCGCCTACATCACCGGTCACGCCCTGAACATGAACGGCGGCCTGTACCAGGGCTGACCATGAGCATGTATTATTTCGTTGGTTCGGGTATCGCTTCGCTGGCCGGAGCGGCGTACTTGATCCGCGACGCTGGCGTCGCCGGGACGAACATCGTTATTTTCGAGGAATCCGCCGCCTTCGGCGGAGCACTCGACGCTCATGGCGACACGGCAACCGGCTACTATATGAGCGGCAGCCGCATGTTCGAGCACAAGTACAATTGCACGTTCGATCTCATGTCGACGATTCCGGCAGCCAGCGATCCCGCGATCTCGATAACCGAAGAAACGAATCTCGCCGAAGCCGAAGCACGTTGGTTCAATAGGGCACGGCTCGTCGATCGCAATCAAAAGATCCTCGATGCGCACGCACTCGGTTTCGGCGAACGCGACCAGCTCGATCTCGTCGTGCTCATGGCAACGCCCGAGAAACTGCTGGATGGCAAGCGGATCACGGATTGCTTCCGCGGCGAGTTCTTCGAGACGAACTTCTGGTTTGAATGGTGTACGCTCTTCGCTTTCCAACGCTGGCACAGCGCGATCGAGTTCAAACGTTATCTTTTGCGGTTCATGCATCACTTTCGACTATCGACACCCAAGAGGGAGTTTACCGGACCCGTTACAATCAGTACGATTCGATCGCGGTGCCGCTCGTGAAGTGGCTGCGTGACCGCGGCGTCGAGATTCGCTTCGAGACGACGGTCAAGGACCTCGGTTTCGTCGCCGGCGGGACGCGAATCACCGTGGATTCGATCCTCTCCACCCAGTCCGATACGTGCTCGAGTATCCCCGTCGCCCAAGACGATTGCGTGTTCGTGACGAACGGATCGATGACGGCCAACAAGACGTTCGGGACGATGTCGAGCCCGGCCGCGCTCGACCGCAGCGCGAGCAGCGGCTCGTGGCAGCTCTGGCGCACGCTGGCCCAAGGGCGCCCGCTCTTCGGCAATCCAGCCGCATTCGATGCGCACATTGAAGAGTCGGTGTGGGAGTCGTTCACGGTTACCGACACCAGCCCGGCATTCTTCGATTTCATGCGCAGCTTCAGCGGCAGCGATGCCGGCAAGGGCGGGTTGCTCACGCTCAAAGACTCGAGCTGGCTGCTCACGCTCTCGATCTTCCACCAGCCGTTCTTCGAACGGCAGCCGAAAGGCGCTTTCGTGTGGTGGGGCTATGGCCTGTATCACAACCGGCCCGGCGACTACGTCAAGAAAACGATGGTAGAGTGTTCCGGCAGTGAGATACTGGAGGAAGTGCTGGGTCAGCTCGGACTAGCCGATCGCAAAGATGCCTTTCTCGCGAGCTCAAACGTGATTCCGTGCATGATGCCCTATATTACGAGCCAGTTTCTGGTTCGCAAAGCCGGCGATCGCCCCGACGTCGTGCCCGCCGGCTCGACCAACCTCGCGTTCATCGGGCAGTTCTCGGAGTTACCCGAGGACGTCGTTTTCACCGTCGAGTATTCGATCCGCTCGGCGCAGCTCGCCGTCTACTCGCTGCTCAAGCTCGATCGCAAGCCGACCCCGCTCTACCACGGTTCGCACGATCCGCGCGTCTTGTTCGAGGCGTTCGCTACCATTCGCCGCTGACCGATCTCCGGTCTCCGCGTTCGGCGCGACGCCGCCATCGTGGAACAGATGGATCGACGGCGGATCTTGCCCCATCACCGGCGCGCAGCCGAATTTCGCCGGCCTCCGGTACCGCCCCGGCAAGGAGTTCCCCGTGACATCTCATCAAGCCGCCGACCACCACACCAACGCAGCGGCGCATCTGCGCACGGCCGCGGACTACAGCGAGCGCGCCGCCGAGCAGTATTCACACGGCGCTCACGAACAAGCCGCGCACTTCGCTTTACTCGCGCACGCACACATGCAGCATGCCGGGCAATTTATGTCCGATGCCGCGAAAGTCCATGCCGAACTCCACGGCGGAAACAAACACACGCGCATTTGAAGCCTGCGCGGTTCCGGCCGCAAGCAACTGCCCCCAACGCGACATCTATTGGCGGTTATCTCAGTCAATGCGGTTTTCGTCAGCTGGAGAGATCGTGCCGCCCGTGAAAGGCGTCCGACAATACTCGCCGTCATGCGGTCGCCGAAGTGCCATGAACCGAAGTTCACACGCTCATCGGCGCCCGCGCACGAACGCCTCGACTGCCGGCCTACGGCATCTTCATCGCCGACGCGGCGCCTTTGACGAACCAGGCATGATCGCCCGGAACGATACAGGGTATCATGTGCATCATGTGATCGTGTTTGAACACGACGATGTGCCCGTCCGGGAACTTCACCTGGTTCAGGCAGTGCGACATACCCTGCGCGTCCGGTGTACAATATTCGTCGGTCAGGACGAGTCCTTCGGTGGGTTTCGTCGGAACTTCGCCGGTGAAGACGTGAAGCGTCTCTAACGGAAGTCCTTGACGGTACATCGTAGCCATGTCGCCGCCGCCGTTGGCGAGAGTCGGCGTTCCCGTGTACAACACGAGAAGAGCGGCAAGGGCGAACTGTCCGATCACTTTCACAGGGTCGTTCCTTTTGTGTCGAGGACACGGGAAATCAGAGTCCCCCCTTATGTTACGTGGGTTCCGCAACCGTCAGCAGCCAACATGGTCTCATTTCAAGGTTAATTTGATGTTCGATCTGGTCGAGTACGCCGGTCAAGATCGGATGCGCCGCTGCGCCGAACGCGCTTGGCGGCCTCACGGACCGTGCCGATCCTGGCAAACGCAAAGGCGCCTCGAGGTACCCTTCTTCAAACGGCACTACGCACGCAGTTTTGGAGCGCGAGCGATGCACGTCATGGTCGGGTCGCCGACCGTACCGCCAAGGAGTCAATTGGAAAACGGTGCCTGCGCCTGCCGCGGTGGCGCCGTACAAAGCTCCGCACCTGTCCATCAGTAGGCTGGCTTCTGGGGACACGCCATCACAACCGGTTCCAGCGCCGTACGAAGTGTGCCGTAAAGTGCTCCATGCCCATCCTCTATGAGGCCGGCGGGACACCCCAGCCATCACCACTGGCGCCAGTGAACAAATGAAGTACGCTTAACGTCCAGCTCGTTTTGGCAATTGACGGCGGCGTAAGCTTGAAAACAACCCCCGCACCCTTGTTGGCAGGGGCGCACACTGCCAACAACAGAAGTCGTGCCATACAGGGCGCCGCTTGCGTCCGCGATGAGGTTTCCATGGAGGGATCCTCCGTCAGCAGCGCCTGTAAAAGCGTTGCGCACGTCCTCCTTCCACGCCTGACTCCACGCCGTTTGCACCAACGCGGATGAATCGACGATCGTGTTAGACGGATGCAATACAGACATGCCGCTGCGAGTACCGGCGCCGATAAAAGCAAATGCGCACATCAAGAGCGTCGGCCGGAAAGCGGCAAGGCGAGAGCATTGCATTGAAGGCTCCTTCGCTAATGCGACCTCGCTCCGGCTAGATCGGTACGGCGCGGGCTTCCGTAAAACGGCGCTCGCGCAGACGGCGCCCGCGGTTTCTGGTCCGACGTCTCGGCGGCCCAAGACCGGAACAGCCGGCGAGCTGGTCATTGGGAGTCCAGGAAAAAGCGAGCGCGCGGCGGGACCTACGGTGAGGCGGGCGCGGCGGTAAAGTAGAGCTGGAGCTTGACGCCGTTGCGGCCGCTTCCAGAAGTTGTGAACGGGCTCGACGACGACCAAGGGCCTCCCGAGACGTCTCCCGTGCAGGACGCGTTACTCGTCCTGCAGGTGAACCGCAAACCATTCTGGCTGCCTCTGATCGGAACCAGGTCGTTATTGGTGGTGATCCACTCGTCCCACAGCTCATAGTCGAAATCGATGGAACCCTGGCTCGACGGCACGAAGATTAGCTGCAACCACGGCACCTTCGTCCGCGGCCGGTGATACTGCGAAGCGTCGCGGTAGTGATAGCCGCCATTCCCGGTGTTGCGTGCCGCCAGCTGGCCGTAGTATGAATCGGTTCCCGTGATTGCCGAGTTCGCATAGACGCTCAGCGTCCGCATCGCGAAGATCGTTCCGCTGGTCGGGTACGCTTTCAACAAGGGCGGCTGGCTGGCCGGCCCGGAATAGAGATTCTTACTCAAAGTTTCGTACGTCTTGAGGTTCTTGAACGCCTTAACAAAGACGGAGTCGTGCGAGCCCGTCCAGCTCGCTGTGAATTTAGCGAACGCAGCGGCGTAGCCGCTGCGTTCGCCGTTCCAATGGCCATCCAGATCGCTCTCATTCAGGGGATTCTGAATCCATTCCGATACATAGACGGACGCTTTTTGATCCTGCACCAGGTCGCTCGCATCCGAGGGCGTTGGGTTGTACGTCTTGACCCTCGTCGCGAAGCTGCTGCCGACCCAGTCGAGTACGTTATTCGTCCATTCATACGACGCTGCATAGGCATAAACGTAGGCCCGGTCGTAGTTGGGCCGCACGACGGAGTCATGGTTCAGCCCCCAGGTATAGCCGCCATGTGGGACATGGTTCGCCTGCGGAACGTTGAGGCAGTTGGCGTACCAACCCGTGTACAAACCCGAGGCCGGATTCGAGCTCTGAAACCACGTCGTGGTGTCGTACCGTCCACTCCTCTGCGCGTGTTGTTCCACCCAATTAGAGTGGGCGTAAAAGTCTTGCACGACGTGTAACGACATGCCCAGGACGACGTAGAATTCCAACACGTCGTTGTCCGCTTCAGCTTTCTTCGCGGCCGCTTTGGTGTTTGCCGCCAAGGTCGCCCAGTAGTTCGCAACGTCGGCGCTCGAAAAGACGTCATCGAAGTGCAGCTTCTCGAGATCGCATTTCGCCGCGCCGCCGATCGTTGGCGACGACGTGTAATAGTCAGTGAGCCAATTCTCTACCTGGACGACGTCCGCCGCATTTCGGTTGAAGCCGGCCCGCGTCAGCGCGTCGATCGTGATGCCGGCATGCGGGCCGGTGTCGAACGCGATGGCGGAACCAGCCGGCAAAACCAGCGCCGCCGCTGCACAAAGTGCCGCGAGTATGGCTCGCAGAAGAACGCGACCCGCTCGCGTAACCAATCGTTGATTTGGCACGTCAGCTCCTTTGTGATTCGTAGCTTTTTGGGCAGCAGCCCGCCGAGATTGCAAGAAGCTCCCCGACGGGTAGGCGTCATTGGAAACCAAATGCCGCGACTTCCAAGGTCACCTCGAAGCTCCGTCGGCGACTGCTCCTTTGCCACTCCCGGCAATCTCCAGCAGATCGCTTCGCGCGTCATATCCGCGCCTCCGTCATGACAGCCAGCTGAGTCGGCGTTGCGGCCTCCGCTAGTCCAGCTTGCACGGCTTCATCGCAACAGGCTACATTTCACGCCAAGAACCAGAAGATGGCGGCCCATACGGCATCGTCACAGAGCGCAATGAATAGAAAAGCTAAGACGTATTGCGCAGAAGAGAGTCCGAGACGCGCATGAACCTTCATCGAGCGCACCATCGGGCGGCGCCAGATTCTCAAACAATTGCATAGCTACGAAGGAGATCCCTCATGGCGCTTCACCAGATTGGCAAGATGAGCCTGAAGTGTTCGATGTTCTATGTGACTGCGCGCGTCCAGTTCGCCTACCTCGACGCCAAAGGCGACAAGCAGGTCTCCGCGCAGTCCGATGAGGTACGGTTGGGAGAGGTGAAGGCGGTCGATCCTGGTGATCTGAACGTCCCGATGGCTCGACGGTGTTCATGCATGTGTTTGTGCTGCCGGGCACCGACAACGAGGCGAGTCGTGGGTTCATCTACCAGAAGGGTAGCCCGCAGGTCGCGAACTACGAAATCAAAGGCGAGACCATCGAAAACGATCTCGTTCTCATCGGCATCTCCATCGAAAAATGAGTACTGGAACGTGGCAGGGATGCGGCAGCCAGTTCTTGTTCCGGCCTCGCAAAATCAGTCCATAGCTGCACGAGAAATCGCGAAAATAGGCTACAGATAGGCGACAACGGGCCTGCCGAGGCCTGCCTATCTGAGACAGTAAAAAGAAAAAGCCCGTAAATACGGGCTTCTTTGATGGAGCGGGCGGCGGGAATCGAACCCGCAACTCTTGCTTGGAAGGCAAGGGCATTACCATTATGCAACGCCCGCGCTCGATCGACCCACGGCTGACGACCTCGGTTTGCTTCGTAGCCGCACCGTCACCTCCCGCCCGGACGTCAAGCCCGCCAGGGACGGGCCGCGCCACCTCCCGATAGGAGCGCGGCCCCGGGAGGCGCACCCGGGAAACCCTGCGGCGCCGCCCACGCAAAAACCGCCCATTCCGAAAAGAGGAAGGACGGCTGCGCATTTGGTGGGCAGGGATGGATTCGAACCATCGTACCGCTCTCGCGGGCCAGGTTTACAGCCTGGTGCCTTTAACCACTCGACCACCTACCCAAGATGTCGACTCGCGTAGATACGTTGGCAATCAAAGCCGCTCCTCGTTCAGCCGCGAACCCCACGCGACGCCGCGCACGTTCGGCCGGTGCGATCAGAACAGCTCGATGAGCGGCGCGCCGTCGGCGCTCGATGCCGCGACGCCGACCGTGAGCGCGGTATGATTGGAGCGCTGTTGCTCCATCACGTACCGGCCGTACATCTTGTCGAGCACGGGTTGAATCTGCGGAATGGGCAGGGCGCCGTCGGGTTCGAGCAGATAGCGCTGCAAGGCCTCATTGTGCGCGTCCAGCGCGCGCAGGGTCTCGACCACGTGATCGATGTGCTGGCGCGTGACATCCTGAAACTGCAGGTTCGCTAACAGACCGATGACCAGTGTCTCAACGTCCTCGCCGCGCTGCTGCACGTCTTTGATCGCTTCGTCCTGCGTTTCCATCAACCGGCTGAGCTGATCGGTCAGGTGGTTGAGTTCTTCCGACAGCGCGGCTTCTAACTGGCGCTGGTTCTCGCGCGAACGCTCGAGCAGCCCGTTGAACCGGTGTTGGATGGCCACCAGCGTGGCCTTTGTGCCGGCCGCGATTCGTTTCGCGAGTTCTGACGAGCGATTGGAAAGATTGCGCACCTCGCGCGCTACCACGCCGAACGCGCGGCCGGCCTCGCCTGCGCGCGCAGCTTCGATCGAGGCGTTGAGCGCCAAGATGTTCGTCTGCTCGGCGACATCCTTGATCTCGTCGATGAACCGGAAGAGCTGCTCGCTCTCCGCGAGCCCGCTCTGTACGTCTTCGGCCTGATGCGCGAAGTCGCGCGCAGCTTCGCTGCCGATCTGTAAAAGCTTGGAGAACGCTTCGTCTTTCGACAGCGAAACCAGCGTTCCGGAAACCGTCACCGACGTGCGGATCGCCTCGAGAATCGCTTCGACCCCGCCGTCAATGCTCTTGAGCCGTTCGACCAGCGTAAAGGCAGCGTTGCTGGTCTCCTGGTTCACGCCCAGCAGCTGCGCGCGCACGATTTCCGTGAGCGTCGCGGAAGCGCCCAACTCCGTGGCGACGGCGACGATGCGGCCGTCAGGAGCCGGCACGGGCTCGCAGAGTGCCGGCACGACCGGTTCCGCAAACA
The DNA here is from genome assembly GCA_050012475.1 of Candidatus Velthaea sp. Taxonomy (GTDB): domain Bacteria; phylum Vulcanimicrobiota; class Vulcanimicrobiia; order Vulcanimicrobiales; family Vulcanimicrobiaceae; genus Velthaea. Next base: position 77,985 of record JBEKHC010000003.1, read on the forward strand.
CGAACGGCGCGGCCACCGCCTCCACCGGCGGCGGCTCGATGTTCGCTTCGGCGATCGCTACCGGAGCCGCAAGCTCTTTAGGCGGCGCTTGCACCGCGTCCGCGACGTGGGACTGGCTGCCCGAGGGCGACGGCGTGCGGTGGTACACGATCGCCGCCGCAACGGTGATGGCCGCACCGAAGAACAGACTCAGCCATTGCCCGCCGAGCGTCGCCGCGGCCGTCATGATCAGGGCGACACCCCCGATGAGGATGCCGCTGCACTCCGGATCGTGGAAAAACCGCTTCACCCCGCACCGCCGGGCAACAGCTGGCCCAGCACCGAGAGCAGTGCCGCGCCGTCAACGGGTTTGACCAGCCAGCCGCTGGCCCCGGCAGCTTTGGCTTCGGCTCGTCGTGCAGCTTGCGATTCGGTCGTGAGCATGAGCATCGGGACGAAGCGCAGCGCGGGGATCTTGCGCGCTTCGCGGATCAGGTCGATGCCGTTCATGGCGCCCATGTTCAGGTCGGTGATGATCAGGCTCGGCTTCGCGCCCGCTTTGAGCAGATCCAATGCGCTCTCGGCGCTCTTGGCGGTCTGCGTGCCGAATTGGGCTTTTTTCAGCAGCGCTTCCATGCTCATGAGCATGGTGGCCGAGTCGTCGACGAGCATGATCGTTTTCATTACCGAGTTGTCCTCACGCCGAGCCGGTCTCCGCTGCGAGCATGGGCACGATCCAGCGCTCGAGGAACGGTTCGGTCGGACCTTGCGAAATGGCGGGTTTATAGGCCAGTACCGTCTGCAGCAACGCTGCATGGAGGTACGAACACCTACTCAGATTTATTTTCGGCCGTTGTGGGCGCGAGAGTAAGTCGACCAGCTCCAAAGCTTCCTCGGCGCCGCAGGCGTCGATCAACCAAATCTCGTCCTGCTCGAACTGTAAAGGCATGCTTACACCAGGTCCTTGACGTCGAGAATCATCAGCACGCGGCCGTCGCCGAGCAACGCCGTTCCGGCGAACCCCTTGAGCCCGGCCAGAATGCCTTCGAGCGGCTTGAGAATGATGTCCATGTGCTCGTCGAAGCGGTCCACGACCATCCCGACGAGTCCGCCGCGCATGCGCAGCACCAGCACGGCTTCGCGTTCTTGCGGCACCGTCGGTAAGCGCAGCAGCCGCCGCAAGCGCACCAGCGGAACGATGGTGTCGCGCAGCATGAACGCCTCCGCTTGCTTGACGCAGTGAATGTCCGCAGCGTCGACGCGAACGGTCTCGGCGATCAGATCGATGGGAACGCCGTAGAGCGTCCCCGCGGTTTCGATCGTCATCACGCGCATCACGGCCATGCTCAGCGGCAGCGCCAGCCGCACCGTGGTTCCGGCATCGACTTGGGACGTCACCGCGACCGTTCCGCCGGCGTCGCGAATCGAGGTCTGCACCACGTCCATTCCGACCCCGCGGCCGGACAAATCCGAAACGGCGTCGGTCGTCGACAGGCCGGGATGAAAGATCAAGTTTGCGGCTTCCGCAGCCGACATGCGCTCAGCGGTGTCGGCATCGATGAGCCCGCGTTCGAGCGCCTTCGCGACGACGCGCTTGGTGTCGACGCCGCGTCCGTCGTCCGAAACCTCGATGACGACCAGATCACCTTCCTGCATTGCTTTGAGCCGGATGGTGCCGTGGGCGGACTTGCCTTTAGCGATCCGCGCGTCGGGCGGCTCGATGCCGTGGTCGGCGGCATTGCGGATGACATGGATGAGCGGATCGCCGAGCAGTTCGATGATGTTCTTGTCGGCTTGCGTGTCCTCGCCCTCGAGCACCAGTTCGATCTGCTTGTCCAGCTTGCGCGACAGATCGCGGATGAGCCGCGGGAAACGCGCGAACACTTCGGACACGGGCAGCAGGCGCACTTCCATGATCGCTTCCTGCATCTCGTTGGCCAGCCGATCGATCACGCTGTAACGCTGGCCGATCTCGCGGCTCATCTCGCGCGAGCCGTGCACGTGTTCGGCGCGCCGGGCCAAAAAGGGGAGTGCGTTCTTCGCCACCACCAGCTCGCCGATGAGCGCCATGAGCCGGTCAACCTTGGCCTGATCGACTTTGAGCACGCGCCGGCCGTCGCGCCCATCGGGTTCACCTTTGCCGGAGGCCGGGGCGGTTGCGCCCGGTTCGGGCGGCGGGTCCTTGCGGCCGCCCGGGAAGTGCACGTCCGCGGCGTTGAAGAGCGCCCGCGCATCGCCCGCCTGCAGCGCGTCGGCGGTGGCCACGGCGAGCCGCTCCGCGGCGTCCGCGCGACCCTGCGCGGCGGCGACGTTCGCGAACGTGCGGCCGACCGAAGCGATCCGCCCCGCCAACGTCACCGCGTCGGACGCAGGCAAGGCGAGGATGCGGCGCTGTTCTTGAACCACCCGCGCCACCAAATCAGCGAGTGCGCGCCGGTCCCGATCCGTGCCGCCGACGGCCCGTCCCAAGCGGGCCAGCCAATCCGCGCGTTCCGCGGCGACGTCGATGACGGCGACGAGCCAGCGCAGCGCAGACGCCGCGCGCCGGCCCGCGTCCAGCGAATCCAGCAGCGTCAGGGCCTGCGCGCGCAGTTCGGCCAACCGGCCGTCAGCGATCAAGCCCGCGCAGCGTTCGGAAAACTGGAGCGCGGCGGGATCCTCGACCTCGAGGCCCGCGGGGACGACGAGCACCTCCGGGTCGAGCTCCGTAAACCGAACTTGATCCATCACGTAGCGAAACAGGTGCTCGAGTTCGGCTCGCGGCGCCGTGCTCAACATGCCGAAGCGCAGCCGGCACTGGTAGGGATCGAAATCGTCGAGCGCGGGTTCGGGCCCGCACGCGCGAATCTGCAGCGCGAGCAACTCGGGAACGCCGCGGCAGGTGAGCAGCGGATCTTCACCGCGGAAATAGCATTCCGTATCCGGTTGGAAATCGATGGCGATCACGCCGACGCGGTCCTTCAGCGCGGCGCGAAACGCCGTCATGCGGTCGGCTTCGGCTACGTTCGCGAGCCAATCGGCCGTGCCGGTCGCGACCGTGGCAGCCGGAAAGGCGGCCGGCTCAACCACGGCTCCGGCGCCGGCCTTGGCATCTTCCAACCGTGCGACCAGACCGCGGGCGCGCGTCGTCGCGTCGTCGGGCAGCCGGCCGGTTTCGCGAACCGCATCGATCCAGCTGCGCAGCAGGTCGAGCACCTCGAGCTGCAAATCGACCAGCTCGCCGCTCACGGCGACCGTGCCCTCGCGAACGGCGTCGAGCACGTCCTCGCCGGCGTGAACGAGCTTGGTCAGCGCGGGGAAGTCGAAGAGTGCGGAGGTTCCTTTCAAGGTGTGGACCGAGCGAAATAAGTCGTTGACGGCGCGTTGATCCGCCGGATTGCGCTCGAGCGCCAAGAGCGCGATTCCGGCGGCTTCGAGCAGATCGCCGGCTTCTTCCACGAATTGATCGAGCAGCGCACTCATGCGGGGGCCACTCCCATCAGCAGCTGCGCCAGGGAGCGCAGCTGATCCGGGCGCACGGGCTTGACCAGATAGACGTTCGCGCCCGCTTCATAGCCGCGCTGCGCGTCACGCTCTTCGGCCTCAGTGCTGATCATGATCGCGGGGATGCTGCGCGTGCTCTCCGCGGCGCGCATCGCCCGGAGCATCGAGTAGCCGTCCATCTTGGGCATATTGATGTCGACGACGAGCAGATCGGGAAGTGCTTCCGCGGCACGCTCCAGGCCTTCCAAGCCGTTCGCCGCCTCGGTAACGTCGATGTTGGCGCTTTCGAGAATGCCGCGATAGTACAGACGCACGGTGCGCGCATCGTCGACGACGAGCACGCGGCGCTGCGCGCGATCGAGGTTGGGTGTTGATGACATCATTTCCGTTTAGTTGGCCTCTGGCGGTCGTTGGTACACGATGCAATCCCCTAAACGCCGGGGGGTGAACAGTGAAGACATGCGGCTCATGCTCTCCGAATGGCCGAGGTAGACGAATCCGCCGGGCGCCAAGCTCTCGTAGATCGATTCGACGGCTTCGCGGCGCGACAGATCGTCGAAATAGATGAGCAGGTTGCGGCAAAAGATGACATCGAGGTTGCGAAAGCGGGACATCTCGGCTTTGTTGCTGATGTTGAGTTGGAAAAGCTCGATCGATTCGCGCAATTCGGGGATGATCTGATAGAGATTGCCCGGCAGGCGCGTGAAATAGCGTGCGCGGATATCGGCGGACGCATGCTGCAGCGAGCGTTCGCCGTAGATACCGGCTCGCGCGTCGGCGAGCACGCGCGTGTCGACGTCCGATCCCGAGATCTCGATCTCGAACTCGTCCGAACGCGGCCACGCATCCAGCATCGACATCGCGATGGAGTACGGTTCTTCACCCGTCGAACACGGCAGCGACCAGATGCGAATCGCGTTGCCTGGCCGCTTGCGCGCCGCGATCTGCGGCAGGACGAATCGCACCAGCGAATCGAGCTGATAACTTTCGCGGAAGAAAGAGGTTTCGTTGACGGTGAGCAGATTGATGAGCTGCTGCAGCTCGGTGCCGGTTTTCTCCAAGCGCAGGAGCATGAAATATTGACGGAACGTTTCGCTGTCATTCGCTCGCGCGCGTTCGGCGATGCGCTTGTCGACAAAATAGCGCTTGGCCTCGCTAAACTGCACGCCGGTCTTCTGATAGAAGAAATCCCGGAAGCGCAGAAACTCCTCGGTCGTGATGACGAAGTCGAGCGCCGGCTCGGAAAAGTCGGTCACGTTTCCACTGACCATGCCGGGCGCACCTTTCAGCCGTTCATGATTCGCGCGATTGCGTCGTTCACGGAGAATTCGAGAAACGGTTCGTTGGGAAAACGTTCGAGCAGCCGGCGCAGCGGCGCCACGGCGCTCGCATCGCCGCACTCGGCGAGGGCGTCCACGGCGCCGGCGCAGACATTGAGTTCGCGATCCTCGGCGATGATACGCAGCAGCCACTGCGCGCTTTGCGGATGCGCGAGCGCAGCGAGAATCTCGACGCCGAAGATCCGCACGTCAACCGGACCCGAGAAGATCTCGTCAATGTGTTTGGCGACCGCATCGGGCATCGTTTTGAGGGCCTCGATCGCGCCGTTGCGCAGTCCGGGGTCCTCGCTCTCGAGCAACGGCAGGAGGCCAGCCGCCGCGTCGTTCGTTCCGATCCGGATGAGCGCGGTGAAGATCGCTTCCCGCACGCTTTCCTGCGCTTCGGCCGCCACGGCGTTTCCCAGCGCGTTCGCCGCTTGTGGATGTTGGGCCAAACCGCGCGCCGCGCTGCGGCGACGGCCGGCGTCCGGATTCGTTAGGCCGGCGAGAAGTTCTGCGACGTCCGGCTCCGCAGACGCGGGCGCGGACGCTGCCGGGCTTTGCGGTTTTTTGAGCGGCATCAGCTGCCGGACCGGCTGACGGAACGACGATCGGTCTCGGCGGGCAGCCAGCGGTTGAGCTTCTGGGCGATCTGATACCCGGGCAGTACTTCGTCGGCGCCGCCGCGCGCAACGAGTTCGCCCGGCATGCCGAACACCACGGCCGTGGACTCGGCCTCGGCGATCGTGCGTCCGCCGTTGCGGTGCAGTTCGGCCATCTGCTCGGCGCCGTCGTCGCCCATACCGGTAAGCATTACCCCGACCAGACTTTCGGGAGCGACGCAGGCGAACGCCGATTCCAGCAAACGTGCGACACTGGGATGCCAGAGACGAGACGCGTCGCTGGGAACCGTCGCGGCGATGAGTTCGCCGCCCCGCTTGAGCACGACGAGGTCCGCATCGCCGCGTCCGATGTAGCAACGCCCGGCGCGCAACGGGCAGCGGTCGACCACTTCGTCGACCGCGAGCCGGCACAGCGCGTCCAGCCGGCGCGCGAACGTTCCGGTGAACGTGCGCGGCATGTGCTGCGCGACCAAGACCGGCCATGGAAAGTCCTCGGCTAAATCGGGCAGGATCTGTTCGAGAACGCGCGGTCCGCCGGTCGAGACGCCGACGAGCACGAGTCCAGCGACGTCGCTCGATACCCGCGGCGTCCGGCGCGCCGGCTTGGCAGCCGTCGCGACGCCCAAGCGCGCGTTTTCCGCGCGCAGCCGGTCGCCCAAGCCGCGGATACGCGTGACGCGCGCTCCCGCGGCTGCTCGCACCTTAGCAATGATCTGCGCCGAGGAATTCCGCAGCGTCAGCGACACGGTGCCGTCGGGTTTGGGGATGTAGTCGATCGCACCCAGCGCGAGCGCTTCGTACGTGATCTCGGCGCCGCGTTCGGTGAGCGACGAGACCATCACTACCGGTTTGGGCCGCTCCGTCATAATGCGGGCAAGACACGTCAAGCCGTCCATTTCGGGCATATTGACGTCGAGGGTAATAACGTCGGGATCGACCTTGTGCAACAGGTCGATGGCGTCGCACCCGTCGCGCGCCACGGTTACCTCGAACTCTCCCGTTTCCGTCAAGAGCTCGCGCAGATGTTTGCGCATCAATGCGGAATCATCGACGACGAGCACCCGGATCTTCGTACGCGCCATGGTGTGCTGCCTACGCGGCAGCGGCCTCCACGAGTTCGTTGAGTTCGCCGATGTCGAGCATCTGATCGACTTCGAGCATCAAGATCATGCGCTTTTGCTCCGCCAGGTTGACGACGCGCCGGATCAGGCGGCGTTGTTCCTCGGAGAGTTCGGGCGCGCGTCCGATGAGATTCGCCGGCACCCGCATCACTTGCGAGACGCTGTCGACGATAAATCCGGTACGCAACCCCTTGACGGCGAACACCACGATGCGCTGGCGATCGTTGCGCTCGACGGACGGCAGCCCAAAGCGACGCCGCTGGTCGAGGACGGGCAGCACCGCGCCGCGCAGGTTGACGACGCCCTCGATGAAGTCCGGCGTCTTGGGAACGCGGATCAGCTCATCGGGAACGCGCACGATCTCTTGCACGGACTCGATCGGGACCGCGTATTCTTCTTCCATCACCCGGAAGACCACGAGCTGTTCTTCGTCGTCCGTTGCCGCACTCGCGTGTTCGGACGCCTCCGCCCTCAGCTGCTCGGTTTCATCCTCGGCGCCGGCGACGATTTGGCGGAACTCGTCGACGTCGAAGAGCCGCTGGGCCGAAAGCACCGACACCAGGCGGCTGCCGCCGGCTAACCGGCAGATCGACGTGATGTCGCTCGCGTCGCCCGACCGCGTGAGCATTTCGGGCATCGCGTCGATGACCGAACGGCTGACGCGCAAGACTTCGCGCACGCTGTCCATGACGATCCCGACCGAAACACCGTGGCCCAGCGTCACGACGACGATCTTGTTCGATTCGTTGAGCTCGACGTCGGGCAGATTGAACATCCGGCGCAGGCTCACCAGCGGCAGCAGCCGGTTGCGCAGGGTCATCACGCCCAAAACGTGCGCGCCGCAATTGGGGACGGTCGTCACGCTGGGCGGGATCTGCACGATTTCCGCAACCGATTCGATCGGCAGCGCGTATTCCTGGCCGGCGACGGCGAAGCTTACCAGTTGGATTTCGGCGGCGGCTTCAGCGCCCTCGCGTTCGCCGCCCGCCGCTGCCGGTGCTGCGGCCGTGGTGTCGCTCGATTTGGCGACTTCCGTGACCGCCGCGAACTCGCGCCGGATCAGCATCCCGGCATCGAGAATCATCACCATCGACTCACCGTCGCGGTTCTTGATCACGCCGGTCAGCAAGTCGGTGGCAATGGTCGAGCGGATCGAATCGGCGGATTCGATGCGGTCGGGCTCCGCGGTGACGACGTTCGCCATCCGGTCGACGACGACGCCGACCGGGCGTCCATCGGCATTGAGGACGACGACCCGCGTGGCATCGTCGTGCTCGACATCCGCCGCGCCCAGCATGCGGCGCAGACTCAGGATCGGCAGCACCGTTCCGCGCAGATTCCCCAGCCCCTCGAGCGACGCCGCACCGAGCGGCACGCGCACGATATCGGGGTAGCGGATGATTTCGTGGACCAGGGTGAGCGGCACGGCGAACATCTCGCCGGCGACGCCGAAACTCACGAATTGGCGAGCGGTCGACTCGAGCGACAGATCTTGATCGGTCATCTTAGGCCGCGCCTTGCAGCTCTTCGGCCAGCGAAGCGATCTCCTCGATCGCGGAAGCGAGGTCTTCGGCGCTCTTGGACTGCTGCGTGGCGGCCGTCGCGGCTTCACCCGACGCGCGCGCGGCTTGCGTCGTCGCGGCCGCGATCTGTTCGACTGCCGCCTGCGCTTGTTTGATCGCGTCTTGAATGATCTGCATCCCGGCGACCGTATCTTTGTTGTTCTGGAGCACGATCGCCATGTCGGAAACCGTGGTCCCCAGTTTGACCGTGATGAGCTTATTTTGTTCGGCTTGCTGCAAACCGGATTCGCCGATTTCGCGCAGGTCGAGCCGCACGATGCCGATCTGATCTTGGATCGCCTTTACGGTGTCTTTGATCCGCTCGGCGTTTTCGGCGCTGTCGCGCGCGAGGTTGCGGATGTCGGTGGAGACCACCGCGAACCCTTTGCCGAATTCTCCGGCTCGTGCCGCTTCGACCGAACCGTTCACTGCGAGCATGTTCGTTTGGATCGACACGGTCGTAATCGAGTCGACGATCTTGTCGATGCGCCGGCTGATCTGGTCGAGCGCGACGATCTGCTCGCCCGACTGTTTGCTCGACTCGACCGAGGCCAGCACACCGTCGACCAACGACTGAACGCCGGTTTGCGCCTCGTTGAGCAGGCTGCTCAACTCGGTGACCTTCTCCATCGTCGCGCCGGCCCGCTCGAGATTGAACTGCGTGTTCTTCTCGATCTGGCCGATCGCCGCGGCGGACTGCTGCGCCGCAGCGCCCTGCGTTTGGGCGCCTTTGGAAATCTGTTCGATGGCCGTCATGATCTCGGCGGCAGCACGGTTGATTTCTTCGACGGCGGATGAAAGCTCTTCGGCCGCCGACGAGACATCTTCCATGCTCTTGGAGATGTTGCTGCTGTTCTTGAGTTCGTCGGCTAACGTCGAGAGCTCTTCGGCCGCGGTTTCGCTCTGGGAAAGCGCCGTCATCTGCTGCTGAACGGTCCGCACGGCCTCTTCGCAAGCGCCGCTCTGTTCCTCAGCGGCCGCGGCGATGGCCTCGGAGCCCTTCTGCGCTTCGCGCGAAGCTAGGTCCGCTTCGCCGCACGATTTCGCGATCTCGCGGCCGCCATCCGTGACGAGCTTCATGTCGGCGACAACGCTGTCGCACTGCGCGCTGACGGTCTTGGCCCGTTCGACTTCCGCAGCCGAACTCGCCGCTGACTTCGCGATGCCCTCGGCGATGAGCTTGACCTCGCTTTGGATCTGACCGATCATCTCTTGGATATCGCGCGCGCTTTTTTCGGAGGTTTCGGCAAGCGTGCGCACCTCGTCGGCAACGACGGCAAAGCCTTTGCCGTGCTGGCCCGCGCGCGCGGCTTCGATCGCCGCGTTGAGCGCCAGCAAGTTTGTCTGGTCCGCGATGCGAGCGACGGCCTTGACGACTTCGCTGATCGCTGCGGCTTGCTTCTCCAGCTCCTCGACCTGCAGCCCCGACGCTTTTTGCCGCACGGCGGATTGGCCGATCTTTCCGATCGATTCCGCGATTTGGGCCCGCACGCTTACGATGAGTTCTTGCAGCACGTCGGTCTTCTGGACCGATGCCTCAGCGGCGTCCTTGGCGCGCGAGATTTGCCCACCGATCGCAACGACCGCTTGCATCGACTCGTGCGACGCCGTCGCGGATTCCTGTGCGCCGGCCGCAATCTGATCCATCGAGCGCCGGAGTTCTTCGGAAGCAGCGCTGCCCTCGGCGATCCCGCTCGCGAGCTGCGATGTCGCGGCGGCAATACGTTCCGCCGCCTTTTGTTGCCGGGCGACGTTGCGCGCCCGCCGCTTTTCGATCTCCGCCGAGGCGTTGCGGGAATTTTGCGGTTCGGGCTGCGTCGGTTTGCTGACCGAATTTCCGATGCGAGAGCTTTTCACCAGCGCCATAGTCGTTGAACCCTTCCAATGTTCGCGCGCCGGCGCGACTGTAAATCGGCTCACAGCCCAAGACGTCGGCGAGTACGATGAGTAAAAGTTAAAAAATAAGGTCGCTGTGCGGCTTAGGCATGCGTTCGCACAGCGGAGCTAATGCCGTATCTATCGGCACCCGGAACAGCAATTTCTCCAACTCCGCGTGTGGTGAGCGAAGGCTTAATACAGATCAGCGTCCTCTCCGAGCGACCCTGCCGACGCCTCGTCCTTGTGCTCGAAAGCACCGGTCCCGTGCAGCACTAGCGCGGTTGCGATTTCGATTGGCCGGCGACACAAGATGCACGCTTGGTGCTCGGCACGTGAAGCGGTGCGAGCGACGCGCCGGGACATCGGCGCCGCGATGACCGGCCGCCCGATGATCAGCTTTGCGGTCCGCGCGCCCTTGCCGGTGACCATGCTGCTCAATGCGCGATAGCGCTATCTCCTACGAGCTATCTTTTTTAACAGCGTCATTCGATGCCGGCGGCGCCATTCAAATTTCAACGATCGTCGTCAATACGTCCGAATAATCTATCACTTAAGGGAGTTACTTCGCGCCTTAAGCAAGGCGGCGCAAAAGTAGCTCGTGACCCTTGGCGGCCGGCGGCATCGGTGTTCGATGGATGTTTGCTGATTGAAGGCGTTCATGTAAAGTTTTCGTCGCTGCACTCAAGTTTGCGCAGCCCGGCCGACGGGAGCAGATTGACTTGCGGCGCCGCGGCCTTTACGATCACACTCTCCTCAAGCCTTTACGGAGTTGGACACGACGTGATCGACCTTCCAACACGAAGCGCTGCGTACCGATTCTTGTTCACTACCGCCGGCGGAGAAATTCGCGCAGTTTGCCGTTACGGCGAGGCTCGCCGAGAATAAGTCCCGACCCGACCGAGTTCGTTCGAGAGCGTCACCTTGTTCGTGACGCTCTTTTTCTTTGGCGATCGAGGAAGCGGACGCCCCAGCCGGCGCCGGCGAAGAAGCGAATGGCGCCGGCTTCGGCGAAAACCCGCGGAGCAAGGTCGGCCGGCATAGCTCAGTCGGTAGAGCAACGGTTTTGTAAACCGTAGGTCCTCGGTTCGAGTCCGAGTGCCGGCTTGCGCGTCCGAGTGCCGGCTTGCGCGCCCGAGTGCCGGCTTGTGCGCTGCAACGGGGCAAGCCTCAAAGCTATGACCGCTGCGGGGTCCGTCCGAGTCGTCACGTCGAGTTGGCTGGACGCCTGCATTCGCGGCGGTGTGGCGGTCGTGGGCTGGCCGGCCTGCACCAGGCATCGGCAGAGCCGTGCCGCATCGTCATAGGTCTGCTGAAGGCCGCGAGGACCTCCACGACAGGATCGTCGCGCAGCTCACTCCGCGTGACGCCTGCACCGGACGCGGCGAACCAACGACAAACCGAAGGCCCGCGAATCCGCCGCGGGCCTTCGGTAATCATCGCGCGGCCGAAGCCTACGGGAGTTCGATCTCCGAGAGATTCTTCTCGATCTTCCGCTTGACGCGCTGCAATGCGTTATCGATGGATTTCACGTGACGGTTGAGGTCGCGCGCCATCTCTTGATAGCTCTTGCCTTCGAGATATGAAAGGAGCACTTGCGATTCGAGATCCGACAGATTCTCTTGGATGCGCTCCTTGATGTCTTCGGATACCTCTTGGTTGATCACCAACTCTTCGGGATCCGACGTCTTCTGCGACGGCATCACGTCGAGGAGCGTTCGTTCGCTGTCCTCATCGTAGATCGGCTTGTTGAGCGAGATGTACTGATTGAGCGGAATGTGCTTTTGGCGCGTCGCCGTCTTGATCGCGGTGATGATTTGCCGCGTGATGCACAGCTCGGCGAAGGCGCGAAAACTCGACAGTTTATCCGCCTTGAAGTCACGAACGGCCTTGTACAGCCCGATCATCCCTTCTTGGATGATGTCCTCGCGGTCCGCACCGATAAGAAAATAGCTCTTGGCTTTGATGCGCACAAAATTCTTGTACTTGTTAAGCAAGAACTCCATCGCAAGATTGTCGCCGGATTTCGCTGCGGAAACGAGATCCTCGTCCGGGCGCTCGTGGTAGTCGAGCACATCGGCGGAGGGTTGGGAAAGCCCCATGCAGTTCTGCCTCATTTTTCGGGATCCGATGTGCGCGAAGACGCGGGCCGGAGCCCGTCGGGCCGCGCACATCCGAATAAGTATAGGAGACTCCTGCAAGACCGTCAAGGACAGCAAGGGAACATCTGGGCCAAACGTCCATTCCGTTGCGCTCAGGCGGCCGGTCGACTGGTTCCGCGACCGGACGCCAAGCGGCCAAGTGTGACCCGAATCGCGCTTCTCGGACCCGGCTACCGCTCGTCCGCCAAGCGGCGGCGAGGGTGCCGGATGTCACCCAAGCACGAAAAAGCACCCGTGCGGCCAGGTGCTTACATCTTTTTCATCGACGAGCACTTCACGAATTTGCCCTTGGCATCCCGACAGTGCTTGGCCGAGGACTTCATCGGCGGACATTTCGTGAACTTGCCGCTGGCGTCGCGACACTGCTTGGCGGAGGCGATCCCGCCACTGAAGCCGCTGATGAAGACGCAGGCGATCGCGGCGGCGATAAGACGCATCATGAATAGCTCCTATTTCAGAAGAACGAGTTTGGTTGCGCCCGCTTTTTTGAGCAAGGGCGGTCAGACCTGCGAGCCGAGATCAAGCGCGCAGCACCGAACGCTCGCTTCCTTTTTCGTTCCCTTTCACCACCGGCAACCGTTTTATGAGCTTCAGCCGCGTGCCGAGCTCGCTGTACTTCACGTCGTCCATGACTTCGCGCATGATGAACGTGCCAAAGCCGCGCAGCGCTTCGGTGGGCGGCCCGGCATGGGCGCAGACCGTTCCATGATCGAAGCCGCCGCCGTTGTCTTTGATCTCGACGGTCAGTGCCTCGGTATTGCGGGAAACCGTCACCTCGAAGACGCCTTCCTCGCGATGTCCGTGCTCGACCGCATTGGCCAACCCCTCACCAACGGCAACCTCGATATCGTCGAGGGACTGACCGCGAAATCCGCACGCCCGCGCGAAGGCCACGACATCGCGCCGTGCCCTCCCCACCGCTTTACTCGACTGCGGGTACGACTTGCGATACGACCGATTCAGGCGTCCTGACGTCGTCAACGCTGCTTCCTCGCTTTCGTCAAACCGGCGGAGCCGTGCGTTGAGCAAGCCGGACCGTACTGTTAAGCTATCCAAATTCGCAGGAGCTAATCACCGACGACGCGTTCGTGCCCATAAGTTAGCACGACACCTGCGTTTCTCTCTCCGCTCGAGGTCGCAGCGATCCCCTGCCGTTGCGCTTACGGGGTGCCGCTCTGCCCCGGTACACCATCCGGACACCGTTGACGCAGTGCCTCGTACAGCAAGACGCCGGCGGCAACCGACGCGTTGAGCGAAGCAATCCTGCCCGCCATGGGAATCGACACGAGATAATCGCATTCGCGCTGCACCAGCGCGGAGAGACCTGCTCCCTCGGAACCGATGACGAGCGCCAGATCGCGCGCGAAATCCGCCTGCGTATACGGCACGGCTGCGGGGACGAGCGCCGCGCCGGCGATCCACACCCCGGCCTTCTTCATCACCCGGATCGACTGGGCGACGTTGGCGACGCGCGCGATTGGAAGGTACGCCGTCGCGCCGGCCGCCGCTTTGCGAACCGTGGCGTTCACGCCGGCCGCGCGCCGTTCGGGCAAGATCAGCGCGGTCGCACCCGCGCTTTCGGCGCTGCGGATGATCGCCCCGACATTGTACGGATCGGTGACGTGATCGAGGATGACCCACAAACCGGGTTTGCCCTGCGGACGCAGCGCGAGCGCTTCATCGAGCGTAACGTAGTCGAACGGGGGACCGAAGGCCACCACGCTCTGATGCGCTTTGTAAGGAAAGGCCGCAAAGAAGCTGCGATGCTCGAACCGCACGGCGACGCCCAGTTCGCGCGCGCGTTCGAGCAGGCCGCGTAACGCCGGATCGCGTTTGCGGTCGTCGCCGATATGAATCCGCCGCAGCTGCTCGCCCGCCGTCAATGCTTCGTTAACCGCGTGGACGCCGTAGACCACGTCGTCGAGGTCCAACCGCGGACCGCGACGTTCGGGGCGCGGCGTTACTCGACCGACCACGTCGTCGTGCCGTCGCCCTTGTCGGTCAGCACGATGCGCTGCGCGGCGAGCGCCTTGCGCAGCCGGTCGGCGAGCGCGAAGTCGCGGCTTTTGCGCGCGGCATGACGCGCTTCGATCACGGTATGGATCGCGGCTTCCGGCGAGTGTCCGTTGAGATGCATCGCGTCGCCCAGCGCCGCCGCGAGACGCGCGACGAACCCTTCATCGAAAATGTCGAACTGCGCTTGCGGCCGGGCCGTGAATGCGCCCGCGATCCCGAACAGCTCTTGAGCGGTGTCGAAGAAGGCGATCGCTTCGGGGCCGCGCACTCGCGGGTCCCGGGCGGCATCGAACAGCACGCCCAACGCGCCTGCGGTATTCACGTCATCGTCGAGCGCAGCGAAGAAACGCCGCTCGAATTCCGCCAACACGCCGGGGTCGCCGATGCCCTCGCCGAGTTTCCCGTACGCTTTGCGCAGGCTGTCGAGCGCTGCGGTCGCGCCGGTGATCGCGTCTTCGGTGAAATTCATCGGCTTGCGATAACCGGTCTGCAAAAACAACAGCCGAATCGCCTGCGGGTCGTGCCGTTCGAGCAACGCCGAAAGCGGCTCGAAATTGCCCAGCGACTTCGACATCTTCTTGCCGTCGAACATCAGCAGGCCGCCGTGCATCCACACGTTCGCCATCGGCGGCGCCGGCATCAGCGATTCGCTCTGGGCAATCTCGTTTTCGTGGTGCGGAAACACTAGATCGAATCCGCCGCCGTGAATATCGAACGGCTCGCCCAAGAGCGCGCGCGACATCGCGCTGCACTCGATGTGCCAGCCCGGCCGGCCGGCGCCCCACGGAGATTCCCACGACGGTTCACCCGGTTTGGCGAATTTCCAGAGCGCGAAATCGAGCGCATCGTGTTTTTGTTCGTCGACCGCGATCCGCGCGCCGGCCAAGAGTTCATCGATATTGTGATGCGAGAGCGCACCGTAGCGCGGAAACTTCTTGACCGCAAAATAGACGCCGTCACCGGTGACGTAGGCGAAGCCGCCGGCGACGAGTTCGCCGATCATGCTCACGATCGGTTCGATGTACCCGGTTGCGCGCGGCTCGACATCGGGCTCGCGCACGTTCAAGCGCCGCATCGAGGCGGTGAACGAATCGAAGTGGCGGCCGATGATCGCCGACCACGACTCGCCGGTTTCGCGCGCCCGGGCGATGCTGCGGTCGTCGATATCGGTCACGTTGCGCACGAAGGTCACGCGGTAGCCGCGGAACTCCAGATACCGCCGCAACACGTCGAAGAACAGAAACGACCGCGCGTGGCCCAGATGCGCTTCCGCGGACGGCGTCAGGCCGCACACGTACATCCGGACGTGATCGTCGCGCAGCGGCGCGAACGGTTCGACCGTCCGCGTTCGGGTGTTATAGAGCCTGAGAGACATCGGCGGCTTTCTCGCGTTGGGCAAGGCGCTCTTCGAGCGCTTCGATCCGGTCGGCCAACGCCGCCAGCAGCGGTGCGTTGGGATCGGGCAAATCGACGTGCGGGCGCGGATTCGGTGGCGCCAGCGGCTTTCCGTCCTGCAGAACCACCCGGCCGGGGATGCCGACAACGGTCGAATTTGGCGGCACGTCCTTGACGACGACGGAGTTGGCCCCGATCTTGGTATTGTCGCCGATCGTGATATCGCCCAAGATGGCGGCACCCGAGCCCACCGTCACGTTATTGCCCAGCGTCGGATGTCGCTTGGTGTGCTGGAGCGAGGTTCCGCCTAGCGTGACACCTTGATAAAGCGTGACGTTATCGCCGATGACCGCCGTGCCGCCGATGACGACGCCCGTACCGTGGTCGATGAAAAAGCTGCGGCCGATCGTGGCCCCCGGATGGATGTCGATCCCAGTGACGCGATGCACGACCTCGGCGAGCAGCCGCGGGAGGAGCGGGACTTTGGCCTGCCACAGCGCGTGGATGAACCGATGGACCGTGATCGCGTGAAAACCCGGATACGACAGCAGCACGTCCAGCCAGCCGTCGGCCGCGGGGTCGCGTTCGACGGGGGCGCGCAGATCGGCGAGAAACGTCTCTAAACCTGAATTCGGCACGGTCGGTCCGTAGGAACGCCCGGAACGCGGGCACGGTTGCGGGGGCGCTCGATCACGATAGACAAGACGCCCGTACGTTCGACCGCTGTGCGAGCCCACCCCGCGAGCCCCGGCAGGAAAAGACGCTATCCGCTCGCCGCCCCCTCCGTCGTCAGCGCGCCGGAAGCCCCTTGCTCGCCCCGCACCGTATCCACGGTTCGACGCGCCGCATGGTTGTCGGCTACGTTGATCATCCGCACCTCCGATTCGGCGAAGGGGACGGGGTAGCCCGCGGCCGTGAAAACGTCGACGATCGTGCGGTTCGTATCGAACCAGACCTGCCAGTAGTGGTCCGTATGGGTGTAGGGCCGGACCGCGAGCACCGGGCCTTCGGGGCTGAAGCTGAGGATCTCGATATCCGGCGGGGGTATCTTCTCGACGTTGGCGATCGCCGAGATTGCGGACCGCAGCCGTTCGATGGCATCCCGCGGGTCGACACCGTTGGCAATGGTGGCGGTGGCTTCGACGCGGCGGAACGGCAGCGTCGTAAAGTTCTGAATCGTTCCCGAGAACACCGTATTGTTGCCGACAATGGTTTCAACGTTGTCGGGTGTGACGATCTTCGTGAAGAATAAGCCGATTTCGCTGACCGTTCCCGTTACCGCGCCGGCCGTGACGAAATCGCCGATCTTGAATGGCCGCAGCACTTGCAGAAAAACACCGGCGGCGAAGTGCGCGAGCAGCCCGCCCCAGGCGGTCCCGATGGCCAACCCGAGACCGGCAAGCAAGGCGACGAATGACGTCGTTTGAATGCCGAAGATACCCAGCAGTGCGAGGATCAGGACGAGGGTCAAGAATCCGCTAACGATCGTCGCAAGATATTTCGCGACGGTGACGTCGATGCGTCCGGCCCGTTCGAACATGCGTTCCATGAACTTGCTTGCGACGGAAATGAGCCAGCGGCCGATGATCCAAGCGGCGATCGCACCGATAACCTTGATGCCGAAAGCCAGACCTTGAGTTGCGAGAAAAGCCCAAATCGTTTCTAGGGTGCTCACATCTACCTCTCAAGAACGAGGATGAGCGCGCTGCTTCGCGTTGATCGAGCGCGATGCGGTCGCTCCGAATTGAATTGTTCGGGCCAAAACGCAGACGAGTCAAGAGCCAAACTGCATATAGGCTGCGCTTCGCATGCAAATAAACGCGCCACGCTCTCTCACTGTACGACACAAGCAAAAGCGAGCAGCGGCCTTCTATTCGAAGAAACACGAAGCAGCCGGTTTCCTGTTTCGTTGCTCCGCGCGGCTTTCCTCAACCGCCGCCGAGGTTTAGGCCATACTTCGGGTCACCTCGTTAACCGGCGCAGCGGATGTGATTGCCCTCCAGCAAATGCCCAGGTTCCGGCAAGCCGTCCTGGCTTTCGCTCGGGGTGATCTCGACCATGAAAGTGAGGTTCGACGAGGCGGGCGTGGTGATCGATGAGTTCGATCAGGTCGGTCTATTAGCGCACGCTTTCCAAACCATGGAGATGGAGATCGCCGTCAGCGTGGCCGCCTTCGACCACGCCCGCTGCGGAATACGCGACGACGATATGCACGCACTCGCAACGACGAGCCACTCACTCAGCGAGGCTTCGACCGTCGTGTCGGACGCGGTCAAGCAATCGGTCACATCGGTCTTCCAGATTTCACAAAGGGTCGATGTGGTCGTCGCCGGAGCGCAACCAAGCGGAGAGAATCGACGATACGGCGAGCGCCGTCAGCAACTCAGTCGGACGGCCGAGCAGATCGCGACGGTTGCAATGCTCCAAGCCGAGTCGATCGCGCTCACCATGTAGTCTTTGCAGAAACTCGACGACGGAATCGGCGCGCTTAATGCACCTGCGCGCAAGGCTACCGCTATGCCAAGCCGCTTGACTCGCATGCCGCGGAGCGCTTCCTCACTAAAGCGCAGGTCGCGTGGCAGGCGAGCGTCACCGAAGGCTCGGGGGGTTGAAAACCCCGCGATCTGTATTGGCCCTTTCCCCGATGCACTCGGCGGCACGTTAACGGCGCGTGCCAACGGCAGTCCAGCACGATCTGATCCGTCGAAGCGGACGACGCAATCTCCGCGTCCTAAAAAACACTCGCGTCCGGCGAAGTCGCCAAATTAACCCTTCAGGGGTGGTAAACGGCGAGACCACGGCACTCCCGCGCTGCGGCAGGTCACGCGAATCTGCGCGCGCGAGCCTAGCGCGGCCGCCCGAGTTCCTCGAGCGCTTCGAGTTCCGCGAGCATGGCGGCCTGGGCATCGTCCTCGTCTTCTTCGTTGTCAGAGTCGTCAGCGGTCACGGTAGCACGCATCATCGTTCAACCTCTGCGTGGTGGACCTCAAGAACGCCGGCAGCGCGACGGGAGTTTCATTGTCCGATTCAATTCGAGACACAACGGAGTTAGTCAATGGGGATGAGACCGCTCGAGTGAGCACGTCGGTCGTCCGCAGGCGCTCGTGGGTTCCCGGCTTGCCGAAGCTGGCCGGATGCTCGCCACCGGCAAGTCGCAAATCGAGACAGCCCGCATTTTGCGGGTGTCGCGGGCGACGATTCAACGGGCCTACCCCGGCAGTGGCGGCAGGCGCTAAACAGTGGCTGTTGGCGTAGTCAAACCGCTCATGATCGTTGAACATAGCCGATCCTGCGTCGAAAGCCGGCGATCGATTGTCGACATTTATCGATTACTTGAGCAACGGCGGGCGCATCGAGGTCGCGCAGCGCATGGCCGGGCACTAGAACGCGAAGACCACTGGCCCATCCACATCCACGACCGGGCTGTCGCTGCGGAGCCGCTCGAGCAACTTCGACACCTTCGTTTCCGTCGGCGTCGTTGTCTGGAGGTTGAGCCGTGCGCACCTCTCTTCGATGCGGGCCACCGACGGAGGTTCGCGTCTACGCCCTCCCGCAAGAGTGCGGGTCTCGCCGCCGGCGGCGAGTTGGATGTCGACGTCGAATTCGACACCGAGCCTCGTGAGGTCGCGATGCCCGCCCGACTTTGCGTATGCGCGCAACGGTGATGGGAAAGCCCGCGGGTACTTCGACGGGTCATGTAGCAATAAGCTACGGTTCGTGACCTGGATCGAAGGAGCAAAGACGACCGAACTCGGCAGAGACGAATTGCCAAGCCGTCGCCAACCTGCACGGGGCGAAACCGGGCGTGCTCACCTCCAGAAAGGCAATGATGTTGTACAGCTACTTTGTCAAACAATTGGTCCGGCAAAGTTTCGAGCATGTCAACAATCACCGCTACGACGAGCTGCTCAAGCCGGTTGCAACCAACGTCCATCATCGCTTTGGCGGCGCCCACTCGATCGGCGGGGAGCGCCATGACAAAGAGGCAATGCGCCGCTGGCTGGGACGCGTCGGCCGAGTGTTGCCCGACCTGCACATCAAGGTCAATAATATTTGGGTTACGGGCTGGCCGTGGCACACAACGGTGTTTGTGCAGTGGGATGCCACAGCGACGCTGCTGAACGGCGACGACTCGTACTTCAACCGCGGATTCCACGTGATTACGATGCGTTGGGGCAAAGCGTGTTCGCTTGATGTGTTTGAAGATTCCCAGGAGGTGGCGCGCGGGCTCGCGGCCCAAGCTGAATCAGGCCTCAAAGAGGCCGCTGCTGAACAGATTGTCAGTTAGCGCATGGTGTTGTTGCCGGCGGTCGAAAGCGCGTAAATCTGGCGCAGTGGAAACGGCCCGCAGAATCGGCCGCGCCTAACGTGCGCAAGTCTCATCGGTGCCAGGCTGCGTCAAGGGTTCGCTCCGCCGCCTTGACGCAGCCTGCGCTCCGAGGGGGTGGCAATGACGCTTTGCGACCGACTCGGCGTAGCGCGGCGCTGCCTTCATCGTTTTCGTGACCGAGCTGGTTGGGCAATGAAGCCGGCGCTTCAACAACAGTGCTCTTCGGAGCAACAAAGAAATGCTACCCGTTCAACCGGGGACGAATCCGGCTAGTGCGATCACGACCGTAAAGACGATCTGGATCGCCAGCCGCGCCACGAGTGGCGTGCTGGGTTTGCCCCGTAACGTCAGCCCGGGCGTGCGCTGCGTGGGCGTTCGCCGGAAACATCGCGACGAGCAGCGCGATCAGGCCGGAGCGCGGCGAGTTCGCAGGTGGTAGAAAAGAGCCTCGTAATGCGCGCGAAGCGCAGCATCGAGAGCGGCCAGATGGAGCGCGAGTACAACGCGCTCGAACGCGATCCGCGAGACGCCGCCGCTTTCTCGCCGCCAGGCGGTATGGAGGTCCGGAGTGGTTCGGCGCAGCTACAAATCGGAGAATCGATAGCGAGCCACGCCGAGCCCCGGCATGACCTCGTGATCATCAAGGCCAGCTTCGAGATCGACGCTCCTGGCTACGTAGTCACGTTCGAGTGGGGAGCGACGTAGATGCCTCTTCTAATGAGGCCTGCTTGCGTAAGACAGAGGTGCGACTTAGCGGCTTGAACGACCACGATCCGGAATTCAGCCCTATGCGTCTGCTATCAGCAGTAGTCCCCATCCGGGTCGCGTGCCTCGTCGGCGCGGCTCTCGGCATTGTCTGGTGCGTACCGGCGGCGGGGCAAGGCGTAAGTGTGACGCTCAACGGATCGACGCTGAATTTGTCTCCCGCACCGCAAGAGCGCGCCGGCCGGATCTTTGTCCCGTTACGCGGGATTTTCGAGCAACTCGGAGCCTCGGTCGTGTACCAGAACGGCATCATCAACGCCCAGGGAAATGGCCGCGCGGTTTCGCTGCGCATCGGTTCGACGCAGGCGACCGTGAACGGTCAAGTGCAGAGTCTCGATGTCGCGCCGTTCGTGGTCGGCGCTAGTACGTATGTTCCTCTGCGCTTCGTCTCGCAGGCACTCGGCGCTGGTGTCAATTACGACGCTGCCAACAAGATCGTCGCGCTCACCAACGGTGGCGCCCCGGCAGCTTCACCCGTGATATCGAACGCGAGCCGCGTGCGGTTGGGACCGGTGCGCCCGGCCCGCGATGCAACCGTACCGGCGCAGCATCCGACGGTGGAGGCGCAGTTCGTGGGCGGCGAAGTCGATCCGAATACGCTGCGGATCACCCTCGACGATCTTGACATTACCTCGGCGACATCGCGCTCGTCGTCCGGCTTCGTCTTTTCGCCGCCATCCGATCTGCAATCGGTCCGTCACACGGTTCGAGTGACCGGGAACGATCGGACCGGTGCGCCCTTCGACGCCCGCTGGTCGTTCACGTCGGGTACTTCGGCGGTCGAGAACAGGCTGGGCGGCGTGGCCCCGTCCGATGGGGCGCAGGTCGGCAGTCAGTTCACGGTCAGTGGGCAAACCCTTGCCGGAGCGCTCGTCGTGGTTCAAGTCGGTGCGGCCGCCGGGAATGCGAATACCGTTGCCGGGGCGGTCGGGTCGATCCTGGGCCTCGGCGGCGGCGCGAACGTGCGCAATGAGGTGACGGCAAACGCCGACGGTTCGTTTTCGACCGTCATCGCGATCAACGCGCCGCCGGGAACGACGCTTCAAATGATCGTCAACTCGACCGATCCGCGGACCAAGGCGGCAGCCCACCCAATCGCGCGCACGTTAACCGTTCGCTGACGGATTCTGTTGCAACGGCTCGGTGCAAGGCGAATTGCTCGCCGCGACCGTTCGGGGGTGGCGCTCTCTGATGCGCTGTTCTGTGTTCGCGTACTGTTTACCGATTCTTGGAGGGGGCCGATTCGCCGCCTTGGTGCGCTCGAAATGGGGTCGTCAAACGTGTTCGGTCTGCGTCACTTCGGGCTTTCGAAGCCCACAATTGCAAATGTGCCGTCAACGCTAAACGTGACGCCCTCAAAGCCGAACTCGTCGGCACCGCGCAGAATCGCAATCGGGTCTTCGACGTTCGAGGCCTTCCAAAGCTCGACGCAGCGGTTCGGGATGTCGATCCGCCAGGCGTGCGGGATGCGCCCGTCGCTCATGTGCGCGCGCATCTTTTCGCGCGGATTGCGTTCGGTCTTCGATCTGTGCCCCATGTGCGAAAGCAAACTCTGCGTAGCTGCGGTCGTGCCGAAACAAATCGAATTATTCAGGCGGGCTTTGAGCTTGAGGGTATAGCCCTGCGGCCGATTTTCGACCGCCTCGCGTCGGCGAGTTTCTGCTCGAGCAGGTTGGCCCTTGGATGACGGCGTCGGCGTTAAAACAGCAGGCAGCCCATCCGAGTCGCGAAGTAAAGCAGCGATGTGAGGGTCTTGAGCCGCCGCCCGCGGGTGCTTACGCTCCGACGAGACTTACCGTGGCGCAGCGGCTTGCGGTGAAGCGCCGGAAAGCCGCGACGTCGTCGCGGGCTCTTGCCATGAAGCCATAGCCGCGACCAGTTCAGCGTCGCCGGTGTCGGATCGGAGTCGGCGCGATCCTCCAGTCGCAGCCGGCGGAATTCGAATAACCGTCCCGGACCGGATGCAACTCTCGAAGACGGTCGACCGCCGCCGGGCGCGGGCGATCCAAGCCCCAGCCCGCCAGTGATACTTTTTGCAGCTGCTCGCTACGCGCTTCTATGCGAGCGCTAGGGAAGCCGCCGTGTGCACCGAGCCCAGTCACGGTCGGACACCCCAGACCGGAGATATGTCGAGTGGCGCTCCTTATGGCGTCGACTAAGTCGAGTCGATCAGCCCGACCGCGCATCCTTCTCCGTCGCGCGGACGGCGTTGGTGATGCCTTCCCGCATGTGGTCAGAATCGAGCTTCAGAAATCCATCGGCTTTCACTTCAATGGAGACGGGGATCTCGGTTTCGACTTTAGCTTGCTGGCCCTCGCGAGCGACATGACCATCTGCGCGCACGTGGTAACAGCCGGCATCGCCCAGCTCATCTCTATCGCAGCGCACTTCTATCGCAACGCTCGCCTGCAAATCACTTTCGCGCCGCTGGGCACGAACCGCTGCGGTGCCAATCTCCGACCGCATCCGCTTCATAACCGGCGTCGTCTCGGTTGTTACATCGCCATCGAACATTGAACCGCGCATGACGTCCTCGGTTTGTGCCTGCAATGGCCCGAGCACCTCGGCAATCGGTAGCGCGCGTGGTGTCGGCTGGTCAACGACTCCGCTACGCAGTGAGTTCTTGCTCGGGACACCTTCGGATACGGGCGTGGATGGATTCGTGACATCGTGCTTCTTGGTCATCTGGTCTCTCCGAACTCGCCGAGCGTCATCACTCCAACCTATCATAAATTCTGGTACGGCGGCCACAATCGGCGACTTACCTTGAGGCGAATCGGCGCAGCGGACGCGACTGTCGGTTCATCTTTGCTGATGTTCAAGCGAACCAAAGTCGTTTTATAGAGCAAGACAAGCGTAGTCGAACACCGCTACGGCGGCGTCTCCTTTGGCGCCGGGCTCGCCTTCTCGATCAGAGCGCGAGGGAATCGCCGTTGGACTTCTGGGGCCGGGCGTGCAGATAGCGGCTGGTGGTCGCGATCGAGGCGTCCCCCAGGGTGTCGCACACGGGCGCGAGTCAGCGCCGCGGCGCGAGGCGTGCAGTGCGAGACGCAGGAAGTGCGGCGAGACCGGACGTCGCGACCCCGGCCGGCCTGGCGGCGCGCTTGACCCGCTTCCACGCATTGACCGCGCTCATCGGGAAGACCAAGTCCTGGCCTATGGTTTCGTCGGTCCGCCGTGCATGTGAAGTTGTCAGGAATGAAACGCTTCGAGTCGCAACCACTCCCAAAAAGGGGAGGCGATCGTCCAATCTCCGGTCGCCACTGAGACGAATCCCCGCTTCTTCTTCTGCGCCCGCGGCGCGGGCGACGAGCTCCGATGACTCGGCGGTGCCGGGTCGGGGGTCCGGTAGTGGTTCCGCTGGCATGAGAGTTGATATACCGCTAGTTATCTTAATCGCTGAGCGAGAGCTCGACAGCACAGGCCTGGTTCCTAGGCCACGCTTGACTTCCGAGAAGCGCCGCGCGCGGAGCGCGATGGCTTTGCGAGCGAGGGAAAGCTTTTTTGGGCACAAGGACGGTCACAAGGACGAAACCATGATAGCTATGCTTGCTCTCCTCACCGCGTTCGCGGCTTGCCCCGGAGCGGATCCAGCGATTACCAACGTCACGACGACCCAGACCTCGAACGGTGGGCTAACCACCTACACGCTGAGAGTCACCGTCACGAACCTCGGCTCGAGCGGCCAGCGCAGCGATGTGCTGCAGTCGGTCGAGATCCGGCTCGACCGTGCAAAGAACGGCGAAAAGGGTGTGCCGCCGTTAGCCGCTGGCGCGAAGTACACGTTCCCATACGACGTGCGGCGCGCCACCGACGCCGCTGCCGGAACGACAACCGTCGATCTCCACTTGGTCATGCACCAACCTGCTGGAATCGGTCCGCAGGATTGTTCGGCGACAAACGATTCGCAGCGCGTAAAACTTTAAGGTGTGGCACCTCGAGAGCGGCACTCGTCGCGACACCGGAGTCGCGCCGAGTGCACAAAAGGCGTCGAATGCATTCACGAACTTCTAAATCTGGTCATGACGTACGGGTCAGGCCCGATCGAGCATCCCTGCAGATCGTACTCGTCGAAGCACTGCTCAGCGAGCGCATACGGCGGACCGTTGTACCAGTTCGGGTCGGCATCAAGATCGAGGCGAATCGCGACGATGACTCGGGTGCCGATATCGGTGCAGCGCCATGGTCGGCCTGCGCACCAGAATCTCATCCCGATCTCGAAGTCCAGGAGGTTCATGTTCGTAGCGTTCTAACTTGGGGAACGCGTTTGGTTGTCGCGAGTAAGGTGGTTCTGCAACGGGTGAAACGATTGCGCTTACGGCGGCTTTAGCCGGCCGTCCGTGGATCGGCATTGTCGTAGAGCGCTTGGTGACCAATCCACCCACATTCGGAAATGGCGGCTGGTGACATGCATGTTGGGTTTACCTCCAACGACGGCTGGATCAGTGTTTGGCGGCGAGTTGCAAAAGAAAACTCGTTGAGAACGTGAGATCGCGTACGGTCGTCGAGGCGAGGTTCCCGTTGCGACCTAATGCGAACACTGAAGCGTAGTGGTAGCCCCTCGGATCCGGATGTCCAGGCAAACGATGGACGACGACGGATGCTCCCTCGAGGTCGATGAGCCAATATTCGGGGCGCAGCATGTCATGAGGGGACGAAACGACATGCCCTCAGTTGCGTCTTCTTCTCCTCCACCTGCATCCTCTTCGCGCTAGTTGCATCCACTTCTCGATCTCAAGGCACGGGCGGAACCGCGCGAACCGCCGAACAAATTCCGCAGCGTGCGTCCAACTCGGGTTGCGGCCGTGCTGGTGGCCATCTTCGCCGATCCGCCCCATCCGATGATCTTCATCGAACGGGCCGCGCATTTGCGCGACCATCCCGGCCAGATCGCCTTTCCCGGCGGTTCAGCCGACCCCGCCGACGGCGACGACCGCGTTCGCACGGCGCTGCGCGAACTCCACGAAGAAGTCGGCGTGGCGCCCGAACGCGTGACGATCGTCGGCCGGTTGCCCGATGCGCGTCCGCTGACCAACGGTTTCATCGTAACGCCGTTCGTCGGCGTACTGCGCGGTGCCGCGACCTTGACGATCGACGCGACGGAAACGGCGGCCGTCTTCACCGTTCCGCTCGAGACCATCATCGCGCCCGGCGCAGTGCATCCGGGCATCGAAACGATCGGCGAGATGGCGATCGAAACGTGGGTCTTCGACCACGGCGACTTGCACGTTTGGGGACTGACGGCGGGAATTCTGCACGAGTTCGTGGCGGCATGGGGCACGGCGAACTCACCGCTGCGCGCGTCGATCGAGAGCGCGCTGCACTCCAGCGTTTAACGCACGCTAATCGTCGGGCGGGCGCTGGCCGGCGATCGTTTTGAACGGCACGCCGCCTGGTCCGTATTTGATCGGCTCGAGTCCGCGTCCGTGCAGCAGATGCGAGCTGATCGCGCCGATCCGGATCAAAATACGATCGTGACCGAGCAGCGGGAATAGCAGTTCCAGCGGCGGCCCGGCGGATTTTCCCGTGAGCGCCATGCGCACGGCCGCCAACGCGTCGGCGTCGGCCAAGCCGAACTCTCCGGCGATGACGTGCAAATCGTGATCGAGCGGCAGATCGCGCAATTCGGGTTGCGCATCGACGTATTGGCCCACCGCATCTAAAAAGAAGACGACTTGCCGGTTGCGCAAACGTTCGAGTTCGAGCGCCGGTACCAGCACCGCTTCGGCACGCAATTCGGCAACCAGAACGACGGCTTCGTGGAAGCTTGCGAATTCCGCACCAAAGGCTGCGATGAACGTGTCGACCCAACGCCGCGCCGCGTCCGGCACCGGTGATTCGAGCAGGCCGCTGTGCTGCATCGCTTCCATGAGCCCAGCCGCGAGTTCGGCGCGCGGAAGGGCGCGCAGCGCGCGCCGATTGAACGCCAGCAGACGCGGTGCGTTGAAGCGCACGGGCGAGCGGCCCAGCCGCTCGACCGAAAACAGCGCCGTCAACTCCGCGAGCGAAAACGACTCTTGCGGCCGGTGCGGCGACCAGCCCAACAGCGCAAGATGATCGCGCAACGCGGCTGGCACGATCCCCGCACGCTGCAAGTCCGCGACGGCGGGCAGGGCGTCACCATCGGGCAACAACACGCCGGCGTGCGCAACGCGCGGCGGCTGCGCGTCGAGCGCCGCGTACACCTGGTGCTGCAGCGCCGTTCGCTGGAGTTCGCGATCCTCGCGCAGCATGAACCGGACGTCGAATCGGATGGCGTCGACCGCTTCGGCGAACAACGGATTCACGGTACCCGCAGCGTCGACGAGCAGCAGCTCGCCGAGGCCGGCGTCGCCGGTCGCGCCGGCGCCCAGCGCGAGAACCAGTGCGCCGCTGGCGTCGACGGCACGTCCCCGTTCGCGCAGTTCGCGCGCCGCCGCCAGATAGATCGGCAGGCGCGGCATTTCCGCGAGCAGCTCGACGTCCGCAGCCAAGCCCAGCCAGGCGAGAATCGCGCCCAGCGAAACGCCTGCGGCCTCGTCGCGAAAACGAAGTCCCAGCTTCGCGTGCGCTTGGCGAGCCAGCACCACATTGAAGAGGATGATCCGCGCGCCGGCCGCGTCGAGCGGGAGCGCGGGGGAAACGAGACCGGCGAACACCCCGTCGTGCTCCGACGGATGGGAACTATTCGTCGGGTTCGGGCTCGTCGTCACCGGGATCGGGTGGTTTCGGCAGCTCTTCTTCGAGCGGACGTCCGGGCATGTGGGTGTGCCATCTCATAGGACTGGGATGTATCGGCTCAAAGGCGAAACCTCCCTGCAAGTGATCACTACCGGCGTCGTGTGTCGCGACTTCATCGG
>JBEKHC010000004.1:0-108296 GCA_050012475.1 Candidatus Velthaea sp.
CCAAACACGCGCCGCGGCGCGGCACGGGGGACGGGGACGTCAGAAGGTCGGTCTTACTCTGAGCTGCGGTCCCCCAGGCGGAGGTCCAGGGTACCTGTGGAAAATGGCAGTTAAGGGTTAGCTCCGGTATTCCGGCCGCACGCGAACGTGGTGCCCTGTCGCCGGCACCCAAAGGCCGGCCTCGCCGCGGCCCTTAGCGTGCTCGCCAATCGCTTCGAGCCGGCAGTCTTACGTCGCTGGACGATGGGCGAGGACTACCTGCGACTGTTGGCCAGCTTCGAGGTCGCGCTGCCACTCGAGCGCCCCTCTGGACTCGTTGAGCCAGCATTGGCGCTCAAGATTCTGAGTCTGTCGGAGGACCATCGGCGAGATCTCAGCGCTTCTCTATCGTGCCGCGCTAGATTCGATCGAGAGCAACACCGAGCAGATTACGAGTGCTTCGCTCGATCGTTGCGGGTACGTCGCACCATCCGAACGACGACGTGCCGCAATTCATGCATATTGACTCGGGCGAGGTCCGATGGGGCGACCCCGTCCGGGTGGCAAGAAATCGGCTGTGGCCAGCTAGCGCAGCCTCTGCGTGGGCGCGCGCTGCCTCGACAAAATTCGCGACTGAGCGCAGCAAGTCGTGCGCGCATATGTGCGCGATCTGACGGTTCACGCATGGCGTCGAACAGCGAGTCGACCGTGCCGAACGTTTCATAATGTCCAGGGCGAAACGATTGTCGAGCGACTGCTTTTCGACGGCGAGCGCACGGGCGGATTCGAAGGACGGACTATTACCCTTGGGTGACCAGATGAGGGCCACGGCAAAGGTGGGATAGAGTTCAGTCATCGATTGCAAAGACAACGTGGCGACGACGCGGCGTTCGACCGGCGTCCGGCAGTCCGCAGATATGCAGACCGGCAAAATGAAACACAAGACGCACCGTGCCGTCACCGGCTTGATGCTTGTCAACGAAGGCGGCAAGATAATGCGACGCTTCATGTTCGGGGCAGTGAACGACACGCCGCTCGCAGATAGTAGTCATTGAAGCGTCCAACCATCAGCGTTTTTGACGAAGCGGCCAACAGAGCTTCGATTACGGAATTTCAGACGTTGAAAGCTCTTCGTTTGTTGGTCAGTAAAAGTCAGTGATCAGAAGGTGGATCAGGCACTTTGTGGCGCGACAATCCACCGGTTCGTGGATCGGGGACAGGGTATGGATAAATTGTTCACCGGTAAGCTCCCTGAAGATGCGGATGCAGCACGAAGGCATGGCTCGAGTCCTTCCCAGCTCGCTTACGGAGTAGAACCCCGTCTGAATTGTCGCCGACTCGCTCGAACCCCGCGGCAACCGCATCCTCGAGGGATGGGTACAGGAGGAAGCCGTAGCGCGGCACGCCGTAACGAGGCAAATCGTAGCTAGTCATCACCGTAATCCAAGGAAGGGGGGTCTCTGTAAGCATAGCTGCCAAGGAAGGCCGCGTCCGTACGGTTTTACCCAGAGGCGCTTCGGAGGGACGAATGCACTCCAGTGACGAGCAGTTTCTTTCGCAAAATGCCATTTTCGCGTCGCTCAATGAGCACGAGCGGGGCGTTCTGCGCGCGGATGGGCACCTGGCGGAATTCAAGCTCAGACAATCGGTTTACCAACCAGAAGCGACGATTGACGCCGCCTATTTTCCGATCGACTGCGTGTTTTCCGTGGTTACTCATATGGAAGACGGAAGTATGGTCGAGGTCGGAACGATCGGACGCGAAGGGACCACGGCGATTCCGCTCATCATGGGCGCCAATACAACGGCAAACGAGAGCTTCTGTCAGGTCCATGGCCGTGCGTGGAAACTCCCGGCTCAGTCTTTTATCGCGTTGCTCGAAGGGAGTCCAGACTTTCGTGCAGCGATGAACCGCTACTTACAGGCTTACGTCAACATGTTGGGTCAAATGGCAGCCTGCAACGGCTTGCATAGCGTGCTCGAACGATGCGCGCGCTGGCTGTTGATGACTCAGGATCGCGTCGGTGGGAGCGACTTTCCGATGACCCACGAATTTCTTGCTGCGATGCTCGGCAGTCGTCGCTCCGGCGTCACCGTTGCAGCCGCGACGCTGCAAGGCGCCGGATACATTCGCTACGCACACGGGCAAGTGACAATAACTGACCGAGCCGGTCTCGAAGCGACGGCGTGTGAGTGCTATCAGGTTGCGCAACAGCAGTTTAACAGTCTATTGCAGTTGCGCGCGACCTCCGCGCCCCCTTAGTTGCGTCTTTTTCTCCGCTAGTCGGCTAGTCGGCGCCGCCCCCCACAAATTTGCCTATGGGAGGTCGTCGCGAGCCTGCTGCCTCTTTGCGCTATCTTACTTGCTATGTAAGGTAAGCGATGGAGGGTGGCTGGGTTGGTCCCGGAAAAACCGCCCCGTCACACATCACCGTGCCAGGGTCGGGGGTGTCGTTACCCTGCTCTGGTACGCCGTCCCCTCTCCGATGCGTTTTGCGCCTCAGCGCCGCTTTATGGGTCCACTTGCATCTTCTTCTCCGTAGAGTTGCATTCTCTTCGCGGTAGTTGCATCCACTTCTCAATCTCACAGCACGGGTAAAGAGCAGCATGGCGAACAGCGAAACGGTCAAGATCGCGGTCCTCGACGATTATCAAGGCGTCGCGCTCCAACTGGCGGACTGGTCGCCGCTCGACGGCCGCGCCGATGTGTTCGTCTTCCGCGATCATCTCAGCGATTCCGATGCGGTCGCAGCGCGGCTCGCACCCTTCGATGTCGTGTGCGTGATGCGCGAACGCACGCCGCTCACGCGCGCGGTCATCGAACGGCTGCCGCGACTGCGGCTGATCGCGTCGACCGGCGCGGCAAACGCCTCGATCGATCTGGCCGCGGCGCGCGAGCGCGGGATCGCCGTCGCGCACACCGGATACACCTCGCACGGTGCGATCGAACTCACCTGGGCGCTCCTGCTCGCGGCGGTCCGCTCGATCCCCGCAGAAGTCAATTCGGTGCGCGACGGTGGTTGGCAAGTTGCCGTCGGCGGCGACCTCTGTGGCCGCACGCTGGGACTGCTCGGCTTGGGCCGCATCGGTTCGGCGGTGGCGCGCATCGGCCGCGCATTCGAAATGGACGTCGTCGCTTGGAGCGCCAACCTCACGCCCGAACGGGCTGCTGAAGCCGGAGCACGGCTGGTCAGCAAAGCGTCGGTTTTCCGCTCGGCGGACGTCGTTTCACTGCACTTGGTGCTCGGTGAGCGCACGCGCGGGATCGTCGGCGCAACGGAACTCGCGCAGATGAAGCCGTCGGCGTGGCTGGTGAATACCTCGCGCGGACCGCTCGTCGACGAGTTGGCCCTCATCGAGACGCTGCGCGCCAAGCGCATCGCCGGGGCCGCGCTCGACGTCTTCGCGACCGAACCGCTGCCGCCCGATCATCCGCTGCGGACGCTTCCCAATGTCGTGGCGACGCCGCACATCGGTTTCGTCACCCGCCAAACGTACGAGACGTTCTATCGCGACACCGTGGGTAACATCATCGCCTGGCTCGACGCGCGTTAGTTGGGAAAACCACCCGTGGCCGCGCGTCAAGGCGTACGGCGCGGCAGTGCGATAAACCGCGCGCGCCGAAGCGCCGCGCATGGATCTCGGCATTGCGGGAAAACGCGCGATCGTGTGCGCGGCGAGCAAAGGGCTGGGACGCGGCTGCGCCTTGGCGCTCGCGCGCGAAGGCGTGCTCGTTAGGTATCCGCCCGGACGCAAAGCGCGATCGAGGCCGCGGCGCGCACGATCGAAACCGAGACCGGCAGAGCGGTGTTAGCTGTCGCCGCCGACGTCACGACGTCAAATGGGCGCGCGGATCTGCTGGCGGCGTGCCCCGAACCCGATATTGTTGTAACCAACGTCGGCGGTGAGGCGCCCGGCAGCTTTCGTCAGTGGACGCGCGACGACTGGGTCGCCGCACTCGAAGCGAACATGCTCGCGCCGATCGAACTGATCAAGGCGACCGTCGACGGAATGATCGCGCGAGGCTACGGCCGCATCGTGAACATCACATCGAGTTCGGTCAAAGCGCCGCTGCCGTTTCTCGACCTCACGAAAACGGGGTCCGCAGCGGGCTCACCGGCTTCATTGCCGGCCTAGCCCGTGACGTAGCGCCGCACGGCGTCACGATCAACAACATCCTACCGGGCGGCTTTGACACCGACCGGCTGCGGACCGTGCTGCAAAACGTCGCCGAACGCACCGGCACGACCCTCGACGAGCAGATCCGCAAACGGAAGCAGGCCATCCCTGCGCGTCGCCTGGGCGCGGCGGAGGAATTCGGCGCGCTGTGCGCGTTCATGTGCAGCGCACATGCAGGCTACATCACGGGACAAAACTTGCTCATCGACGGCGGCGTATTTCCCGGCACGCTCTGACGCCCGACCGAGCCTGTCGGTGCTCATTAGCCTGGGAAAGTGCAGCCTTAGTCCGGCCGAAGGGTGCGGCAGCGAGCCGAGCCGAGTCCTTGGGATTCCTCCAGCGAAGCCGAGACAAATCCATTACGGCGAAAGCCGCTCGATGATCCAGTCCCCGCTCGCCGGCGCGCGCCGGTAGAGGATGCGGTCGTGGACGCGGTCGGGCCGGCCCTGCCAAAACTCGAACCGGTTGGGTTTGACCCGGTAGCCGCCCCAGTACGCCGGCCGCGGAACGTCGCCGGGATAGGTGCGTTCGTATTCGTCCATCTTCGTTTCGAGATAGCGGCGATCGGGCACCACGCTGCTCTGATGCGACGCCCAGGCGCTGAGCCGATGCCCGCGCGGACGCTGCGCAAAATAGGCGTCCGAATCCGCGGCGTCCAACCGTTCGACCGTCCCTTCGATGCGGATCTGCTGCTCCAGCGGCGCCCAATAAAACAGCAGCGCCGCGCGCGGCGTATGCGCGATTTCATGTCCCTTTTGGCTTTCGTAGTTGGTGAAGAACGAGAAGCCGCGTTCATCGTAGTCGCGCAGCAAAATGATCCGCGCCGACGGCTGACCGTCGATGCCCACCGTTGCCACGGTCATCGCATACGGCTCGAGCAGTTCGGCGGCGAGCGCCGCATCGAACCAGCGTCCGAACTGTACGAGGGGATCGGGCACGACGGAAGCGGCATCGAGCGCGCCGCGTTCGTAACTCACCCGGGCTTGCGAAAAATCCTTACTCACCTTGTTCTCCTCACGGAAATCGGCCGAGCGCGAACGCGCCGACGGTCGCCAAGATCATGATGGTGCCGCCGGCGATGGCGAGCGGAAACGATGCGTCGACCCGCCTCCGCTCCAGCGTCGACGTTCGCGCCAGATCGCTGAGGTGCTGCGCCAACGCATCGGCGTCGCCGACGCGCGCGTACGCTCCGTTCGCTGCTTGCGCGACGGCGCGCAGCGCCGTTTCGTCGAGGTCCGCTTCTTCTTCCGTACCCGGGATCAGCAGCCCGCTGCCGCTCGTCCCGATCCCGACAGTGTCGATAATGGTGCCGCTCTGTCCGATCTGCGGCGCGACCACGAGCGGATCGCTGCCCTGGTTGTTGACGCCGTCGGTCACCAGCACGATCGCGCGGTGACGAACCGGCGGCAGACTCCGCGCAGCGACCGCCAGGGCGTCGCCGATCGCGGTCCCGCCGTTGGGGGGCGGCACCCGGTCGAGCGCGGCGCGCACGGCATCTTTGTCGTCGCTGGAGGGCATGACGATCGCCGCGTTCGATGAGAACGCCACAATCGAAATGCGCGTTCCGTCGGGCACCGCGTCAATGAACGCCCGTGCGGCGCGCAGCGCGGCGTCGGCGCGCGTCGGCTGCACGTCGGTCGCCGACATCGAGCCCGACGTGTCGATGCACAGCGCGACGGCGCCGTCGCGCACGGCGACCGGCGCGGTCACGTGCGGGCCGGCGAGCGCGACGCCCAGGCACGCGACGGCGAACGCCCAAGCCCCCGCGACAAGCGCCGTCCAAGGAATGCGCGAGGCCGCTGCACCTTCCAGAAACGTGAGGTTCGAGTACGTCAGGGCGTCCGCCGAACGTCGCCGTTCGAGCGCGCGCAGCACGAGCAGCAGCAGCGCGACGACGGCCACCGTACCGACGAGCGCGAGCGGATGCGCGAACGTCACGGCACGCTCCGGGCGAAAGCGGGCGCGCCGCTCAAGCCAAAAGCGCGTTCGAGCGAAGCCCGGCCATTGGCCTCATCGAGTTCGCCGACGCGCCAGCCGGCGTTGACGAATTGCGCCTGCAGCGCTCGATCGCGCCGAGCGACGGCCTCGACGTACCGCCGGCGTTGGCGCGCGCCGAAATACAGCACGCGCGAGCGGCCGCTCTCCGCATCGCGGACGCGGCGCAATCCGCGCAGCGGCAGCCCGTCGTGCCACGGATCGCGCGCCAGCAGCACGGTCGCATCGCAGCGCGCGGCGACGCGCAGCAGCAACTCGGCCGCGCCGGCCGGCAGATCGAAGGCATCGGTCAACGCCAGCAGCGACGCCCCGCGCGGCAGCACATGGGCCGCGAACGTCAGCGTTCGCAACAGGTCGAACGGCCGCGCCGGGCGCACGTGCAAAGCCGGCCGCGTTCCATTCACGATGCGGTCGTCGACGATTCGCTGCGTGCGGTCATCGCTCTCGGCAGCGCCGAACCAGGCGCGTAACGCCTCGTCCGCGGCGTCGCTGAGCCGGCGCTTGCGGCCGACGTGCATCGAACCCGAATCGTCGACGAAGGCCGCCAACACCAGCGACGTTTCCTCGAGAAACACGCGCGTCTGCAAACCGCCGACCCGGGCGCTGGCCGCCCAGTCGATCCGGCGCGGGTCGTCGCCCTCGACATAGCCGCGCAACTGGGCGAATTCATAGCCGTCGCCGACGCGCGGCGCGCGCAGGCCGTCACCGCGCCGCCGCGTTCGGCGCGCGCCGCGAACGATCGCCGAACGCAAGCCGTTCATGGTGCGGGCACGCTCGTGATGACGTCGTGCAGCACGCTTTCGGCCGACACGTCGTCGGCGACGAGGCGGTAGTCGAAGGCGAGCCGATGCCGCAACACCGCGGGAGCCAAATCGCGCACGTCGTCGGGAGTGACGAAACGCCGGTCGTCAAGATACGCGCGGGCGCGCGTCAGCGCCGCCAGCGCAAGCGCGGCCCGCGGCGAGGCGCCGTGATCCACGTAGCGCGCGCTGCGCGTGCCGCGGACCAAATCGACGATGTAGTCGCGCACGCGGTCGTCGAGAAACACCTCGCGCGCCCCCTGCTGCCAGGCGACGACGTCGTCGAGCGATGCGACGCCGCTGCGCAGATCGACGTCGTGGGTGCCGTAGCGGTTGACGATCTCGCGCTCTTCGGCCAGCGACGGATAGCCGACGACGACTTTGGCCAAAAACCGGTCGAGCTGCGCGAGCGGGAGCGCGTATGTGCCGTCGCCGTCGAGCGGATTCATCGTCGCGAGGACCGCGAAAGGCGCGGGGAAGGCATGTGCCTCGAGGCCGATCGTGGCGCGCCGTTCCTGCATCCCCTCGAGCAGCGCCGACTGCACCTTCGCCGGGGCCCGGTTGATCTCGTCGGCAAGGACGATGTTGGCGAAGATCGGTCCGCGCACGGTGACGAATTCGCTGCTGCGCTGGTCGAAGATGCGCGTGCCGACGATGTCGCTGGGCAGCAGGTCGGGGGTGAATTGGATCCGTTTGAACGTGCCGCCGATCGCAGCCGCCAGCGCCCGGCAGGCCAGCGTCTTCGCGACGCCCGGTGCGCCTTCGAGCAAAACGTGGCCGCCGGCGATGAGCGCCAAGACCAGCGCTTCGACCGCCCCGGTTTGGCCCACGATCGTCTGCGCGATCGCGCCGACCACGTCGCGCGGCCGGACGCCCCGGGCGGCATTCACCGTGTCCATGCGTCTTCGTTCGCGGCGCCGGGCCGGGCATACGCTTGAATTGCCGCCAGCATCCGATCTCCGGCCGCGGACCGTTCGACGGCCGGTCCGAAGGCTGCCGCTTCGGCCGCCGACAAGGCCGCGCGCAGATCGCGATTGCGTTCGCCGACCATGCGCAACGCATCGAACAGCGTCGCCCCCGCGCCGACGCCGCTCAGGCCGAACAAGATGCGGCGGACCTCGGCCAGTGCCGGCGCAGAACGATCGCGGCGGTAGGCGTCGGCTGCCCGCACGAGCTGCTCGTTCGTCGCTGGCATCACGCTCGCGGGCGCCGGCGCCCCCGCCGGCGCGACGCGGATCGCGGCGACCTTCGGCCGGCGCCGGCGCCGCACGAAGAGCACGCCGAACACGAACAGCGCGGCAAAGAGACCCCCGACGATCGCGACCGCGACGAGCAGGCGCCGTGCCATCGCGCCGACGTTGTCCAGCGCGCCCGCGAGCGGTGCGGCGCCCAGCACGCGCACGCGAATCGCATTCGACGAGAAACGCATGGGCTTGCCCAGCGCCGGATCGTCGGCGTCGATGTAGGCCGGACTGATCGTCGCTTCGCCGGGAGCCAGCGCCTGCACGCGCAATCGTTCGACGAAATCGGTTCCGCCGGGCACGGCGGTGCGGACGGTCTCGTTGCTGATGATCTCGCAGTTGTCGAACGAACCCAAGATCAACTCGTCGAGCCGCTCCCGGCGCTGGGCGATCTTCACGTGTATCGTGACCGCGAAGACACCGTTGGGTTCGACCGCGGCCCGGTCGGCCTGCTGCGAAAGCGCGATAACGTGCAACCGCGGATACGCCGCCTGCGCGCTCGCCCAACCCGGCAGCAGCGCCACGAGGGTCGCGAGAAAACCGGAGACCGCGGCTCGGCGCAAAGCGCCCAACGCCACAGATTCGGCGCAGCCGAATCCTGCCGTCAGGGCAGCGAGTCGAGCCACTGTGCGAACAAATAGCGCGCGTCAAACGGCCCCGGCGAAGCTTCGGGGTGGAATTGCACGCCGCTCACCGGCAGGCTGCGGTGGCGAAACCCTTCGTTGGTTCCGTCGTTGAGATTGATCATCGTTGCCTCGAGTTCGGGCGGCAGGCTCGCGCCGTCGACGGCATAGCCGTGATTGTGCGCGGTCACCAGCACGCCCGGTTCGCGCAAATCCTTGACCGGCTGGTTGCCGCCGCGATGGCCGTATTTGAGCTTGTACGTCTGCGCGCCGCACGCCAGGGCCAGCATCTGATGGCCCAAACAGACGCCGAACATCGGCACTTCGCCCACCAGCGACCGCAGCGTTTCGACCATGCCGGGCAGGTCCTGCGGATCGCCCGGTCCCGGTGAAACCACGATGCCGTCGGGAGCTTGGGCCGTAATCGCAGCGCGCGTCGTATCGAACGGGAGGACGGTGACGGTTGCGTCGAGCGCTTCGAGTTCGCGCACGATGGCACGCTTGACGCCGCAGTCGATGAGCACGATGTGCTTGCCGCCGTGAACGAACGTTTGTCCGGTCGCGTAACCGTCGGCCACTGTCGCGACGAGTCCGGCCGTCGTCGACTCGCGCACGTAGCGCGTCAGCGCGAATTCGGCGCGGGCGATCGCGTCCTCGCCGATCGCCAGCGCCGCGCCCAGCGTGCCGTGTTCGCGCAGCGCGATGGTCAAAGCGCGCGTATCGATGCCGACGATCGTCGGCACCTCCTGCTCGTCCAGCCACGACCCCAAGGTCAGGTGACTCGCGTGATGTGACGGATGCTGCGCCAACTGCTTGATCACCGCGCCGGCGACGCACGCCCGCGGGTATTGCGCCACGGCACCCGATACGCCGTAATTGCCGATCATCGGATAGGTGAACGTTAGGATCTGACCGGCATACGACGGATCCGTGAGCGCTTCTTCGTAGCCGGTCATCCCGGTAAAAAACACCGCTTCACCCAGTGCGATGCCCAGCGTCTTCAAGCCCGTTCCGTCGAAGCACGTGCCGTCGGCGAGCAAGAGGCGGGCGGGGTTCATCGTGATACCTCGACGGGTGCGGATGTTGATGGGACGTCGGCAAGACGGGGAGTTACCCGGCCGTCTTCGTAGACGACGCTGCCGGCGACGATCGTTGCGACGACGCGGCGCGTCAACCGCATTCCGTCGAAGGGCGTGTTTTTGCCCAGCGAGTGAAAGCGCTGGACGTCGACGGTCCACGGACGCTCGGCGAAGATCGTCAGGTCGCCCGGGCTGCCGGGCGCAAGCGATCCGCCGGGGACGCCGAGAATGCGCGCGGGATTCGTCGAGAGCAGTGCGACGAACCGCTCCAGCGGCAACTCCGGAACGGCGGCGGCATAGGCGCCGACGGCGATCTCCAGACCGCTGAAGCCGACCGGTGCAACGCTGAGCAATTGGGCCTTCTCGTCGGCGCCGTGCGGCGCATGATCGGTCGCGAACGCGTCGATCGTTCCGTCGCGAACGCCCGCGATGAGCGCGCTGCGATCGCGCACATCGCGCAGCGGCGGATTGACTTTGCCCTCGGCCCGGTACGCGTCGAACCGGTCGTCGATAAAGAACAGATGATGCGGCGTGACTTCGCACGTCGAGCGCACGCCGCGGGCGCGCGCCCAGCGCACGAGATCGAGCGAACGCGCGGTTGAAACGTGCGCGATGTGCCAATTCTTGCCGGTGTCTTCGGCGACGAGCAGGTCGCGCGCGACGATGACGTCCTCGGCGAGACCCGGGCTGCCTTCGAGTCCCAGCCGGGCGGAATTGGCGCCCTCGTTCATCACCGCCTCGCCTTTGAGATCGGCGTCCTCGCAATGCGAGATGAACGGGCCGCGCAGATCGATCGCGTAGCGCGCGGCATTGCGCAGCACGCGCGCGTTGGCGATCGTCGCGCCGTCATCGCTGAACGCCACGCAGCCGGCGTCACGCAGCAAATGGTAGGGGGCAAGTTCGGTCCCCGCGCGCCGCCGGGTGATTGCACCGATCGGATAAACGCGCGCGTAAGCGGCGGCTTCGGCAAGCCGCACCACTTCAGAAACGATCGTGGGTGAATCCAAGGCGGGATCGGTATTGGGCATGCACGCCACCGCGGTGAACCCGCCGGCGACCGCCGCCGCCGAACCGGTCGCAATGGTTTCCTTGCGCGTTTGCCCGGGCTCGCGCAGATGCACGTGCATGTCGATGAAGCCCGGCGCGACGAGCGCGCCCGCGGCGTCGACCACGCGCGCGCCGGCGGCGTCGAGGTGTTCGCCGATTTCGACGATCACGCCGTTTTCAATGAGCACGTCACGCAGCGCGTCGATGCGTTGCGCCGGATCGATCACGCGGCCGCCCCGAACGAGCAGCTTCATGCCGCAGTCACGCCGTTGACGAGCAGATCGAGCACCGCCATGCGGACGAAGACGCCGTTGCCGACTTGCGCGACGTAGCGCGAACGCGGATCGTCGAGCACGTCGTCGGTCAACTCGACCCCGCGATTGTACGGGCCCGGATGCAGAATGACCGCACCGTCGCGCAGCAGATCGAGCCGCCGCCGGTCGAGCTGATAATTGCGGGTGTAGTCGTCCAGCGGCGGCAGCAAGCTCGCGGTGATGCGCTCGCGCTGGATGCGCAGCATCATCACCGCATCGACGCGCGGCAGCACGGCCTCGAAGTCGCGCTCGATGCGCACGCCGTTGGCCGCGAAAGCGTCCGGCAGCAGCGTCGGCGGGCCGACCAGTGTGACGTCGATTCCCAACTGCGTCATCCCCACGATATTCGAGCGCGCGACGCGCGAGTGCAGGATGTCGCCGACGATCGCGACGCGCAAGCCGTCGAAGCCGCCGAACTCGCTGCGCAGCGTCATCAAGTCGAGCAGCGCTTGGGTCGGGTGTGCCCGCGGGCCGTCGCCCGCGTTGACGACATGGCCGTCGAACGCCTCGGCGAGCCGGCGCGGAAACCCCGCTTCGGGATGCCGCACGACGATGACGCGCACGCCGATGCCGCGCAAGGTGATCGCCGTGTCCGAAATCGTTTCGCCTTTGCCCAAGCTCGAGGTGCCCGGTGCGAACGAGATGACGTCGGCGCCGACGCGCTGTTCGGCCAGCGTGAACGAGGTTGCCGTTCGGGTTGAGGACTCGAAGAACAGATTCAAAACGGGAACACCGGCCAACAGGTCGCGCGGCGGAGCTTTGCGTTTGAAGGCGACGGCTCGATCCAGGAGGTGAACGATCTCGTCGCGCGCGAGATCGTCGATGTCGATCAGACTACGCGGCGCCACGGTCCTCATCGGCAAGCGCGACTTCGTCGGAATCCGAACGTCCGGCGGACAGCACGACGTCGATGTGCTCGCGCCGGCTCGTCGGAATCTCCTTGCCCACGTAATCGGCTTGCACCGGGAGTTCGCGCAACCCGCGGTCGATCAGCACCGCGAGCCGGATCGCCTTCGGCCGTCCGAGATCGGTCACCGCATCGAGCGCGGCGCGCACCGTGCGTCCGGTATACAGCACGTCGTCGACGATCACGACGGTCCGCCCGGTGATCTCGTTGCGGATTTCGGACTCGGGCAACTCACGCGCGACGTCGTCGTCGCGATACAGATTGATGTTCAGAAAGCCGAGGTCCGGCGGGAGGCCTTGAATTACGGCGATTTGGGAGGCCAGCCGGCGCGCCAGCGCCTCGCCCCCGCGCCGAATCCCGATGAGCAAAAGTCCGGTTTGTGCGTCTTCGGGTTCGACGATCTGATGCGCCATCCGGGCGATGACGCGTTCGATCTCGTCGGGGGACATCAGCACGCGGCGGCGTGCGAGCGCGGTGGGCATTGGGGTGCGGTTTCGCTCCGACGCTTCCACGGCCTTCGCCGCCGCGGACGGCTCACGGCCGGAAGGCCAGACCGGTGGAGAGGTAGTGCGGCTTCGCGTTCGCGACCGGGTTGAATGCCGTGCCGAGCCCGATCGTCCACGCGACCTTGCGGCCGAGCAGCTGGGCAAGCGAGAGATCGGCAAATGATTGAGAGGCGCTGCGGCGCGTCACTAAGCGGGTCCCGACGTCAGCCGAAAGCATCGTTCGCGCTGCGGGCGTGAACTCGGCTCCCAGCGCCGCCGTGGGGAGAATCGTCCCGAAGCCGGCGGAGTGCGACGTCTGGGCGGCCACGGTACTCGTGAGCGCGATGCTGCGGGAAAGGCGGGACTGCGTGGTCAGATCGAGCTGGTACTTGGGCTGGGATTCGCTGGGTGCGTACAGCGAGGCCGGCGGCACGACATTGATTCCGGCCGCCCACGCGCTGCCGACCGTCTGAGCGAAGGTGTATTGTGCGCCGTACCCGGGGCGGCTGACCGGATAGAGGCCCAAGCCGCGCGCACCCGATTCCGCCACTTGCGAAGGCGGATCGATGATCAGCTCGGCGTTCGGCGCGAATCCCAGCCGCAAATTGAACAGCGGATAGGCGGCCAGCGCCGTGCCGCCGACAAAGGACGCATTCTGATAATACAGGCCCTCGAGCAGGATGCTCCCCGGCGCAATCGTGCACGGCGACGAGATGTCGCTCGACCCCGCTGCGAGGCTGAGGAGAGAAGCGTCGCTGCAAAACGTTTTTGCTGCGGCGTCAGCCGGCAGCGAACGCGCGAACGCCGCGAGCACCGCTGCGCCAGCCGCGAGCGCGATGCGCGGGTACACCCGAAACTTCGCCTCCAACATCTCGTGTAACCCTCTCAGCAGCGGCTGGCGACGATCGATTTGCACCCACGCGCCGTGACCACCCTCCGGTAACGGAGCGGGGCCGCGAAAGGTGCCGCCTAATGAACCGGCGGCAGCCCCGCAAGCGCCGCTCGGACGCGGTCGCGATCGCGTTGGTAACCAGCCAGCTTCTCGCGCTCGGCGGCGATGAGTTCGGGCTTGGCTTTTGCGACGAACTGCGGATTCCCGAGTTTGCGTTCTAAGCGCGCGACTTCTTCCTCGAGCTTTGCGAATTGGCGCGTGTAGCGTTCGCGCAGAAGGGCGGGATCGGCGGCGACATCGATCTGCGCAAGCAGCGCCTCGAGCGTTGACTGCGCGGGCAGCGCCGGATCGATCTCGACTTCGCCGCGCACGAGTTCAGCAAGCAGCGCGACGATCTCAGCGGGCAACGGTGCCGAGCGCAGCCGCACTTTCTCCTTGGGACCCAATTCGAGTTCGGCTTTGGCGTTGCGAATGCGCTCGACCGACGCGATGAAGGCCGCGTACTGTGCTGCCTCGGCGGCAAAGGTTGGGACCTCAGCGAGGTCCGGCCACGATGCGGTGACGATCGTCCGTCCGTCGTGCGGCAAAATCTGCCAAATCTCCTCGGTGACGAATGGTTCGATCGGGTGCAGCGCGCGAACCAGCGTGTTGAGCACGAACGAAAGCACCGGCCCGCGCGTCGCCCGCGCCGCTTCGATCTTCGTCGATTCCAGATACCAGTCGCAGAATTTATACCAGCCGAAATCGTGCAGCGCGTTCGCCGCGGTTCCCATCGCGAAGCCGTCGAGCGCCGCCGTCACTTCGGCCACGCAGGCGTGCAGTTCCGTGAGCACCCATTTGTCGGCCAACGTCAAATGCCCGGTGGGCGGCAGCACCGAGGCC
The DNA here is from genome assembly GCA_050012475.1 of Candidatus Velthaea sp. Lineage (GTDB taxonomy): Bacteria > Vulcanimicrobiota > Vulcanimicrobiia > Vulcanimicrobiales > Vulcanimicrobiaceae > Velthaea. The sequence continues at coordinate 14,424 of JBEKHC010000004.1, forward strand.
GCGGGCAAGCCTTCGGGCCGGGTGACGATGTACTGCAGCGCATTCCACAGCTTGGTATTGAAGCGCCGCGCTTGATCGCAGACGCGCTCGTCGAAGCGCAGCTCCTGGGATTCCAGGCGCATCTGCATCATGGTGCCCAAACGAAAGCCGTCGGCGCCGTATTTCTCGGCCATGGCCAACGGATCGATCGCGTTGCCCAGCGATTTGCTCATCTTGCGGCCCGCGATGTCGAACACGAGCGGCGTGATGAAGACCGTCTTGAACGGGATGCGGCCGGCGAAACGCAGACCGAGCATGACCATCCGCGCGACCCACAAGAAGATGATCTCGCGCCCGGTGATCAGCACCGAGTTCGGATACCAATGCGCGAGTTCCGGCGTTTGCGCCGGCCAGCCTAAAATCGAGAACGGCCACAGGCCGCTCGAAAACCACGTATCGAGCGTATCGGGGTCGCGGCGCAAAACGACGTCGCCGTAACGCTCGCGCGCTAAGCGCTGGGCTTCTTCTTCGGTCGGCGCGACGACCACGTCGTCATCGGGCGTGTACCAGACCGGCAGCTGATGGCCCCACCACACTTGGCGAGAGACGTTCCAATCGCGAATATTTTCGAGCCACTGCTCGTACGTGCGCCCGAAACGTTCGGGCACGAACGTTATCGCGCCGGAGCGGTAAGCCTCGAGCGCGGGCTGCGCCAAGTCCGCCATCTTGCAAAACCATTGCAGCGAAAGGAGCGGCTCGATCACTTCGCCGGTGCGCGACGAGACCGGAACCTTGGTCGTGTACGGTTCTTCTTCGATGAGCGCGCCCGAGGCGGCGAGATCGGCGGCGACCGCGGCGCGCGCCGCGAAACGGTCGAGGCCCGCGTACGCTGCCGGCACGTCGCCGGTCATGTTGCCTGCGAAGTCGATGACCGTCGGCATCGCGAGACCGTGCCGGACACCGATCTCGTAGTCCGTCGCGTCGTGAGCGGGTGTAACTTTCACCGCGCCGGTACCGAAGTCGCGCTCGACGGCGGCGTCGGCAATCACTGGGATGGCGCGGCCCGCGAGCGGCAGGATGACGTCGCGCCCGATGAGCGCGCGGTAGCGCTCATCGTCGGGATGCACGGCGACGGCAACGTCGGCGAACATCGTTTCGGGCCGGGTCGTTGCGATGACGACGCCCGGTCCGCCGTCGTCGGCCGGGTAGCGGATGTGCCACAAGAACGTGCTGCGTTCTTCGCTTTCGACTTCGGCATCGGACAGCGTCGATTGGGCCTTGGGATCCCAATTGACCAACCGCGTGCCGCGATAGATCGAGCCGTCGTTATAGAGATCCACGAACACGCGCATGACCGCGGCCGACAATCCGGGGTCCATGGTAAAGCGTTCGCGTTCCCAATCCGGCCCGAACCCCAACGCTTGGAACTGTTCGTTGATGATGCCGCCGTATTGCGCGCGCCATTCCCACACGCGCGCAATGTAGGCTTCGCGGCCGAGACCTTCGCGGGTGAGACCGTCCTTGGCAAGTTCGCGAATTACGACCGACTCGGTCGCGATGGCCGCGTGATCTTGGCCCGGAATCCAGTCGGCGTTCTCGCCCAGCATGCGATGATACCGGGTGAGGATATCCATCGGCGTGTACGTCGAGCCGTGACCGATGTGCGCGCGCCCGGTGATGTTGGGCGGCGGCATCGAGATGATGAACGGCGGGCGCGCCGGATCGGGTTCTTCGTGAAAAACGCCCGCTGCGAGCCACTGCGCGTAGATACGCGGCTCGACCGTGGCGGGGTCGTAGTTCTTCGTCAATTCAGGTCGGCGCAGCTCGGTCACGCGACATCTTACCGCTAGGGCGAGCGCAACACCTCGATGCGCGGCAGCGGCGTCGCGACGAGCGCCGCGCGCGGGCCTCGCAATGACCGCCGCTCGGGCGCTACCGCGAGGGCGCTGCCAGCCGGCCGGAAATCGCGACGGCCGCCAAGCCGAGCAGCGACAATCCGGCCGGAAAAACGTCCTTGCCCGGGCGGCGAGCGCTCGCATCGCTCAATTGTTTTTGGCGTGCGGCCACGTCGAGTAAATAAATCACAATGAGCGCGCCGTTCATCGCGAACCGGCGCCCCTCATTGGGCGTCGTGCGGCTGGCGGGCGTGCGCAGATAATCGACGGCCTCGAGCGCCAGCGCCGAGAGCGAACTCGCCAAGCCGAAGCGGAGCAGATCCGCGGCGCGCTGTTTGTACGCCTGCGATTGGGCCGGCGTTTCGGGGATGAGCGACAACATATCGAACAGGACGCTCGCGGTGAAAACACCGGCTGGTATGGTCAGCATCGGGCGGAGGTCGGTCATGCGGTTCCATTCGTGAGCGGAGGCTAGGGGCTTGCTCGTTCTTCGCCGGGGCGCGATGGCTTCTCCGCTCACGCCGAGTTCCCGCCGCTCGGTTGGAGCAGCGCGAAAAGCGGGAATACCGCTCCCATGGGTTTCTTATGGGGATTACTGCGAACCGTTTTCACATTTTTCGCGGTGATCGTCGCGATTCTCGTCGTCATCGACGGAACGCTGCTGGCGAATCTGCTCGGTAAACGCGAATAGTCGCGGTCGTCGCTAACCGCGCGGCGAGCGCGCGAAGAAAACCCGCTCCATCAAGCGCAGGACGCGGGTCAGGGGGAAATCTTTGGCCACGATGGGATGCGTGAGCACCGCGTGGAGCCCCAGCAGCTTGGCCCCGAGCACATCGGTGAAAAGCTGGTCGCCGATGACGACGGTCTGCGACCGGCGCGTTTTGAGGTGACGCAGCGCCAGCAAGAAGCCTTGCGGCAGCGGTTTGAGGGCACTGGGGACGGTGGGCACGTCGAGCTGGGCGCCGATGGCAGCGACCCGCTCGCTGAAGTTGTTGGAGACCATGACGAGGACGAATCCGCGGGCTTTCGCGTCGAGGACCCACTCGCGGACGCCCGGCGCCAGCGTGCTTTCGCGGTACCCGCAGACCGTGTTGTCGAGGTCGATGATGATGCCGCGGAAACCGCGGGCCCAAAGATCTTCGAGCGACACATCGGGCAGCGTCGCCGCTTCTAAATCCGGTCGAAACATTGGCTCTCTTCTTGCCGGGCGATTTCCACGCTTTCCCCTGTATCGTCCACAACTTGTTCGCGCAATAGACATCGAGTTGACCGGGTTGCCCGGGTTATGCACGGAATTTTACGTTTCTCCACCGTTTCGGCGCAGGTGTTCGCAAGGAGCTGCCCCCGATATCTTGTATCCGTGAGGACGCCGCAGTACAATATCTAGTACCCGCCGGCCGGACGGGTCAAAAGTATCGAACAGGTGTTCGATGTCTTCGCGGCGAAGATGACGTTCACGCCAGCCCGCTTCCGGGCGAGCTAACGGGAGGATCCGATGTCACACGAGCTTCCGCAGGGCCTCAGCGAGCCGGCCTTCGACCCCAACGCGATGCGGGTTCTCAAAGAGCGTTACCTTGCGAAAAAGCCCGACGGCAGCGCCGAGACGCCGACCGAATTCCTCTGGCGGGTGGCTTCGTCGATCGCCGCCCCCGAACGGCCGTACGCCGAACGCGCCGGGCGCGATGCCGACGCGGTGGTCCAGAACGTCGCCCGGGCGTTTTATGAGATGCTCGCGCGCCGCGACTTCATGCCCAATACGCCGTGTCTGGTGAACGCCGGACGCCCGCTCTCGATGCTGTCGGCCTGTTTCGTGCTGCCCGTGCCCGACTCGATCGAGGGCATCTTCTCCAATTTGCAAGCCATGGCGCTCGTTCAGAAAGCGGGCGGCGGAACCGGTTTTGCGTTTTCCGAGCTGCGCGCGAACGGCTCGCTCGTCGAATCGACCGGAAAGGACGCGTCAGGGCCGGTCTCGTTCATGAAGGTCTTCAACGCCGCTACCGACTCGATCAAACAAGGCGGCGTGCGGCGCGGCGCCAACATGGGCGTGCTGCGCGTCGATCACCCCGATGTCTTTCACTTCATGCATTGCAAGAAGGAACTCGACTCGGAAAACCGCGCGCTCTACAACCGCATGGCGGATACCGGTCGCTACACCGACGCGCAGCTTGCACACGTCAAACAAGAGCTGCTGCAGACGCAGATGAACAACTTCAACATCTCGATCGGCGTCACCGATGCGTTCATGTCGGCGGTCGAGAACGACAGCGACTTCAATCTGCTCGATCCGCGCACGAAAGACGTCGTGCGGACGGTCAAGGCGCGCGAGATTTGGGACGGCATCGTCGAAGGCGCTTGGCAAAACGGCGAGCCCGGCGTGCTCTTCCTCGACCATCCGGAGTGGAATCCGCTGCCCGGACTCGGCCCGATCCAAGCCACCAACCCGTGCTTGACCGGCGACACGCTCGTCGCAGTCGCCGACGGCCGCGGCCACGTCCCGATCGCGGAGCTGGCGGCGCAGGGCGATGACGTGCCGGTTTTCTGCTACGACGATCGCGGCAGCGTCGCCGTGCGCACGATGCGGCATCCGCGCGTGACGGGCAAGAATAAAGCGGTCCTGCGGGTCACGCTCGATGATGGCTCGGTGGTGCGTGCGACCGACAATCACAAATTCCGCCTGCGGGATGGCACGTACAAGCAAGTTCGCGACTTGCAAGCCGGCGACAGCCTCAAAATCCTGACGCGCTTCAAAGCCTCGATCAAAGATATCTTCCCGAACGCCAATTCGCGTTCGCAGGATTATTGGTGGATCAACAACGGCAAAGCGACGAATCGGCTTGAGCACCGCTATATTGCCGAGCACCACTATGCCACGAAAATTCCGGCGGGCGTCGTCGTACACCATGTCGATTTCGATGCGCAAAACAACCGGCCCGACAACCTTCGAATCATGACGAAAGCCCAGCATGACGCGCTTCACGGGCGAACGATGATCGGCGACGCGAATCCGATGCGGCGGCGTGCGAAGACGGAGTGGTCGGCAGAGCGCCTCGCCGCTTATGCGCAAAAACATCGTGTCGCAAACTCGGGCTCGGGCAATCTCCGGTTCAGCGGCGCTTCGAATGAAGAGTTGCGCGCTGCTGCACTGGAACTGACGCTCTCCCAGGGTCATCGGTTCAGTAATGACGAGTGGATGGACTACGCGGCTGCGATGAATTTGCCGACGCAGTTCAGCGGTTGGCGCGCGAACCACCTCAACGGCGGCACCGTGGGTCTTGCCAAGTGGGCGGCGCTCGAACTTGAGATCGGGCACATCGACGCCGATCCGCGCGTCGTGCGGCATTTGAAAGAAGCCCTGGCGGCTGGTTACGACGCGTCGATCGCCGACACGGGTGTCCTCTACGTGACGAAGCGTTGCGAAGGCTGCGGATCGAGCTTCGATCTCTCGTACGTCAATCGTGAGATCGGGTTCTGCTCGCAGTTGTGCGGAGCGGTTACGGCAAATAAACGCCCCGACGTCATCGCGAAGCGCCAAACGTCACGCCGCGCGACGTTGGATCTTCTCGCCGGCCAACTGCGCGAAAAACAGCTCGACGTGTATACCGAATTAAAGGCGCAAACCGGTATCGTCCTCAAACGCGACTGGCAGCGTCGTTGCGCCGAACGCGGTATTTCCGCTGAAATTTCGCGGACCAGCAGTCCCTTTCGTTCGTATTCTGCTTTGCAGGAAGCCGCTTCGACATTCAATCACCGGGTCGTCTCGGTTGAATTCGAGGGTTACGAAGACATATACAATGGCACCGTCGATGACTTCCACAATTTCTTCATCGGCGGTTTCCCCGCGGCTTCTCGCAACGGAAAAACGAAGTTCGTTTACATAAATAACCCGCAGTGTGGCGAGCAAGCCCTCCACGGAAACGATAGCTGCAACTTAGGTTCGATCAATGTCGGTCACTTTTTCGACTCCTCGAAGAACGACGTGGATTGGGATCGGCTCGCGCAGGCGGTCGGACTTTCGATTCGCTTCCTCGACAACGTCATCGACGCGAATATCTATCCGATCGATGAGATCAAGACGATGGTTACCAACAACCGGCGCGTCGGTTTGGGGATCATGGGCTTCGCCGATCTGCTCGTTCAGTTGCGTATCGCCTACGGTTCACCGCCAGCGGTAACGCTGGCCGAAAAGCTGATGCAGTTCATGCAAACGCGAGCCGAGGACACGTCGGAAATCTTAGCGCGCGAGCGTGGTGAGTTTCCCAACAAGCATCTCTCGAAGTGGGCCGACGATCCGCGCCCGCGCCGCAATGCTGCCCTGCTGTCGATCGCCCCGACCGGAACGATCTCGATGATCGCCGGCTGCAGCTTCGGCTGCGAACCCTACTTCGGCATCGCCTACACCAAGCACGTCATGAAAGACGCCGAAGGTCGTCCGCAACACCTGTACTACGTCTTGCCGCTCTTCGAAGAGATCGCGAAGGACGAAGGCTTCTTCTCCGACGCGCTGCTGGCCAAGGTCGAAGAAAACCGTGGCTCGCTCAAAGGCATCGCCGAAGTACCGGCGCTGTGGCAGGAAGTGTTCACGGTTGCCGCCGACGTGACGGTCGATCAGCACATCGACATGCTGGCCGCCTTTCAAAAATATACCTGCAATGCGGTTTCGAAGACGATCAACGCGCCCAACGACGACACGCGCGAAAACGTCGCCCGTTCGATCTTCCGTGCGTACCGATCCGGCTGCAAGGGCTTTACCTACTATCGCGACGGCTCGCGCACCGAGCAAGTCGTCACCTTCTCGAAAGATGCCGATATCTCGGGAGTCAATCGGGACGCCGGCGAAAACTCATCAGCCAACGCGGTCTCGGCAGCTGCGGCGATCGTCAAAGATGCGAGTGCGGCAGATCCGCTCGAGGCGCTGCTCGCGCGAGCCCAAACCCTCCTTGGAGAACACTAGTCGTGGATGAAACAGCAGTCAAAGCAGCCCTCGCCGGATTGATCTCGCGCGTCGAAACGCTCGAAGCCGAAAACGCCCGGTTGACGTCGCTCAACGCGCAGTGCGCGACGACGGTACGCAAGCTCGTCGAACGCGTCGAAAACGTGCAGGCCGTCAACGCGGAACTCAAGGTCAAAATCAATCCGGCGGCAGCAGCGGTCCGGGCCGGCGTCGCGTATCGCAAACGGCCGGCGGTGCTGCGCGGCCGCACGGTTCAGTCCAACGTCGGTTGCGGACCGCTCTATATCACGCTCAACGAAGACGAAAACGGGAAGCCGTTCGAGGTCTTTTTCAAACTCGGCAAGTCCGGTTCGTGCCAGCAAAGCTATCTCGAGGCGCTGGGCGTCGCGATGTCGGTCGGACTGCGCTACGGCGCCGATCCGCAAAAGTTCATCGACAAATTCGAGGGCATGCGGTGCCCGAACCCCAAGATGCGCAACGCCGAAGGCCCGACGACCCTCTCCTGCGCCGACGGTATCTCGCAAGGACTCGCCAAAGCGCTGGCGCTCGCTCTTCCCGGCACCGATCCGCAGGTTGCCCACGAAGCCGACGTCGTCGCCGTAGCCGAGCCGCTTTTCCCTTATCCCGCCGAGGACAAACACGAAAGCAGCGTCAACGCGAAGTCGATCGACCTGATCGGCCATACCGGTTTATCAAACGGACATTCCGCGGCAAACGGCGGCGACGGAGCGATCAACGTGCGCCGTGCCATGCAAACCGGCGTGGGCATGTGCCCCAAGTGCAGCGGTCCGCTCATCAGTCAAGGCGGCTGCATTCAATGCCTGCAGCAATGCGGCTACGTCGGAAAGTGCTCGTAGAACGGCGATTTTGCGTATTTGATGTTACACACCCGAGCATTAATTTGAGCGTTGAGTAGCCCAAGACACGACCGGAAGTTTTTGCACCAAAAACAAGCCGACCCGGACAACAGCAAAGTGCAACGCTGGTTCGGAATAAACTGGCGGTTGGTGACACGTTACTGTTGTGTCCCCCCCATGCACCATTTCGCCATGCGCAACCAACCAGGCCGACTAGCCCTCTCGGAAACGGTGGTTTTCGGGACGGGACTCTTCCGCCGTAGGCCATCGCTGATGCCGACTCAGGTGCGGGAGGCCCTGAAAATGCTTGAGAAGAGGGCTATCAACTCTTTCGGAGGCAAGAGCTTGCCCTATTCCCCCGTAGTTCCGCATGATGTGCGTTCATCAAGACGTCGGTCCGGCCATGCGGTCGTGCGATTCTCCCAGCGGGCCGCGCTAAGCCTGACCGCCGTCGTCGCGTTCGCCGTCAGTGCATCGATCTCGTCACCTCGCGCCGCAGCCCAAGCCGCGCCGATCTCGCATTTGCAGGGCGTGTTCTCGCCCGTAGTGACGAGTCGGCTCAACGCGGCGTTTCGCGGTTATCTCCGCTCTCACGCGCTGCCCAGTGTGGCGGTCGGGGTGTGGGAGCCCGGAAAACGCCCTTTCATCTTCGTCGCGGGCGATGCCGATCTCTATCCGCCGGCAAGCCGCACCCCGGGCCAGCCGTTCCGCATCGCGAGCATCACGAAAACATTCGTCGCAGTCGCGATCCTCCAACTCGTGGAAGCCGGTACGTTACACAAATTCGACACGATGGCGCGCTTCTATCCGGCATTCCCGAACGCTGCGAGGATCACGCTTGACGACCTGCTCCGCATGCGCAGCGGAATAGCTGCGCCGAACGACGACGCGGTCCTGGCCGCGGTCTACGACCATCCGACCGCGGCGGCGCCGACACCCGATCAGCAAATCGCCGAAGTTATGCCGTTGCGGGAAAAGTTCGTCGCACCCGACACCGTCGGGAAATACACCGACCTGAACTACGTTATTCTCGGAGAAATGGTACGCAAGACGACCGGCTACGACATTGGGTACTACATCAAACGCGGGATCATCGAACCGCTGCGCTTGCACTCGACGTCGTATCCGACCACCGATGATTTGCCGGGCGGGCTGCACGGTTACGGCTGGGACCGCGCGCGCCGGCGCTTCGACGACAAGACGCTATTCAATCCCGCTCTCGCCGGGCCGGCGGGCGCGATGATTTCCAGCCTGGATGATCTGCACGCGTTCGCGCGGGCGGCCTGCCGAGGCGGACTCGTCTCGGCGGCGCTTCACCGCGCGATGCTCCAGGGTCAGCCACTGGCCGGCACGGCCAATCGCTATGGGGAAGGCTTTCTCAGTAAAGGCGGGATCTGCGGGCATTCGGGAACAATCAACGGCTTCAACACCGACATGTACCACTTTGCTAAGATCGACGCGACCGTCGTCATTAGCGTCAACCGCCTCGACAAGGACAACCAGCCGCGAACGACGCCGTTCTTGATGGCCATCTTCAAGGCGTTGACGCAACACACGCGTTGAAACTCGGCTCGCGTGCGAGTCATGTCGGCATCGGGGTGTGGCCTCGATCAGGCCCGGGCGCGAGCGTCAGTGCGTCGCGATCGATGCGCGAGATGTCCGCCGGGAGCTCCTGGTCTGCGCACACGCGGACGATCCCGGGCGTCGCTCGACGGCGGTGTGCTCGCGAAGCATCGGAGGGTCGACGTCAAGGGACGCACCGGCGATGAGGGCAAAGGGGGCGGCACCGTTCAGGGGGCGGGATGCGCTAGAGCTGCCCCCGCTAACCGATGTTTGGGTACATGTCGGTCGTCGGCCACTGCGTGATGGAGTAACCCGCAGCGGTGAGCTGGTGCTCGACGTCGAGGCCCATGACGTCGACATTGAAGGCGAGATGGTTGAAGAGCGCGACGAACGTGATGTCTTCTTCAAGCCGGAATATGACTGACAACGTGCCGAGCGAGATCGCGCCGGCATGGGACTGGACGACGCGCGCGGCCGGATTGACGTCCCATCCCAGCCCGTAGTATGGTCCGGTCGGCGTGATCGACGGCCGGGCCAGCATGATTTTGATCGTTTGGCCTGACAACAGTTGGGGCTTCGTCGTCCCGTTCACGGCATTGAGGAAGCGTGTGAGGTCGGGCGCATTAGCGATGCCGCCGCCGTGCGCGTCTATCGCTCGTCCGTCGAATCCGCCGTACGAATAGAATTCAGGCAGCGGATCGTCATTGTATATCGAATACCCCGGGAGCGCGTCCGCCGAGTCGAAGTAGTAGACTTCGTCGTGGAGCCGCGCCTGCGGCGACGTGCGGGTCATCAACGCAAAATGACTGATGCCCGCTGGGTCCAAAACGAGCGCTTTGAGCGCCGCGCCGTACGATAGTCCAGTTCTTCGTTCGAGAATGCGCCCTAAGATGTTGTAACCCAGGTTGGAATAGCTGTAGACTCTTCCGGGCGTAAACGCTAAAGGCTGGCCCATCGCCCAGCGGATCAGATCGACGGACGTCGCCGGGTAGGGGTGGTGAAACACGTTCGCGGCCAAGCGCAGACCATCGAACTGCGGATCGAACCCGGCGGCATTCGGGTACTCAAAGCCGCCCGTATGCTGGAGCAGCTGATAGATGGTGATGTCGGCCAAACGAGGATCGGGCGTAGTCCCGGGCGGCGGCGTGAAATCGTTGAGAATGCTGAAGGCGCGGTCGGTGAGCTGTAGCTTGCCAGCTTGCACGAGCCGCAGGATCGCCACCGCGGTAAAGGGTTTGGTACTGCTCGCGATACGAAAGCGTGCCGTCGGTGAGACGAGCGGCGTTGGACTTTGCGCCGGCACGTTGACGTAACCGAAGCCGCGGGCGTACACGAGCCGCCCACCTTTGGCGACCGCGCACTGGCCGCCGGGAACGCCGTAGCTCTGCAGCAGGCCGGTCATCACGCGGTCGAATACCGCGAGTTCCGGCACCGCGCGGCCGGTGATTGGGACCGTCGACGTCCACATCGGTGCGGCGAGAGGTGCGGCGGATGCGGCGGCAACTGCTGGTGCGAGCGCAGCACCGCCCGCAACCGCGGGTGCGAGCGCGACCGACGTCGAGGTCGCAAGAAAATTGCGTCGCTTCAAGTGATTCTCCGTTCGATGGGCGGATCGCCGGATGATGTGCGGACGCGCGACACGATCACTTTCCGACCGGCGCGCTGCTACTTTACCGCGTGCGAAATCGAGCCTCCTATCGCACTCTCGCTCGCCGAGACAATAATCCGCGTACTCAGTACGCCAGCGGATTTCTGTCCCACAAACGGTGGTTGCTGAGAAGGCTCCGGAGCATGGCGAGCCTATCGGCAGAATAAGGGCCTGGTCTTCTCGAAAACCTTTCTCGATTGTGTATTCTCGATCACACGGCTTTCGAGAATGCGGGCCGGGATGCTGATCGGCTATGCCCGCGTCTCGACTCAGGATCAAAACCTGGATCTTCAGCGAGAAGCTCTCAAGCAGGCCGGTTGCGAGAAAATCTTCGAGGACCAAATCAGTGCGGTTCGCGCAGAACGACCGGGCTTGACCCGCACCTTGGAGCTCGTGCGGGCCAGGGACGTCCTGGTCGTTTGGAAGCTCGACCGTGTCGGACGGAGCGTCAAAGTTCTCGTGCATCTCGTTGGCGAGCTGGCCCAGCGCGACGTCTACTTCAAGAGCCTCACCGACAGCATCGACACGAGCACGCCGGCTGGACGCTTCTTTTTCCACGTCATGGCCAGCCTTGCGCAAATGGAACGTGAGCTCATCATTGAACGCACCCGTGCTGGCCTTGCGGCAGCCAAGAAACAGGGTCGCGTGGGCGGTCGTAAGCGGCGTATGACCGACAGTCGGATTGAATCCGCCAAGAAGTTGCTCGCCAACGGCGTTCCGCCCAAGGACGTCGCACGAAACCTCGGCGTGTCGGTTCCGACACTGTATCGCTGGGTGCCGGCTTCATTGGCGCAGTGATCTTCTCGTGCTTGATATCGACATCGAACAACCGCGCGAACGATGGAGGCTTTTGCCGGCGGAGCGCGGCCTCGTCGAAAGCAAGAATCTCTCCAATCAACTGACGTTCGCCGTTCTGCTCGCGTTTTTTCTGGATGCCGGGCGCTTCCCTCGATCCGACGCCGAGATCGATCCCGAGATGGTCGATGCGCTGGTGCATCAGTCCGATTTGCATGATGAGATTGCATCGTACGAAACCGCTCTCACCCGTACGGTAAAGCGAAATCGTGCCGAAATCCGCGCGTTCTTTGGTTTCCGCGAGACGTCCGTGGAGGACGGTGAAGCCTTGTCGGCATGGTTGCGGGATCACGCGGTTGCCCAGAATCGTGACGTAATCGAGCTCGGGGCAACACTTGAGGGAGAATGCCGCCGACGTCATCTTGAGCCTCCGGCTGCCGATCGCATCGATCGCATTGTCCGATCGGCACTCTCCATGTACGAAGAGCTTCCAGGCGCGAACCCTCGATCGTCTTTCTCCGCTCATCCGCGCCCGTTTAGATGCTTTGCTCTTGCCGGCGGACGGCGACGCAGCAGCGGACGGTCCGGTCGACGTCGCTGGAAGTGGCGCGCCGCTGTCGCGAAGCGCAGTTGCACGCGCCGAACGGCAATACGATTCAGGTCCGAATCGCGGCGATTCCAGATCGGGAACGCCTGGGTCGCCGGTCTCATCGCAAGGCTGCGGTCGATCAGTTTGCGCCACGGCCGGGCGTGTTCGACAGCGCACAACGACCGCTGGACCTCGTGCAAATCGACCATACGAAGCTCGATATCATCGTGGTCGACGATGAGCAACGCCTGCCCATCGGGCGGCCGTGGATCACGCTGGCCATCGACGTGTACAGCCGCATGGTGGCAGGCTTTTACGTCTCGCTCGATCCGCCCGGCGCGATTGCGACAGGGTTATGCATCGCCCACGCCACGCTGCCCAAAGAAGCCTGGCTTGCAAAGCTGGGGGGCGGCGGGCAGTGGCCGTGCTGGGGACTTGCGCCGGGTGTGCGAGCGATACGGCATCGTGCTCGAGTACCGGCCGGTAGCGCAACCGCACATGGGTGGTCATATCGAGCGACTGCTGGGAACGCTCACGGGCGCGCTGCATGAGTTACCCGGTGCGACGTTCTCGAGTCCGCAGCAGCGTGGCACCTACAATTCCGATGCTGCGGCCGTGATGACGCTGCGCGAAATCGAACGGTGGCTCACCCAGTACATCGTCGGTGTCTATCACGCCAAGCAACATCGCCGGAGGGGTCCCATTCACCGCGACCGGCCGGCGTGAGATCGAGTAGATGATACGTCGGAGTGAGCAAGTCAATCCCGCCGCCGCGGTTCTCCAGTATCGGGTGTGCGGTGTAAACGTGACGTACGCGGTCACCCTCTTTCGCGAAGACGACGACCGTCGAATCGGGATTGCCCTCGGCATCCTCGGCGTCGATGTCGCGCGCGAAGGCCCGTCCGTCGTCAGAGAGCAAGCGCAGGCGATGCCACCCGCGATGTGTCGCCCACTCTCGGAGTCGGTCGATCGGGGCTCGAGATGCAATGACGAAGTTCGTCTGCTGGGTGACGTGCGGCGCTATGCCGTTGAATCCATCGATCCACATCGAGCAACTCGGGCAGAATGAAGCGTCATTCGCCCAATACATCAAATGGTAAACAATCAAGTACGGCTTTTCTGCGGCAAACAGCTCCGACAAGTGGATGCAATTGCCGTTTTCTATGAAGCTGTAATCGGGAACGACCGGCCCTGGCGATAGCTCGCGGCGCAATGCAGCCACCGCCTCGATGCGATCGCGCAACTCGATCTCAGCCGCGCGTAGACGATCGCGCGAACGGCGATACGCCTCGTCGGCCCCGGGCATCAGGAGACTTGAATCCGCCATTTCATTTCCTTTCGAGCTTGCGCTTGAGAGTTGCCAGTTCGCGCGCGTGCGCACGTGCCGAGCACTTGCTGGCCCAACGATTCGTCAGCGCCGCGCGGGCCCTAAGTCGTCAGAGCGCCCGGCTTCTATGCGGGGCCACTGAGCTTTAGGACGTCCATTGCTCCGGAGCGATGACATGATGTCCGACTGCGGCCAACCGCTAGGAGAGTTTTCCCAATCCTCTTGGCGCCCGTACACGGTCTTATCCATTATCCCCATGGTCGGGCTCATGGCTTCGATACCGCGACCTCGCGTCCAATACGTTTCGAACACCCGGTCCTCGTCTCTTAGATAACACGCAAGGAAGAACTTGTTGAACGGTCTGCCGGCGCGCAAGATATCAGCCGAATCTGCAACCGAATACCAAGGGACGTCCCAACCCATGAAGTCTCGGTAGCGAACACTCTCGTCGTAGGGACCCCAGCAGAAGGTCGCATAGGTAATGCCGCGCGCGTTCAAGTACGCCAACTCTCGGACTTGACCGTTGAAAAACGTGCAGCCTTCACATTGCTCAGCGGCGGGTTCGCCGGGGAAAAACATGTGGTAGTACGCAACGAGCTGGCGCCTGCCCTCGAACGTGTCGAGCAGCGTCACGGGCCCGTTAGCGCCGACAAGTTTGAGATTGGCGTCGACTTCCACCATCGGCAAACGCCGACGCGCCGCGGCGATCGCATCCCCCTCGCGAGTATGCCCCTTCTCAATGATGAGAAGAGCATCTACCTGGGCTTGCCAAGTCTCCCGGTCGACGACTTGTGGCACCTTGACATTCACCGTCGACCGATCATCGTTCCTAGACATTTCCGACCTCAATGTGTTTGGTAAGTGTAGTGAAAACACGAGGTACCTTAAGACCATCGTTGACGAGTTCCACGAAGCGATCGCGAGTTTAAATTGCCGCGGGCGACAGCACACGCGCGCCGCCTCCGATCGTTTAACGCCGCGCTTACCAGAAAAGTAACCGCGCTCACCGTAATAACGCCGGCCATCGGGTTCAGAAGTTCCTCAAACGGCATGCTTCCGATGTGAGCGATCAACGTCACGTTACGTCGCCCGTACCGGATATGACGTCATCTAGATGTTCGCTCCACTTCGAGTCGGACGAGGCGTCGACGCCGTAATTGTCGTGCCAATTCCACCACTTGTAAGGCTCGGTCTGGGGGTAGCCCTCGGGCGAGTCCTCCCACTCTTCCTGACGCCCGAGCGGGGTTGCGTCCAGGTAGCTCCAGGTGGTCCCCATCGCCTCGTCGCCGCGGCCGTTGATGAAGTAGGTGCGGAACACGCGCTCGCCGTCGCGGAAGAATACGTTGTGGCCGTGCCATTCGTCCACGCCGAAGTCAACATCGAAGCTGTCGGTCATGGTGTACCACGGCATCGTCCAGCGCATCCGCGCCTTCACACGCTCGATGTCGGGCTGCGGCGCGCGTGAGACGTACGCTAACGCGGTGTCGCGGGCGTTCAAATGGGCGAGATGGGCGACCTGATCGGCTCCCAAGGAGCAGCCGCGACAGGCATGCTCAGGCCAGCCGAATACGCCCGGCTCGAGGAAGGCGCGGTACACGATCAGCTGACGACGGCCTTCGAACAGCTCGAGCAGGCTTACCTTGCCGTTCGGCCCGTCGAACTCATAGGTCTTCTCCACGGCGACCCACGGCATCCGCCGGCGCTCGGCCGCCAGCGCGTCCCGGGCGCGCGTCAGGGCCTTCTCTTTTACGAGCAGCTGCTCGCGCGCAGCTTCCCATTCTTGGGGCGAAACGATCGGTGGCGTTTTCACTGCATTCCTCCCTCGTTTATGACCGGGCGGGTTCCGCGACCATCGCCGCATTCTGGCGCTCGAACGCTTTGGCCGCACCGGCGCGCCAGCTCTCGGCGAACGTCGCGGAGATAGGATCGGGGAAGATCTCCTCCTCGCCTCGCTCCACTCCGTCAAAGATTGCTCGCGCCACCGCGTCCGGAGCGGTCTTCGGTATGTCGAGATCTCGGACCATGTCCGTATCCACGGGACCAGGCAGCACGGCATAGACCGTTACGCCCCGCCCGGCCAAGAGCGCGCGCAACGATTGCGACAACGAGAACGCCGCGGCTTTTGAGATCGAGTAGGCCGGCAGGACGGGGACGGCCGCAAAAGCCGCTAGCGAGACGACGTTGACAATGGCTCCCCGCGAACGGGTCAACAACGGCAGGAACGCCTGGGTCACATCATACGTTCCGAAAAGATTGACTGCGAGGTGCCGCTCGATCGCGGCACGATCGCTAAAGTCGTCGAAGACCGAAACGCCGGCGTTATTGATGAGGACGTCGAGCGTTGCGACGCTTTGGGCGGCCAGCTGGATTTCCGCGGGGTTGGTCACGTCGAGGGTTACCGGCGTGACGCGCCCATCAGCGTGCGCCAAGGTCCGGCGCGTACCGGCATACACTCGCTTCGCACCTCGCCTCAATGCTTCGTGGACTAGCGCCTGTCCGATCCCGCGACTGGCACCGGTCACCAAAACTGACTTGTCTTTGATTGTCATTCCTCTCTCCTCCGTCGAACCGACGCCCGGACTGTCCGAACCGTCGTAGATGCAGACGTCACGAAGTTGTGAAACTGGGCGCTGCTCGACCGCCCGGTTTCGGCCCGGGCCGGTGTCGATACGAGGGTGGATAAGGAGCGCGAGAGAGATGCCGCGAGGACGGAGTGGTGGAGAGCGAACTGATCGCCAGGGCGCAGGCCGGGGATGGCGACGCATTCCGCGAGCTGACCGAACCGTACCGGCGAGAGCTGCAAGTGCACTGTTACCGGATGCTTGGGTCCTTTCAAGACGCGGAGGACGCGCTTCAGGACGCGTTGCTGGCCGCTTGGCAGGGCCTCGGCGGGTTCGAGGGGCGCTCCGCGTTCCGCACATGGCTCTATCGGATTGCCACCAACCGCTGCCTCGGCCGACTTCGCTCCGCCAGCCGGCGTCCGCCCAAGGAGTGGGACATTCCCGGGGTTGAGCCGCCGGAGCCGACCGGGATGAATGAGATCGTCTGGCTCGAGCCGTTTCCCGACGCCCTCCTGGACCCGGAGGTGGGCTACGAGCGGAGCGAGGCCATTTCTCTGGCCTTCGTGATCGCGTTGCAACTGCTGCCCGCTCGCCAGCGCGCTGTGCTGATCTTACGTGAAGTGCTCGGCTATCGCGCGAGCGAGGTCGCCCAGATGCTCGATGCGACCGTCGAGTCGGTCAACAGCGCGCTCAAACGGGCCCGCGCCACTTTGCAGGAACGCAAGGCGGTGGCCGGCGAGCGCGAACCGCCACCTGCTGCCAACTCACCCGAAGAGCAAGCGTGCGTGGCAAAGTTCGTTCGCGCATACCAGTCCGCTGACATCGACGCGATCGTCGCCATGCTCACCGATGATGTCTGCCTCTCGATGCCGCCGATTCCGTTCGAATACACCGGCCGCGACGTCGTGGGCCGCTTTTACGCAAAACTCGTTCCGAAACGGCCCTACGAGCTCGTGCCGACTCGCGCGAACGGTCAGCCGGCACTGGTGGCCTACCTTCGCGGCTCCGACGGCATCCGCCACGCGACCGGCATGGCCGTCCTCACCTTAAGCGGCGATAAGATCTGCGCGATCACGCGCTTCGAGAACGGCGTGCTCCCCTGGTTCGGGCTGTCGCGAACGCTCCCTGACTGAGAATCAGCCGGCGCATGTCGCTCCACGTCTCCACGTCGGGAATACCGGACACGCAATGAGGCGCGGCATGCCAACTTGCCGATCTCTGAACCAGCACCCAAACTCCGGCCTCGCCCCGGCCCTTAACGTGCTTAAAATTCCGTTTCGTGTCTTCTCCTCCACTACGTAAAGACCCACAACGCAGGGGCGATAACGTCAATTTCTGGGGCTGTGCTTCGTTGCGGTAAGATGAGCAAGTTCCAGGCATCGGCGTAGCGATTGGGCGGTTGTCCCATATGTTGCACTGACTTCGCTAATTTCAAGTCACTTTGCAACGCTTAGAGATTAGTTTTTATGATCTTGCTCATGCCCACGTTTGTAGATATGCCGAGTGTTCGACTTCGCATCTTTTACCGCGATACTTTAGATCTTAGTTTAGCCATCCGATGCGTGAGCCGTCACCTATTACGAGAGCGCATGCAAGCAGTAAGTCCGCAAAACCTAAGCGCTGAATTCCGACACAGACGCAACGAACGATCCGGACTGCACCTCCCGGGCTCCCTTCAAGTTCCGGGCAAATAGCTCGCGCAGGGCTGCACCGATTCTCGGTCCCATTGCTGCACTCCATTTAACTGTTGCGTCCACGCTGGCCTTAGCAGACCGGCAGACGGACTCGCTTCTCGACTCCGCTATGTATATTCCCCGGCCGAGGTTGTCAGCGCCTCCGGCGGATCTCGCCATTTACCGCCCCAGGGAAGAGTATCACCCTGAGCAAGGGTTCGCTTCGCCCTGCACCGCTACTAGGGTTGCGGTCGACGGTTGACGGCGACATCAACGGCAGACGGCACAGCGAAGCCCCACTGGCGCTTTCTTCACGCTCGGTTTTGCCGATTTGCGCCACCGCCGGTGCCGAAGACCTCTTGGACGCGCCACTACTGGAAGCGCATGCGGCGAGCGGATCGTCGAGGGAGTTCCGCCGTTTGATTTCGAGCGACCCTTTGCGTGGCGGAAACCATTACGGGGCGCGCGTTGCATTTTGGCGTCTTAATGGACCCCTTTTGGGCGAGACACGCCGTCTTCATGTAGCCGTGTCGCCGTAAAGCGTGATCTGCCGTGGGAAGCGTCGAAGGCGGCAGAAGCATATGCGGATATCCGTCGAGCTTGTGCCTCGTAATCAGACTGCCATTGTTCGCGATGCGCACTTCCTTCGGGAACGGTTCGGCTGGGTGACGATGCTCAACGTCCCCGATCTGCTGCGCTTCCCGCTACGCAGCTGGGACGCATGCTCGGCGACGGCTTCCATCTACCGATCGTCAGTCCCGCATGTGCGGGCGATCGATATCCCGCCGCACGAGCCGCTTGCCATGCTAGAAACTATTCTCTCGGCCGGACTCAAGGAAGTCCTCGTCGTCAGCGGCGATCCGCCGCGCGATTTCGGCCACGTGGCGTATCCGCAGTCGAGCGTCGATGTGATACGACGCTTCAAACGCGAGTGCCCGCAACTCTCAGTCTACGCGGCCCTCGATCCGTACCGCCAGGGCATCCGTGCGGAGTGCGATTACGTCGCACGGAAGATCGAGGCCGGCGCGGACGGCTTCTTTACCCAGCCGTTCTTCGATTTGCGGCTCCTCGAAATGTACGCCGAACAGCTTGAGAAGCAGGTCGTGTTCTGGGGTTTGACGCCGATCGTCACAGAAGGCGCGCGGGCTTACTGGGAGACGACCAACAGAGTCGTCCTTCCGCGTTCGTTTCGGCCGACGATGGAGTGGAACCGGGAGTTTGCACGCGACGTTCTGCGATTTGTGAAGTCCAACGACTCTAACGTTTACTTGATGCCGATCAAGGTCGATCTCGCGGAATACCTCGATGGCTTAATGTGAGCGCACCGTGATGGGGCTTGCGCTAAACTCTGCACGAAAGGGGATTCTTTCGTGCAAGTGTACACATTTGCAGCTCGAGAAGCATTCGTGGTGACTGCAGGCCTCGCAATGAGCCGTCGAAGCATCATGCCCTTTCGTATTCGGCGATCTCCATCACGTGGGCCGCGAAGAGGAAGTCGCGGATCCGGGCGATCTTCTCGCCCCTCCATTCCAGGAGCATGAAATAGCGCGGCGCGCCGGCGAGGTCGTTAGGATCAAGAACGAGGATCGCGGCACGTCCGTCCACCGACCCGGGGACGAGATGCCAGTGGTGCTCCGCCGCATATCGGTCAAAGTACTCGCCAACCTTTTCGCCTTGTATCTGCAGCCGATTCACCAGGTCCAGCCGCACGTCGTCCGCGAGCATCCTCCGGACCGCGTCGAAGTCACGTGCATTGAACAAGTCCACGTAGGTCGCAAGCCTGCGACGCTCCGGCTCGGTGAGCGTTGGCGCCGGCGCTTCCTCCGGTTCGCACGCGATTTTGCGAAGGCGTCCGCGTCCGCGTTGCAGCGCGGACTTCACGGCCGGCTCCGTCGCATCGATGATCGCGCAGATTTCGCTTACCGAATAGCCGAGCACGTCCTTGAGGATCACCGTGCCGCGTTGGAAGACGGGGAGCCGCATGAAGGTGCGTAAGCCAGCCGCGGTGATTTGTCGTTCGGCGAGCTCATCGTCCGGATCGACGATGTTCTCCAACACCTCGGCCGGGGTGAGCTCGAGACGCGACTTTCGCCGTAAGTAATCCAGCGCTGTGTTATGGGCGAGGCGAAATAGCCACCCCGATGGGTTCGTGACCACCGCTGTGCGCGGAAGCGCCTCGACCGCCTTCACGAGCGCATCCTGAAGGATGTCCTCGCCGTCGATGACGGAGCCGGTCATCCGCGCGCAATAACGGTGAAGCTGTGGACGCAGCGTCGCGATCTGCGTCTCTAGACTCTCTTGGTCCACCCTAGTCCCATTTGTTCTCCTCCGCGCTTAAATATTCTTTGCCCGGCTCCGATTCGTTTGTTCCTCTCGAATCGTCATCATAGTGAAGCCAGCAACAAGAACGGCAGCCTAAGGAGTAGACGAGGTGGGCAGAGTCATCGTCATCCAGTTCATTACGCTCGACGGCGTGACGCAGGACCCGGACGGGACGGAGGGATTCGTGCACGGCGGCTGGGCCTTCCGCTTTGGTCCCCAAGCCGTAGCGGGCGACAAGTTCAAGCTCGACGCATTGCTCGACCGGGGAACGCTGCTGCTCGGACGGCGGACGTGGCAGCACTTCGCAGAGATCTGGCCGTCTCGAACCGATGAGTTTTCACAGAAGATGAACGCTATACCGAAGTTGGTCGTGACGCAAACTCTCAAGAGCGTCGACGCTTGGACCAACTCGACGATTCTCGCGGGCGAACTCATCGAGGAGGTACGTCGGCGCAAGGATCAAGAGGAGCTCATCGTCGCGGGCAGCGACGACGTCGTCCAACTGCTGCGCCGGCACGATCTCATTGACGAGTATCGCCTCCTCATCTTCCCGATCGTGCTTGGCGAGGGCCGCCAGCTCTTTCCGCAGGGCCGGAGCCCGATGTCGTTGCTTGAGTTCCTCGACGTCGAGCGGTCCGGCGCAGCCTCTCTGATGCGGCTGGGACGATCCTTTGCGTCGGAGTCCTGAGCGGCTTCGCACGTGTTCGCGGGCCGCGCCTGGTTGGCTACGCACGCGTCTTGACGGGCGAACAAACGACGGCGCTAACGCCGCATCCCGCGATTGCTTCGGCGTGAGCTTCTCTCGCACGATGTTCGCCATGATTCTCAGTTTGCGAGCCGTAGTATACCTTTGAAGCCGCCTCGCGGGTCTTCGCGCTCGACGTGCAGCTCGGCCCCGGTGATGCCCCACACGGTGCCCGTGTGGCCGTTGTCGACGCCGGCGAACGCTCGCGCGCATGATGACCCGCTCGCCGATCGCGAACGGCACGTGCGTCCCGAGCTCCGGGCGCTGGGCAAGCTCGCCGGCGACGACGTTCGGCTCCGGACGATGGACGGCGTTCACTTCGCGAACGGCATCGGCCGGATCGAGAGTTGCCGGCGTCCGCGCGAAGGCGACGCCCTGCTGGACTTTCTGCACGATGTGCAGCGTGTCGCCGGCTCCGACCGCTTGGAACTGGTGGTCGTCCACAAGCCGTGCCTCGGTGCAAAGGCTTGCGCCCAGCGCTCGTGCCTGAAAACGTGCTACAGCGAGCCAGAACGACGGCCCCGGGGGACACGAAGCCGACGCCGCAATTCAGACCCCTCCGCCGCCGGTTTCCCTCAGCGCGACCGGCTTAGCGTACAAATTTCCGTTTCTTGAGGTCACCCCGGATTTGGTGCACTTCCCGCCCTGAGGGCCGAGACTTCACGGCTAAAAACCATACGCGACGTACTTCCGGCGCTGGGGCCGAGGCTTCACGGCTACCCCCGTAAAAAAACATTCGAGAGTACTTCCGGCGCTGAGGGCCGACGGTTTACGGCTACCTCCGGTAAAAAACCACTCGAGTTGTAGCGTTCCGAAGCGACCGTCGAGGCGATCGTGGCAGCGAACGATGAAACCGCAACGTCTGCTACGATGGAGGAAATCCGAAGAGGGGTTTGCCGACTTCGTTACTTCGCGCGAACGCGGTTATTCTTTTGGTGGTGCTCCAACTCGGCCAGTCCCAATGCCTCGAGCACCGGCGGCACGTACATCCCGAAACGACCTCGCAAGCCCTTCTTCATGCCGTACCAGCCCTTCACCGGATTGTCGGTTGCACGCCCCCACGCCTCGACCGTGCCCTCCGCGGCAGGTTTTTGCTCGTCGGCGCTCCCCAGCGGCATCCATTCTCCATGACCCTTGAGCATCGCATGGAGATCTTCGATACACCGAAGCTGGTAACGCAACTGCGTCTTACCGACCTGCACAACGAGCGCCGGCGGGTCAAATGCGAGGTCCCGCCACGCCTCGTAATCGGACGTTCCCGGCGGCGTTTTCAATCGCCAGGGTGATTCGGGGGTGCCGTTCTCCGGGTCGGTTGTCGCCATAGTCAGCTTCTTTCCGCGCGCCTCAAGCTGCGCAGCAATCTCTCGAAGTGCGGGCCGCACATGCGCAATCCGCACGTCCGGGGCCCGGGGCCGTGGTCGCCATCCGAAGGCCACCGCAGTTCATGCGGGGATTGTAACTCCTATGTTACCATGAAGCTACCCAAGCTTTGCATCATTTCAAACTTTTGCATGGCTCGCCGCCGCAGCGAGCACCAGATCCCAAGATCGAACATACGCCGGCGCGTTGCGGGTGAACAGATCGGAGCTCGCGGCACCGGCGCCATGAGTAACGGTCACGCGCGTTCCGCCTTCGGCGGCCTCGAACCGGACTTCGACGTGCGTCGCGTTGGCGCGGTCGGTCCCCGGAAACCAGTCCAGGACCAACCGGCGCGCCGGCTCGAAAAGCCGCACTACTCCCAAATCCACTTCAGAACCGTCACTAGCGCGTTCAAAAAAGCGGCCGGCGGCCTCGATGCGAATGGCGCTGGCGGGGTCGCTGGTGTGACGACGGTCAGCCGGCCACCATTGGCCGGCGTGCTCGGTGAACAGTTGGAACGCCCGCTCGACACCGCACGGCAGAACGACGCTTTTTGTGATCATTATCGAGCCAGTTCCTCGAGCTGCGATAAGGCGACGTCCCAAAAACTATCGATGTATTCGCGCACCGCTCGAAACCCCTGAACCCGAACGGCGTAAACATTTTGTGTTCCGCGATCTTCTGGGCTCACTAATCCGGCGTTTTGGAGCACGCGCAGATGTCGTGAAATCGCTGGTCGACTGACGGCAAAGCGCCGCGCCAGCGCCCCGACCGGCATGGGTGCGCGACGCAATTCGTTCAAAATCTCGCGGCGGGTCGGATTGCCCAGCGCATCTAATGCGTTCATGGTAACATGAATGTTACCATGATTCGGCTTTTCTCGCCAGCTTGCAAATTGCAGCGGTGAGGACAAAGCAAGATCGCATTTGCGGAGGATACCGCGATCGCAATTTGGGGAGCATACCGCGATCGCATCGAGTCGAAAGATCGGTCGGCCGCGGCTGCGGCGGAGCGATCGTCCGTCGCGGTCGTCGCCGCCTTCTGGGGGTTGACCCGACACTCGTACCACCAGGGGCCATCTGAAGGCCGACTGAGTCGTCAGAGCGCGAGACGAGCGTTCATATCGGGGTGACCTCAAGAAACGGAAATTTTTGTACGCTAAGCAGATCGCGCACAGGGAAGCGACCGGCGGAGGGGTCAGAATTGGCCTTGGGCGACCCGCTTGTCGCCTGCTTCTGCGCCTCTCGGCAACGAGATCCCGAACGGTAAAATCCATCGCGAGATCCTTGTCCGACGATCGGCTCGCGCGCTGCACGAACCCCTCGAAGCCTTCGGGGAAGACCCGCGGCTCATCACGGCGTGATACTTGGGGTGCCATCAAGAAACGGAAATTTACAACCGCTTCGTCATTGTCTGGTGGCGGATTGGCCTGAAGCCGCGCTCGCGCGAACTCTGTTCCAAGGGTCGCTCTCCGGGACTGCGTGAAAACGTGTTCAAGCGAGCCAGATGAGCGAGCCAGATGACGGGCTCCCGAGGGCGACACGAAGCCGGCGTCGCATTTCCGAGCCCTCCCCCGTCCGCCTCCCTCAGCGCCACGGGCTTGGCGTACAAAAATTTCCGTTTCTTGAGGTCACCCCATTCCGCCCAGGACCAAAACCCAGCAGCGGACCCCGGTCTATGGTCTTTACCGTGCGGCTGACGTATGCGTATCTCGGGAGTCCGAGCGGCGCCGACCGAGGACTCGAACTCCAGCCGAGGCGTCGGCTGTACTTGACACTATAACGTAACGGCGTTATGTTATATCGTAACATCGTTATGGAGAATATCATGGCAATCAGTCAGTGGATGACCCTCGTGCTCGCGGCAGCGATCGCTTTCTTCGGGCTCCGCGCGGCCTTCGATCCGCGCGGGGCGGCGCTCGCCTTCGGGGTCCCGATCCCGGAGGGGACCGTTCCGACCCCATTCCTCGAGGTGAAAGCGAACCGAGACGTCGTTCTTGGCATCCTGTTAGTTGTGTTAGCAACAGCGGGCCGCTCCGGTCTCGCTTACGCACTTTTCGCCGGCGCAATCGCTCCCGCTGCCGACGCATGGAATGTCTCGCGCCACGGAAAACTATCCGCTACTACCGTTCACCTCGCGACGGTGGCGTACATGATCGTAGCGGGGGCCTTCGCCGTCTTAGGGCATTGAGATGTTCGAGGTCGTTCTTTTGTGCCACGTCCTCGCCGCCATTGGGGTCGGTCCGATTTTCGCGCTGCCGTTTCTTGCCGATACTCCTACCGCATTGCATGCCGTCCTCGTTATGCTTCGCTTCACTGCAGGCGCGACGCTCGTGTCCGGGATACTGCTCTGGATCGTGCTCAAACCGGTTCACCCCCTCTGGCTTTACGCGTCGTCAGCCTTGTTTCTAGTCGTGATCGCGGCGGTCGGCTTTGCCCTCGCACCGGTCGCCAACCGAATTTCCGAGGAACCGAAGATGCGTAGCCGCGTCCGTTGGGTCGGCGTCGCTGCATCGGCGCTCACTCTGTGCATCGCCGCTCTCATGGAGCTGCGGCCGATTTGGGCGTGAGAAAAGCCGCGGCGTCAAAGCAAAAACTTCGTGGAACGTCGCGCGACGACATCCTTGATGTAAGCCGGGCGATCATCGAGGACGAAGGCGTCGAACAACTCACGATCCGTCGCATCGCCGAGACGGTTAATCGTACGCAGCCCGCGGTGTACCAGCACTTCGCAAGTAAAGATGCGATACTGGAAGCTGTCGTTACCGATGGCTTTACCGCGCTCGTTGAGCGCCTAAAGCGAGCTTCTGGCGCAGGCAAGACGTCGTCGCTAACCGCGATCGCCAATGCATACCTTCGATTTGGATTTGAACGGCCTCGACTTTACGATCTCATGTTCGTGGGGCCACCCGCAATCACGTTCGGCCCAGGCGCCGATACTCCGATCCAGGCGCGCACGGCTTTCGACATCCTTGCGGCTGCTATTACCGATTCCGGCGTAACGCCAGATCAAACCGCGACGGTCACAGAAGTCGTTTGGGCGTGCCTGCACGGCCTGGTCACGCTCTCGATCACGAGGCGTCTTCGGCCGGGTCGAGCTTTGCAACAAACGCGACTCGATCAACTTCTTGCTGCGATCGTTGCGATGACGGCATCCACGTAAGCAATATCGCGTGCAGACCTGGCTTCGTTCCTGGTCGCGCAGCTTTCTCAAGGACGACTATCTCAATCGATCCGTCGCCATTGCGATGGGCTAAGGTCTCGTTTGAACGAATCGTAGCGCAATGCATTCACGCCGCTTGCGGTATGCGTGATTACCCGCAGACGGGCTTGTTCTGGCGAGGTATCGTTTATTCCCAAGGAGAGGTATGCGAGCAAACCTCGGAGCCCAAGCCGGCAGACGACTTGCGATTGCCTCCGGCAAGTTGGTGGCGCGGACGATGTCGCGCACGCCCCATTCACCGCGGACGGCATGCTGCTCTGGTCGCGGTGAAGAGCATCCGAACGCCTCAGCAATCTCAGCTGAATTTTTGGACCAGAAGATTCAATCGATGCTCGGCTCCTGCAGCCGGTATACGTTCAGATTGCACAAGGACGGCCAGTCCATGCAACGCGCTCCACAGCACCTCTGCCACAACTACCGGCTCTGGCCGATCTGGCCCAAGCGCGGAGACCAACGCCTCGAACGCGCCGCGAAGGGCTGTCGGCGTTTCCTCGCTGGCGAACTTGATCTTCGTCGGCAGAACGAACATCGCTTCGTATACGACCGGCTGCGTGCGAGCAAAATCGAGATAGACGGCACAAACGTTGCGCAAAACGTCCGGACCGCCAGCGGGGTTGCATCATAGCAAAGACGTGGTCGGTGAAGCCGGAGGTGTCGGTGTAATGCTCTTCGATCCGCAGGTCGGATTCGTGATAGAGCAGGCCGTCCAGCACGTAGGTGGCGTCCCGCACGCCGACGTTGATGACCTTGGTGTGAAAGGGCGCGTACTGGTCGGAAATGTGGGTGTAAAACTGGACGCCGGGTCCGCTGCCGTATTTGGGATTGACGTTGCCCATGGCGTGGGCGCGTGCAGCTGATCGGAAGCGCTGACCGTCCGAGGATGAGGTGCTGCCGTCGCCCCAATGGGCAGCGAAAGGGTGAACGAACTGCGCGTTGACCAGATCGGCCAAGGCCGCCGAGTAGGTCTCCTCGCGGATGTGCCAGGCTTGCAGCCACGACAGCTTGGCGTAGGTGATTCCGGGGCACGAATCAGCCATTTTGGTGAGACCCAGATTGATTGCGTCGGCGAGGATCACGGCCAACAGTAAGGCGCGATCCGCGGCGCTCTCGCCGGTTTTGACGTGAGCGAAATGGCGCGTGAAGCCGGTCCACGCATCGACTTCCATGAGCAGTTCGGTGATTTTGACGCGCGGTAAGAGCGCGTAAGCTTGACGCGCGAGTTCGTCCGCGTCGGCCGGGACACTGTTGGCCAGCGGCGTGACCTTGAGACCCGATTCCGTGATGACCGCATCGGGAAGCTCATCTGCCGCGGCGAGCGCGTTGACGACGTCGAGTCGCTGTTCCAACAGGCGAGCCGATCGTGAAGGTAACGGTCGCCATCGATCTCGATGGGCAACGCCAACGATCGGCTTTCCTTGAGCACCGAGAACTGCTTGGCCGGGAGCAGGTACTCGTTGAAATCCTTGAACTGGCGGGAGCCGCGCACCCAGATATCACCGGAGCGTAAGGCGTTCTTGAGTTCGGAGAGCGCGCACAGTTCGTAGAATCGTCGGTCGACGCCGCCATCGGTCAACACCAGGCTTTCCCAACGCTTGCGCACGAAATCGGTCGGCGCGTCTTTGGGTACGACGCGCTGACCGCCGGCATTCATTGCGCGCAGTACGTTGACCGCATCGAGAACGTCTTGTGCCGCCGGTGCCGCTCGCAAATCGAGCACGTCGAGCAGTCTGGGGTATAGCGGCGCATCGGCAAGTAGCCATCGCCGATGTAGCGCAGAATAGTCGAACTCTTCGGACTGCCCGAGTTTTTCGGCTTCGGTCACGCTCGCGATGAACGCCTCCCAGGGCAGCACGCTCTCGATCGCGGCAAACGGATCGGCACCGCTCTGCTTAGCCTGCATGAGCGCGTTGCCGATGCGCCAATCGAGCCGAACCTTCTCGTTGATCGCCTTGCCTGACTGAGTGAATTCGCTCTCGTGCTTGTGCCTGGCGCGATTGAATACTGCGATGAGTGCCCGGTCGTGCAGGTCAATGAGCTCATCGATGACCGTCGCGGTGCTTTCGATGACCATCGCCGCGAGTGTGGCGTGCCGCCGTTCGGGCTCGAATTTGGCCAGGTTGCGCGAGGTCATCTGCGCCCCTTCACGAGCGATCTTGAGCAGACGATTGCGATGAACGGCACTCTCAAGCTCGTCGGGAAGCCCAACGGCACGCAAGGCTTTTAGGCGTTCGATATGCGTCAGAATGTGCCGCGCCGTCGACGCGGCCGGCGATTGCCGTAGCCACGCCATCGTCGTGATCGTCTTGTCCACCCGAGGCTTGAGCAGGGCGTCCAGTGAGAGCCGCTGTGCGGGCGAGAGCTTCTCGGAGAGCGTCGCGTAAATCCGCCGGTTGGCTCGGGTGATCGCCTCAGAGCAGACACGCTCGATCACGCCCAGGGCAGGCAGCAAGACCGCCTTATTGCGCAACGATTCGACCATCGTGGTCGCTAAGACGATGCCCTTATCGGTTTGCAGCGCGACGTCCGCAAGTTGCGCGACGGCCGATCGATAATGGCCGCCAGTGAACGGCTTGAAGCCGAACACGTCTTGAAGTTCAAGCAGATGTTCACGCCGCGTTTGCTCGCGCTGGCCGTACCGTTTCCAGGCGTCCGCATTGACGTTGACCTGCTGCGCGACGTAGCGTAGCAACGGCGCATAGGCCTCGTCGCCGACGCCCAGGATGATCCCCGGATAGCGCATGTAACTGAGCAAGATCGCAAACCCCAGCCGGTTCGATGCCCCGCGACGCTGCCGGATGAGCGACAGGTCGGACTCGTTCAAGGAGTAATGCCGGATCAAATCATCCTGGCTCGTCGGCAACGACAATAGGCTTTCGCGCTCGGCGACGGAGAGAATCGAACGGCGCGGCACGCGTTAGCTTTCGGTGCGCAGATACTGGTACAGGGTTTCGCGGCTGATGCCGTATTCGCGCGCGACGAAAGCCTTGGTTTCACCGCGTTGAATGCGGCGGCGCACATCGACGATCTCCGAATCGGACAACGAACGTTTACGACCGCGATAGGCGCCGCGTTGTTTGGCGATCGCGATCCCCTCGCGTTGCCGCTCGCGAATGAGCGCGCGCTCGAACTCGGCGAACGCCCCCATCACTGACAGCATCAGGTTGGCCATCGGGGAATCCTCGCCGGTGAACGCGAGATGCTCCTTGACGAACTCGATGCGGATCCCGCGGCGTGTCAGCGTCTGCACGGTCTGACGCAGGTCATCGAGGTTGCGCGCGGGCCGGTCCATGCTGTGCACGACCACCGTGTCGCCGGCGCGCACGAACGTCAGGAGCGCTTCCAACTGCGGGCGCTTCGCGTCTTTGCCCGACGCTTTGTCGCTGAACGTTCGGTCCAGATCGACGTCTTCCAATTGCCGCTCGGGGTTTTGGTCGAAGCTGCTGACCCGAACGTAGCCGACCCGCTGACCGATCATGCGCTTCCCTGCCAAGAGTGTCAGGAAAGAATCTATGACCTTGACGCCGATGTGTCAATCAAATCAGAAAATGACCCTATTCTGACGCTTTCTCGGGTCGCACCTTACATCAGGATAGGGTATACCCCAATCTGACGCCCGGCTTAGCTGCTATATAGTCCGAAATTCTCTCGTGACCCACAATACGGCATGCTGAACTCGACGTTTCCCGTCGGCTAGATCATGCCGGCACAATGAGAGAGGCCCCCGATGCTTCACGGCTGGTACAACTTCTTTGAGCTGACCGGAGCGGCTGGTGCGCAGCTGATCGGGCTGCTATTCGTCGTCGTAACGCTAGGAGGCACTGGCTTGTCGGCATCACAATCGATGGAAGGCATTCGCGCTTATATAACGCCGACGTTCGTGACTTTCGCCGGAGTGCTGTTCGAGGCGGCAGCCGCGCTGGCGCTGTGGCCGTCCGATTGGCTAGTCGGCGTGTTTTTCGTTCTTGGTGGTCTGGCGGGCCTCGTCTACAGCGTCAACGTAATCCGCGCGAAGCGTAGTCTCAACTTCGTTACGCTGGTGGGTCTCGACTGGATTACCTACGGCTGGCTTCCGGCGCTCGCCAACGCGGGTTTACTTGCCGGCGGAGCCGGATTGATTGCCGGAACATCTTTCGCCCCTTATGCTGTCGCGGCTGCGAGCGTGCTATTGCTGTACCGCGGTATCTATGGCGTTTGGGACATCACGCTGTGGATGATCAAGAACCGGAAAACCACGTAGAGGGAACTCAGCCGGCCAGTGGCCGCTTCGACGTCTACGCTTAGCGTGCTATATAATCCGAATTCTCTCGTGACCCCAGAAATGACGACCTCTACGATCGACCTCAGCAAGCTCGGCTACTTATTCGCCGAGATCATGTCCAGCCACGATGTGTCGCGCCTCGACGAGATCAAGGCACCCAACTATGTGAACCACAACGCCTTCGCCGAACCGGGCCTTGAGGGATCAAAGAATGTCCTAGGCGCCATCATCGCGGGCGTGCCCGACCTCAAGGTAACCGCAGAAGACGTTATCGTTTCCGCAGATGGCTCCCGCGTGGTGGGCCGCTACCGTTACGAGGGCACGCACACGGGAAACATGCTCGGCTATTCCGGTACGGGCAAGCCCTTTGTCATGCGTTCGATCGACATCTGGCGGGTCGAGGACGGACGCTTCGTCGAGCATTGGGACGAGCTCAACACCCTCGAGGTCTTCATGCAAATCGGCGCGGTGCCACCTCCTCGCCAACCCTCATAAGCTCGCGACCCCACTGGCCACCGATCCGGCTTAGCTCTGTGATCGAAGCGGTGGGGAGCCCCGCATTCCTACTGGCCGCGATGGCCGGCGTTGCTCGACATCGCGACTAGAACACTTGACTCAATGTCACTCCGAGGAGAAAGCCCTATGCGAACCTATGAGATGCGAGTATACTCGCTGCGCACGAAAGCGGTGCTCGAATTCTACGCTTCTACCGTCTATCCGCGACATTTCAACAATTTTGGACGATTCGGTGTCGAGCCCCACGGCTTATGGACCCAGAAAGACGATGCAGCGCACCGGATCTTCGTCTTAGTTTCTTATGCGGAGGGTGCCGATCCCATCGAGGTCGCGGAGCGCTACATAACAGGCCCAGAAGCTGCCGACGATGCAAGAGGCTTTGATGTCGCCGACATCCTAGACGTCAAATCAACGATACTGGTCCCATCAACCAATTCTCCGCTTAAATAGCGACCTGGGCTTCGACCTAGAACGAAGGATGAATTGTCTCGCGACATTGGGGATCCAGCGTATCGTTAGGCGACAAGTCAGTGCAATTGCGTGGCGACCCAAGCCGCGGGAAAGGGACGGACGCCGCGTACGAAACGACGCGAATTAGCTTCGCGCATCTTAGATGTCATGCCGCGGGTGCAACCGTCCTCGGAAGCCGGCATTTCAAGCGGACGGTGCAGTGTACGGAAGCCGTCACGGCGGCTATGATGTTCGCTTCTTCCGTGACAGTGCGATCTGGTGTCCACCGGCCCCCCGAAGGGGGCATTCTGGTCATCTCGATTGCGATTTTTATCGTGCTAGGTTCGGTGCTCGAGGGAATCCCGGCTATCGTCCTTTGCGGCCCGCTCCCGTTCCCCATCGCGATGACTGCCGGCATCTCGGGAGTACACTTTGCGATTGTCGCGGTGCTTGCTACGGGATCGGCCTTTTCGCCCCGCCGTTTGGTGCCGGATATCGGGGTTGACCCAACACTCGTACCACCAGGGGCCATCTGAAGGCCGCCTGAGTCGTCAGAGCGCGAGACGAGCGTTCATATCGAGTTCGCAGCGGCCGTAATGGTTGACGTGGGCAGTCAAGAACATTGAACTCGCTCGCGATGCGAAGTCGTCGTCCAACGGGTGCATTCGGTGGTCCGCATCCACTTGAACCGCAAGTCGAACGACTCGGACGTTTCGCCGACGTGAACCGCAAGCCGAACGACTCCGACGTTTCGCCGACGATACGTGTTAATGACGCCCCGTTGCTTGGTTCGAAACATCGCGTGACTTGCAGTGAGATCGCTTGGAAAACAAGCCGGCTCGCATTTCGACGATACTTGAGGAGTTCGCTGCCTGAAAGACTTTGCCCGACTAGACAATAGCCGTGACGCCTGATAAGCTTCTGTTAGTTTTTTCGCAGCGTTACGACGCCGCTCACGCTGCAGAGCAATGAGTCGTCAGTGCCTCGCGATGTCGCCAGTCGTTCGCGTACATTCGTTTGCTCGCTTTAACGCTGAAAAGCTTTTGCGAAAAATCGACCTTGCGCTTGTGTTCGGGGGCAGTCATGCGTCAGAGATTGTTGCGACCTCTCTTGGTGTTTACGATCGTCTTGGGTTTGGTTGAGACAGACCTGCCGCTTGCGGTCGGCGCCACAGATGCCGCTTCGGTGCTGCATCTGGGTCAGCTCGGGACGGCGCTGCAGCCAGGCCACGTCAACTTCCGTCTCGCGGCCGTTCGTGCGAAGGTCGCTTGTGCTTCACTCAAGGGCCGTGTTCTCGACTCCGTGTCGACCATCACCAGCGCGACCGATATTCCGGCGGCCACCGGCGTGCCGGCTCATTGCGAAATCATCGTCTCGGCGAAGAATACGCTGCACATCGCAATCGATTTGCCGAGCGCCTGGAATAGACGGAACTATGTCATCGGCAACGGCGGTTTCGGCGGCGGCTCCGTCCTGGCGGCAATGCCGACGAGCGGGCGAAATGCCGTGCTGGCGAACAACTTTGCGGTTGCGTCGAACGATGACGGCGAGCCGAACGCGAGCTTTTCGGATCCCAATTACGGCAGCTTTTTGGCGACCAATCCCGAGGGCCTGGTGGACTATTCTTATCGAGCGGTCCACCTTTCGGCGCTCTACGTAAAGCAGCTTTCGGCGCTCTTTTACGGACAGGCGGCAGCGGAAACGTATTTCGTCGGATGCTCCGACGGCGGTCGAGAGGGTTTGATCGAGGCCCAGCGCTTCCCTGATGATTTCAATGGGATCGTTGCCGGCGCGCCGGTCCTCGCCGACAGCGACTTGCAAATCCAAAACGCCTGGAACGTTCGCGCCTACGGCCAAGCGCCGTTCACCGTTTCACAATTGAATACGATCGCCGCGAGCGTCCTCGAGAAATGCGGCGAACGGCTCAACGGTACGGCCGACGGAATCGTTGCCGATCCGCGACTTTGCCAATTCGTCGCGACGCGCGATATCCCGCAGTGCAGCGGAGCGCCGACGGCGTTGTGCCTCACGGCGGCCCAGACCGCGGCCTATCAACAAATGATTATCGGCCCGATCAGCAAGGGGCAAATCTACTTCCCCGGCATGCCGGTCGGGTCGGAAGCAAACTGGGCCGGCGCAATCGTACCGGAAAGCCCCGGAACGATCACAACGCAGCAATTGCTGGGCGACAACTGGATCCGGTTTGCGCTCGGATATCAAACCGGCAAGACGTTCAACCCCGCAACGTTCAACTACGATACGGACCCCTACTTCGATAACAATCTCGAACCCATCCACGCGATCTCGGATGCGACGAACACCGATTTGACGGCCTTCGAGCGCAAGGGCGGCAAGATGATCAGCTACGTCGGCTGGGCCGATCCGCTCGTCGGTCCGTGGTCGCTCGTGGGCTACTACGAATCCGTGGAGAGCCGGCTGGGCACCGCGTCGACGCTGGGATTCTATCGCATGTTCACCTTGCCTGGCGTCGCCCACTGCGCCGGAGGCACCGGACCTGACACGATCAATCCGTTCTCGGCGCTGGTCGATTGGGTCGAAAGCGGCTTCAGTCCCAACACGCTCATCGCCAGCAAATTGGATACTGCGGGCAACGTCTTGTTTCAACGCTTGCTGTGCATGTATCCGTACATCGGCCAGTTCATCGACGGCAGCAATGCGAACTCGGCCAGCAGTTGGACGTGCATCCCGGGCCCGACGGGCGTGCCGCTCACCGGATATCCAAACCGCGATCCGTTCGACTCGCGCTTCCACGCCATCTCACCCTGAGCCGGTCCGATCACGATCTCGAGAGCAAGCAGGCCTGGACATCGCTGCCCGGTGCATACATGCTCATGCATTCCAAGCTCTCCATCGAGTCGTCCGGCCGCGGCGTTGCCCGAAATCTGCTTGCGCTTTCGTCCTGCGTCGTAACGGCCGTCCTTTGCCTGCTGGCACTCGCGACGGTCGTCGCCGCACCGGCCGAGCCGAGCTCGCCCAGTGCTGTCGTGCCCTCCGGAACGCGCCTGCGCTTCCATTTGACGACGCCGCTGGCGTCCGATCGCAACAAAGCCGGCGACACATTCACGTTTGCCTTGCTCGATCCGATCGTCGTCGACGGCCAGGAACTCGTTGCGGCGGGATCCGCCGGGATGGGGACGGTCCTGGTTTCAGGCCATAACGGCACGTTGGGCCACGAGGGCGACCTGACGCTGCGGCTCGACCGGATCCGCGTTTCCGGCGCCGCATATCTGCGTTTCGCCGATCAACAATTCGAGGTCAATGGAGGCAACCGCAAAGCCGAATCGCGCGTCCTCGGCATCATTCCGGACGCGGGCATCGCGGCGCTGTTCATGCGTGGTAAAGAGATCCGGCTGAGCACCGCTACCCCGATCCAAACCGTCCTAACGCGTCCGGCGACGATCGGTGCCGTCACTCCCGCGCCTCTCGCGAGCCCAACGTAAGGGCTTCGCGGCGGCCTGCGCGCCTCATTTCAGATAGCGCGCGACGTTGGCGTTGTGTTCGGCGAGCGTGCGCGCGAAAGCATGGTGGCCGTCGCCTTTATAGACGTAGAACAGATAGTCCGACGTGCGCGGCTCGAAGGCGGCATCGAGCGACGCCTTCCCGGGATTAGCAATCGGCGTCGGCGGCAAACCGGTGCGCAGATAGGTGTTGTACGGCGATTGGATCGCTAAATCGCTTTTGGTAATGACCGTGTGGTGCTCCGGGAAGATATATTCGATCGTCGCGTCGACTTCTAGCGGCATGCCCAAGCGTAAGCGATTGTAATACACTCCAGCCATCAGGGCGCGCTCGTCGTCGGCCTTCGCTTCGCGCTCTACCAGCGAGGCAATCGTCACGACCTCGGGAACGGTGCGGCCCAGCGCCCGCGCGCGGACAGCGGCGTCAGCCGGCAATTCTTTGCGGAATTGATCGGTCATGATCTTCGCCGCCCCGGCCGGGGTCACGTCGAGCGGCACCAAGTACGTGCTCGGGAAAAGGTAACCCTCGAGCGTCGGGGTCCGGTGACCGTCGAGATCGATCCCGTCGTGCGCGAAGAGGGTGTCGTACGCTGCGGCGGTGCCGAGTTTTCGGGCGGCGAACGTCTGCGCGATCTCGCGGGCGGTAAAACCTTCGGGGATCGTTACCCACACGGCGACTTGCGCTTCGCCGGCGACGAGTTTGCGCAGGATCTCGTCGCTGGTCTCATGCGGCGCGAACGCATATTCGCCGGCCTTGACGCCGGCCTCGTCGCCGCGCATGCGCGCCAGAATGCGAAATGCGATGGGATGCGCCAACACGCCGGCCGCCTGAAGCGCAGCGACGACGCCGCCGAAGGTCTCGCCGCGCGGGATCACGACCGACGCCTGCGTTTGCGGCAGCGATCGATCCCCATAGACCGCGTTGCGAAACCAGAGCGCCGAAGCCGTGACGAGCATGGCGACCATCACCAGGATCGCCACCGACGTGTCGAACAGCGCGCGCCGGACGCGTTTCACCCGTTGCGACGCCGCCGCAGATAGGTATCGAGGATCATCGCCGCGGCCAGCTTATCGACGACCGTGCGCCGCTTTTTGCGTGAGAAATCGGCGGCGATGAGCGATTTCTGCACCGCCGCCGTCGTCAGCCGCTCGTCGACCAGCTCGATCGCACCATCGAATGCGCGGGCCAGATGGGCGACGAAGGCGTCGACCGTTTTCGCCGATAGACCGCGCTCGCCCGCCAGCGTCAGCGGATCGCCGACGATGATGGTCCGCGCCGCGCGCTCGCGAGCGATCGCAACGATGCGCTCGACGTCGGCACGCACGTTGGTGCGTTCGATCGTGTCGAACGGCAGTGCCATCGTGCCGACGCTCACGGCCACGCCGATCCGTCGCTCGCCGACGTCGAGCGCGATGATGCTGTCCATCGCCGTCAAACCGGAAACGTGTCGAGCAGACCGCGCGATTTCGGCCGCTTGCCGAGATGCCAATTCACGAGTTCATCGATCGCCCGCGCGGTGCGCGGCGTAGCGGTCGCCGCAGCGCGGATCGGACCGCCGCGCACTGCGCCGACGGCACGGAAGTTGGCGACGTCGTCCGGCCGCAGATGGTTGATGTCGCCTCGCCCCCCGCCGCAACGCTCGCACGTCAAGCCGCCCGCATCGACGTCGAGCCAGGCGCCGCGATCGTTGAAAGGCGCACTGCACCGCACGCAAGCATCGTCGGGGGGCGCCAGACCCAGAGCGCCCAGTAACCGCAACTCGAAGCGCGGCACGAGCGAGGCCGGATCGGCGCTTGCCGCCAATGCCGGCGCCGCCGCGCTCAACAATGCGTACACGTCGGGCAGCGGCAGATCCAGCTCACAGAAGGCGTCGACCACTTCGGCCAGCAGCGAGGCGGCGGCGAACGTTGCGGGGTCGACGAGGCCTTGCCAATGGCTGCGCAACGTCTGCACCGAGGTGATCACGTCGAGGTTTCTCCCCCGATGCAGCGTGACTCGAACCTCCGATAAGAACGCCAATTGCCCACCCACCGCGCTTCGCGGCCGGCGAACGCCTTTCCCGACGGCATCGAGCTTGCCGCGCCCGGTCGAAAACAAGGTGAAGATCCGATCGGCTTCGCCCAACTGGCGCGAGCGAAGCACCATCGCGTCCGTGGTATAGCTGCGCTCGGTCAGCGCACTCCTCCGGACGGTTCCGGACCGGGGTGCGCCGATTCCAGATCGCCCGGGCTGAACGGTTCGGGCAACAAGGCCGACAGCAGCACCACCCGCAGCGAACCGTCATCGTCGAAAATCACCTGCATGCCGGCGCCAAACTCGTGCAAGACCTGGCGGCACGCACCACAAGGCATCGTGCGCACGCCGCGCGGGCCCGCGACGGCGATGGCCTCGAAGTATTGCACCCCTTCGCCCAGCGCACGATACACGGCGATGCGCTCAGCGCACATCGACAGCCCATAGGACGCATTTTCGACGTTTGCGCCGGTGAAGACTCGGCCATCCGCTCCAACGAGCGCTGCTCCGACGCGAAACTGCGAATACGGCGCGTAGGAACGCTCGCGCGCGGCGAGGGCGGCGGCGAGCAGCTCAGACGGTTCGAGCGGCATCCTTGACCTCGTCCTCGAAGGCGACGGGCGGATGCGCTTTGCCGTTCGTCAGGACGCGGACGGCGAGGATGCGGCGGCCACGCGTTCGATCGACGCGCAGCTTCACGCCCGTGCCGGCTTCGATCTCTTCGCCTTCGCGCGGCAGCCGGCCGAACAGGCCTACGGTGTAGCCGCCGATGGTCTCGAATTCTTCGTGCGGCAGCTCGATGCCCAACTCGGCGTTGACGTCTTCGATGTTCGTGCCTGCTTCGACGATCGACTCGTCTTCCCCGATGCGCCTGATCGCTTCTTCCTCGCCCTCGTCGTGCTCGTCGCGAATCTCGCCGACGATTTCTTCGAGCAGATCCTCCATCGTCACGAGCCCGGCGGTCCCGCCGTACTCGTCGAGCACGATTGCCAGCGAGAACTTGTTGCGCTGCATCTCGCGCAGCAATTCGGAGATGCGCTTGTTTTCGGGCACGTGCGTGACCGGACGCATGAGCGAACGCAGCGAGACGCT
This sequence comes from Candidatus Velthaea sp., assembly GCA_050012475.1. Classification (GTDB taxonomy): domain Bacteria; phylum Vulcanimicrobiota; class Vulcanimicrobiia; order Vulcanimicrobiales; family Vulcanimicrobiaceae; genus Velthaea. The sequence continues at coordinate 51,719 of JBEKHC010000004.1, forward strand.
CGCGATCGCTCCGTTCGACAGCGCGATGAGCAATTCACGATCGTGGACGACGCCGATGACGTTGTCGATCGTTTCGTCGTAAATCGGCAGCTTCGAGTAGCCTTCGGCGATCACGAGATCCAGCGCGCGGCGCGGCGACGACGAAACGGCAACCGAGACCATGTCCGGACGCGGCGTCATCACCTCGCGCACGATCGTATCGCCGAACTCGATGATCGAATGGATGAGCTCGCGCTCTTCTTCCTCGAGCACATTTTGCTCGACGCCGACGTTGACGAGCGTCTTGATGTCTTCTTCGGTCACGTACGGCCCAACGTGCGGTTGCCCGCCAAAGAGACGGACAAGCGCGCTGGAGGCTCTGAGAAACGTCCAGGTGAGCGGGGTCAAGATCCAGGTCGCGATGCGCAGCGGCGGGGCGATGCGCAAAGCCCACTTCTCGCTGTTCCCGACCGCCACGGTCTTGGGGATGATCTCACCAAAGACCAGGATGATCACCGTCATGCAGACCGTCGACCAAATCGCGGCGTTGGGAATGTCGGCGCGGATGAACAGGTAGGTCGCGACCGAGTCGGCCGCCAGCAAAACGAAGGTGCTGCCGATCAAGATGGTCGTGAGCGTCCGGTTCCGATCTTCGAGCAGACGCGCGACCAAATCGGCGTTTTTCACGTGTTTCTCGGCGAGCGCGCGGATTTTTATCCGGCTGACGGAGACGATCGCCGCTTCCGAAGCCGCAAAAAAAGCGGCAGCTGCCGTCAGCACGATCAGTGCGACGACTTCGGGCGAAGTAGGATTCATTGGATCGCCGGCGGCGCCTCGCAGTGAAACGGCGGAGGCGTCCACGGCCTTGCAGAGGCCGCAGGTAGTGGGTCAGTGCTCAAGCCGGGCCATTATAGCACAACCGGCAACGCCATCACGGTCCAAATACCATAACTTACCCCTGCGCCCAGCAAACCGCCCCAAAACACCTCGCGCGCCGAGTGAATCCCCGACTCGACGCGGCTCTGGGTGACGAGAATGGCCAGGAACAGCGCCAGGCTGGCGAGCAGAGCGCTGCGTGAAAGCAGCGCGATGAACGTCGCGGCGGCAAAGGCGAGGGCCGCATGGCCCGATACCGCTCCGCCTTGTAGGGCCGAGCCGTGACCGATCCGGGCTTTGACCACGATCGTCACGATGCCGACGATCACGAGCGCGATGAAGACCGCATTCGCCGGCAGCGCCAGAACGGCGCGATAGACGCGGTCGCCGCCCGCGAGGATGCCTTCGTAAAATGTAAGATAACCTACCACGACCGCCGCGAACGCCACCACCAGCACGGCTCCGGCCGCCGCGTCTTTCGCAACTTTAGCAAGCGGATGGCTGAGTTCGATCATGAGGTCGATGATGGCTTCGACCGCCGTATTGACCAGCTCGAAGGCGAGCACGACCGCGACCATGATGACGATGCCGATCACATAGGGCCGTTGCAGCCGCAAATACAGCGTGGCCGCAAGCACCAGCGCCGCCGCGATCCAGTGGATGCGCATGTTCAGCTGCGTCCGCGTGGCGTAGATGATGCCCTCAAAGGCATAGTGAAACGCCCGCAGCACGGGATTTTCGGCGACGAGCTTGACGCGCGGGAGCGCGCGAACTAAACGCGGATCTCGGATGACCGTCCTCCGCCGGTGACAACCGGCATACGAGCATATCTTCGGCACCGCGGGCAAGGGTGCTTGCTTGCCGCACCCGCCAAGCTCGCGGCTCTGGCGTGCATCGCTACCCCAGGTCGGCGGGCGTCAATGGCCGGGAGCCTTTCCAAGCCCGCAAGTAGGCGTCGCGAGCCGGGGCGCTGTCCTTGCCCTGGGCCCGGAGCGCCTCGGCAAGGCCGAACTCGAGCCGCGGATCGTTGGGGTAGCGCTCGAGTTCCGCCCGGAAGACGTGCTCTGCTTCGCTGTCGGCGCGGCTCTCCAGCAGTGTCGCGCCCAGCCCTTCACCGGGCGGAATCCACCAATGGCCCTTGGGGTCGCCCAGAAATGAGCCCTGGGCTGCAAGCGCCTTGCGGTAGGCGGCAATCGCGGCACCGTCGTCGTGCGCAGCCCGCGCCACGGCGGCCGTCATCAGCTCGACGTCCGTTTCGCCGGCTTGTTGGCGCAAGCCGGCAAGATCTTTGCGGGCGGCGTCCAGATCGCCCATGCGCGCCTCGGCGATAACGCGCAGCGGCGTGATCGCGGCGCCCAAAAGGGCGAGCACGCCGCGGTCGTCGTGCTCGCGCAACGCGACGATCTCGCGAAAATACGCCGATTCGTTGTCCGCAAACGCGCGCGCCTGGGCGTCCATTCCCAGCGTCGTCAGACCGTACAGCACGAAGTCCACGTTGTGATCGTGGTAGCCGCGCATGTATGCTTGGCCGTCGGCGTCGCCTTGCGCAAAGTACGCCGCGTCGTTCGCGCACGCTCGCTCGTTGACGGCAACCATCTGCGCGTAGTCGCCCAGCCGGTCGTAAATGTGCCCGGCCATGTGTTCGAGGTGGGATTCGCCCGGATCGTAACTGCGCGCTGCGAGAAAATCGGCGTCGGGCAGTGCGCGTTCGGGACGGTCCGCTTGTTCCCAAAAATGGATGCGTAAGTGCCGCGCACCGACATCGCGGGGATCGAGCTCCAACGCGTGGTTCAAGTCGTCAACGATCGTTTGCGCGTCCGCTGTGAGCAAATCGTCGTCGGTCGTCAGCCGTCCGGTGGCGTTCCAGCCGGCAAATGCAGCCAGGGTTGCCCCCATCGCGTCGGCCGGATGCGTTTGCGAATAGCTTTGCATTGCCGCGAAGAACGCTTTCGAGCGATCGCTTTCGGGACGTTTGAGATCGAAACGCGCCGCGGCCGCCTCGAAGAGCGCGCGATCGTCAGCCGGGGCCGTCGCCGCGGCGCTGCGCCCGCGCTGGATCGCCGCTGCGCCGCGGCGCTCTCCATCGGGCGTCGTCGGCCGGTTGATGTCGATCGTTTCGGCGACCGCCTCGCCGAAGTAGGCCAGGGTCGCATGGGGATCGGCGGATTCCGCGGCGCGAAACGCCAGCCGGGCCTCGCCGGCGTTGAAGGCATATAGCATGAGCAACCCGCGGTCGAACGCCGTTTGCGCTGCGGGGACCGCCGTCGCGATCGTTCGGTGCGCCGCAGCCCGCGTTGGTTCCGTCACCGATGGCGATGGCGATGGCGGGGCAGCAGCGGCACAGACGGACAGCATCAGGCCGACTGCCACGCGCTTCAGTACGGCCACGGCATGCCGATCGCCTCGGCCAGGCGGCGCTCCTCGGCTTCCATCGCCGCCCGTTCCGCCGGTTCGAGATGATCGTGGCCCAGCAGGTGCAGAACGCCGTGAATGAGCAGACGCTGCACTTCGTTATCGAGCGGCGCGTCGTAGTCGGCCGCCTGTCGCCGCGCCGTATCCACGCTGATCACGATGTCGCCCAGCAGCCGTTCCGCCCCCGCGTACGCGTTGCCGGGTTCGACGAGCGGAAAGCTCAAGACGTCGGTGGGCTTGTCCAGTCCGCGAAAGGCGCGGTTGAGTTCGCGGATCTTCGGGTCGCGCACGAACGAGATCGAGACGCTTGACTCGCGCTCGTTCAGCGCCGCGAGCAGTGCGCCGGCGGTTCGTTCGATCGCGCGAAAATCCAGCCCGCTCTTACGCGTCGCGTTGGACAGATAGACGGGCATACGCGCCGACGATTTTGCCGACCAGCGGGTGACGGACGACATCGGTCTCGTCCAGATAGGTGATCCCGATGTCGTCGATCCCGCTGAACAGCCGCTCGACGTCGAGCAGACCGCTCGCGGCACCGCGCGGCAGATCGACTTGCGTAATGTCGCCGGTGACGATCATTTTGGCATTCTGGCCCAGCCGCGTGAGAAACATCTTGAGCTGCTCGCGCGTGACGTTCTGCGCTTCGTCCAAAATAATGTACGCGTCGGAGAGCGTGCGGCCACGCATGTAGGCCAGCGGCGCGACCTCGATCGTGCCCCGCTCGAGATACTTCGCCACGGTGCCGTCTTCCATGAGTTCGCCCAAGGCATCGTAGAGCGGACGCAGATACGGATCCACTTTTTCTTTCAGATCGCCGGGAAGGAACCCCAGCTTCTCGCCCGCCTCGATCGCCGGCCGGGACAGCACCAAGCGCGAAACGTCGCGGTTCTTGAGCGCCCGCACCGCCATCACGATCGCCAAGAACGTTTTGCCCGTGCCGGCCGGACCGATCCCGAACGAGAGCGTATTGCGCTCGATGGCAGCGACGAAGGCCCGTTGCCCGGTGGTCTTCGGGCGAATCTCCTTGCCGCGGTTCGACACGAAGAGCGTTGGCGGAATGCCGCGGAAGGCTTCGCTCGCTCGTGCGGCAAGGGCCACGTCGTCGGGGGTGATCTGGGCGCCCGAGCAGGCCGCCCGGAGCATCGCGGCCAACACGTGTCCGGCCCGGTCGACGGCCGCGCGCTCACCGCTGACCCGGAGCTCCTCCCCGTCCATCCGGACGACGACGGGGATCAAGGCCTCCAGCGCACTCAGATTCTGATCGTGCTGACCGCAAAAGCGCAGCGGATCGCTCAGCCCATCGAGGCGGAAAGTGGTTTCGGTGGTCAGCGCGGCCAGATGATTCTCCTTTGCCCTCTATAACGCACGTCCGCGCCGCGCAGTGTCAAACCGCGTGACGCACGAGCGCACGTTTTGTTCCGTCGCGTCCGCGGAGTTAGCGCTCCCCGTGCAGGTTGAGCGCGACCAAACCCGCGGACGGGCCGCGCAAGGCGACGGGCGGCGAAAGAACTTCGGCCACGACGAACGCCGCAACGAGTGCCTGCGGACCGGAAAACAAGGCGGTGATGCGGCCCGCTTCGGGCGCTTGAAATGCCGCTGCCGCCGGCCGCCGCGACGCGGCGGGCCCGCCGGGACCGCTCGCGGCCGGTGGTAGCGGTGCAGGGGGCGGCGGTGCGGGGGCCCGCGGCGGTGCGGGCACCGGCGCAGCGGCCGCGCGCGCCGCGCCGCCCGGCTCCCGCGGTGGCGGCACGTTCGGCGGCGCGACGCGTTCGGTGAGTGCGTCACGCAACGCGCGGCCCAGCTGGCCGGACGGACTGCGCACAGCCGCGGGATTTTCCGCGGACCCCTTGCGGTTGCTCAGCGCGTCGAAGATCGCGGCGATGAACGCCATCAGATCGTCCATCGGTCAGCGTTGCGGCGGCGGCTGCTGCGTGGGATCGGGCGGCGTGATGCCGGTGCCGATCGCGCCGCGCATTTCGGTATCAGCTTTGATGTTGTTGAGCTTGTAGTAATCCATGACGCCCAGGTTGCCGCTGCGAAACGCCTCGGCGATCGCCTGCGGAATGCTGGCCTCCGCCTCGACGACTTTGGCCCGCATCCGCTGCGTTTCGGCCTTTTGTTCCTGCTCGGCGGCCTGCGCAGCATATTGGCGTTCGGCGGCCTTGGCTTGGGCGATGCGGCGGTCGGCTTCAGCTTGGGAGGTTTGGAGTTCGGCGCCGATATTTTTGCCGACGTCGACGTCGGCGATATCGATCGACACGATCTCGAACGCCGTCCCGGCATCGAGTCCCTTCGAGAGCACGGCTTTCGAGATGCGGTCCGGGTACTCGAGCACTTCTTTGTGATCGACCGCCGCACCGACCGCGGAAACGACGCCTTCACCGACCCGCGCGACGATCGTCGGTTCGCCCGCGCCGCCCACATAGCGTTCGAGGTTGGAGCGCACGGTGATACGCGCTTTGACGTTGAGCTGAATGCCGTTCTGCGCGACGCCTTGAAAGATCGGTGTTTCGATCACCCGCGGGTTGACCGACGTCTGCAGCGCTTCGAGCACGTTGCGGCCGGCGAGATCGATCGCGGCAGCGCGCTGCCACTCCAGCGGAATCTGGGCGCGCTGCGCGGCGATCATGGCCAGCGTTACGTTCTCGACGTTGCCGCCGGCAAGGATGTGCGATTGCAGCTGGTCGACCGTAATCTCCAGCCCCGCTTTGCGCGAGCGCACCAGGTTCGAAACGATGACGCCCGCCGGAACGCCGATGAGCCGCATGCGGATGAGCGAGCCGATCGACAGCGGAACGCCCGCGGCGATCGTTCGGATCCACAGTCCAAGCGGAAAATAATAGAGAAACAGCCCCGCGCCCAGGACGAGGGCCAAAACGACGATGCTAAAGACGATGCCGGTAATGGGAACTCCGCTCGTAAGCAGCTGATGGGATCAGGGGGTATTCGGGCAGACGAAGATGCGCGCCCCTTCCACCCGGGTAACGCGTACGGCGGTTCCGGCCGTCACGAACTCACCTTCGGTGAGAACGTCGACCCGTTGACCGTCGATGGTGGCCACGCCGGCCGGACGCAGGTACGACGACGCAATGCCCGTGCGCCCGAGCAAGGCACGATGATCGGCGCTCGCTACGTAGTCCGGACCTTGCACGCCCGCGAACGCCAAGCGGGCGACGAACGCGTTCTGCGGATACACGCGCGCCGCCAGCGCGAAAAAGATTACGCTGAGAACGATCGCCGTCGAGATCGCTTGGGCCGCGACGAAAACGAAAGCAAAACCGAACGACAAGACGATCGACGCGGCCAGAGCCACGAGCCCGAGCGTTCCCGCCAGGCCGTGACCGGGCAGCACGTGCAGCTCGAAGAGGATGCCCAGTACGCCGAACAAACCCAGCGCGACAACGAACGCGTTGGAGAACCCAGCGTAGACATGGGTGCCGAAAAACAGCACGAGCGCCGCGATGCCGACCGTCCCGGCGACGCCGTGCAGCGTCTGCATCTCGATGAGCAAGCCCAGAAAGCCGATCGACAACAGCAGTCCGCTGACTTCGGGATTGGTGGCGAAGCGGGCCAGCTCTTCGCCCCAGCTATAGCTCGCGTGCTCGACGGTCGCTCCGCGCAAGCCGAAGCTGGTCAGCGCGTCGCCCATCGTCGGTTCGACGGCATCGACGAAGTGCGCGCGCGTCGCTTCGTCCGCCGTCAACGTGAGAATCGCGCCCGGCGCCTTGTACGGCGGCGCATCGAGCGTGGCATCGACCATCGCTCCGGCGATGCGCGGATCGCGATGCGCGCGCGCCGCGGTCGATTCGAATTCGCTGCGCAGCGCCGACACGGTTTTCACGGACTTGGGGATCGGCTCGGCGGCACCGATGCTCGAACCCGGTGCCATCGCGATTTTGGCCGCCGCGAGCGTGACGAGCGCACTGGCGGACCACGCACGTTGCGAAACGTAGGCGTAGACCGGGATCGGCGAGCCGATGAGCGCGTCGCGCATTTCGGTCCCCGCCGAAACCAAACCGCCGAAGCTGTTGACGTCCAACACGATCGCCCGCGCGTGCCCAATCGTGGCCTCGCGCACGGCGCGTTCGACCATGTGCGCCATGCCTTCGTCGATGGTTCCGGCGATCGGCACGACCTCGACGGACGCTGGGGGCGCGCTCCCGGCAGGGCTCGTCCGGGCAAACGCCGGCACGAGCCCGGCGAGCAGTCCCCACGCGAGCAGCGTGCCGAAAACCCAACGCCGGATCACGCGCGTATGTACCGCGGCGCGGAGGCGAAGGTTACGAACCGGCGGCAGCCGGTTTGAGTTCCTCGGTGACGACCGCACGAACGATGTTGCCGTCTGCAGCGCCCTTGAGTTGGGGCATGACCAGCTTCATCACCGTACCGGCGTTCCGGCCGTCGGCTGGGATACCGGCGATGATCTCACGCACGATCGTGCGGATCTCGTCGGCCGACTTCTGCGCGGGTAAATAGCCGGCCAGAATATCACGCTCCGCCGTTTCTTTGGCGACGAGTTCGGCCCGGCCGGCCTTGCCATACTCGCCGATCGAATCGTTGCGCTGCTTGACTTGCTTTTGCACCACGGCGATCTGCTCGGCATCCGAAAGATCGTGCCCGGCCTCGACGCGGCGATACGTAAAGGCCGACAAGACCGAACGCAGCGTATCGAGCCGCACTTGATCGCGAGCCTTCATCGCGCTTTTGAGATCGGTCGAGATCTGGTCCTTGATGCTCATGGATGCTATCACTTCTCTTTCGCGCGGGCGCTTGGCCTGGCGGATTGCGCGCCGCGCTATCAGGCGGGCAGCTGAAAAAAACGCTTCGCCGGCTGGGCGAAGCGCTCGAATCGTGCCTGGCGGCGAGCGTTAGGCTCGCCGCTTGCGGGCGGCGGCGGATTTTTTCTTCCGGCGGACGCTTGGTTTCTCGTAGTGCTCGTGCTTCCGCGCTTCGGCCAAGACGCCGGCCTTTTGCGTCGCTTTCTTAAAACGCCGCAGTGCGCTCTCGATCGTCTCGCCCGGTGCAACTCGTACTTCCACGAACAACCCTCCCTTCGTCCGGCACCCGTGCGCCGTCAATGGCCCAGCGCCGAAAGCGCGGGCCCAACTCCGGACGTTACCACAGAACGCTCACCCTGGTCAACATACCCGCCCCTGGCAAGGTGGTCTTACCCCAGACGTTACGATGGCGTCCCGGTTCGCGACGCGGCGCTCGGCCGCGATCAGCCCGGCGGCCAGTTCATCCGGCGGCCCGCGAGCACGTGCAGGTGGAGGTGGAAGACGGTCTGGCCGCCGTCGCGGCCCTCGTTGATCACGACCCGATAGCCCCGTTCGCCGAAGCGCGAACCCAGATCGGAGGCCGCCGCGAGCAGCTGGGCGCAATCCGCGGGCTCGGCCCGCGCGACGAACTCGGTGAAGTTGGTGACGTGGAACGTCGGCACGACCAAAAGATGCGTCGGCGCTTTCGGATTGAGGTCGCGAAACGCCACGACGCGGTCGGTGCGCAAAACTTCGTCAGCTGGCAGCTCGCGCCGCACGATCTTACAGAACAGGCAGCGCGGGTCGTCGCCCGGATCGCCGCGGCCGGTCAACCCGGCGGCCAGCTCATCCGGCGTCCGGCCAGAACGTGCAGGTGGAGATGATAGATCTCTTGCCCCGCATCGGCACCGACGTTGGTGACGACCCGATACCCGCGTTCGCCGAATCGCGTGCCGACTTCGGCGATCGCAGCTAGGAGCCGCGCCGACGCTTCGGCGTTCGCAAGCTGCGCGAAGTCGCTCAGATGCGCGACGTGGGTCGTCGGCACGACGATGACGTGCGTCGGAGCCACCGGGTTGAGATCGCGAAACGCGACGACGTGCTCGTCGCGCAACACCTCGTCGGCGGGAATTTCCTGGCGCACGATTTTGCAAAAGATGCAGCTCGGATCGTACTTCATTTCGCCGCCTCCGCCGGTTTGATGAGCTCGAAGTGGTAGCGCGTGTCGGGGCTGGGGACGAAGCCGGTGACCGACGTGCTCAGCGCGACCGGAACGACGGTGTGCACGAGCGGCACCGCCGGCACTTGATCGTGCACCATCGCGTTGGCTTGCATGTACACGGTTTTGCGTTTCGCTTCGTCGACCGTGCTTTGCCCGGCGAGCATGAGCGCGTGGAATTTCGGGTCGCGCCAGAACGAGTAGTTTTGCGCGGTGCCCTTGTGGGCCGAGTCCGCGTCGAGCAGCGGGTAGAGGAAATCATCGGGATCGCCGTTGTCGCCGCTCCAGCCGATGAGGCACATCTCGTGCTCGCCGTTGCGCACCTTACTGAGAAAGACGCCGAATTCATAAGGCTCGAGCGTGACGTTGATGCCCGCATCCTTGAGCTGCGCCTGCAGCGTCTCCGCGAGCCGCTGCGGCTCGGGCATGTACGGCCGCGGCGCCGTCGGATAGTACATGCTGGTCGAAAATCCGTTGGGCAAGCCGGCGGCTTTGAGCAACGCTTTCGCGCGCGCCACGTCGCGGACGTAGGGTTTGACGGCCGGGTTTTCGCCCAGCATTCCCGGCGGCGTCCAGTTGCCGGCGACGACCGTTCCGGGCGCGTAGAGTCCCCTGGCGATCGCGGTCGAGTCGATCGCGTACGCAATGGCTTGCCGCACGGCAAGCTTGTCGAATGGCTTCTTCTCGATGTTGAGCGCGACGTACGCCAGATTATTGGACGGCTGATTGACGACGGCGATGCCCTTTTGCTGGGCCAGCGTCTTGGCGTCGTCGGCGCGCGGATCGGTCAGCATCTGGATGTCGCCCTTTTCGATCGACAGCACCGACGTGGCTTGATCCGGGATGTCGCGGATCACGACGGTTTGAATCGTCGGCTTCGCGAGCGGACCGCTGTACGACGGATTCGCCGTGAGCGTGATGTGATCGTCGCGCACCCATTCGCTCACGCTGTACGGCCCGCTGCCGACCGGTTTGAGCTCGAACGCTTTGGCGTCGGCTTTGATCGCGGCCGGCGAGCCGATCGCGAACGACGGCATCGCGATGTCGCGGAGAAACGGTCCGAACGGATGCGTGAGTTCGAGCACGACCGTCGTCGGCGAAGTCGCTTTGACGTCGCGAATGACGCCCGGGAAGCCGCCGAACATACTGGCATAGTACGAATACGCGAAGTTTCCCCGATTGGGATCGTTCGGCAGCCGCCAGCGGTCGAAATTGAACTTCACCGCGGCGGCATCGGCCGGCGTGCCGTCGGCAAACGTAGCACCCGAGCGCAAATCGAACGTCCACACCGTGCCCGCGGCGTTGGCGCTCCATTTGGTTGCGAGCGCCGGCACGACGTCAAACGATCCGGGTTTGAACGTAACTAAGTTTTCCATCGTCTCGGACGTCGTGTTGAGCGAGATGCCGTCGGTTTGGTGCGACGGATCGAGTCCGACGGCATCTTTTACCCGGGCCATCACCAAGGGCGCGGCAGCCCCGGCGGTGGTGCTGCTGCCGCCGCAGCCCGCGAGCAGCGCAGCGAGAACCATTCCAGCCGCAAAACGCGCGGCGCATTCGATCATGGGGTCTCCATACGCGCAGCACGCGCGACAGCCATTCTCAATGCGAGCGGATCGTGAAACTCCACGCGCGCTCCGCCCGGTTTCCGGCCGCGTCGGCGACCGAGACCCGGACGTTCACCGTGCCGTCGCCCAGCGGAACGGTCGGGCTATAGGTGATGAAGCCGGCCGTGCGATACGCGGAGGCCGTGACGTCGAGCCCGTTCACGTTGATCGACACCGTCGAAGGGTTGATCCCGATATTCGTCGGCGAGCTGAACGTCGCGAAGATGCTGGGCGCCGAGTTGTTCACCGTCTGGCCGGCCGGCGGCGCAAAGTCCGTAATCGTCGGCGGCGTCGTCGAGACGGCGATGAGCGCGGGCGCCTCGACGCGCGGGGCTTGCGTTCCGTTCACCTCGAGATGACCGTACACCGCGACTTGGCCGAAATTGACGTTGGGCGGAATCGTGTACTCGGCGCGGTAGACGCCCGGGCTGTCTTCGCGCAGCGGGACGCCTTCGACGTACGAGCCGATGTCGAAGGTCGCCTTGCCGCCCGGCGTGCCGTTCAATTTGACGTTGAACTTGTCGCCGGCGCGCAACGCGTTGGTGGCGTCGACGGCGAACGCGGTGATGCCGGCGGCTCCGGCCGCCGGCTGCGGTGTCGTCGGCATCGCGCGCGAGATCATGATCTGGCGCTTCTCTCCGGTGTCGGGATTGGAGCGCACGACGAGCGTGTCGCCGACGAGCGCATCGCCGATGTTCGCGTTCGCGCCGTTGAGCGTGATCGTCGTATCGTGGTCCGGCGCGATCACGTGACCGTCGCGCAGCACCAAGGCCGACGGTGAAACGGCGGCGACCGTTCCGGTGCGCGAGGCGTAGCGGTCGATGAGCTGATCGACCTTTCCGTCTTTGGCCACGTAAACACTCACCGCGTCGCCGGCGTGCACGTCGGCCAGCGTCGCATTCGAGGTCGTTTTCGCGACCGTATCCTGCAGCACGATCTTGGCGTCGGAGTTGATCGCAATCGAGCGCACCGAGCCGCTGCGGGTCACGGTGATCGACTCCGGCGCCGAGTTGAGGTCGACGGCCGTGACCGTTCCGACGATTTGCGTTCCGCCGCCGCCGTCGGTTTGGGTCAGCGACGGCGTCCGCCCGATCAGCGACGACACGACGTCGACCCGCGCGGCCTTGGCATCGTAGCTCACCGCGGCGCCGAGCGAATCGGCGACGAATCGCAGCGGCACGTAGGTGGCGCCGTCGATTTCGACCGCCGGGCCATCCATGCGCACGGTCTGGTTGTCGATTCGCGCAATATCCGAACCCAGCCGCAACGCGATCGTCTTACGCGGCGCAGCCGCCGAGATGTTGTCGCCGTCGCGCGAGACCGTGATGCCCAGCGCGCCGTAGATGCGCACGATCGGCAGCAGCAGCCGGCCGTTGACCACGCGCGGAGCCGGGTCGGCGGCGATATCCTCGCCGTTGATCGCGATCGCGATGCTGCGGGTGGGGAACTCGGTTTTCGGCGTGGGCTTCGGCCCGGGATGCGCCGGCGCCGGTCGCGCCGGTGCGGGCGTCGAACCAGCGGCCGGCGCGCAAACCCCAATCAGGCAGACGGCAGCCAAGGTTTGCACCGTCTTCAGGAACATTCGATGACCTCGCGATAAACGGCGGCCGTGCCGGCCGCGAACCGATCCCAGGTATACGCGCGAAGAGGCAGCACGCCCTCGGCGGCCCGCGCGGCGAATGGTGCGGGATCGCGCACCAGGTCGTTGAGCAAGGCGGTCAGCTGCGCGACATTCGAGGCCTCGAACGTCGCGGCATACGGCTCGACGATCGAGGGGATCGCACCGCCGGCCGCGATGACCGGCGTCCCGACCACGCCTGCCTCGAGCATCGGGATGCCGAAGCCCTCGGTGAAGGCGGGATGAACGTACGCCAAGGCGGCCCGGTAGTGCCGGCGCAGGTCCGCCGGCGCCAGCTGTCCGCTGGGGATCAACTTGCCCCGCGCCCGGGAAAATCGCGCAAGCAGTGCGGGGTCCGGGTTGCCGGTGACGCGCAGATCGATCTCCCGCTGGGGCGTGATCGCGGCCCAAGCCGCGTACAGCGTGGTCAAGTTTTTGTGCGGCTTGTGGTTGCCGGCGTAGAACAGGAATGGCCGTTCGACCGGCAGCGGCGGCGCGTCGTCGAGCAGCGCGGGATCGTAGCCCAAGGGGACGACCCGGCAGCGCTCCGGACGAACCCCCAGCCACGCTTCGCAATCGCCGACGGTGCGCAAATCGCCCATGAGCAGACGCGTCGCGCCGCGCGCGAGCGGAATGCCGACGAGCCGATAGTGCAGTGCGGTCGCGCGTCCGAACAGCGCCGGATAGCGCAAATGGATGAGGTCGTGAATCGTGAGCGCGTACGGGCGCGGGCGCAACAGCGGCGCAAACGTCGTCGGAAAGTGGACGCTCTTGGCCCCGCTGCGCACGATCGCGCAGGGCAGCCCCAGCTGTTCGGCCGGACCGAAGTTCTCGCCGCCGCCGACGCGCGCCGTCCGCAGATCCGGCGCGACGAGCGGCAAGCGCGCCAGCAGCTGGTGCAGATAGGCGCGGACGCCGAATGACATGCGGCGCGTCACGCGCGCATCGATCGCGACGTCGATCATGCCAGCAGTTCGCGATACACCGCCGCGGTCGCGCGAACGGTGCGTTCCCAGGTCAGATCCCGCGTGGCTGCCTGCGCGGCGCCGCCGATCTCGCGAAAACGGTCGGGTTCAGCGAGCGCGCGCAGCAGCAATTCACCGAGCGCCGCCGCGTCGCCGGGCGCGAACGGCAGCGCGTGCGGCGCCAGCACGTGCGGCAGGGCGGTTTGGGCCGCGATCACCGCGACGCCGGCCCGCATCGCCTCGAGCATGGGCAGACCGAAGCCTTCGCGCCACGCCGGATGAACGTACGCCCGCGCCCCGCGGTAGAGCGCAGCCAGTTCGGTTTCATCGATGTCGCCGGTGAACGCGAGCTTGCCGTGCTCGCGCGTCAGGCCGGCAAACGCCCCGCCCACGTCGTCGCGCCCGGTCAGCAGCAAGTCCACCTCGAGCGGCTGCGGGAGCGCCGCCCACGCGCGCACCAGCGTGATGAGATCCTTGTGTCCGCGATGGTTGCCCGCGTAGAGAAAGTACGGTGCGTTTCCCATGCGCGCGGCAGGCGGCGCGGCGGCGAGATCGACGCCCAGCGGAATCACCCGGATGCGCGCAGCAGCGACGCCCAGGAACTGCTCGAGATCGGCGGCCGTCGACTCGTCGTCGGTGATCACCGCGCGCGCCCGGCGCGCCACCGGGCCGACGGCGTACCGGTAGTACGGACCGACTTTCCGTTTCCCGAATTGCGGATAGTGCAGATCGATCAGGTCGTGAATCGTCAGGATGAACGGCGCCGGAACGATGAGCGGCACGAACGGGCTGGGGATGTGCACCAGGCGCGGCCGGCGCCGGGCGATCGCCAGCGGCAGCGCGGCTTGTTCGGCCAGATCGAAGTTGTCGCCGGCGCCGACGAAGGCGCAGCGCAAATCGGGTGCGACGCGCGGCAGCAGTTCGACGAGCTTGCGCACGTAGAGCGCCATCCCGGCCGACATGTGCGAGGTGATACGGCGATCGAACGCCACGTCGATGCGCCCGGCGCCGCTCACTTGCGGCGCAGTGCTTTGCACTGGACCACCACCGGATACGCCGCCGAGGCGGCGGCGACGAACAATCCGCGCCAGCCGTCGCTCCAGCCGCCGTAGCGCAACAGCGCCCACGGAAACCGCGCCAGACCCAGCACGAGTGCGCCGGTCAGACCGCCGATCGAGGCCCGCACCGCCGCCGCTTCGATCGCCGTATACCGCGCGAACTTGGCGCGATACGACGCCACGGTCGGATACGAATCATGGATGAGCGCGCCGTCCAGCTGACCGACGATGCCGTCGCACAGCCAGCGTTCGTGCAGATCGGCGCCCGCGACGCTGCGCGCCTCCAGCCGCGCCGCGCCGGTGCGAAACAGCCGGATCAGATGTTCGTTCGACCAGCCGGCGGTTCGGATCGGACGCCCGCAGAACCGCGTTATCCGGCGCACGCGGTACGCATCGGCATCGCCGGGCGCGGCGGCGATCGCCGCGCGCAGCCCGGCGTCGAGGGCTTCGTCGGCGTCGAGCATCAGCGTCCAGCCGGTGCGCACCTGCGCGAGCGCATAACGGCGCGCCGCGACGAACCCCGACCAGGAGCGCGATTCGACCGTCGCTCCGGCCGCGCGCGCGATCGCGGCGGTCGCGTCGTCCGATTCGGCGTCCAGCACGAAGATGTGCACCCCCGGCGGCACCGAAGCGAGCGCCGCCGGTAGCCGCGTCGCTTCGTTCCTGGTGATGACGACGAGGGTGATATCGCCGGCGTTCAGCGGGTTACAAGCGCGGCGGCGTCAACGCTGCGCGAACGGGAATGATGCAGCGTCGCGCCGATGAAATCCCGATACAGCGGTGAGGGCCGCGTGGGCCGGGATTTGAACTCCGGATGCGCTTGCGTGCCGACGAACCACGGATGCACGTCGCGCGGCAATTCGATGATCTCCACCAGCGCCGTCGGACCCAGCGGATGATGGCCGGTGAACCACATCCCGTGCTCTTCGAAGAGTTTCTTGTAGCGGTTGTTGAATTCGTAGCGGTGACGATGGCGCTCGCTGATGCGCAGCGTGCCGTAGGCGTGCGCCGCGAGCGAGTTGGGTTCCAACGTGCAATCGTAGGCGCCCAAACGCATCGTGCCGCCCTTGATATCCAAATTGCGCTGTTCGGGCAAGTAGTCGATGACCGGATTGGGGGTCGTCTCGTCGACTTCCGACGTCATCGCGTCGGCCAGCCCGCAGACGTGGCGGGCGAACTCGACGCAGGCGAGCTGCATTCCGTAACAGATGCCCAGAAACGGAATCTTGCGCTCCCGCGCATGTTGCACGGCGAGTAATTTGCCCTTGACGCCGCGTTCGCCGAAACCCGGCGCGACCAGGATGCCGTCGACGCCGGTGAGACCGCCCAGGCCCTCGTTTTCGATCCGCTCGGAATCGATGCTGACGATCTCGACCGCTGCGTCGTGAAAGACGCCGGCGTGATTGATCGCCTCGGTGATCGAGATGTAGGCGTCCTTGAGTTCGACGTATTTGCCGACCAGCGCGATGCGCAGGTGCTCGGACGGATTTTCGATCCGCTCGACGATGTTGACCCACGTTTCCAGCTCGGGCGGCCGGGTTGCCAATTGCAAGCGGCGGATCGCGATATCGGCCAGCCCTTCGGCCTCGAGATTGAGCGGAACGCGATAGATCGTGGCGGCATCACCGTTTTGCACCACGCTCTGCGGCGGGACGTCGCAAAACAACCCGATCTTTTCCTTCAGTTCGACCGGGATCGCCTTGGTGCTGTCGGTGCGCAGCACGATCGCGTCGGGCGAGATACCGATCGCGCGCAGTTCGCGCACCGAGTGTTGGGTCGGCTTGGTCTTGAGTTCGTCGGCGGCGCCCAGGTGCGGCAGCAGCGTCAAATGCACGAACATCACGTTGGCGTCGCCCACGAAGTGGCGAATTTGCCGGATCGCTTCCAGAAACGGCAACGACTCGATGTCACCGACCGTGCCGCCGACCTCGACGATGCAGACCTCGGCCCCGCTGCGCTCGGCGACCCGGGTGATGTGCGCTTTGATCTCGTTGGTGATGTGCGGGATCACCTGAACGGTCGCGCCCAGATAGTCGCCGCGGCGTTCTTTTTCGATTACCGACTTGTAGATCTGGCCCGTCGTGACGTTGTTGTCGCGGGTCAGCGATTCGTCGATGAAGCGCTCGTAGTGGCCCAGGTCGAGATCGGTTTCGGCGCCGTCCTCGGTAACGAACACCTCGCCGTGCTGATACGGATTCATCGTGCCGGCGTCGACGTTGATGTACGGATCGAGCTTTTGGATCGAAACCGAAACGCCGCGACTCTTGAGCAGGCGTCCCAGCGAGGCGGCTGTTATCCCCTTGCCGAGCGAGCTTACGACACCGCCGGTAAAGAAGATGTACTTCGCCATACTCATATATGGGGATGCTGCGCTTCGGTCCACCCGTTACGGCAACCTCTGCCCGACCATGCGAGCCCCCGTATCGATAAGTGACCGGCGACACGAAATCAACTCCTCTTTTCGAATTCCAATGGTTCCCTAAGCAATTTGGGATAACGTTGTATGCCAAGTCGCGGCGCCTGGTAGGGAGAGCACGCCGGCGCTAGTGGGAGTGTGAAGATGAGGTTGGGCTGGCAGCGCGCAGCCTTCGTCCTGGTGCTCGCCATTTTGGGAGTGTCGGCGGGGCTAGTCGGCTTCTTGGCGTTCCGACCCGTCGAGCGGCATGCCGCAAGCGAAGCCGTCGTCGCTGCGCCGGTCCGGGTTGCGCAGGCCGTCAGCACCTTTTTCGTCCCCGACCCGCGCAAGCTGTTCGGCAAAGACAACGTTCGCGTCTTGCTCGTCGGCCTGGATTACGATTACGACGACAAAGATCAAGAAACGTCCAAGCAGTCGCGCAGCGACATCATCATGGCCCTCGACCTCAACCTGCGCGACCATCGCCTTGCCGAACTGTCGATTCCCCGCGACATGGTCGCGACGATGCCCGACGGTTCGCAAGCCAAGATCAACGCCGCGCAATCCTTCGGCGGCATTCGCGAGTCGAAAACGGTCGTCGCGAACTGGCTGGGAATTCCGGGGTTCGACCGCTACATCGTCTTGCGGATCGACACCGCGAAAGATTTGGTCAACGCGATCGGCGGCATCGACGTCGACGTTCAGAACTCCAACGCGCTCAAACACACCGGTCCCAACGGCCCGATCGATTACGACGACCATTGGGGTCATCTGGCGATCCACCTCAAACCCGGCCGCCAGCATCTCGACGGCGAGAACGCGGTCGCGTATGCGCGCTTCCGCCATGATTGGTGCAGCGACCCGTGCCGGATCATGCGCCAGCAGCAGCTCATCCACGCCGTGATCGACAAGATCGAGCGCGACAAATTCAACACCCTGACCCACATTCAGTCGTTGCTCGCGGTCGTGCGCAACGACGTCGAAACCGACATCTCACCGCGCGAACAGCTCTCGACGGCCGTGGCCTATGCCCACCTCTCGGCGAAGGACATCCGCACCGCGCAGGTGCCGTACACGTCGACGATCGACCTCGGGCCGTACGGCGATTCGCTCGTCGCCGACGAAGACGAGAAAAAGCGGCTGGTCGCGGCGATGCTGCGCCCGGCGGGGAGCGATCCCGGCGTCGCCGTTACCGGAACGGCCGCGGCCCCCGCGCCGGCCGCCATCCGGATCCGGGTCGAGAACGGGACGCACGTTCCGGGTTTAGCCGCGCGGGTCGCCGCCGATCTGCGCCGCCGCGGTTTCGTCATCTCCGATGTTGCGGACGCCGACTCGCACAACGTCGCCGCAACGCAGATCCACGGTCGCAACGACAGCGCGCCGACGCTGGAAGTCGTACGCCAAGCGCTCGGCATGGGCGTCCCGGCAACCGCCGCCGTAGCGGACGCGCCCGCCGACACCGCCCCCGGCACGATCGTGGTCATTTTGGGGCAAGACGTCGCCGCCACGGTTCCCGATACTCCTTAGGCCGCGTCAGGTGCGCTCGCGCATCAAAACGGCGCGGGCGTGACTTCCGCCGTCGGGCCGCTCCGAGACGGTGAATTCTTCCGTGAGCGCGGCAATGAGGAAGAGGCCGCGGCCGTTTTCAGCGTAGGGATCGCGCGGCAGCCGGCTGATGTGATTGAATCCTCCGCCCCCGTCGAGCACGTGTAGGACCGTCCGCGGCCCGCCATGACTGATGGCCACGTCGACCTCGGTCGTGTGCCGGGCATGCCGCACGACGTTGCCGATCAATTCACCGAAGACGAGTTCAGCGTTGGCACGCGCTTCCGCCGCGAATCCCAGCCGCCGCAGCGACGCGACGAATTCACCTCGGACGACGCTGGCGGCGCGTCCGTCGGCGACGTCGAACTGCCAGCGGCTGACGTGCTGCTCCGCTTCCTGGTAATCGATGCGCACGACCAAGAGCGCCACGTCGTCGGACGAGCCGTCGGGAATGACTTGGCGCTTGATGAATGCCGCCGGGTGATCGGTCTTGACCGTGGCGAGTTTGGCCGCGGCTTCGGTCAGCAAGGTCGTGCCGGCGATGACGTCGCGGGCTGCCTCGGTGATCCCGTCCGTGTACAGCACGATTGCGTCGTCGTGCGCGATCGTAACCGTGTTCGCCTGGCCGCGCCGGCCTTGGCGCAACCCGATGAGCATCGTCGTCGGGTCGGTAAGCTCGCGAACGGTGCCGTCCTTTGCGACGAGCAGCGGCGGCGGATGACCGGCGGAAGCGTACGTTATGGTTTTGGTCAACAGGTCGATCAAGCCGACCCACGCCGAAACGTACACGCCCGGATATTCAAGGCACAGCGCGCGATCGGCAGCGTCGAGGATGAGCATCGGATCGGCGTGCAATTGTGAGATGCCGCGAATGATTTGGCGGGCGACGCCGACGACGACCGCCGCTTGCAAACCGCTGCCCGAAACATCGCCGATCGAGACGAGGATTCGTCCGTCGGGGAGCCGGATCGCGTCGTACCAATCGCCGCCGACTTGCGCGTCGCGCAAGCCGGGCTCGTAGACCGCGTCGAAGGTGCAGCCCCTGATGTGCGGCAGCGACGCCGGCAAGACCGCGCGCTGAAACGTTCTGGACCAGCGGCGTTCGTGTTCGTACAGACGCTCGCGTTCAATCGTCTCGAGCCGCTCCTGCTCTGCGTGCATCTCATCGGCGAGACTGCGCATGTTCGTGTTGTCCCAGTTGATGCCGATGACGCGCACGACTTCGTCCGCCGCGTTCCGAATGCAAATGGCTTGCGCGCGGATGCTGCGAACCTCGCCGCTCGGCCAAACGACGCGGAACTCCGTATCGAACGGACGCAAACCGGCCAGCGCATCCTCGAAGGCACGCACGGCGCGTTCCCGGTCGCTCGCGTGAAGCGTGCTTTTCCAGAGCTCGTACGACGGAACGACCGCAGCATCGAGTCCGTACAATTGAAACATATGGGTCAGCCAGGTCATCGAGCCCGTATCGGGCGCCCACTCCCAGAGCCCGACGCTTCCGGTCTGCGTTGCACGCGCGACGCGGGCGGTCAGCAGATCTCGCCCCCGTTCGGCGTCCTTGCGTTCGGTAATGTCGTGGAAAATGCCGGCAAGCGCGACGACGTCGCCCTTCGCCGAAAGCTCGGCTTGACCGGTGCAGCGAACGTCTCGAAAACGTTTGTCCGGCCGCAGAAGACGCGCTTCGTAGACAAACGGCTTGCCGTCGATCGCGGCTTGGCGAACGATTGCGGCGACGTCCACCCCGTTGGGGTCGTACAAGGCGAGGGCCTCTTCGAGCGTCGGTTTGTAGCCGGCGGGAAGTCCGACGATGCGATAGACTTCGTCGGACCAATAGATCTCGTTCGAACCCAGATCGATGCGCCAATGCCCGTAGTGCGCCATCTCCTCGGCCATCTTCATGAGCATGTTTGCGCGGCTCAGTGTCGCGGCGGTCGCGCGGTCGCGGACTGCCGTCGTGCGCAAATCCTCGGCGAGCACGCGGGCTTCGGTGACGTCCCAGTCGGCGCCCACGACGCGCGTCGGCGCGCCGCCCCCATCGAAGACGACGTTCGCAACGGCGCGCAGCGTGCGCTCCTCACCGCTGGGCCAAACGACGCGAAATTCCGTATCGAATTGCGCGCCGCTGTCGATCGTTCGCGCAAACGCCGCCTCCACGCGCGAACGGTCGTCCGCGTGGATCGCCGCCAGGGCGTTCTCGAGGGTCGGCACGAAACCGGTATCGGCGACGCCGAAGAGCTTGAACATCAGCGGATCCCAGTTCACGTCGGCCGTTGCGACGTCCCAGTCCCAGATCCCGATCTGCAGCGCGCGCGTCGCCACGGTCACGCGCTCGAGCAGCAGCGTGCGCTCGCGTTCCGAAGCGGTGATCTCCGTTACGTCGTGCAGCACGCCGAAAAGCGCGACGAGCGTTCCATCGGAGGTGCGTTCGGGTTGGCCGCTGGAAACCACGTGGCGAATCGTGCCGTCCGGACGCACGATGCGTGATTCGTGCGTGAACGCGCTCCCGGTTGCGATGGCACGCTTGACGCCGCTCGACACAAACTCGCGATCGTCCGGATGATACTTGGCAAGTGCTTCCGCGAGCGTCGGCTGCTCGGCCGCCGGAACGTCGAAGATCTTATGGGTCTCGTCGGACCAATACAATTCGTTCGATAGCAGATCGAGCCGCCAATGGCCGATGTGCGTCATCCGCTCGGCGATCGCCAGCATCCGATTCTGTTCGCGCATACGCGATTCGGACCGTTGCCGCTCTTGCTCGGCGGCAGTGCGCTCGCGGCCATCCGCGATCGCCGCCAGCGTGAGGGTCCGGCCGCCGATTTGGATCGAGTTGAGCGCGACCTCGATCGGGATGTCGCCGGCATCCTTGTGCCGGCCGCGGGCAGCGGGTCCGGAGCGAAAGCGCTCGGGAACGAGCAGTCCGATCGAGGTGCCGAGAAGCTCGCTGCGCGGATAGCCGAAGAGCTTCTCGCTCTGCGCGTTGGCCAGCGTTATCCGGCCGCGCGCGTCGATGAGCAACAGCGCGCTCGGCGCGGCCTCGAAGACGAGGTTGAAGAGGGAGAGCTCTCCGGCGAGGACCATCGAGCGCGCCCGCCACGACGCCCACGTCGCGAGCAGAGCGAGGAGCACGAAGCTGGCGGAAACCATCGTCTGCAGTTTGCCGACGTACCAGGGCGTGCTGAAGCGGGCCGGCGCGAGCGCGTTGAGCCCCATGTCGAGCGCCGACGCGACCAGGACGACGACTATCCAGAAATTGACCGCTCCGAGCGGGCGCGACGTGCGCAACACAAAACCGCCGGCTGCCAAGTTTACGAGGGCGGCGGCGACCGTCAAATCGCCCCAGAGCGGCAAAAACGACGGCCCGCGCACGATCGCTGGAAGCCGGTCGTGCCCGACACTTACCGCGCCAACGGTCAGCGCCGCGACGGCGGCACCCGCCGCGAGCGCGAGTGCGGCTTCGCCCAACCGCCGCCGCGGGCCGGCGACGGCGTTCGCGCAAACGGCTCCGATGGTGACGGCGACCGGGAACGTGACGTGCCAAGTCAGGAGCAGCCAGGGAGAGCTTTGCTCCCCGCCGATGAAGCCGCCGGCACCGACCACCCCGGGAAACATGATCGCCCAGGGAACGATCAGCAACGCATTGACAACATAGGCGCTCCCGGTCGCCAGGTTCAGCCGGTTCCCTTCGTTCCAATACAAGTTCAGGAGCAACGCCGCGGCAAGCACATCGGCGGTGCCGACGACTCCAGCGAAGGCCGGGACGAACGCCGGCGCCACCGGAAAGCTGCGCTGCCGATCGCATGCTGCGGCCAGCGATGTCACGAACAGCAGTGCAATCATGCCGGCCGACATCCAGCGCTCGCGCGGCGACGCCGGAATCGCGTTCGCCTCGGCAAAACAAATCGTCTGGGCGAGATCGGGCGAAACGATCGGCTCGCAGCGAGATCGGTTCTCGTTCACCCAGGGGTCGCAAATTCGCTGCACCGTGTCGTTGTCCTCAGCGCACCGTTAGGCATGAACATCCAAGCCAAAGGAGCAGCGACGAAGCCGCCTCGACCGGACGTCCTAAGAGTGCAGTGCGCACAAGCGTGGAGCATACGCGCGCACCGAGCTCACCCCCGAACCGGGGCCGGAACCCTCGAACGAGGCTCTTCTCGACGGCGGATCGCAACCATCCCGCGCTCGCAAGCGATGAACGATTGTTTTACAATGCGGTATTTCACTGCGACGCCGGTCAGCGAACGAACGAAACGAAGCGCTCCAATCCGCTATAGTCTTCGCCGATCTCGATGAACGCCGCCGGGAACATCTGCTCGACGAGCGCGGCGAGCGGTTCGATCGTACCCGGCGCCCCTTCGAGGAATACCGCGGCGTCGGCGGCAGCAACGGTTTCGAGTTGCCGCAGCAACCGGCGATACAAATCCAGACCGTCGGGACCGCCGTCGAGCGCGATGCGTGGCTCGAATCCAGCCGGGTTCGGCGCCACCGGAACGTCGCGCGCGGGAATGTACGGCAGGTTTGCCACCACGGCGTCGAGCCGCTCGCCGAAGACCTTCAGCGGTGCGAGCAGGTCGCCGGCGACGAACGTGCAGCGTTGAAAAACGCCGTTGCGCGCGGCGTTGCGGCGCGCAACGCTCAGCGCAGCGGGCGAGATATCGGTGGCATATACCGCAAGTTCCGGAAGCTCGCAAGCCAGCGTAATGCCCAGTGCACCGCTGCCCGTACCGATGTCGGCGATGATCCCGGCGGTTTTCCGCCGCGCGCGCAGATCGTCGATGACGGCTTCGACGACGTGTTCGCTTTCCGGGCGCGGCACGAGGACGCGCTCGTCGACCACGAACGTGCGGCCATAAAACCCCGCGTCGCCGACGATGTAGGCGACGGGCTCGCCGCGCTCGCGCCGGGCCACGAGTTCCTCGAACCGCGCGCGGCTCGCCGCATCGAGCAGCACGTCCGCGGTCACGATCAGTCCGGCACGGTCGCGGCCGGTGACGTATTCGAGCAGCCGGCTCGCGTCGAGCGCGCCCGTTTCGCCGACCGGCTGCAAGCGCCGTCCCGCGCTGCGCAGCGCGTCGCCGACAGTCACCCGCGCCACCCAAACGAATCCATCTAGACGACGCTGAACTCGCCCGCGAGCAGCCGCGCCTTTTCATCGGTCTGCAGCTCGGTGATCAGCCGCGACATATCGCCGTCGAGAATCGTCCGGATGTTTTGAAAGTTCGCGTTGATGCGATGATCGGTGATCCGGTCTTGCGGGTAATTGTACGTGCGAATCTTCTCGCTGCGGTCGCCGGTACCGACTTGGCTGCGCCGCAGCGAGCCTTCGGCTTCGTCACGGTCGCGGCGCTGTTTGTCGGCCAGCTGCGCGCGCAGCATTTGCATCGCGCGTTCGCGGTTCTGCAGTTGCGAACGCTCCTCGCTGCACGACACGATGACGCCGCTGGGAACGTGGGTGATGCGAATCGCCGACTCCGTCTTGTTCACGTGCTGGCCGCCGGCGCCCGAGGCTTTGAACGTGTCGATCTGGAGATCTTTGGGATTGATCTCGATCTTCGTTTCGGCATCGACTTCGGGCAAGACCGCGACGGTCGCCGTGCTGGTGTGAACGCGGCCGGCGGATTCGGTGACCGGTACCCGCTGTACGCGGTGCACGCCCGATTCGTATTTGAAGAAGCGGTACGGTTCGTGGTTCTTGACCGCGATGACGACTTCTTTATAACCGCCGGCTTCGTTCTCGTTTTCGGTCAGCAGCTCGACTTTCATCCGCCGGCTCTCGGCGAACCGCATGTACATGCGCAGCAGATCGCCGGCGAAGATGCCTGCTTCGTCGCCGCCTGCTCCGGCTCGAATCTCGATGAAGATGTCCTTGCTGTCGTTGGGGTCGCGCGGGAGCATGAGTTCTTGGAGCTGCTCTTCGAGTTCTTTGCGCCGCGCGCGCAGCAGCTTGGCTTCTTCTTGCGCCAGTTCGGCGAGTTCGGGATCCGTCCGGTCGCCGCCCAGCTCGTCGTTCGCCGCGATCTCGGCCAAGAGTGCTTTGTAGGCCCGAAACGTCGTGACGGTCTCTTCGATTGCCGCGCGTTCCTTGACCAGTGCGGTAAAGCGGTCTTGATCGAACTCCTCGCTGGGGTGAGCGAGCCCGGCTTCGATCTCGTCGAATTTCTTGGACAGGGTTTCGAGGCGGTCGGTGAACTGCATACGGACTTTCGCAGAAGCGGCAATGAAAAAGCGAGCCGGGACCCGGCTCGCTCCAGACCAGCAACCGACTCGCTAGACGGCGGCGGCAGCCGCCTCGTCGGCGTCTTTTTTCTGTTTGCGGGCCTTCGCCTCGGCCTTCTTCTTGTCGGCCAGCGCGACGCGCTGATTGAATTTGTCGACCCGTCCGGCGGTGTCGATGAACTTCTGTTGCCCGGTGAAGAGCGGGTGGCACGCCGAGCAGATTTCGACCGAGATCGTCGGCAGCGTCGATCCGGTCGTGAACGTCGATCCGCAAGCGCAGCTGACCTTGGCCTCCGGATACCATTTGGGATGAATCTTGTTTTTCACAGCTCTCCGATTGTAGCACACGGCGCAACCGCGCCCGGACGGGGCCATTTTTCGCAGCGGCGGTGAGGGATCGGCGGGAGTGAACGTTACCTCCGATGTTGTATTTTCTCCGGTCACCTCAATTCTAGGAGTCGATTTGAACCTTCGCACGATGGCGTTTGCGGCGGTTGCCCTGACCGCCCTTGGCATGAGCGCCGTCTCGGTCGCGCAGACCGGGCCGGGGACGCCGCCCCCGCCGCCGGTGCCCGGCGCGACCTCGAGCCCGCTCGTCTCCAGCTCCGCCGTGCCCACGGCGCTGCCGTCGAGCGAGCCCGCGCCCGTCTCGCCCGTCATGACGCCGACGCCGCCGCCGGGGCCGCTGGCTTCACCGGGCGACCAGCCGTCCGAGTCGCCGTCGCCCGAAGGCCGCCGCCGCGGGCACCGGGGCGGCGGGGAGGCGGCTTCGCCCGGGCCCAGCCCGACCGATACGCCCGAACCGCCCCAGTTCTCGACCCTCGACGGCGTCTGGGAGGTCGCGCTCCAGCCGCTGAGCGGAGGCCGCGCCGTCTACTCACACCTGTACATCACCCAGGCGGGGAACACCATCACGGGCACCTGGCGGCGCGATTCGAAAACCGTGCTGCCGATTACGGGCACCTTCGACGGCCGGCTGTTCAAGATCACGGCCACGGACGGAACGGCGACCCAACTGCTCAGCGGTTACGAGGAGAACTACAGCGACATGGTCGGCTTGATCACCGATGGCGACTCCGCGCATGCGGGAACTCCGTTCACCGCCGCCCACCGCAAACGCGAGCACGATAAGACCATCGTCCGGTAGCAACCGATGGCCAGCCAAGACAGAGCGTTCGGCTTTCGAACGCGCGCGCTGCACGCGGGGACGCCGCCCGATCCGCAAACCGGCGCGCGCGCCCAGCCGATCTATCTCTCAACGAGCTTCGTGTTCGACTCGACCGAACACGCCGCCGAACTGTTTGCGCTGCGCACGTACGGCAACATTTACTCGCGCATCGGGAATCCGACCGTCGCCGCGTTCGAAGAAAAGATGGCCAGCCTCGAAGGCGGCTTGGGCGGCGTCGCGACGGCTTCGGGGCTGGCCGCGCAGCTGACCGCGATCCTCGTGCTGGCGCAAGCCGGCGATCATCTCGTCGCGACGGCGAATTTGTACGGCGGCACGATCACCCAATTTTCGGTCACGCTCAAGCGAATGGGCATCGAGGTTTCGTTCGTCGCGCCGGGTGACCTCGACGCGCTCGCCGGCGCGATCGGGCCGAACACCAAGGCCGTGTACACCGAGACGATCGGCAACCCGGCCGGTAATGTGGCCGACCTCGAAGCGCTCGCAGCGCTCGCGCATGCCCACGGTCTACCGCTGCTCGTCGACAACACGTTCGCCTCGCCGTTTTTGTGCCGGCCGATCGAGTGGGGCGCCGACGTCGTCGTCAACTCCGCGACGAAATTCATCGGCGGTCACGGCACCGCCATCGGCGGGATCATCGTCGAATCGGGAACCTTCCCGTGGGGCGCGGGAAAGCATCCGCTGCTCTCGACGCCCAGCCCCGGGTATCACGACATGAATTTCGCCGAAACGTTCGGCGAGTTCGCCTATCTGATGCGCGCGCGCGTCGAAATCTTGCGTGACGTCGGGGCGTGCCTTTCACCGATGAACGCGTTCTTGTTCATACAAGGCCTCGAAACGCTGCCGCTGCGCATGCCCGCGCACGTCCAAAACGCGCGCACCGTCGCCGAGTTTCTGCAGACGCGTGACGAAGTTGCCTGGGTGGCCTATGCCGGACTGCCCACGGATCCGTCGTATGCGTTGGCGCGCAAGTATCTGCCCGAGGGAGCCGGGTCGGTGTTCAGCTTCGGCTTGCGCGGCGGCCGCGAAGCGGGCAGCGTCTTCATCGAATCACTCGAGTTGTGGTCGCACTTAGCCAACGTCGGCGACGCCAAGAGTTTGGTCATCCATCCCGCGTCGACCACGCATCAGCAGCTCTCCGACGCCGAGATGAGCGCGTCGGGCGTGCGCCCGGAGATGATTCGCGTTTCGGTCGGACTCGAAGACGCGGCCGACTTGATTTGGGATCTCGACCGTGCGCTGCAGCGCGCGGCAGCCGCCGTGAAGGTTCGTGCGTGATACTCACGACGGTTGCCGAACGCCGTTCGCTGCTCGCCCGCGCGACGACCGTGGCGCTCGTCGGCGCGTCGAACAATCCGGTGCGGCCCAGCTATTTCGTCTTCAGCTATCTGCGCACGAAGGGCACGTTTCGAATCGCGCCGATCAATCCGACGATCGCTGCGATCGACGGCGTGCGCGCCTATCCGTCGCTGGCGGCCTACGCTGCCGAAAACGGACCGCCCGACATCGTCGACGTCTTCCGCAAGCCGGCCGAGGCGCTCGCGGTCGCGCGCGAAGCGATCGATGCCGGCGCCAAGGCGATCTGGTTTCAATACGGCGTCATCAACGATGCTGCGATCGCGCTGGCCGATCGTGCCGGTCTCGACGTCGTCGTCGACCGCTGCATCAAAGTCGAATCGGCGCGCTTCGACGGCGGGTTGGCGATCGGCGGACTCAATAGCGGTCTGATCACCTCGCGTCGCCGTCCGGGCTGATGGAGCGCGCGGAAGCGGCCGCGCTCGACGCACGCATCCTGGCGGCGATCGCGGCGTATGCGCTCGATGCGCGCGCATTCGATGAACTCGCGTGCGATATCTTTGCCTACCAACTGCGCTGGAATGCGCCCTATGCGGCCTTCGCGCATAGCCGCGGGATATCGCTGCAGCGCCTGCCGCGAACGGCCGCCGAGATTCCCGCCGTTCCAGCCGCGGCGTTCAAAGAAGCCGTGCTGAGCACCGTCGAGCCCGCCGCAGCAGCGCTGTGGTTCGAGACCAGCGGGACGACCGCGGCCCATGCCGGACGGCACTATTTGGCGACCCCGGCACTTTACGAGGCTGCGCTCATCGCCGGTTTCGACCGGGCGATGCTCGCCGACGGCGCGCGTTTACGGTACCTGCTGCTCGTGCCCGACGCGCGCCGCGCGCCGCATTCGTCGCTGGGCTTCATGCTCGACCGCATCGCGGCGGCACGCGGCGACGGGCGCGACGGGCGCTTCGTCGACGGCGACCGCTTCGACGCCGCCGGATTCGTGCGCGCGCTCGAGGGCGCGGTCGCCGACGACGTTCCGGTGTGCATCGCAACGACCGCCTTTGCGCTCGTTGCCGCGCTGGTCGAACTCGACGCGCGCGGCCGGCGGTTCGTGCTGCCGCGGGGCTCGCGCATGATGGAAACGGGCGGCTTCAAAGGCCGTGCCCGCGTCGTCGAGCGCGCCGAACTGTACGCCGCGGCCAGCGAGCGCTTCGGACTGCCGGTCGAGGCGATCGTCGCCGAATACGGCATGACCGAACTCTCCAGTCAGTATTACGATTCGCTCGAAAGCCGCAGCGGGCCGCAACGTTATAAAGCCGGGCCGCCGTGGCTGCGGCCGCTCGTCGTCGATCCGCACGGCGCCCCGGTCGCGCCCGGCATCGTCGGCGCGATCCGTCACATCGACTGCGCCAACCGCTCTTCGGTCGTCGCGATCGACACGGAAGATCTAGGCGCGCTCACCCCGTCCGGACTCGTGCTGCTGGGGCGCGAACGCGGCGCCGAGCTGCGCGGCTGTTCGCTCGATGCCGAAGACCTCGCTGCGCGCGCTTAGCGCCGTCGCGATCGTCGCCGCGGTTGCCGCCGCCGCCGAACGCTGGAGCAACGCCGACTTCCCGCCGCGCGTGCGCGCAACGGCGGCGATCGAAGCGCGCCTGGGATACAGCACGCCGGTCGTCGAGTACGCCCTCGACCGGCTCTTCTTCTCGCTGCGGACCGACGCGCTCGCAGCGGCGATCGCGCACGAACTAGGAACGCTCGCCGCGCTCGACGGCCCTGTCGAACGCGCCGGCCGTCCGGCGGGGTACGCGCGCGGCGTCGACCGCGTGGTCGTCGTGGCCAGCGATACGACGATCGGCGTTGCGCTGCTGCCCGCCGTGTACGCGCTGGCCGCAAAATGCACGGTGGTGGTCAAGGATCGCAGCGACGCGCTGGTGAGCGCGTTCTTCGCTTCGCTGGTCGAAGAACGGCCCGAGTTCGCGGCCGCGGCGACAGCCCAAAGCTGGACCGGCGGCGACGATCCGCGCGAAGTCGAGCTGCTGGGCGCCGCCGACGTCGTCGTGGCCTTCGGCAGCGACGCGGCGCTGCGCGCGATCCGTTCGCACGTGCGGCCGGACGCGCGGTTCGTCGGGTTCGGCCACCGCGCAAGCATCGGCTACATCGATGCCGAGCGCATCCCCGCGCGTTCGCGCGAAACGCTGCTCGAGGGCATCGCCGCCGATGCGTTGCTGTACGACGGCGACGGCTGTCTTTCGCTCCACGCGCTGTTCGTCGGCGGCGAAGCCGCGGCAAGCGCGGCTTTGGCCGTCGAACTCGCCGCCGCGTTCGAGCGCGTTTCCGTCGAATTTCCCGCCGGGAGCAGCGACCCGCAACGCGCGGCAGCGGCAGCCGCGTACCGCAACCTGAGCGCGTTTCGCGCAGCCGGCGGACACGGCGCGGTCTACGCTCCGGCCCACGAAAGCGCGACGATCGCCTTCGACCCGCCGCGCGACGAACCGCCGCCGTTCTTGCCGCGCGTGCTGCCGGTTTTCCCCGTCCGCGAACCGGCCGAGGCCGTCGAGTATATCCGCCGGCACCGTTTGCCGGTCGAGGCGTTGGGCGTCAGCGACCCCAACACACCCGAAGCGCTGACGCTGGCCGTCGCGATCGGCGCCGTTCGGGTGGCGCGGCTGGGCGAGATGCAGGCGCCGCCGGCCGGCGGCCATCACGGCGGCGCACCGCGCATCGCCGACTTCGTGCGCTGGATCGATCGCGATTGAGCGCCGCTGAGCAACGCTTCGAGCGCATCGTCACTGCCGTTCCGGGTCCGCGCTCGCAGGCGTTGCGCGCCCGGCTCGCGCGCTTCGAGCCCCCGGGCGTCACCTATCTGGGCGACGCCTATCCGGTGTTTTGGACGAGCGCGGACGGCGCGCTCGTCTGCGACGTCGACGGCAACCGCTACCTCGATCTCACCGCGGCATTCGGCGTGGCGAACGTGGGACACACCAACGCTCGGGTCGCCGCCGCGATCGGCGCACAAGCGCAGCAACTCATTCATGCTATGGGCGACGTCCATCCCAGCGACGTGAAAACGCTGCTGCTCGAACGGCTGGCCGAACTCGCGCCCGGCGATTTGCAAAAGACGTACCTCACGACCGGCGGCGCGGAAGCAATCGAGTTCGCCCTCAAAACGGCGCTGCTCGCCACCGGAAAATCGCGCTTCATCGCGTACCGCGGCGCGTATCACGGCCTGTCGCTGGGCGCGCTCGAAGTCGCCGGCATCCCGAAGTTCCGCACGCCGTTCGCGAGCTTGATCGGCGACCGTACAACTTGGCTGCGCTTCCCCGAGACGGCAGCCGACCTGGACGGCGCACTAACCGCAGCACGAACGACGCTCGAAAACGATCCGCAAACCGCCGCGATCGTCGTCGAGCCGATCCAAGGCCGCGGCGGAGTGATCGTTCCGCCGTGCGGTTTCCTCGCCGGGTTGCGCAGCCTGTGCGATGCTCGCGGCGTCTTGCTGGTGTTCGACGAGATTTATACCGGCTTCGGCCGCACCGGAACGATGTTCGCCTGCGAACGCGAAGGCGTGGTCCCCGACTTGCTCTGCATGGGCAAAGCCTTGGCCGGCGGCGTTCCGCTTGCGGCCACCATCGGCCGCGCGGCGGTGATGGATGCGTGGCCCAAAAGCACCGGCGAAGCGCTGCACACGGCTACCTTCGCCGGCAATCCCCTTGCCTGTGCTGCCGCACTCGCAACCATCGACGAACTCGTTCGGCTCGACCTCGTCGCTCGCGTCCGGGCGCGCGCCGCGGCGTTCGCGCAGCGTCTGCAGCACTTCTTGAGTCATCATCCCGGCGTTGTAGCCGTTCGCGGCACCGGCTATCTGCACGCCGTAGAGTTCGCAACGCCCGGCATCGCGAACAAGATCGTCGTCGAGGCACTCGCACGAGGAGTCATCGTTTTGCAATCCGGCCCAACCGGCACGTCGATCACGTTCGCACCGCCGTTGGTCATCGGCGACGATCAGCTCGCGCGCGCACTCGACATCGTCGAATCGTGCGTACCGAGCGGAGGTTCGGCATGACCTATAAAGTCGGCATCGTCGGCAGCGGGTTCGGCGGCAGCGTTCACGCCCCGGCCTTCAACCTGCACCCGGCATTCGAGGTCGTTGCCCTAGCCTCGCCGGCCAACGCCGAACGGGTCGCCCGCGAACGCAACATTCGCCACGCGTTCACTTCGCTGGATGCCTTACTGCGCGAAGTCAAAGTCGACGTCGTCGCGGTCGCTTCGCCGCCGTACGACCACCATGGATCGGTGCTGCGCGCGCTGGCTGCCGGCAAACACGTGCTGTGCGAGAAACCGTTTACCCTCAACGTCGCTCAAGCCGAAGAACTCGTCGCCGCTGCGCAGCGCGCCGGAACGGCTTGCGCGCTGGCTCACGAGTTTCGCTACGCGCCTGCGGAAACAACGCTCAAGGCGCTCATCGCCGACGCAAAGATCCGCGCCATCCGGCAGATCGAGATCACCCGCTTCGGCAACGAACTGCGCGCCGACGCGCAACGCCCGCGCTCGACGTGGTGGTTCTCGCGCGAACGCGGCGGCGGCGTAGCGAACTCGGTGATGCCGCACCTCGTGGATCTCGCGAACTGGTACGCCGGACGCGCTCCGGCACGCGTCGTCGGCTACGGACGCACCGTTCACCCGCTGCGGAACGACGAAGCGGGCGAGTTCTCCAGCGACGTCTTCGACGGCGCGTTCGCCCTGCTCGAGTACGGCTCGCGCCTAACCGCGCGCATCACCAACGACAGCACGACGAGCATGAATCAGTGCACGCTCGCGCTCCACGCCGAAGACATCAGCGTCGTCGCCAACGGGGAGGGGCTCATCGACATGCGCCTGTTCTCCGTCGAACCCGACGAACAAAGCGAGTTCGAGCTTTCGCCCTCACCGTATGCAAAATACGCGTCGGTCGGGCCCAACATCCCGCCGTTTCTTTCGCTGCTCGACGACTTCGCCCAACGCATTACCGACGGCGGCGGCACTGCCCCAACGTTCGCCGAAGCCCTCGCAACCCAGCGCGTCCTCGCCGCGATCGGCTACGAAGTCCCCGCCTTCGAACTCCGCGACCGCTGACGCACAATCGCACCGAGCGACGTCCGCGCGTGACGCTGGCTGGTCGACTCACATAGCGGTGGTCATCGATTTGTCGCGCGCTTCGCCTTGGGTTACGTTTTGCAGGCGCTCGAGCAACATCTCGATTTCAGACCCGGTCTTGGCCGCCAACCAGCTCTCGACGGCGCAATCGCGGTCCGACATCGTTGCGCCCAGGCGCTTGAAATTCGAGTCGATATACTTCGTGTTGTAGTTGGCTTTGCCTAAGAGCAAAATGGCGCGCCCGATTTGTTTGGGCGTAGCTTTCTTGGCCATTCGTGTTGCCATGAACTTGGTGTCCTTCCAGCTACCGCGGCCCGCCAGCCGCTTTTCTGAGATTTAAGAAGACTACCACAAAATGCAGTCGAGGGGTAAAGTAAGCCCATTATTTTGAGCTTGCCTATTTGAGCCTTAAGACGAGTTTTCGCTCTCCAGACTACTAGGCTCGAGGACGCCGTCCTGAGGGTTGATCGGCTGACCGGGGTCGCCAAGCCGACGGGGTTCAGAGCGGCGCGAGAATCGCCGCGGGACGTCTCGGACGGAACGTCGGCGAACGCCGTCGCCACGCCGGCTGGCTTCCAGCTCGGCTTCTCTACCCGATCGTAGACGGCGGGCGTCGAGTAAGCCCTGCCACTATTTGCGGTAGAATGCAAGGACAAAATTGGCCCGATGGACTATCCCGGAGCTGTCTACGAGAAAGCCCGCGGGCTCGCGGGCGCCGACTGGGCGAATCAGACGCGCGGCTAACCGATCCCGTCGTTGCCCAGCAAACGACGGGTCCGCGGGTCGCAACGATCTCGCCCATCTTCCGGGCAAGCCAGCCAACCACTTGCGGCTCCGTCGCGGGCCCGCCGCCCGTCTGCGTTACGGCAAGTAGAACCCGGCACTCACCGCGTGCAGTGTGATCGTACCGATCGAGCAAGCCGACGTCGACGAACACGTCGCCGCGGCAACGCCGATCTGGTCGCCCGCATCGACGGCACCGTCGCCGTTCGCGTCGTACCAAACCGCGACGCGATACGCGCCGGTCGACGCCGGAACGTCGCCGATCTCGAACGTACCGTCCGCATTGACCGGAACGCCGGCCGGGAAGCTGGCATCGAGGAACTTGGGCCGGTTGGTGTTGCCGGTCGCGTAGGCGAACGCGACGAGCTGCGCGGTTCCCGCTTTTTGCGCGCTCGGCCCGCTGTACGCCGCCGTGTCGCGGATGAGCGACGCCAGCGCGCGATAGGCGTTGAGGCGGCCGTGACCTTGATGCGAACTGTTGATGTTGTCGGCGGTGCTCTCGATGGCGTACTTCACTTGCGCGGGCGTCAGGCGTCCGTGACCGCCCGCTTCGGCGATGAGCATCGCCGCGGTTGCCGAAACTTGCGGCGTTGCTTGCGAGGTGCCCTCGAAGGCATACACGCAGCTCGTCGCCGGACTCTGCGTCGCGCATTGGACCGATGAATCGCTGGTCGGATAGGCCGTCGACGTGTAGTAGTTCACGATCCAGTGCAGCACGTCGTTGTCGTTGCACGACGAATCGTTGCAGGCGGCGTCGCCGCCGGGTGCCACCACGCTCAGGCTCGGCGAATACTGCGAATACGACGTCACTTCTTCGGTCGAGGTCGCGTACGTGCCGTCGCTGGACTGCTGCTGGCCGTAGTATTGATCTTTGAGTCCGGTCGCGCCGACGGAGATCACGCCGGGATAGGCGGCGGGATAGTCGAGCGTGCCGGCAACTTCGCCGTTGTCGCTGTTTCCGGCGGCAGCCACCACCGTGACGCCCGCCGCAATCGCGCTTTCGATTGCATTGAACTCGATCGTGTCGAATGATGGCGAACCGATGCTCATGCTGATGACGTCGGCGCCGTTAGCGACGGCGTCCGCGACGGCTTGGGCCTCGTCGGGAGTCGTCGCCCCGATGCTGCCGTTCGCGTTGTTGCAGTAGGCGTTTTGAGCGGGGAAGATTTTGAACGCCATGAGCTTGGCGCCCCAAGCCGCGCCGGCAAATCCGACGCTGTCGGCTTTGGCGATGGCGATGCCGGCGACGTTGGTTCCGTGACCGTTATCGTCTTGAACGGCCGCGAGCGTGGTCGTCACCTGCGGTGTCGCGTTGGCCAGCGGGTCGCAGGTCGACGAAGACGAGGTGTTGTCGATCGGCGTGACCGCGGATTCTTGGAAAATCAACTGATCGGTGAGGTCGGTGTTGTTGCCGTCGATGCCGGTGTCGATGATCGCAAGTTTCGCATTGGTTCCGGTGTTGTACGACCACGCGTAGTTGGTGCCGGTCGCCAAGGTGTACCACTGGAAACCGAAATCCGGGTCCGCAACGGTGGTCGGTTTGCGCGACAGGAGCCGGCGGCGATGAACCGGCGTGACTTCGGCAACTTCGGGCTGGGCTTGCAGCTGACGCGTGAATGCGGCGGCATCGATGCCGTGCGGAACGCTGACCACGCGGAGCCGGTCGGCCGACGCCGATAGTGTCTCGCGCCCCACGCTGCCCACCGCGCGTTCGACGTCGGCCGGCGAACGGCCCGAGGTGCGCAGCGCGGCGGCACTCATGCGGACCGCCAAGCGCGTCGGGTCGACATCAAACGCTGACGCGGTCCGGCTCGCGAGCCCCCGATGCTTGACGGTCGACAGCATGCTCCGCATGCTGACGGACGAGCTGCGGCGGATCGATTGCAGACTCGAAACCGCGACCGTGCCCTTCGCAGCCGACGCCGCGTTGTAGTAGACCGTGTGCGGACCGTCATAAACCTGGACGATGGGGACCGTGTACCCCGAGGGCGAGAACACGATCGCCAGCGGGCTGCCGGACGACGCCGGGGTGACCGTCGCGGGCGTCGTGTAGGACGCGCCGCCGACGGTGAAGGCGATGCCGCTCGGATTGGAGGTTACGGCATACGAGCTGGGGTTGTTGCCGTCGTTGACGAAACCGCCCGCGCCGCCCCCGCTGCTCTGCTGGCCAGGGACGACCAGCGTCCCCGGTGCCGGCGTCGCGGTCGCGACATTCACGACGGGTGTGGTCGAACTGCTTCCGCCGCCACCTCCTGCGCATGCACTGAGAAAAGCAAGCATGACAAAGCCGGCGCACACGCGTGCGGCGGAGGGGAAGCGATGTTGCATGGTGTTAGCGAACGACTCCTACGGCGGGGCTCGTCGATTCCAAGCGGCGCCAGATCAGATTCAATGCGGCCGTCGCCGCTCTCGTTCGTATATCGGCACGGGTTCCGGGAAAATTGATCTTGACCGCCTGGGCATCCCCGTCAGGCCCGGCGTAGCCGAACCAGACCAAGCCGACCGGCTTCTCGGGCGTTCCGCCGTCCGGCCCGGCGACGCCCGTGGTCGATATCGCGATGTCGACGCCGAGCCGCTCCCGCGCGCCGCGCGCCATCGCGAGCGCGGTCGCTTCGCTGACCGCACCCTCGGCGGCCAGTGTGGCGGGCGGAACGCCGAGCAGCGCGGTCTTGACGTCGTTGGCATAGGCCACGATCGAACCGCGAAAGGTCTGCGAAACACCCGCGACGCTCACGAGCGCGTCGGCGATCGCGCCGCCGGTACACGACTCGGCCGTGCCGATCGTCAGCTCGCGGCGCACCAGTTCACCCACGATCGCGCTTTCGAGCGACGTGTCGTCGTCGCCGAAGTACCCGCTGCCGATCCGGCTGCGCAGCTTCGCGGCCAGCGGTGCGAGCAGTGCCTCGGCGCTCGCAGCGTCGGCAGCTTTGGCCATCAGCTTGACGTCGACCCGGCCGGCGTGAGCGAGCAGCGCGATCTTGGGGTTTTCCAGCGTCCGAAAGAGGTCTTCTATGCGCCGATCGAGCTCGGATTCCGGAATGCCCACGGTGTGCAGCGTGCGAGTAAAGATCGCCGAACGGACGTCGAAGCGTTGCGTCAGCCAGGGAATGAGCCGCTCGGTCAACATCGGCATCATCTCGCGCGGCACGCCCGGCATCGAGGCGACGAACTTGCCGTCGGCGCGCAGGGCGACGAAGCCCGGCGCGGTGCCGTGGGGGTTGTCGAGCACGGTGCTGCCCGCGG
The DNA here is from genome assembly GCA_050012475.1 of Candidatus Velthaea sp. Classification (GTDB taxonomy): domain Bacteria; phylum Vulcanimicrobiota; class Vulcanimicrobiia; order Vulcanimicrobiales; family Vulcanimicrobiaceae; genus Velthaea. The sequence goes on from JBEKHC010000004.1 coordinate 87,992, forward strand.
GCAGCATCGCCTGCCGCGTGTTGTTCGCGCTCATCGTGCGGCCCATCGCCGCGAAGCGCGCTTCGATCGCCCGCAGCGACGGTTCGTGCAGCTCCAGCGGACGGCCGACGACGCGGCCCACAGCGTCCTTGGTGAGATCGTCGACGGTCGGCCCCAGGCCGCCGGTGGTGATGACGCCGTCGGCCCGGCCCAGCGCGCCTTCGAGCATGACGGCCAGGCGATCCGTGTTGTCGCCGACGGAGTGCTTGGCGAAGACGTCGATGCCGGCCTCGGCGAGCCGCTGCGCGATGAACGCGGCGTTTGTATCGACGAGGTGGCCAAGCAGAATTTCGGTCCCGATCGTGACGATCTCGACGGATGCCATCGTGCCTCCATCCCGCGCCGACCGCCGCGGCCCCTCCACCCTGCGTGGAGCCGTGCGAGCCCGTCCGTGCGCGACGTCACGGGATGACTCCGCGGCGCACGTTAGCATAAGGTGCGGTTTGTCGCCTCCGCTACGCTTGCACGAATCCTTTTATGGTATAAACCGACATATGATGAACACGCTCAAGAGCCGTCTGCTCAACGTTGGCCTCGTTGCCTCAGCTGCTGTGCTTTTGCCGACGGCCGTCTTCGCGCAAGACGTCGCGCCGTATTCGGAAAATGCATCGAACGTGATCGGTGCGCTGGTTGTGTGGCTGCTGCCCATCGGCGGAGCTTTCGCGGTCGGCGTCATGTTCGCGTCCGACAAGAGCGCGCAGCAGAATCGAATCAGCCGCCGCTAACATCCAAGCCGCGGAGCCAGGGTTCGCCGCGCGGCGGTCGGGCAGATCACCGGCCGCGCGCGATTCCAGGTAATCGCGCTACCGTTCATCGACGATGCACGGACCGAAGGGTTCGGCCCCGTCGAACCATGCCGGATACGTCACGCGAATCTCGACGTCAAACCCGTCGGCCGCGCTGCGCATCATTGAACGCCGCTCTTGTGAGTCGGCGTTGTTTGCTCTGGCCCGCCGGCGCTGTTGGGCCAGACATTCGAGAAAGCGCGCGAACCGCTCGTTCAGCGCGCTTTGCAATTTCGCCCGCAGGATCGCCGCGACGCGCGGCGCCGCACCGCCGGTCGAGATCGCGATCCGCGCCCGGCCCGCGCTGGCCACGGCGGTCATCGCTACGAAGCCGTACGCGGGCTGATCGATCGCGCAAAACAGAAACCGCCGGTCGTCGGCCAACCGCCGCAAGCGCGCGGCGAGCGCCTCGTCCTGGGTCGTCAAAATGACGAAGTAGGCATCGCTCAGATCCTCGTCGCGCAGGTCGGCGCCGCTTTGCAGCCACGCGACCTCGGCGCCGGCGGCGCGCAGCGCGGCATCCTTTTCGATCGCCTCGCGATCGTCGCCGGCGCCGATCAGGACGCACTTGCGTCCAACGAGATTGAGTCCGACGGGAAAGAACGCGGGCGGTAGAATCTCGGGCCATTCGAGCGGCGACGGGCGGCTCGGCATTTCAGTAATCCACGGGACGCAAATAAAACTCGTTGATCGCCGTCCCCGAAACGAGCGCCGTCGTCGGCAGATGGCGTTTCCAGTGCGTGCTGTCGACCCGCCGCCGAACCAAAGCCACTTCTTCCGCGGTGAACCCGCGCGCGACGATGGTCGCGTCGCGGTACCCGACCAAGATCAGGCTCAAGATCTGGTCGGCTTTCGCGTACGTGATGCCCAGATCCGACTCATCGGTTTGATTCAATTCGAGATCGGCGCTGGGCGCTTTGTCGATCACGCGCACGGGAACGTTGAGATAGCGCGCCAGCGCCCAGACCTGCGTTTTGAACAGGTCGCCGATCGGATTGACCGGCGGCGTGTCGTCGGCGTGCCAAGTGAAATAGCCCATCAGACGTTCGGTCTTGTTTCCGGTCCCGATCGGCAGCGCGCCCAGCCGCGCCGATTGATCGAACAGCGTGAGCATACGCATCCGGGCCATGACGTTGCCCTTGCGCCGCGCGTCGGCGTCGGGCGCCTGCCGCAGGTAGCCGTCGACCGCGTCGCTGATCTCGAGCGTTTGCGCGTTGATGCCGAGTTCGTCGATCACCAATTGCGCGTCGTGCAGGCTGTCCGCGCTCGACGTCCGATAGGGCATGCGAATCGCGTGGACGTTATGCGGTCCCAGCGCGCGTGCGCACAAGTAGGCGACGACCGCCGAGTCGATTCCGCCGCTGAGGCCCAGCACCGCGCGGCCGATCTTCCGCCGCACGAGCAGTTCGTCGTGCAGAAACGCCTCCAACCATTTCGCCGTCATCGCCGGGTCGATCGCCAGCGCCGCCAGCGGCTCGGCCGGACGCGCCGTGATCACCGGCAGCCGCGCGGCCGTCATCGCAACCCGCGTTCGGGAAGCGGGATTTCCGCGTCGAGCCACAGATCGGGAAGGACCGCAGCCAGATCGCCCAACAGCGGCAGCGTCGCCCGCGCAACCTCGAATTCCGCGGGGTCGAGGTCGGCCCGCAGAATGCAGGCTTCGAGCGCGGGCGCCTCGACCACGAACGTCCCGGCCGGGGAGATGATGCACGACGAGCCGGCCATGCCTTTCCCCCCTTCGAATCCGGTGAGCCCCGAATAGATGACGTACACACCGTGTTCGGACGCGTGGGCGCGCAGGATCGCTTTCCAGCGCGCGATGCTCTCGAGTTCGCCGTTGCCCGATAGCCCGCGGCCCGGCGATGCGCTGGGAACGAACAGCACGTGCGCGCCCTTGAGCGCGGCGATGGTCGGCATGATGCTGTGCCACGCATCTTCGCAGATCAGAATCGCCGCCGGACCGAACGCCGAGGGGAACACCTGCAGCCGGCGTCCGCGCGAATGAAAGCGCTCCTCGTCGAACACGCCGTAGGTCGGCAAGAACATCTTGCGGTGCACGTGCACGATGATGGGATCCGCCGCGCTCAAGCGGACGTACATCGCACTGTTGTAGAACGTCCCGCCGTCGTTCTCGAAGAAACCGCACACGACGTCGACCTCCGGTGCCTGCGGGCCGGCGGCGGTTCGCCACGCATCGCTGAGGACGCGCGCGAAAGCGTCCGCACTCAACGCCAGTTCGTACACCGCGCCTTCGAGAAAATAGCCGGTCAAACACGCCTCGGGCAGCACGATCAAGCGCGGTGCGCCGGCAGCGTGCAGCTGGGCGAAGATTGCCTGCAGCGCCGCGGTGTTGGCGGCCACGTCGCCCTTGACCGGCTTGAACTGCACGACCGCGACCGGAGTCGGCGGCGGAGCCGGAGCGTCGTGCTTCAATGCGCGACGGCGAGCGCCGACGCCGCACCGACCGTCTCGGCCAGTTCCTCGGCTGGGTAGGTGAGGATCTCGGCCATTGTCGGATGCAAATGCGGAATCTTCAGATAGTCGAACACGGTCGCGTTGAATGCCATCGCGGCGAGCGGGATGTGGATGAGATCCGAAGCGTGCGCGCCGAGGATGGCGACACCCAGAATCTTGCCGTCCAGCGGCGCCGCGAGCATCTTGACGAACCCTTTGGTCTTACCGATCGAGATCGCTTTGCCTAAATCGCTGAACGGATACGATGCCTTGACGTATGCGACGCCCGTCGCGAGCAGCTCTTTCTCGCTCTCGCCGGCGACGGCGACTTGGGGATCCGAGAACACCGTGTGGGCTTTGGAGAGCGAATAGTCGATCCGCTCGTCGGCAGCGCGGATCGCGTTGCGGGCCGCAACCTCGCCTTGCTGAATCGCCACGTGCACGAGCAAGAATTGGCCGGTCACGTCGCCGACCGCGAAGATGTTGCGGTTCGAGGTGCGCATCGTCTGATCGACCTCGATGCCGCGAATGACATGCGCCCGCACCCCAGCCTTCTCCAGCCCCAACCCGGCGATGTTCGGCACCCGCCCCAACGCATAGAAAATCTCTTCGGCCGCGACTTCCGCCTCGCGCCCGTCGCGCACGTAATGCACCACTTTGGCGCCGTCGGCGCGCACGCTCACGCGCTGCACCTGGGCGCGCGTTTCGATCGTCATCCCGTCTTCGCGCAGGTACTCGGTGAGCGCTTCGCCGATGTCGGTATCTTCGCCCGACAGCAGCTGCGTGCCGCGGATGACGACCGTCACCGCGGTCCCGGTGCGCGAGAAAAATTGGCCGAGTTCGGTCGAAACGTAACCGCCGCCCAGCACGATCATCGATTTGGGCGGCGCTGCGAGTTCGAGCGCGGCGTCGCTGTCGATGAAGCCCGCCGCGGCCAAGCCCGGAATGACCGGCGGCGCGACCACCGAGCCGGTGCCGATGACGAACGCGCCGCCGCGCAGGACCACGTCGCCCACCCGCAGCGTGTCGGGCGATTCGAACGTCGCCTCGCCGCGAAAGATGGGAAACGTTTCGAGCGCCGCGTTGCGATAATCGGTGAAGCCGCCGATGATCTCTTTTTTGCGCGCCATCACGAACGGAAAATCGACTGCGGCGCGGCTCGCGCGAATCCCTAATTCGTGCGCATGATCGATCTCGTACGCCGCATCGCTGGTCGCGATCAGCGTTTTCGACGGCATGCAGCCGCGCAGAATGCACAAGCCGCCCAGCGGTCCGCGATCGACGAGCGCGACCGTCGCGCCTAACTCACGGGCGGTGCGCGCCGCGGCGTAGCCGCCGGAACCGGCGCCGACGACGATGAGATCGAAAGAAGTTTGCATGATGAAGCGGTAGCCGAATCCTCAGGGGTGCCGGCGGTGGGGTTTGGCCCCCAACCGGTGAACACTCTCGATGAACCGCACGGTTCCGGTGGAACTGTGGATCAGGATCGAATGGGTTTTGGCCTGGTTGCCGGTGAAGCGCACGCCGCGCACGAGGTCCCCGTCGGTGATGCCGGTCGCGACGAAGACGATGCTCTCGCCGCGCACCAAATCGTCGAGGCTCAGGATCCGGTCGAGATCGCCGAAGCCCATCGCCTGCGCCCGCTCGCCTTCGGCAACGCTGCGCGGCTTGAGCCGGCCCATGAACCCGCCGCCCAGGCACTTGAGCGCAGCGGCGGCAAGCACGCCCTCGGGCGCGCCGCCGGTGCCCATCGAAACGTGAATGCCGGTTCCCTCGATGCACGTTGCGATCGCGGCGTCGACGTCGCCGTCAGAGATGAGCTTGATCCGGGCGCCGGCTTCCCGGCACTCGCGAATGAGGTCGCGGTGGCGTTCGCGATCGAGTATGACGACGGTCACATCATTGATCGGGCGTTCGAGCGCGTTGGCGACCGCGTCGAGATTGTCAGCGACCGCTGCATCGATGTGCACGTACGGCGCGGCTTTGGGCCCGACGGCGAGCTTCTGCATGTAGGAGTCGGGCGCGTGGAGCAGACCGCCGCGCTCGGCAATCGCCATCACCGCGATCGAATTGGGCAACCCGTTGGCGACCAGGTTCGTCCCTTCGACCGGATCGACCGCGATGTCGACCGCGAAACCGCCCAGGCCCAACTCTTCCCCGATGAACAGCATCGGCGCTTCGTCCCGCTCGCCCTCGCCGATCACGATCCGGCCGGCGATCTGCATGTCGTTGAGGGCGTCGCGCATCTTTTCGACCGCCGCGCCGTCGGCGATGTTGCGTTCGCCGCGGCCCATCCAGCGTGACGCCGCGAGCGCGGCCGCTTCGGTAACGCGCACGAAGTCCAGCGTATCGACCGGGCTTCGGCCAGTCATCGTTTGAGGAATCAAGGCTGCCACGATCCAATCCTCACACGGTCGAGGAGTATTTCCCTTGCAGGCGTTGGGCGGAAATGAAACCAAAACCGAGCTTGTGAACACCGCTACCGTTGGTGGGCGGCTCCGGGTCATCCCGGAAACCCTCCTCGCGGCTGCCGGCTGGCCGGCCCTGGTGACGGTCTCCGCCGCCGGACTGACGACGGGATTCTTTGCCTGGTACGCGCTCATCTCGCGCGCGCAGCACGGCTTTTTTTTCCTCGAGAGCACGTTTTTGCTGCTGCTCGCCGGCGGGTGGGCCGCGGCGCTCGGGATTTGGCACGTGTACGCCCGCTATTTCGCCCGGCGCAGCGAGGTTGCGTATTCCAAGGCCCTGCAGTACGACGCGCTCTCCTGGGGGGCGCTGCTGCTGATGTGGGCCGGCCTGTTGGCGCCGATCGGCGCGAATGCCGGCGGCCGCTCGGTCGCATTGGCGGTCGGCGGCTTTGCCTTCCTCAAAGTGGTGATCGCGGCCAACTGCAACCGCACGGTGCGCGACGTCGCGACCACCTTCGTCGTCACCCGCATCGCGATTCTTATCGTCGCCGAGATCGCCGCGCTCGTCGTCGGTCAGCGACCGGGCATTCACTATGCGGCTTCGACCAATCCGGCGCTCGCCGTCTGGGGGCGCTGGGACGCCGAACACTATCTCAAGATCGCGACCGACGGCTACTCGGGTACCGAGATGGCGTTCTTCCCGCTCTATCCGCTGCTGATCCGCGGGGTCGGGGCGCTGACCGGCAATCATCTCGTGGCCGGGTTGTTGATCTCGAATATCGCCAGCTTCTTCAGCTTGCTGTTCTTCTACAAGCTCGTCGAGCATCAGTACGACCGCGCCGTCGCGCACCGCGCAACGTTCTACATCTCGATCTTTCCGACGGCGGTATTTTTCTCGGCCGTCTACAGCGAGTCGCTGTTCCTCGCCTTGACGGTCGCCTCGTTTTATTACATTCGCGAGCGCAAATGGCTCACCGCCGGCATCCTGGGCTTCTTCGCTGCGCTCACTCGGGTCGAGGGCGTGCTCTTGGCCGTGCCGTTCCTCATCGAATGGCTGATCGTCGTTTTCACCAGCGGTCCCTCGCCCTTCGAGTCGCTGCGCAATACGCTCAAGCACCCGCTGGCCGCACTCGTTCGGCCGGTGGCCGGCTTGCTGCTCGTCCCGCTTGGGCTGCTCTCCTACATGGCCTATCTGTGGGTGCTGCGCGGCGATCCGCTCTACTTTTCGCACGTCCAGGCGCACTGGGGCCGGCACCTCGCCTATCCCTGGGAAAGCGTCGCGCATTCCGTCAAGATCCTGACCCAGAGCCACGTGCCGCAGGCCATCGCCGACAGCGGCCTCGAAGTCGCCTTCACGGCCCTGATGGTCGCGGTCCTCATCGCGGGCTTCTGGCGCTTGCGGCCGTCGTACTCGGTCTACATGGCGCTCTCGATCTTGATTCCGATGTCGACCTCGAGTCTCATGAGCATGCCGCGCTTCGCACTGGTGCTCTTTCCGATGTTCGTCATGTTCGCGCTGTGGGGAGCGCGCCCGAGCGTGAACAACGCAATTGTGGCCTTCTCCCTGCCGATACTGGGGTTGTATACGGTACTCTTTGCTGATTGGTATTGGGTGGCATGAGCGCGCAGACGCTGTCGGACCGGGCTCCGGCGCAAAAGAAAAAGCACCGCGGGCTGCGGCAATTCGTTAAATTCGGCATCGTCGGCGCCTCGGGGTTCCTGGTCAACCTGATCGTCTTTACCCTGCTGCAAAGGGTCGTGCCCAATCATGCCGCCAACCCGCAGTACTACTTCATCTATTCGGCGGCGTTCCTGAGCGGCGGGGTTTCGAACTACGCGCTCAACCGGGTCTGGACGTTCCGCTCCAGCGCGCATCCCGGGCGCGAAGGCGCGAAATTCATGAGCGTCTCGCTCATCGCGCTGTGCGTCGGGTTGTTCATCTCCTGGCTCGGTCAGCCGTATTTGGGTCATGGGCACAAGCTCTGGTTCGTTTCGACGGTCGGCGCAATCTTCGTTAATTTCTTCGTCAATAAGTATTGGACGTTTCGCTCCGTCGACTGAGGCAGTCGCGCGAGGGATGGCTGTGGTGCGGTACCATGGCGGCCTTCGTCGTGGCGGGCCTGCTGCTGCGCCTGCGCGGCATCCATAACCCGCTGCTCGATCATCCGGGCTGGCGGCAGGGCGATACGGCCGCGATCGCGCGCAATTTCGCCACGCTGCAATACAACATTTTCTTTCCGCAGGCCGATTACAACGGACCGCCGCCGAACTACGTCGAGCTCGAATTGCAAATCGTTCCGTTTCTTGCAGCGACGCTGTACAAAATGTTCGGCGTCCACGAGATTTTCGGCCGGCTGCTGTCCGTTGCGTTCGGTCTGGGGACGATCGTGGTCACCGGGGCGTTCGCTCGCTGGCTGTTTCGCTCGGCCCTGGCCGGTTTAGCGGCGGCCGCGATCTATGCCGCGCTGCCGGGGGGCATCTACTATTCGCGCACGTTCATGCCCGACACGGCAATGGTGTTCTTCTTCACCGCCGCGATCTACGCGTGCGCGCGTTTTTTTTGGGACGAAGACGCAAGCTCGTGGCGCGGTTTGTTTCCTGCCGCCTTGCTGCTCATGCTGGCCTTCCTGGCAAAACCGGTGGCCGTCGTCGCGATCGTCCCCGTCGCGGCGAGCGCGCTTGCCCGGTACGGTTGGCGCAAGACGCTGATGCGTCCGCAAACCTACGTGCTGCTGGCGGTCGCGTTCGTGCCGCTGGCGGCATACGGATCGTTCGTCAACGCGCACGCCGAGTGGCATTGGGCCAGCGGGATCACGCAAAAACACGTGCTGCCCGCCCTGCGCCAAGCGTTCACCTCGGTGCACGCGTTCCGCAGCAAGCTCAGCGCGACCGGAATCGTGCTGCAGATGCTGGTGCGCACGATGCTGGGGCCGTTCGGATTCGCTTTCCTCGTCGCCGGCTTTGCGCTGCCGTTCCGGCAGCGCGAGCGCGCCCTGCTCTACGCCTGGCTGGGCGCCGCGCTCGTGTACATCTATATCGTCGTGACCGTCGAACGCGTCGACTATTACATGTATTTGATCTTACCGCTGGCCGCGCTCGTCGGCGGCAACCTGGTGCAGCGCTTTTGGCTCGCGGCGCGCGCGAACAAAGGCTGGCAAGTCGCGGTTGCCGCGGCCGCACTGCTCTACGTCGCGATGGTTTCGATCGATCGGCGGCTGATCGCACCGTACTACGCCTACAGCAAAACCAACTACGCGCTGGCGCGCGCGCTGGACGCAACGCTGGCGCCAAACGCGCTCATCGTCATGGGCCACTACGATCCGTCGATCCTGTATTACATCAATCGCAAGGGCTGGGAGGAAGATCCGTATCTCTGGACGCCGTTCGACGAGCAAAGCGCGATCCGCAAGGGCGCGCGCTATTTCGTCGCCGTCGAGCACCAGCGCCTGGAACACAATGTCGAACTGTATGCCTGGCTAGCCCGTTTTCCGGTCGACGAAACCAAACGCTGGCCGGTCTACGAGACCGATTACGCCAAGATGCTGCCCGGAGCCGAAGCGCGCTGGCAGGCCTTCCGCCGCGCCGAGAAAGCGGGCCTGCTGCCGCCGCACCTGCACTAGCCTGTCCCGGGCAAGCCCACTCGAACGCGCCGATGTGGACGGCTATCGTGCGGCGCGCGCTCGGCGCGCCGCTCGCCGAACGTTCATAGGCCGCCGGCTCACGGGAGCGGCAGCAGCGATGCCGGCGGCGCGAGGCTTTCGGCAGCGCTCGATTCGGGCGCGCCTGATTCGGCGAGTTGGCGCAGGGTGATCAGGCGCGTCGTGTCGCGCGCGATCTCGGTGTTGAGCTCGTAGCTTTGACGGATCGCCCGGGTCAGGTCGGTGGTATCGTAGGTGTACTCGAACCGCGCGATCGACGTGCCGATTTCTTCGCTCGAGCGCTTGATCGCGGCGAACGAACGGCGGATATTGGTGCTTGTCTCTTTGAACGACGGAAAGTTCGAGACGACGATATCGCGTTTGATCTCCGCCTGTTCGATTTCCGAGCGCAGCGCCGCGATGCGGCCGTCGTCGGGTGAATACTTGGCCGCCAGCGCGAGCGCGTCGATCGCGTCCTCGAACTTCGAGTCGCTGAAGAGCGTTTGCGCCAAGCGCAGCTGAACGCTCACGAACCCCTCGCGCGCGTGTTCGTCGTGGGGGGCGACTTTGAGCGCGAGTTCGTACGCTTCAGCCGCATCGAGGTCGTTGCCATGGGAAAGCGCGACGTCGCCTTGGTGATTGCGCGTCTGTGCGATCCAGTGCGTGATGTCGGTCGCGCAGCCCGTCACCGTCAGCAGCAGGCCGGCGGCAGCGGCCGGCGGCAGCCAACGCGCGAGCCGTGCGCGAAACCGATGTCGATAGGGCATTTGCGATGTGGATTCTCACGGATGGCCTCGGTGGCTGAAGGCGTGCGCCAGAACGTCCGGGGGATGATTGAACCAGTGCGCCGCGGTGGCGATATACTCCGCAGCCGGAACCAGAATGAGCTGAGCGAGTACCGTGCCGACGAACGCGGTCACGATGAGCCAGAAGATCATCGAACGCACGTCGGCGCGCGGACGCTCGCCGCGCACCGTCTGGTCGACGATGTAGGCCGAAGTCGGATCCACGAACACCGAGAATGCGACCGTTCCCACGCCATTGACCAAACCGGAAAGGCCCGTTGCCGTCGTTCGCGAGTCGAGCACCAGGATACTGGCATAGTACGCTGCGACGACCCCGATTGCATACACGCCCATCAAGATGGTGTTGGCGACGAGCAGCTTGCGCGGAACCGCCGCCAGTGGGAAGCTGAAGAGAACCGACGGCGGCGGCAGCTTCGTCGAGCGCACGAGATCGAGCAGCACGCGCGGATCGAGTAAGCGCGCCAGTCCGTGCGGGATTGAGCCCCGGCGCTCGAACGAGCGGATACCGCGCGTGAAGAGCACCAAGAAGAGCGGCATGAGCAGCGCGCCGATCGCGATCCCGATGCTCCCGCTGGCAACGATGAGCCGCATCTGGACGTCGAAGCGCGCCAGCAGCGCCGGCGGCACGGCCGTCGCGTGCGTGACGAACGCCGAGCGCGCGGTGCGGTCGGCGAGGACGCCCAGCGACGGCGTCAGGAACAGCGACGCCAGCCGGCTGGCCGTGACGAACAGACTGAAGAGCGAGATCGCCGTCGCGATCCGTCCGGTGGTGACCCCGGCATAGCGCGCCGCGTAAGCGCCGATTTGAATCGCCTGCGTCGTGCAGTTGAGCACCATGGCAATGATGAGTTCGGGGACGAAAACGGCCGGCCAATCCACCCGGATCTAACGACGGCGGCCGGATCGGCGCAACGTCCGCAATGCGCGGCGCGCGGACACTAAGCGGCGCGAACGGCGGAGAAGCGGATCGACTCCTCCGCGACCGGACCCAACACGCACAGCCCGCGCATTTCCGGCGCGAGCACCGTGCGCGCCAGGCACTCGACGGCCGACCGATCGACGGCATCGATCTGCGCTTCGATCTCTTCGACCGTAATTTGGCGGCCGTATACGAGTTCGTTGCGTCCCAGCCGCATCATCCGGCTCGAGGTGCTCTCGAGCGCCAGCGTCAAGTTGCCCTTGAGGTGTTCGCGCGCCAATGCCACCTCGGCGTCCGTTACGCCGGCAATCGCGCCGTCGAGTTCGGCGCAGATGACGTCGACGCACTCGCCCACGCGGTCGGGCGACGTCCCCGCGTACACGCCGAACAGGCCCGCGTCGCGATAGCTCTGCTGGAACGAATAGACGCTGTAGGCCAAACCGCGTTTCTCGCGCACTTCTTGGAACAACCGGCTCGACATGCCCCCGCCGACGATCGTATCGAGGACCGAAAGGACGTAGCGATCCGCGTCGCGCAGCGACAACCCGCTCGAACCGAGCAGCACGTACGCCTGCTCGGTGTCTTTGAACGTCAGCGAGACGCCGGGTGTGAGCAGCGGACGGTCCGCCGCCGGACTCGAGGCCGCGCCGCGAAATCCATCGAAGGCCGCGGCGACCCGCGCGACGACGTCGTCGTGCTCGAGATTGCCGGCCGCCGTGACGATGACGGTCTGCGGCGCGTAGCGCTGCGTCATCCACCCGCGCAAATGAGCGCTTTCCATCGCCGTCACCGTCTCGGCGTGGCCGATCGTCGGTTCACCCAGATCCGAACCGCGCCACATTGTGCGCGTGAACAGATCGTGAATCATTTCATCGGGCGAGTCGTCGTACATCTTGATCTCTTCGAGCACGACTTGCTGCTCTTTGCGCAGTTCGTCGGGGTCGAAAAGCGAGTGCAGGAACATGTCGCCGAGCACGTCGATCGCGATCGGCAGATGCCGGTCCATGACGTGCGCGTAGTAGCAGGTCGACTCTTTGTCGGTGAACGCGTTGAGGTTGCCGCCGATGCCGTCCATTTCTTCGGCGATCTGCCGGCTGGTCCGGCGGTGCGTGCCTTTGAAGAGCATGTGCTCGACGAGGTGGGAGATGCCGCGGCGTTCGGCGGGTTCGGCCGACGAGCCCACGTCGGCCCAAATCCCGATCGTTGCCGAACGCACGTGGGGCATGCTTTCGGTCAAAATGCGCACGCCGCTGGGCAGCGTCGACATGGCGATCATTGCGGGGTTCCCTTCGCAAGCGAATCCGCGAACGACGGATCCCAGTACACATTCCGTCCCGAGTCCAGGCGGCTGCTCAGCTCGGCCAGCGCCGTCCGCGGAACGGTGACGGCAAAGACCGTCGCCGTCGTCGGGACCGCGGCGTCACCGCTCACGACGAGTCCCTTGCCCAAACCCAACGGAACGGTCGTCCACAGATCGACTTCCTCGAGCGCAGCGTGGCTGAACGCGCCCTTGACCAGCGCGCGCACCTCGGCTAAAAAGCCTTGCCGGTCCAGGGGATGTTTGAACTTCACACCGGACAGCACCAGCCCGCAAATACGATGCGCGCCCGCGCGCTCGCAGCGAATCTGGATCAGCTGCGCCGGCAACGGATCGGCCAAGAGCGCGCGGCCGAGCGCGACGGCGGTCGCCCGATCGCTGCCGCGGGCACGGGCGGCGGCACGCTGCGCGACGTCGCTTGCACTCAGCGGTCCGGCGATCGCCAGACTCAAGACGGCGGCGAGAATGCTAATAACTCTGGGCGACGTACGCCTGCACCCGCGCGGGTTCGCCGCAAGCGAGGCAGGTCGGCCCGAGCGCGGGCTCGCGCACGTTGCGCGTCGTCGCGCTGGTGTGTTCTTTGATCGCCGCTTCGCACGCGGGCCGCGCGCACCACGGAATATCGAGCATCCCGGCGCGGCTCTTCGCCTTGGCGATGAACTCGTCGTGCGTCGCCGGAGCGAACGTGTGATCGCGCAGAAACGTGCGTGCTTGGGCGTACAAGTTGGTCTGGATGGCGGCGAGCAGTTCGCGGATCGTCGGTGCGATGTCGGCCAGCGCGACGGCCGTTTCGCGGCCCGCCGTTTTCGGCGCGAAATCGCGCCGGACCACGGTGACCTTGCCTTCGGCCAGATCGCGTTCGCCGACCACGATCCGCAGCGGAACGCCGCGCAGGTCCCAATCCGCATACTTGTTGCCCGGACGCAGATCGCGCTCGTCGAGCTTGACCCGGAACTCGGGTTTGAGCTGGGCGTGCAGCTGTTTGGCAAAGTCGCTCGCCACGGTGCTTTCGCCCCGCGCGATCGGTACGATGACGACTTCGACCGGCGCCATTTTCGGCGGGATGCGCAGACCTTGGTCGTCGCCGTGCACCATGATGAGCGCGCCCAGCACGCGCCAGGACATCCCCCACGATGTCGTCCATGCGTATTGCTGGGTTTGATCGCGGCCGGCAAACGTGATGTCGTATGCGCGGGCAAAGTTCTGTCCCAGTTCGTGCGACGTTCCGGCCTGCAGCGCTTTACCGTCGGGCATGAGCGCTTCGATCGAAAACGTCCGGTCGGCGCCCGCGAAGCGTTCGCTCGAACTCTTCTCACCTTTGTAAACCGGTACGGCGGCAACGTCCTGGACGACTTCAGCGTACACGTCGAGCATCCGCGCGACTTCGGCGGCGGCTTCGGCTTGCGTTTCGTGCGCGGTGTGGCCTTCTTGCCACAGAAATTCGAGCGTGCGCAAGAACGGACGCGTGCGCTTTTCCCAACGCATGACGTTCGCCCATTGATTGATGAGGATCGGCAAGTCGCGGTAGGACTGAATCCATTCGGCATACATCACGCCGATGATGACTTCGGATGTCGGCCGAATCGCGAGCCGCTCGGTGAGCTTTTCGGTTCCGCCCTGGGTTACCCAAGCGACTTCGGGCGCAAAACCCTCGACGTGCTCGGCCTCGCGCATGAGCAGCGATTCGGGGATGAGCAACGGGAAGTAAGCGTTTTCGTGCCCGGTCGCCTTGAAGCGCACGTCCAATTCGCTTTGCAGGCGCTCCCACAGACCGAAGCCGTAGGGACGCAGCACCACGCAGCCGCGGACCGGCGAAAGCGAAACGAGTTCCGCTTTATAGCAAACGGCTTGATACCACTCGCTCAGATCGTCGGCTTTGCGCGGAATTTCCTTGACAAACGGGGTCTTCTCGGGTGGTTCGTCGTCCTTGTTGGTCATCGTCCACTCACCTGGGTTCGCAGAGGCCGGAAAGCGTCCTCCGCGCGCCCGGCGAACGCCAGCCCTCGCATGCCGAAGCTCACTCGCATCTACACTCGTACCGGCGACGACGGAACGACCGGTCTCGTCGGCGGGCAACGCGTCAAAAAGAACGCGCTGCGCATCGAAACCTACGGAACGGTCGACGAACTTTCGAGCGTGGTCGGCTTGGCGCGCAGTGCGCTGGCCGAAGTGGTGCGCAAGCGCCCGGTTCAGGACGCCGCGCGAGCAAACGCCGTAGCGGCTCGACTCGACGCGTGGCTGGCCTGGACCCAGGACGTCCTGTTCAACGTCGGCAGCGATTTGGCGACGTTGCCGAACGACCGCTGGGAGGGCATGCCGCTGGTCACGCCGGCCGACGCACTGGCGCTCGAACGGGCGATCGACGAGGCCCAACGCGACCTCTCGCCGCTGGCCAATTTCATCCACCCGGGCGGCGCCTTCGCCGGCGCCTTCTTGCACCAAGCGCGCACCATTTGCCGCCGCGCCGAACGGCTGCTCGTCACCTTGAACGACAACGAACCGATCTCCGGCGACGTGATCCGCTACGTCAACCGGCTCTCGGACGCCCTCTTCGTCTGGTCGCGTTGGATCAACGCCGCGCTCGACCAGCCAGAGCATCTCTGGAACCCGCAAACCCTGCCGCCGGCCGAGAACTGACAGGCGACAAAGATCACTTGACGCATCCCACCTGGGGTGGGATATTGGACATCGTGCAGCGTACCAGCAGCCTTTCGCGCGAAACGAAAGCAGCGATTCTCAATCGCCTGAAGTCGGCGCGCGGTCACCTCGACGGCGTAATCCGCCTGGTCGAAGACGACACGTATTGCGTGCAGGTCATCAAGCAGATCGCCGCCGTCCGCGGCGCACTCGACCGGGTGAGCCGGATCGAGCTGGAAAATCACCTCGAGCATTGCCTGCTCGATCAGATCGCGGCAGGTCAATCCGTCGAGGCGATTGCCGAGGTCGTCGAGATCCTCGGCCTGCGTCCCGAAGTGGCATAGCGGGTGCCGATGAAGCAGCCGCCGGCCGAGTTCGCGGTGCTGAAGCCGGCCGCCGTCGACCCCGTTTGCGGCATGGACGTCGACCCGGAAGACGCCGACCGATTCGAGTTCGCGGACCAGGCGTTCTTTTTTTGCTGCGCCGGCTGCCGCGCGAAATTTGCGGCTGCTCCCCTCACATATCTGGAGCCGCGGCCCGCCGCGACGCCCGGTTCAGCCGGCGACGTGTTTACCTGCCCGATGCACCCCGAGGTCCGCCGCAGCGGCTTGGGCAGCTGTCCGCTGTGCGGCATGGCGCTCGAGCCGCTGACCGTCCGCGTGGACGCGCTCCCCAACCACGAGCTGGTCGAGATGACCCGCCGGTTGTGGATCGGCCTGATCTTCGCCGTGCAAGTGATCGTGCTCGACCTGGGCGGCGACGTGCCGCGGCTGGGATTGCACCGGCTCGTAGCGCCCGGCACGATCGCCTGGATCGAGTTTGCCTTGGCCACCCCGGTCGTGCTGTGGGCCGGCTGGCCGTTCTTCGAACGCGCTTGGACGTCGCTCCGCAACCGCAGCCTGAACATGTTCAGTTTGATCGCGCTGGGCACCGGCTCCGCCTATGTCTACAGCGCGGTCGCGACCGCCGCCCCCGGCCTGTTCCCGGCGGGGTTTCGCGGGTTGGACGGCGCGGTCAGCCTGTATTTCGAGGCCGCGGCGACGATCACGGTGCTCGTGCTCCTCGGGCAGGTTCTCGAGTTGCGCGCGCGCGAGCAAACCGGCGGCGCGATTCGCGCGTTGCTCGACCTGGCGCCGAAAACCGCTCGGCGCATCACCGCTTCCGGCGCGGACGAGGCGATCGGGTTGGACCGGGTCGCGGTGGGCGATCTGCTCCGCGTACGTCCGGGCGACGCGGTGCCGGTGGACGGCGCGGTCGTTCATGGGACCGGTTCGGTCGACGAATCGATGATCAGCGGTGAACCGATTCCAGTGGCCAAAGCCGCCGGCGATCCGCTCATCGGCGGCACGCTCAACGCAACCGGTTCGTTCGTCATGCGAGCCGAACGGATCGGCGCCGACACGATGCTCGCGCGCATCGTCGCGATGGTCAACGAAGCGCAGCGCAGTCGGGCACCGATCCAACGACTAGCGGACACGGTCGCGAGCTATTTCGTGCCGGCGGTGTTGGTCGCGGCAGCGGCTGCGTTTACGGCGTGGGCGATTTGGGGTCCGCCGCCGGCGCTCGCCTACGCGCTCATCGCCGCCGTCTCGGTCCTCATCATCGCCTGCCCGTGCGCGCTCGGCCTTGCCACCCCGATGAGCATCGGCGTCGCCGTCGGGAAGGGCGCCGGCGCGGGCGTGCTCGTCAAATCGGCCGAGGCGCTCGAACGCTTCGCGCAAGCGCGCGTCCTCATCGTCGACAAAACCGGGACATTGACGCAGGGCCGTCCCGAGGTGACCGCCGTCGTGCCGGCGGCCAACTTCTCCGAGCGCGAGGTGCTGGGTTGGGCGGCGAGTCTCGAGCGCCTCAGCGAACATCCGTTGGCGAGTGCCGTCATCGCTGCCGCCGCCAACGTCGAGGCTCCGACGGCCATCGTTTCCGACTTTCTCTCGCATACCGGAAAGGGCGTCACCGGCCGCGTGGGCCGGCGCGCGTTGGGCTTGGGAAACGCGACCTTGATGAAGGCGATCGGCGTCGACGTCGCGCCTTTGGCGGCCTGCGCCGACGAGCTGCGAGGCGCTGGTGCGAGCGCGCTGTTTTTGAGTGTGGACGGCGACGCGGCCGCGGTCATCGCGCTCGCCGATCCGATCAAACCTTCGACGCGGCCGGCACTCGAACGATTGCGCGCCGACGGCTTGCAGATCGTCATGGTGACCGGCGACAACCGCATTACCGCCGAAGCCGTTGCGCGCAAACTGGGGATCGCCGACGTCGAAGCCGACGCGCTGCCGGCGGACAAACTGCGCATCCTGCGCGCCTTCAAAGACCGCGGCCGCATCGTCGCGATGGCCGGCGACGGTGTCAACGACGCACCGGCGCTCGCCGCCGCCGACGTCGGCATTGCGATGGGCACCGGCGCCGACGTGGCGATCGAGAGCGCCGGGATGACGCTGGTGAAGGGCGATCTGGCGGCCCTTGCGCGCGCGCGCCGGCTGAGCCGCTTGACGATGTGCAATATCCGCGAAAACCTGATCTTCGCCTTCGCCTACAATGCGATCGGGATCCCGATCGCCGCGGGTGCGCTCTATCCAGCCTTCGGCATCGTGCTCAGCCCGATCGTGGCGGCACTGGCGATGTCGTTCAGTTCCGTTTCCGTGATCGCCAACGCACTTCGCCTGCGCTCGGCCAGATTGTAAGCACGGTTGCGGCGGCACCACCGTCGTTTCGCCGGTAGCCGAAACGTCGGCGGGTACGCTTGCGGACATGAAGATCGGGTTTGCGGGCACGATTCTGGCCGCATCGCTGGGCTTTGGCCTGGTTCAATTGGATGTTTCGATCGTGAACGTCGCGCTCGTTTCGATCGGCCGCGACCTGAATGCGGGGATCGCAAGCGTGGCTTGGATCGTGGGCGCCTACACGATCGCGTTCGCCTGCATGCTGCTGCCCGGCGGGGCGCTCGGCGACCGAATCGGCGCGAAGCGTTCGTTTCTTGGCGGCTTCGCCGTCTTCGGGCTGGCGTCGCTGGGTTGCGCGCTTGCTCCATCGATCGGCTTCCTGATCGTACTGCGCGTCGTGCAAGGCATCGGTGCCTCGACCCTGGTGCCCTGCTCGCTCGCGCTCATCGCGCACGCGGCCCGCGACGACGGGAAATTACGGGCCCGCGGGATAGCG
The DNA here is from genome assembly GCA_050012475.1 of Candidatus Velthaea sp. Classification (GTDB taxonomy): domain Bacteria; phylum Vulcanimicrobiota; class Vulcanimicrobiia; order Vulcanimicrobiales; family Vulcanimicrobiaceae; genus Velthaea. The sequence continues at coordinate 106,149 of JBEKHC010000004.1, forward strand.
CTGTGGACCGCAGCGGGATCGGTTTCGCTGGCCGCAGGCCCCATCCTCGGGGGCGCGCTGATCGCCGGCGCCGGCTGGCGCGCCATCTTCTTCATCAACCTTCCGCTCTGCGCGGCCGCAATCGTGCTGGGCCTGCGGTTGAGCGAAGAGACGCCGGCGCGCGGCGGAAACTTCGATCCGTTGGGCGAGCTCTTCGCCGTCGTCACCCTCCTGAGCGCCATCGCGGGCGTGATCGAAGCGGGTGCGCTCGGATTCGGCGCCGGGTTCGTCCGCATCGCGCTGCTGACGAGTGTGATCGGCGCGGCCGGATTCGTTGTGGTCGAGTTGCGCGTGCGCGATCCCATGGTGCCGCTGAGCTTCTTCGGCCTTCCGACGTTCCGGGCTGCGGTCGGCGTCGGCTTCGCGATCAACGCAACGTTGTACGGGACCCTGTTCATGCTGGCGCTGTACCTCCAGCATGCACGTCACTACACGCCGCTGATGGTCGGCTTGGCCTTCATGCCATTTGCCGCGATGCTCGGCATCGCCAATCTCGCGGCCGGCATGGTCGTGGGCAAACGCGGCCCGCGCGGCCCCATGCTGGCCGGACTCGCCGTCGCACTCGCCGGCTTCGCGCTGCTCTGCGGCTATAGTGCGCACTCCTCGTACATCGCGTTGCTTCCGGCACTGCTCGTCATTCCGAGCGGAATCGGCGTCGCCGTGCCGGCGATGACGTCGGCGCTGCTGGGCGTCACGCCGCGCGAACGTTCGGGCATCGCATCGGGCGTGCTCAACAGCGTTCGTCAAGCCGCGGGCGCGCTCGGGATCGCGCTCGCGGCCGCGCTGATCGTGCGCCTCGGTCCCGTCGCCGGCTTCCATCTGCTGGCTGAATTGTGGTCGGCAATGATCGGCATCGCACTCGTCGTCGCGCTGCTGGGCATCACGCGCGCACCGCGAAGGACGGCGTCATGACCAGAACGCTCGACCGCATCGGCTTCGCGCTCGCGCATCCGGTCCGCGCGACCATCGTGGGCGAGCTGTTGTCCGGCCGGTTTCTGCCGTCGGGCGAACTGGCGAAGATCGCCCGCAGCGCACCGTCGACGACGAGCGAACATTTGGCGATCCTCACCGATGCCGGGCTCGTGCGCGCCTTCACGAGCGGACGGCATCGCTATTACACGCTTGCCTCCGATGACGTCGCTCGCAGTCTGGAAGCGCTGGGCGCACTCGAACAAGCCGCCCCGCCGCGAACGCTGAGCGCGCACGATCGCCTCGCGCGCATCCGCGCCGCGCGCGTCTGCTGGGACCACATCGCCGGCGAACTCGGCACGCGTCTGCGCAGCGCGCTCATCGACGGCGCATTCGTTCGCGCCCAAGGTGACGACGCCGTGGTAACCGCGCGCGGCAGCGCGCTGCTCGCAGATCTGGGCGCCGGCGAAGTCGCGGCCGGCAGCGTCGCGGGCGCGTGCGTCGATCTCACCGAACGCCGCTTGCACGTGCGTGGACCGTTTGCCGTGGCGCTGTTTCGCGCGCTCTGCGAACGCGGCTGGCTCGTTCGCGGACCGGGCCGCGAACTTCGCGTGACGCCGCTGGGCGCGCGCGAATTTGCGCAACGGCTCGGCATTGCCGGGCTGCCGGGATGATGCTGCGCGGACTCGACCATGCCGACATCCGCGTGCGCTCGATCGCAGCGATCGAATCCTTTTACGATACGCTCTTGCCGGCGCTCGGGTTGACGCGCAAGACGGAATCGCACGTCGACGCCGCGGGCGAATGGCAGGCCGTCGACGCCGCACATCCGCGCACGGCGATCGAATATCACACGCCGATGGAACCCGGCGCCTTGGGCTGGTTCGTCGGTTTCATCGAAGACGCCGGAACGGTCGTGAACGCCACGCGGATTGCCTTCGCAATCGATGCCGAGGCCGGCCTCCCCGCGATCGAAGCGCTCGTGCGCGCCGCCGGCGGTCGGCGGATCGAACGATCGGACGACGAGACGTATCCGGCGGTGTTCTTCGAGGATCCGCTCGGCACGCGCCTCGAAATTTGCGCCCGCCGCCCGCGCGCCAAAGCTTCGCCCGCCGATCCGCGCAAATGTTTTTCTTCCGGCTCCACCTTCGAGCGCGAAATCGGCTATTCGCGCGCCGTCCGCGACGGCGACTATGTCTT
>JBEKHC010000005.1:0-82586 GCA_050012475.1 Candidatus Velthaea sp.
ACCGATATGCTCTACGAGATGATCCCCGCGTACCTGGAGTTCTTCGGTTTCGGCACGACGACTCCCGACGAACTGCGTGCCTTGTCGAAGGTCGCCTACTGATTCGTACGTTGGCCGTAGAACGACGGACGCGGCTGACCGGCCGCACCGCTCGTGCGAACGATGTGCTGCGGCGCTGCTTCTCGCGCGTGCGTCAACGGCTGCTAGACTTCACGCCGAGTTCCGCTGCAAACGTCGAACCCGGCGGGTGAACCGCAACCCGATACGCTTCGGGTCGATTTGCCGCCGGGCAGCGATTAATTTTCGCTGCTCCGCAGTGCGCATGCGCTCGGATCGAGCACAACGGGTGCGAAGCACTTGCGAACGCGCGCACCGGCATGCACGTAACCCTCCGTCGCACGCCAAACTCGGTCAACGAAACTACGATAAGGCAGAAGACACAGCCATGCAGATCGGGTACGCCCTTCCCCTGGTGAAGGGCACCAAGGAGGCCCTGGAGCAAGCGGAACCGGTGGCTGCTCTCGGCTACGATTACGTGGAGTTGCCGCTCGCCGGTTTCGGCTACGCCAAGGCGGTGAACCGCCCTGCGATCAAGGTGGTCGTGGAATTCTATCACCTGGGCGAGGAAGGCGAACCGCTGACCGCTATTTCTCGGTTCGGCGAATGGATCGGTGGTTCGGTTGCGAACGGCTCGCGAGCGCGGCGGCGTTCGAGCGGGCTTCAAGTCTGAAGCGGTATCCGATCGGCCAGGCCGTTCGATTGCTGGCCGCTGAGGGGCCGCCTCGCGGAGGAGCCGAGACGCACGGCGAATCAGAAGACTGATGGTTGGATACTCATTTTTGAATGGGCGTTTCGCCCTTGCCGAGGCACGATGAAGGGGCATTTCGCGCTGACCGGTTTCATGGCGGCCGGAAAATCGACGATCGGCAAGCTGCTGGCGCGTGAGCTGGAGCTTCCGTTCGCCGATACCGACACGCTCATCGTCGAGCGGCACGGGCCGATCGAGGGCATTTTCGCGCGGGTCGGGGCCGAGACGTTTCGTCATTACGAGTTCGAGGCGCTGCAGGAAGTGCTCGCGGGGCCGCGCGCGGTCATCGCCTTGGGCGGCGGTTCGCTGACCTACGAGCCGACGCGCATGCTGATCGCGGAGCGCGCGGTGCGCATCTTTCTCGACGTGCCCGTCGAGTCGCTGGTCACCCGGCTGCGCAACTCGCACACGATCCGCCCGGTGCTTGGTCCGCACCCGACGGTGGAACGCGTGCGCGAGCTGCTCGCCTTGCGTGAGCCGGTGTATCGCCAGGCGGAACTCACGGTCCGCGGTGCGCGCCGTTCGCGCCGCGCGCTCGCGCGCGAGATCGCCGACCAGGTCAGGGCACTCGAACTCGTGTCGGCGTGACGACGCATGGAGCCGCGTTCGGTTCGTAGCGCCAGGCGATGAGCCGCGCGCTCGCGCCGCTGCACGGCGGGCTGCTGCGCCGAGCGTTTCAAAACGCGCTCGTTTTCGATCGCAAGCGAGCCGACCTGGGCTTCGCGTTGCGCTGCAGCATGGGCGTCGCGATTCCCCTCATCGGGGCGCTCGCCGCCGGCCATCCCTCGCTGGGCGTCCCCGGCGCCATGGGCGCGATGAGCGTGGGCTTCACCTCGAAGCAGGGCCTCTATCGCACGCGTGCCGCCGTCATGCTGGTGACCGCGACCGCAATGGCGCTGGCGACCTGCGTCGGCGCGGGCGCGGGGAAGTCGACGGTCGCGCTAGTCCTCTTAATGGCCCTCTTCAGCTACGGCTACGGCGTTATTTCAGCCCTCGGCCCGTCGGCTTCATCGGCGGGCCTCAACGCCATCGTGGCACTGATCATTTTCAGCGGTCAGGCTGCCCAGCCCATGACGGCCGCTGCGTTGCCGGCGGGGTTCCCGCCGATGGCGGTGCTGCAGCCGCTGCTCGTCTTCGCCGGCGGTCTGGTCCAGACGGTGCTGCTCGTTTTCGTCTGGCCGCTGAGCGGATATTCGGCCGAACGGCGGGCGTTGGCGGCCGTCTATCGCGGCCTGGGGGCCTACGGCCGCACGGTTGCTCAGGGAATTGTGGAGATGCCGGACGCGCAGAAGATCGCCGCTGCGCGCAAAGCTCTGGCCGACCCGCAACCATTCGCCCGGCGCGGAGACATCGCAGCGTTTCAGTCGCTGCTCGATTGCGCGGAGCGGATACGCGCCAGTTTAGCGATCATTGCAAGCGAGCGTGCGGTGGCGGTGGGCGAGAAGGACGAATCGACGCTCGCGGCGCTCAGCGAGGTTGCCGGGGCGACCGCGAAACTGGCCGACGAAATCGCCGACGCCTTGAGCGCGGCGCGAGCGCCTGAAGCGCAGGTCGACGATTGGCGCCGTGCGGACATTGCGTCCGAGCGCGCGGAGGGCCTTACGGGGCGTTTCGCGGCGCACGTCGGCGATGAAGCGCGCGGGCTCTTCGGCCAGCTGCGCTCGGCCTGGCGAATTGCGGGTTATCCGGCCGGCGGCGGGACTGCGGTCCCCGGAGAACGGAGCGACTTCGGCGCGCCGGGCGCGGCCGCCGAGCCTCCGCCGGCGTTCGCGCAGTTTCACGACGCGATGCATACGCTGCGCGCGAGTCTCCCGCTCAGCTCACCGTTCGGGCGGCACGCGCTGCGGCTGGCGGTTACCCTCGCACTGGCGACGGCGATCTACCGTGGTTTCGCGATCGATCGCGGGTACTGGATGACGCTGACCGCCCTGATCGTGCTCAAACCGGATTTCACGACGTCGTTCGTGCGCGGACTGCTGCGCATCATCGGAACGCTGATCGGCGCGCTGTTGGCGAGCGGGCTTTCCGTCGGCATCGCGCACGGGCCGCGCGCCGATGTCGCCTTCGCGATTCTCTTCGCACTCCTGGGCTATTGGCTCATCGATGTCAACTGGGGCCTGTTAGGTATCACCGTCACCGCCTACATCGTCTTTCTCTTTTCGCTGCTCGGCTTGCCGGACCACGCGGCAATCGCGGATCGCGTGCTCGCGACATTGTACGGCGGAGGTCTCGCTGTGCTGGCGATGTTCGTGTGGCCCACCTGGGAAGGCAAACGCGCCGGCGAACAAATTGCCGAGTTGATCGATGCGCTGCGGCGCTACGCAATGCTCGTCTTGGGCGCGTACGCGGAGCCCGCGACATTCGAGCCCGCCCAGATTCGGCAGGCGCAGGCCGCCGCCTGGACCGCGCGTCTGGAGGCCGAGACATCGGTCGACCGCGCGGTCGGGGAGCCGCCGCAAACGCACGTGCTGCCGCGCAAATCGCTGCTCGGTATTTTGGCTGCGACGCGAAGGATCGGCTTCACCGTCGGCCTGCTCGCGCTCAACGCTCGATTACAGCATGCGGCGCCTCACCCGCGGCCGGCACTGGGTACGTTCTTGGATTCGCTTTCGGCCGCGTTCGAACGGGTTGCCGCAAGCATTCGCGAAGGTCGTGTGCCGCAAAAACTACCGCCCTTGCGGCGCGAGTTCGAGGCCATGCGCCGCGAAATCGAGTTGCGCGACGACCGCGAAGCTCCGCTGGTTCTCGCCGAATGCGATTTTCTCGTCGACGCACTCAACACGGCCGCGCAGCTCGCCGCCGAAGGCGCCGCGGCGATCGAAAACGGCAGCCCGCCGCCGCAAGGCTCGCCCGCGAAAGATCGCGTGTAATTCCAAGCGCACCTCCGAGTTGCATCGTTTGCGTTCTCGCCGCCAGACCTCGGCACGACGAACCGATGGCGGCTCCGACGCCCGAACGTAATTGCGCGGACGTCGGCCCGCCGCGAGCGGCGGCCTGAATCGTTACCGGACGGCGAAGGGCTTTATCTGCTACGTAAGAATTTGGATCGGTTCACCCATTCACTGTCGAACATTCACGCCCGAAGCGAGCGACTGAGGAAGCTATGTTGAAAATCGACGAGTCCGTGTCCCCCGCGCAGAAACTTTGGGAGCCCTTTGGCGCTCCGATCGTGACCGCGGACGACTACATTGCATCGCTGCGGGGTCGCGGGCTCAGGGTGTTCTTCATGGGCGAGCCTGTCGCCGAGCCCGTCGATAATCCCGTTATTTGGCCGTCCATCAACGCGATGGCGGAGACGTATCGGCTGGCCACGGAACGACCGGAACTGGCCGCTGCACGGCGCGAAGACGGCAAGCTGGTCAATCGTTTTCTCCATATCCCGACGAGCCCCGCTGACCTGCTCGCCAAACACGATATGCAGCGCGAATTGGGCCGCCGCACCGGGACCTGTTTTCAGCGTTGCGTTGGTATGGACGCGATCGCGACGCTGCACTCGGTCACCTTTGAGATGGACGCAAAATTCGGAACCGCGTACGCGCGACGTTTCCGCGCTTTTCTCGAGCGCGCGCAAGACGCGAACATCATCATCGGCGGAGCGATGACCGATCCGAAAGGCGATCGCTCGAAACCCCCGCATCAACAGACCGATCCCGATCAGTTCCTGCACGTCGTCCGCCGCGACGAGAACGGCATCTACGTGTCGGGAGCCAAAATGCACCAGACGGGTGCGGTGAACTCGCACTGGATGATCTTCATGCCGACGATGCGGCTGGGCGAAGGGGATCGGGACTGGGCGATCATCGGCGCGCTTCCGGTGACGGCGCCTGGCGTGACGTACATCATGGGCCGGCAAACCAACGACATGCGCATCGTCGACGGCGGCGTGCTTGACGCGGGGAACGCGCAGTTCGCCGGTCAGGAGGCGCTCGTCGTGTTCGAGAACGTCTTCGTCCCGAACGAGCACATCTTCATGGACGGCGAGATCGGGTTCGCATCGACCGTCGTCGAGCGCTTCACGACGTACCACCGGTCGTCGTATGCCTGCAAGACCGGGCTCGGCGACGTCATGATCGGGGCCGCCGCGGCGGCCGCCGAACTCAACGGGCTCGAAAAAGTACGGCACATCCAAGACAAGCTCATCGAGATGACCCATCTCAACGAGACGATGTATTCGAGCTGCGTGGCCGGCGCGACGCGCTCGAAAACCGAGGCCTCCGGCGTTCAAATCAACGACGTGATGCTCTCGAACGTGGCCAAGCAAAACGTCACGCGCTTTCCGTACGAGATCGCCCGGCTGGCGCAAGACATCGCCGGCGGCATCATCGTGACGATGCCCTCGGAAAAAGATCTCGAGCACGACGAGATCGGCCCGCTGGTCCGCAAATACATGCAGGGTCAGGACGGCGCCGACCCCGTCGACCGGATGCGGGTGATGCGCCTCATCGAAAACATGACGATTGGCCGCAACGCCGTCGGCTACCTGACGGAGAGCATGCATGGCGCGGGTTCGCCGCAGGCGCAACGCGTCGAGATCGGCCGGCGCATGGACCTCGAAGGCAAGAAGAACTTAGCCTACCATCTTGCCGGAGTCGCCGCAAAACCGAAAGTTTAAAAACGTTCGCCGTTCGCGCCGGTCTGCGCGTCGCGGTGGCGCCGGAGTTCGAGCTTGGCCACCGTCGCGCGGTGCACTTCGTCTGGCCCGTCGGCTAACCGCAGCGAGCGCGCATTTGCCCACAGCGCCGCCAGGCCAGGATCCTCGGCGACGCCCGCGCCGCCGAAGGCCTGGATCGCGCGATCGATCACCCGCAGCGCCATGTTCGGCGCGACCACTTTGATCATCGCGATGTCCGTGCGCGCCGCTTTGTTGCCGGCGCGGTCCATGAGGTCGGCTGCGCGATGCGTCAACAGCCGGGCCTGATCGATCTCGATCCGCGAGTCGGCGATCCATTCGCCGATCACGCCTTGTTCGGCCAGCGGCTTGCCGAACGCGACCCGCTCGGTGACGCGCTTGCACATGAGTTCCAGCGCGCGTTCCGCGCCCCCGATGAGCCGCATGCAGTGATGAATGCGGCCCGGCCCCAAACGGCCCTGGGCGATCTCAAACCCGCGGCCCTCGCCCAACAATACGTTCGCGCACGGGACGCGCACGTTGTCGAAGCGCATCTCGGCGTGGCCCTGCGGCGCTTCGTCGTAGCCGAAAACCGTCAACGCGCGGACGATCGAAACGCCCGGCGTGTCCATCGGCACGAGCACCATCGACTGCGCGAGATGGCGCGCCGCGGCAGGATCGGTCTTGCCCATGAAAATCAAGATCCGACAGCGCGGATCCGGTGCGCCCGTCGTCCACCATTTGCGTCCGTTGATGACGTAGTCGTCACCGTCCCGTTCGATGCGCGCCTGGATGTTCGTCGCGTCCGAGGAGGCGACGTCGGGTTCGGTCATGGCGAAGCCGGAGCGAATCTCGCCCCGCAGCAGCGGCTCGAGCCAGCGCTGCTTTTGTTCGGATGTGCCGTAGCGAACCAGAACCTCCATGTTGCCGGTGTCGGGCGCGCTGCAATTGAAGATCTCGGGTGCGATATACGAGCGGCCCATGATTTCGCACAGCGGCGCGTATTCGCGATTCGTCAGGCCCGGGCCGTAGTCGCTGTCCGGCAAGAACAGATTCCACAGCCCGGCGGCACGCGCTTGGGCCTTCATCTCGTCCATCACCGGCGGGATCGTCCAGCGATCTGCGAACGCGGCGTGCTCTGCCCAGTAGCGGCGTTCGCCCGGTTCGACGACGTCGCGCACGAACGCGCGCAGCCGCGACTCTAATTCGATTGCGTGAGGACGAACGTCGGCCGGCATCGGTTCGCTTTTCGGCGGGAGACCGGGCCAAACATGCGCCCCTCGTTACGCGTGCGCGATCCTCTCGTTGGCGGAGGATCGGCCGTGCGCCACGCGAAGCCGTCGACCCATCGCCGGTTTCCGGCCGCTCGGAGGTTCGCGCGCGTTGCCGTTCGTCGCTCTTGATGATCTCAACGTCTTCTACGATTTGAGCGGTCCCGAAAACGCTCCGATCGCAATGCTTGCGAACTCGTTGGGAACGAACGTCCATATGTGGGACGCGCAGATCGCGGGATTGTCGGCAACGCATCGTATCTTGCGCTTCGACATGCGCGGACACGGACTGACGGAAGCCGGTTCGCGTTCGGCGCCGTCGATCGCGGATTTCGCCGATGACGCCGCGCACTTGCTCGATGCGTTGGGGCTGCGCTCCGTTTCGTTCGTCGGCGTGTCGGTGGGCGGGATGATCGGGCAGCGTTTCGCGGCGGCTTATCCCGAGCGCGTCGAGGCCCTGGTGCTCTGTTCGACCGCGAGCCGGATCGGGACCGCCGAGACGTGGGCCGCACGCATCGACGCGGTGCAACAGGGCGGCATGCGAGCGATCGTCGCAGCGGTGCTCGAGCGCTGGTTCACGCCGCGCGCACACGCCGGAAATCCCGTGTTGGTCAAGGGTTTCGGGACGATGATCGAACGCACGCCGGCGGCAAGTTACCTCGCGGCTTGCCGCGCGATTCGCGATGCCGATTTGCGGGCGGACGACGCGAAGGTGCGCTGTCCGACGCTGGTGATCGTCGGAGCCGAAGATGCAACGACCACGCCCGCGATGGCCGGCGAAATGTGCGCGGCGATTGCCGGCGCGCGGCTCGAAGTCGTCGAGGCGTGCGCGCACCTGCTGTGCGCCGAGGCGCCGGCGGCGTTCGACGCCGTGCTGCTGCCGTTTTTGCGCGAGCACGCACGCAGGCTTCGGGCAGGCTGATGGCCGCCCACGATCGCGGGCCCGGTTACGTTCCGCTCGAGCCGACGGCATTTTTGCGCCGCTCGGCGCGCGTCTTCGGCGATCGCGTCGCCGTGATCGATGACGACGCGCGGTTCACGTATGCGCAATTTTCCGAACGGGTCAACCGGATCGCCGGCACGTTGATCGACCTCGGCATTCGCCCGGGTGACCGCGTCGCGGTCCTCGCGCCAAACACCCACGTTATGCTGGCGCTGCATTACGCGCTTCCGCTCGCCGGCGCGGTCATCGTCGCGCTCAACACGCGGCTTTCGGCGGGCGAGCTGGCCGCGATCGTCAACCATGCCGGCGCCGATCTGCTCGTGTACGATTACGAGCTCGAAGCGGTCGCACGCGAACTCATCGGTCTCGGCGGCCGCTCGATGCGCGGCATTCGCTGCGGCGACGCGTCCAGCGAGTTCGAGCAGCTGGTTGCGGCGGGATCCGCGAAAGGACAGCCGCCGCACGACGAGATGGGCATGATCGCGCTCAATTACACGAGCGGGACGACCGGGAAGCCCAAAGGGGTCATGTACAGTCATCGCGGCGCGTATCTGCAAGCGTTGGCGATGGCCTTTCACACGCAGCTCGATTCGGGTTCGGTGTATTTGTGGACGCTGCCGATGTTCCACTGCAGCGGATGGTGCTTCACCTGGGCCGTGACCGCGGCTGGAGCAACGCATCGCTGCCTTCGCAAGCCCGATGCGGCGCTCATTTGGCACCATCTGCGGGAGTCGGAGATTTCCCATCTGTGCGCCGCGCCCACGGTGCTGGTCATGCTCGCCAACCACGAAGCGGCGAAGGCCGGGAAGCCCGCTCGGCCGGTCCGGATTTATACCGGCGGCGCTCCGCCCAGCCCAGCTTTGCTGCAGCGCACCGCCGAGCTCGAGATCGACGTGTTTCATCTCTACGGTTTGACCGAAACCTATGGCCCGGCCGTCATCTGCGAGTGGCGCGCGGAATGGAATGCGCTATCGATCCCCGCTCAGGCCGAACTCAAGGCGCGTCAGGGCGTGGGCAATATTGTGACGCAAGAAGCGCGCGTCGTCGACTTCGACGGGCGCGACATTTCCGCTGACGGCGTCGCTCAGGGTGAGATCGCGCTGCGCGGCAACAACGTGATGCTCGGGTATTATCGCGACCCGGAGGCGACGGCGGCTGCGGTTCCCGACGGCTGGTTTCGTACCGGCGACATCGGTGTCATGCACCCCGACCGCTACATTCAAATCACCGATCGTTCGAAGGACGTCATCATCTCCGGCGGTGAAAACATTGCGTCGATCGAGATCGAGCAGATGCTCGAACGGCATCCGGACGTGCTGGAAGTTGCCGTCGTCGCCGGTCCGGACCCGACCTGGGGCGAGGTTCCGATTGCGTTCGTCACCTTGCGGCCGGGGGCTTCGGCCGACGAGGCGATGCTCGTCGCCTACGCGCGCGAACACATTGCGCGCTTTAAAGCGCCCAAGCGCGTCATCTTCGGAGACCTTCCCAAAACCGGGACGGGCAAGATTCAGAAATTTGCTTTGCGCGACCGCGCCAAGGCGTTGTTCGGCGCGACGGCGTGAGCGGGCATCCGTAGTGTCCGCTTCGCTCGCGATGCGTGGGAAGGTCGCGCTCGTGACGGGTGCTTCGGAGGGCCTGGGGCGGCATTTTGCCCGGACGCTGGCCGATGCGGGCGCGCGGGTCGTGCTCGGCGCGCGACGAGCCGAGAAGCTTGCCGACGCGGTTGCGGAGATTGCGGCCGGGGGCGGAGACGCGCTGGGCGTCACCATCGATGTCACGAGCGACGCCGGCGTCGCGGAGGCCTTTCGCGAAATCGATCGTCGGACGGGCCCCGTCGACGTCGTCGTGAACAACGCCGGCACCACCATCACGAAGTCCCTGCTCGACATGAGCGAACGCGAGTGGGACAACGTGCTCGATACGAACCTCAAAGGCGCCTGGCTGGTAACGCGCGAGGCCGCCCGACGGCTCATCGCGGCCAAGAAGCCGGGAACCATCGTCAACATCACGTCGATTTTGGGCGAACGCGTCGCGGGCAACCTTACGGCGTACACGGCCTCCAAGGCCGCGTTGACGCAGCTGACCAAAGCTTCGGCGCTCGAACTCGCGCGTCACGGAATTCGCGTCAACGCGTTAGCGCCCGGCTACATCCACTCGAGCCTCAACGACGATTTCTTCGCCTCGCCCGCCGGCGAAGCGCTCATCAAGCGCATCCCGCAGCGCCGGCTCGGAACGTTAAGCGATCTCGACGCCCCGCTGCTGCTGTTGGCCTCGGACGCTTCACCGTTCCTCACCGGTGCTGTTTTGGCGGTGGACGGAGGCCATTTGGTGAGCTCGCTGTGAACGTAGCACGTCCAGGCTCGCGCGGCGGAGCGGCGTGGACCGGCGACTCGCCGCTCGCGCGTTGGCTCGCGCAAGCCTCCGGCGCGCCCGCGACGATCGCGCAGGTCGTGCGCCTGGGCGGCGGTGCGATTCAGCAGAATTGGCTGCTCGATGTGACACTCGACGGTCGCCACGTGCAGTTCGTCTTGCGCACCGATGGGCCGTCGTCGCTCGATTTGAGTCACACGCGGGCGCACGAGTTCGCGATTCGCAAAGTCGCCTTCGCTGCGGGCGTCAACGTGGGCGAACCGCTCTGGCTGTGTGAAGACCGGTCGGTGATCGGCACCCCGTTTTTCGTCATGACGCGCATGGGCGGCACCGCGGATGCCGTGCGCGTGGTGCGCGACGTGCAGTTGGGCGGCGACCGCGCGACGCTTCCCCAGCGTTTGGGCGCTCAACTCGCGCGCATCCATGCGATTCGGCCGCCGCAGCCGGACCTGTCGTTTTTATCGCTGCCGGGTCGTTCGCCGGCGCTGGACTTCGTGGCCTGGAGCCGGTGCGTGCTCGACCGGTTCGCGGATCCGCGACCGGTGCTCGAATGGGGCGTACGGTGGCTCGAGCGCAACGCTCCGGAGGCCGGCGAACTGGTGCTTTGCCATCACGACTTCCGCACCGGAAATTACATGCTCGACGAGTCCGGGATTACCGCGATTCTCGATTGGGAGTTTGCCGGCTGGGGCGACGCTGCGGAAGATCTGGGCTGGTTTTGCGCCGCGTGCTGGCGTTTCGGCGCATACGAACGCGAAGCCGGCGGGATTGGGTCGCGCGAAGCGTTCTTTGCCGGTTACGAGCGCGAATCCGGAACGCGCGTCGACCGGGCTGCCGTGCAGTATTGGGAAGTTGCCGCGCACGTCCGCTGGGGAATTATCGCCGTGCTGCAGGCGCAGCGGCATCTGTCGGGTGCCGAATCATCGCTCGAACTCGCGCTGACCAGTCACCTCGTGCCGGAGCTGGAGTTCGAGATTCTCGCGCTGACCGAGCAAGGACGGTGATGCGCACCCGGCCGACGGGCTCGGAGCTGCTGTCGACCGCGCAAACGGTCGTGCGCGACGAGATCCTGCCGCATGTTCCGTCCGAAGAACGAGCGACGGTGCTTGCGATCCAAACGGCGATGAGGCTCGCCGCGCGCCGGCTGGATCTCGGGGACGCGCCGTCGGCCGAAGAACTCGAACAGCTGGAGGCGGCGCGCGGCGCGCTGCGGGGCAAACTCTTGGAGTACTTGCCGCAGGCCCGTCAATACAGTGCGCGGCTGGCGGCGAAAGCCATCGCAATTGCCAAGAATGAGCTCGTGTACGGCAGCGCTCCCGAACGCGAGGAACTCGATCGACTGACCCGTCTGCTTGGCGAGAAGCCGCACTTGGCAAGCACGGCGCGCGACGTTCACGAAGGGCTGCGCCAACTCTATGTCCGGCTGGCGGACGATATCCGCGCGGGACAGGCGGACCCCGGAACCCCGGCCTGGGCTCTGACGCGCGCGCACCTCGATCGAATGACGCGCCAAGCGCTCAATGAGAGCAACCCGGCGTATTTGAAGGCGCGCGCCGGATTGGTTCGCCCGCAATAGCCTCGGCTCGGCGGACGACCGCAACTGCCATCGAAGTGCGCGCACGCAGTGAGCCGTCCCGGACCGGCGCCGATCGATTCGCCAACTTGGGGCTCACGGCGATCGAACGAAAACGAATGCCGCGAGCAGTCGGATCGCTTGCGATGCCGGTGTTTCGGGCTGCTGACGATCCGGTCCGAGCGGAAACGAATGAGGAGGCTTGGCGCCATCTTGGAATGCACCCTCGCGCGAAGCGCGAACGTATGGAACTTCCTGCCAGCCGGCTTGACCGGCTTGCGCGGGTTGGTCGCGACCGGAGGGCGGAGTTCCCCCGGATCGAGACCGGGGCGGTCCGGCGCTGCCGGCGGATGGACGTGAACGCTGGGGAGGCGATGGTGGACTTCTGGTTCGGCAGTTCCCAATGTGCGCAGCCGCTGCGCACCTGGTCGCGCGTGAACGAGGCGGTCGGCGAGGCTCTCTGCGCCTCGGCCAAGGCCGTCTTGCGCAAACAAGCCGAGCTGGCACGCGATTGGGCCGAACGCGTTGCCGTGGATTCGCGCAGCTCGAAGCTCACCGTTGAGGGCGCCCATCAGGCCTACGATCTCGTGGTTGCCTACACCGAAGCGAGCGCGCAATGGTGCGAAACCTGGCTCGCCATGCTGCGAAGCATCGACCCCCAACGGGCCGCGAGCCGCCGCCCAGCGCCCGGACAGGAGCCCGGCGCGGCGCTCACCGAGCTGCCCTAATGACGGCCGACAAGAAACCGGGCGCAAGCTCGCTGTGGGAAAATTGGCTCGACACGCTCAAGGCTGCTTCGGTTCCGCTGGGCAGCACGGCGATGATGGAGCAGTGGCAGCGCGCGATGGGCGCAGCCGCGAAAACCACGCCGGCCGATTTTTTTCAGGCGTCGATGGGCGATCAGCAAGCCCTGCTTCGGCTGACCGAACTGGCAGCGGAAACGATACGCTCCGCCGGCAGCCCCGCCGACGGGGCAGCCGTGGACTCAGCGGAATCGCTCGAACGGTCGGCGGAGAACTTCCGCGCAAAATTTTCGGTTAGCCCGATGACCAACGCGCTCGATCTCTGGCTCGCGAACGCGGCGCAATTCCAGCGCAGCGCCGAGCCGTGGACGCAGTTCATGCAGCGTTCGATGAGCCTCGCTGCGATGATGGGCAGTCCGGCGGGCGCGGGCGATCCGCTTGGTGACGCGCTCGAACGCAGCTTCGGATTGCTGGCAAATTTTCCGGGCATCAACCAAGAATTGCCGCAGCTGCTGACGGAAGCCGCGGCGAATGCGGCGGCGCTCGCGGCAGCGCGCGAAAACTACCGCGTCATCCTGGCAGCAACATGGCAGCGGGCGTTCGAAGAGATCGGGCGCGAAGTCCTCAAACGCACTGCCGAGCGCCGGCCGGTTCAAACGTCGGCGGCGCTGCTCTCGTTATCGACCACCGTCGCCGACCGCGTGTTCGTCGAAACATTCAGCTCGCAGCGCTATGTCGAAGCGCAGGAGCGATTGTCGACGGCGCTTGCCGATCAGCGCCGCCACGAGATGAAGGTCGTGGATCTGTTCGCCCGGTTCGGACATTTTCCGACCCGCCGCGACCTCGACGAAGTTGTGCGTGAAATCAGCGTGCTGCGCCGCGAAGTGCATGCGCTCAAACGAACGTTGCGTTCGGCTGCGAGCGTGCCCCCGGCCGGCGCGGCCGGCGCTCCGCCGTCGGCCAATGGCGGTGCAGCACCGGCCGCTGCACCACGCTCGGCGCGTAAGACGGCGCGCAAGAGTCCCGGTTCCGCAAAAAAGGCCGAACATGGCGCGTGACCCGAGCGCCGATTTGGAACTGCTGTTCTCGGGTTTGGGGGCGGTGGCCGTTCGCGAGTACAGCGAGATGCTGCGCAAAGCGCTCAAAGGCACCCACGTTCTGAGCGAACTGCGGCAGAGCGACTTGGATAGCGCGACGACGCCCAAAGAACTCGTCTATTCCGACGGCCATTTGAACTTGTTTCACTATCTGCCGGCGCGGCCCGCCGCAACGTTGTTACCGCCGATCCTCATCGTGTACTCCCTGATCAACCGCTACTACATGATCGACTTGCAGCCCGATCGCTCGCTGGTCCGCCGGCTGCTGGAGTTGGGCGCCGATCTCTACGTGATGGATTGGGGGTATCCGACGCCCCTCGACCGCTTTACCACGATGGAAGATCATATCGGCTATCTCGGAGACTGCGCGGATGTCGTGCGCGAGCGGCATGGTTCGGAGCGCGTGAACCTGCTGGGCATTTGCCAAGGCGGCTATTTCACGCTGTGTTATGCCGCGCTCAACCCCGAACGCGTCGGCAGCCTCATCACGATGATTACGCCGCTCGATTTCGACCTGGACGACACGATCTTGGCGAGGGTTGCGAAACATACCGATACCGACCGGCTCGTCGACACGTTGGGAAACATTCCCGGCTCGTTGATGCACCAACAATTTTTGCTCCGCAGTCCGTTCGCGCAAAACGTTCAGAAGTACGCCGACCTGATGAATTTATTCGACGACCGCGAACAATTGATGACATTCCTGCGCATGGAACGCTGGATCAACGACAGCCCCGATCATCCGGGCGAGACGTTTCGCAAGTGGCTCAAAGACGGCTACCAAGAGAACAAGCTCGTCAAAGGAACGTTCGAACTCGGCGGCCAGCCGGTCTCGCTCGCCAACGTGCGGATGCCCGTACTCAACATGTTCGGCCAGCGCGATGACATCGTCGAGCCGAAGTCATCCGCCGCGCTCGAAAAACACGTCGGCACTTCCGACTACACCGCCCGGTCGTTTCCGGTCGGACACATCGGGATGTACGTCAGCACGAAAGTGCAAAAAGAGTTGCCGTCGACGATCATCGAGTGGCTCCGAGCCCGGAGCTGACCCGCGTGATCGGGCCGCCGCCCTTTGCTGCGACGGATTTCGATCTGCAGCTTCCCGGCGGACGAGTCCGGGCCCATCGCTTGGGCGACCCCGAGGGTGAACTCGTCCTCTGCGCACCAGGCCTGTCGGCCAATTCGCGGTGGTTCGATTTCCTGGGCGAACGGATCAGCGAAACCGGCCGCCAAGTCGTGGCGCTCGATCTGCGCGGGCGCGGCCACAGTGCGGTGACCGCACCCGGAACGTACGGCTTCGCAAACCACGCGCACGACATTTTCGCCGCGGCCGAAGCGCTGGGTGCAACGCGTTTCGACCTCATCGGTCATTCGATGGGGGCGTACGTCGCGATGGAAGCCGCCGCGCTCGATGCCGGCTCGCGGCTGCGCCGGCTGGTCCTCATCGACGGACTGGGCATACCGCGCTACGCCGCGGTGAAATCGATCCTGCAAAATCTGCAGCGGCTCACCCACGTTTACGCCTCGCCCGAAGACTATCTGGCTTCGATCCGCAAGCTCGACTTGATCGATTCGTGGAACGAGTACTGGGAGCGCTGCTATCGGTACGAACTCGTCCCGGTGCCGGGCGGCGTGCGCGCGCGCACGAACCCGGCGCCCGTCAACGAAGATTTCAGCTACGGCAACCTCCACGATGCGCGCCGGCTTTGGAAGTGCATCGCGGTGCCGGTGTTAGCGTTGCGTGCGTTGCGCCCGATGACGGGGCGCAACGGATTCATCGTCACCGAGTTCGACTTCCGTCACTTCGCTCGAACCGTGCCCTCGGCGACAGCGTTCGAGATCGATGCCAATCATTACGACATCATGACCCATGCCAAAACGCTCGAAGCCGTCCGCCGTTTTCTTGACACGACGCAATGACGCCGGGACAGGTTGACGCCGGGCGGGTTATTTGAGCGTGTGACCGGCAGCGCGTAACGCCGCCTTGGCTTCTTCGAGCCGGTCGGCCCGAACCAGAATGTGATCGGTGTCGTAGGTCGAGATACCGAAGATCGAAATGCCGGCGTCGGCGAGCGGTTTGGCCAGGCTGGCGATGACGCCGGTGAGCGCGAAGTCGAGCGTGCCGATCACGGCCAGACAGCGAAAATCGCGCTCGACTTCGGTGACCGTCGGCGGCACGGCGTCGTTGCGGCAAACGATCGACAGCTCGTTGCGCGTTCGAACCACCGCCAGCAAATCGTTGCCGCCGACCCAACCGGGCACCGGTGCGTCTGCTGCCAAGCGGGCAAGGGCGAAGGTCTCGTCGAGCGTGCGTAATTCCAACACGGCTGATATACTCCGGGATTCTCCGGTCGGTGTCGTGCTCCCGGCAGAAACGTCGCGAGCTTCGGCGGTTTGCCGAAGCTCGCGATTGGGCCCGGAGGCGCCGTGACTTAGGACGGCTGCGTCATCTTCACCGGGACGACGAACTTGTCGAAGTCTTCGCTGTTGACGTGGCCGAGCGCCAAAGCCGCTTCCTTGAGTTTCGTTCCGTCGTGATGGGCTTTCTTGGCGATCTCCGCCGACTTGTCGTAACCGATGTGCGGCGAGAGTGCGGTCACCGTCATGAGCGAGTCGTCGAGGTACTTTTTGATGACCGGTTCGTTGGCGGCCAAGCCTTCGATCGCGTGCTCGCGGAACATCGTGCACGCATCCTGCAGCAGTGACGTCGAGTGCAGGAAATTGTAGATCATCACCGGGTTGAAGACGTTGAGTTCGAAGTTGCCCTGCGAGCCGCCGAAACCGATGGCCACGTCGTTGCCGAACACTTGCACGCAGACCATCGTCATTGCTTCGGATTGCGTCGGGTTGACTTTGCCGGGCATGATCGACGAGCCCGGTTCGTTTTCGGGCAGGATCAGCTCGCCGATGCCGGCCCGCGGCCCGGACGCCAGCCAGCGCACGTCGTTGGCAATCTTCATCAGCGAAGCGGCGAGTGTCTTGAGCGCGCCTGATGCGTAGACCACTTCATCGTGCGAAGCCAGCGCCGCGAATTTATTGGGGTGCGAGCGGAACGGCAGGCCCGTCAACTCGGCGATTTTCCGGGCTGCGCGTTCGGCGAATTCGCGCGGAGCGTTGAGCCCGGTGCCGACGGCCGTACCGCCGATGGCCAGATCGTACAGTCCGTCGAGTGCTTCGCGACAACGGGCAATGCTGCGATCGAGTTGCGAAACGTAGCCCGAGAACTCTTGACCCAGCGTCAGCGGGGTTGCGTCCTGAAGGTGCGTGCGCCCGACTTTAACGATGTTCGCCCATTCCTGTGCTTTGTGGTCGAGCGCGTCGCGCAACTGCTCGACGGCCGGCAACAAGTCGACCATTGCTTCGGCGGCCGCCATATGCATCGCGGTCGGAAACGTGTCGTTCGAAGACTGCGACATGTTGACGTGATCGTTGGGATGGACGGGCTTCTTCGAGCCCATTTCGCCGCCCGCGATCTCGATCGCACGATTCGAGATCACTTCGTTGACGTTCATGTTCGTCTGCGTGCCCGAGCCGGTTTGCCAAACCCGCAGCGGAAAATGCTCGGCCAACTTTCCGGCGACGACTTCGTCGGCGGCTTGGGTGATCAGTTTGGTTTTCTCGGCATCGAGTTTGCCGAGGTCGTGGTTGACCAGCGCCGCGGCTTTCTTGAGGATGGCCATCGCGCGGATGATCTCCGGCGGCATAACGTCGCGCGCCGCGACCCCTTCACCGATGTCAAAATGGATCAGTGACCGCGCCGATTGGGCGCCGTAATAGCGGTCGGCGGGAACCGCGATCTTCCCCATACTGTCGGACTCGATGCGGGTGGCGGCGCCGTTGAGCGTGCTGCTCATGCTTCTCCTCGATTCTTGCGGGTCAAAGTGGACGCGAGAGACTCCGGCAACGGGTTGCCGTTCCCCTCGACGAGATTTGTCGGATTGCTCCTCGACGCCGGCGCGCCGGACTTGCCCCGCTGGGGCGCCGCTCTTATACTTACGGAAGAGCCCAGCCCCTACAAAAGTCGGTTTCTTTGTTGATCGGGGTGCCGCCGATGCGTCGATGGATCGTCGTTGCTGTTGTTGTCTTTCTTGGCTTCGCGCTCGCCTTGCCGGCGGCCCGCGCCGACACGGTTCCGGCGCTCGACGCGGCGCGGGCGAAGGTTGCCGCCGGGGACTCGGCGGGGGCGATGCGCGACCTTCAGGCCTACGTCCCCGCTCACCGCGATGACGTCGACGCGGCGCGATTCCTGGGCGATCTGTACTTCCGCGTGCCCGACTTCCGCGACGCCGAAGCGACTTGGAAGGCGATTATCGCGCGACGCAGCGACGACCGCGAAACCCACAACCGGTTGGGCAGCCTGTATGCCGTCGAGGACCGCGTCGCCGATGCCATCGGCGAATACGAAAAGAGCCTGCCCAGCCGCGGCGGCTTTCAGGGGCTGGTCGAACAGCATCGGCGGCAAGGCGACCTCGCCGCATTCCAAGCCCAATTCCAGCGCAACGCCGACGAGTATCCGCTCGACGCGCGGGCCCAGTCGTTCAACGGCAGCGTCCTGCACGCCATGCGCAGTTACGATCTCGCGCAGCGGTACTTCGAGCGCGCCGCGAGTCTGGCGCCCAAAGACTGCGGCGCCCTCGTCGATGCGGGCAACAACCTCATCGACCTTGCGCGCTTACCGGACGCCCTGCGCTTTTTGAACCGTTGCCTCACGATCGATCCGGGCGACTACGCGGCCAACGTCGACAGCGGCGAGGCCTATGTCGAGCAGCATGACGACGCGGCGGCTCGGCCGTATTTCGAACGGGCCTTGGTGGCGCGGCCGACCGGCTCGGAAGCGCTGGTCGACATCGGCTATCTCGAGGACGACCGCGGCCAGTGGAAGAGCGCGGTGAACTACTACGTGCGCGCGATGAACGCGTATCCGTTGGAGTCGGCGGCGTACATCGATCTCGGCTACGATTACAACGCCCATCAGCTCTACAGCCTCGCCGAAGCTGCATTCATCAAAGGCCTGAGCGTCGCGCCGGACGACGGGCGCCTGCACTATATGCTCGCCGTCACCTATAACGTGCAAGGCAAAGTCGGGCTGGCGCGCGACCAATACAACCTTGCCATCGCGTCGAAAGAACCGGTCGTCGTCCATGCTGCGCAAGCCGAGTTAGCCCTGCTCCCGCCGCATTCCTAAATTTGGGCGATCGCCTCGATCTCGACGCGCGCGCCTAACGGCAGCGCTGCGACCGCGACCGTCGATCGGGCGGGCGCGACGCCGCCGGCAAAAGGTTCGCCGTAAATCGGATTCACGATCGGGAAATCGGCCATGTCGACCAGGAAGATCGTGGTCTTCACGACGTTCGCGAAGGTCGTCCCGGCGGCGGTGAGTACGGCGTCGAGATTGCGCATCACTTGCCGCGTTTGCGCCGCGACGTCACCGTCGATGAGTTTTCCGGCGCTGGGATCGATGGCGATTTGACCGCTGCAAAAAATGAAGCCGGCGCAGCGCACGGCTTGGTTATACGGCCCGATCGGCGCCGGCGCCGACGGGCTGAAAATGCGCTCGGCGCTCATGCCGCCGCCGCTTGGGAGGCGTGACCGGCGGTGCCGGGCGCAGATCGGGGTTCGAGCCAGGGACGACGTCTCATCGGCGGTTCTCCAATTCAGCTTGCCGCGTTGGTGTTCGCGCGTCGGGAACGACGCGCATGCTGCGGTCGTCCCACCGAGGAGAACCAACGGAGGGACCACCGTGGAGAATCGCGGGTCGAGCTACGACGTTGCGGCCGTTGAGGCGTTCGCCGGGATGAACGTTCGCGTGCGGCTCGACGACGGCAGCGAGCACACCGGGCATCTTCGCACCGAACTGCTGTCCCACCGTTCGCTCTCGGTTTACATCACCGGGAGCGGTGATGAAGGCGCGACGCTCTACATCGACCAAATCGTGGCTATCGTGCCGCTTTCCATCAATCCGGTAAGATGACACTCGACTGCGACGATTTCAGCACCCGCTTCGACCGCGTCGGTGCCTGGATTGTCAACTACTATCAAGAAACACGGGCGTTTCCGGTTCTCTCGCGCAACGCGCCCGGCGATCTCACGCGTGCGCTGCCGGCTCACGCGCCGCAAGAGCCCGAATCGTTCGATGCCATTTTTGCCGACTTCGAACGCTTGATCGTGCCCGGCATCACGCACTGGAATCATCCGCGGTTCTTTGCGTATTTCGCCATCAGTGCCGCGCCGATCACCGTGCTGGCGGAAGCGCTGGCCGCCACACTCGACGTCAACGCGATGTTGTGGCGGACGTCGCCGGCGGCGACGGAACTCGAAGAGGTCACGTTGGGCTGGCTGCGCGAGATGCTCGGCTTGCCGGCCGCGTTTTCGGGCATCATCTACGACACCGCGTCGATCAGCGGCTTCACTGCACTAGCAGCGGCCCGCGAGTCGCTCGATCTGGATATCCGCGGCCGCGGCCTCGCCGGCCGGCCCGACCTCCCGCCGCTGCGCGTGTATCTCACCGAGCACACGCATTCGCACATCGAACGAGCCGCCATCGTGCTGGGCGTCGGCCGCGACAACGTGGTCAAAGTGCCGTGCGACCGCAATTATGCGATGGACCCACGCGCGTTGGCGGCCTGTATCGATGCGGACGTCGCCCGCGGGCTGCGCCCGATGTGCGTCGCGGCGACCGTCGGCACGACCTCGAGCACGTCGTCGGATCCGGTCGGCGCAATCGGAGCCGTCACGCACGAACGCAACGTGTGGCTGCACGTCGACGCCGCCTACGCCGGCCCCGCCGCGATCCTCCCGGAGTTTCGTTGGCTGCTCGACGGCGCCGCGGCCGCCGATTCAATCGTCCTCAATCCCCATAAGTGGCTCTTCGTGCCGGTCGATCTGTCGGTGCTTTACGTGCGCGACATGCCGCTGCTGCGCCGCACCTTCAGCCTGGTGGCGGACTACTTGATGACCCCCGAGACCGGCGTGCGCAACTATATGGACTACGGGCTGCAGTTGGGCCGCCGTTTCCGCGCGCTCAAGCTGTGGTTTGCGATGCGCGCTTACGGCGTGCGCGGCTTGCAGGACGTGTTGCGCCGCCACATCGCGCTGGCGCAGGAACTCGCGGGGTGGATTGCGGCCGAACCGGACTGGGAGCTCGCTGCCCCGCACCCGCTCTCGGTCGTCTGTTTTCGGCATCGCCTGCCCGATGGCGACGGCGGCGCGACCGACGCTCACAATGAAGCGGTCATGGAAGCCGTCAATGCGACGGGCGAGGTCTATCTCTCCCACACCAAACTCGACGGCCGCGTCGTGCTGCGCATCGCGATCGGGAACGAACGCACGACGCGCGCCGATGTCGAGCTTGCATGGCAGCTGCTGCGCAAGCACGCAGGAACGCTCGCGCCGGCGTAGGGATGCGACCTGCGAGCGGTCACAGATGATCGCAGGGTTTGGTGTCGCCGGGGGTCGCCCGGCCGTGCGAGAGATACCACAGTTCGTTGAGTTGAGCGTACATCGCAATGACCGCCGGCCGCTGCCGGACGGCGCTCTTGTTGTCCTTGAACGTGCGATTCATTTTGCAGCCGGCGTCATGCACCGCGTTCGGGTTGCCATCGCTCGGATAAGCAGCACAACCGCACGGCAGATATTCATCGCCTTGGGGACCTGAGTTCATCGCAATTGCCGAGTTATCGTGCTTTGTTTTTGCCATGCTGTTCATACCATCCAATGCGGTCGTTGCGCTGCGCCTGCGGCAACTCGTCCAATTCGTTCCAAGACGCAAATGGAACGAATCAAGAATGGACTTGGTGCCAGAGATCGGCGTTTTGCGCGTGACCGCCGCAGCGATCCCACGTCACGTCGAAAGCTGTATCGTGCCGTCCGGTGCCGCTACATCGTAAGATGCAGCCGCAATCCCATGTCCAGCGCTGGACGGTTGGGAAACTGTTACTTTGTGTACACGCGTAACGATAGTCGTTGCCGAGGATCCGCCGTGCATCGTTGATGAGTTGCTTCGCGCGATTCATGGTACGCCTTTAGTGGCGTCGCGCCGCCAAGATCGGAAGCGCGCATGGTGTACGGTTCAAATGAACGCCACCGGGAGGAAATGAAAACCGATGAGCGAGTCGCCCCGCCCTGGTTCTAAGTCTACCAAGCATTGCTGCGTTTTTCTCTACCCAATATAGGTAGTTTTCTCGTCAAAAAGAGCGTTCGAGCGTTCGGTATATGCAGCAGACCACGTCCAGGCTACGGCTTATGTCGCAGCCGCGCGCGCTTTACCGCAATTGCGTGAGCGGTGCGGCGGGAACGTGATGCAGCGCTCGTTGCGCTTCGTAGCTCGCGCGTGCGGCCGCGAGTTCGCCCGCATCAACGCAGACGCCGGCGTAGGCTCCGTCGGTGAGCGGCGTCCCCAGACGCGGCGGCAGCACGTCGTCGGCGGTGGTCCAGCCTTGGCGGACATTGATGCGACGTTTGCGTTCCCAGGTGCGTTGAGCGCTCGCGCGCAGCGCGTCGGCGTCAAGCGGCAGTCCGGTCACCGCGCACCACAAATCCGCTGCTTCCGCGTAAAAATCCTCGAAGCAGTCGCGGATGAATTTGCAGAGCACGAGCGAGTCCCAAATGGCGGCGTAATCCTCGGCATCGATCGTTGCGCGCGCGCGTTCGGCAGCGCCGCGCAGCGTGCCGGGGGCGCGCAAGTCCGCATCGTACGTCGCGGCGCGATTGTGGCACGCGCCGCGCGTACAGACCGCTAACCCCAACGCATACGTCGGCAGCGCTCGCGGCTCGTAGCCGGGAAGCTCTAATCCTTTGGCGTGCATTGCGAAAGTAACGGAGCCGCCGCCGATCTGTTCGGCCGCAGCGCGGACACCGAGCGACAAAAGGCCGCCGACACCGGTGCGCGTCGCGATTGCTTCGATCGCCGGAGCGAGCACCGCGGCGTTGCCGAACGTCAGCGGCGTGCCGAACGCATCGCGCGCGATGAGCCCGTGCTCCGCGCACTCCATCGCGAACGCGATCGCGCTGCCGGTTGAGATCGTGTCGAGTCCGTAGCGATCGCAGCAGAAGATCGCGTCGAGCACGGCGTCGAGATCGTCGATGCCGCAGTTCGGTCCGAACGCCCAGACCGATTCGTATTCGCTGGCCGCAGCCGTTTTGCGATCGCGCTCGCGGCGCACGTACATGTGCTCGCACTGCACGGGACAGCCTGCACAGCCCGAACGCAGTTCGACATAGGCGCCTTTGGATTCGCGTGCGCGCTCGGGCGTGACGGCTTCGACCCCCGCGAAACCCGAAGCGGTGAAGTTGCGCGTCGGCAGTTGTCCCATGCGCTGCAGAACGCGCATGTTCGCGCCCGTTCCCAGGATGCGATATTTGGCGGTTTGCGGTCCCAGTGCACGCATTTTCAGCGCTTGAGCGAAAACCGCGGTCGCTGCCCCGTCGGCGACGCCGACCGTTCCGCGCGCGTGCAGCGCGATTGCTTTGAGACGTTTGGCGCCCATTACGGCGCCCGTGCCGCCGCGGCCGGCTTGCCGCCCGTCGTTCTCGACCGCCGCATAGCGCACACCGCGTTCGCCGGCAAGCCCGATGGCGCAGACGCGCAGCGTGCGTTCTTGCCGGCGCGCGCGTAGCGCCTGCGTCGTTTCACGCGCCGTCATGCCGAGCAAATCGGCGGCATCGGCGAACACGACGCGTTCGCCGTCGAGGATGACGGTCGTCCAATGCGCGGCCGCGCCGTAGACGACGAGCGCGGCGAAACCGCAGCGGCGAAGCGCCGCCGACCAATGACTCGACGACAGCCCTTCGTTGAGCAGTCCGGTCAGCGGCGAAAGCGTCGCCAGCGCATGTTTGTTGGCCGCGGGCACGGGTGTCGCAGCGAACGGTCCGGCGGCGAAGACGATCGCGTTGTGGGCGCCCAGCGGATCGACCGCGGACAGGCCGCGTTCGTCGAGGTAACGCTCGAGCAGCAGCACCGCCAGACCGACGCCGCCCAGCGCGCCGGCGAAGTCGGCATCGCCGAGCGCATACCGCCGCGTCGTTTGGGTGGTGAGATCGATTTCGAGCACGTCGCGCGGCCCGGCGTACGCGCTGTTCATCCGCCGCTCGCCAGGAAGAGCACGCAGGGGCGGTCGGAAGCGTCGAACGGCTCGTCGTCGCCGGTCGCACGGCGGCCGTCGAGCAGCAGCAGATTGGGATGGACGAACGACTCGCCGCCGGCGTCGATCACGCTGCCGAGCATCGCCGGACAGCGCTGGGCGAGTTCGCGCACGAGTTCGCGTTTGGTAAGCCGTTCGCCGCCGATGTCCAAACCTGAGGCGCCGGCGAACACCCGGGCCATCCCGAAGAACTCGACCGTCATACCGCGGCCGGGACCGTTTCGACGATCCGCACGTCGCCGGCAAGCGCCGCGTCGTAGCCGCCCAGCGCGTCGATCGCGGCGCGCAGCGCCGGGTCGCGCATCGTGGCGATCAATGCGCCGATGCGGGGATCATCGAGCGCGTCGGCCCGCAGCGCGAGCTCGTACGGTTCGGTCGCCAAGGGCACGAAGTCGCAGCCCAGCGCACGCGCGGCCGCCAGAATGCCCAACCCGCAGTCGGCGCTCCCGTCGGCGACGAGCGCGGCGACCGCCAAGTGGGTGAATTCGAGCCGGTCGTAGCCCTCGATCTGCGTCGACGCGAGTCCGTCGCGGGCCAACAGCGCGTCGAGCAGCATGCGCGTTCCGGCGTCGCGCTGACGGTTGACGTAGCGTGCGCGCCGCGCGACGACGTCGGCGAGCGAACGCAGTCCCAGCGGGTTGCCCCGCGCCACGATCAGCCCCTGTTCGCGCTGCGCGAACGCGATGAGCGCGACGCGGGCATCCGGGATGTAGCGCCGCACGGCGACGTCGTTATACGTTCGGCTTGCCGGATCGAGCACGTGCGTGCCGGCGACGTGCGTCGAGCCCGTGCGCAGCGCAACCAGACCGGCGATGCTGCCGACGTTGGCCGACACCAGTTCGAGCCCGCGATCCGCCAGCGCGCCGGCCAGCAAGTCGATCGCGACGTCGTGGCTGCCGACGGCCAGCAAGGTGCGTTCGATCGACGCGATCCCGCGCAGCGCGCGGGCCGGCAGCGTCGTTCCGGGATGTGCGCCTTCGGTGAAGCGCGAGATCGTGACGATCGCGTTGGCCCGCGATAACGAGGTGATCACCCCCGCCCCGCGCCGCAGCGGAACCGCTACGATGCGCCCACCGACCCGGGCAGCGACCACGCGCACGAATTCATCTTCTCCGAGCGGTGAAAAGAGCTTGCGCGTCAGCGTCACCTCGAACGTGGCGGGATCGGGCGGATCGGAGTGGGCGAGCCGTTCGATCAGCGGCGCCACGAACAGGTCGGCGCAGATCGCAGCGCTGACCGGGTACCCCGGGATGCCCAACAGCGGGACCCGCCGGCCCGCGGATTCGTGCGCCAGCGCCAGCACGAGCGGGTGGCCGGGGCGGATCGCCACGCCGTGGACGAGCAGCTCACCGAAGCGCTCGAAAATGCGCGCGGTGAAATCATGGCGTCCCGCGGAGCTGCCGGCGTTGACGAGAACGATGTCGCAGGCCTCGATCGCGGCGCCGACCGCCGTCGCGAGCTGCGCCGGATCGTCGGGCACCCGCGGATAGCGAACCGGCAGGCCGCCGTAGCGGCGCACGGCGGCCGCCAACAGCACGCCATTCGAATCAAGGATCGCGCCGCGTTCGGGCCGCGCGACGGCCGGATCGACGAGTTCGTCGCCGGTCGTGACGATCGCCACGCGCGGCCGGCGCACCACCGCGACCTCGACGATGCCGCCCGACGCGATCGCCGCCAAATCGGCCGGACCCAGCCGCCGGCGCTTGGGCACGATCGCTTCGGTCGCCACGATGTCTTCGCCGATCGGCCGCACGTGGGTCCAGGGCGCAACGGGTTCGCGAATCGCGACCGTCCCGTCGCCGAGCGGCTCGAGATCTTCGACCATGATGACGGCGTCGGTCTGCGGCGGCAGCGGGTCGCCGGTATCGACCACGAAGGCGTCGCCGTCGAGCCGGAGGATGACCGGCGCGCCCTCGGACGCACCGCGCGTCGCCGCTGCCGCAACCGCGATCCCGTCCATCGCGCAGGCGTGGTAATGCGGCGACGAGAGCCGGGCGAAGACCGGCTGCGCGGTGACGCGATCGAGCGCGTCGTCTAGCGCCACGATCTCGATGCCGGCGTTGGCGACGCCGGCCGCGTCGAGCGCAGCGGTGAATCGCTGACGCGCCGCGTCGAGCGGGATGTCGGTCAAAAATGCGGCGTCGCCAAACCGGCTGCTCATGGCGCGATGACCCGCACGGTCGTGCCGGCGGCGGCGCCGCTGCTGTCCAACGGAATGACGATCAGGCCGTCGGCGCGGATCAGCGTGAAGATGAGATTGGACTTGCCGAAAATGGGCGTAGCGCGAACCTCACCGGAGCTCGACGTCTGAAGATTGCACGCAACGTAGTCTTCCCGGCCCGGCCGCGAACGCACCGGAGCCGTCAGCACGGCCGCGCACGACTCGGCCGCCCGGACGTCCGGCTGGGCCTCGCCCCCGAGTTGCCGGACGAGCGGCCCCACCAGCCGCCAAGCCACGACGAGCGCGCTGGCCGGATTTCCCGGCAGCCCGATGACCGGCTTGCCGTCGGCCAGCGCGATTAGCGTCGGTTTCCCCGGTTTGATCGCGATGCCGTGGACGAGAATTCCCGGCGGCCCCAGGCTTGCGACCACTTGCGCGGTGAGATCGCGATACGAGACCGACGACCCCGCCGAGAGCACGAGCGCATCGCTGGCGGCCAGTGCCGCGCGGGCCGCCGCCGCGAGCCGGGGCAGATCGTCGGCGACGATCCCGGCGTGGACCGGGACCCCGCCGGCGGCGCTGATGACCGCGGCGATCGTGGAGGCGTTCACGTCGCGAACTTGCCCGATCGCCGGCTGCACGCCCGGTCCCACGACTTCGTCGCCGGTCGAGAGGATCGCAATCCGCGGCCGCGCGTACACGCGCACCGCCGGACAGCCCAGGGCGGCGAGGCCGCCCAGATCCTGGGCCCGCAACCGGCGGCCGGCCGGCACGGCGACGTCACCTCTGCTGATGTCTTCGCCCACAGCCACGACGTTCTCGCCCGGCGCCGCCGCGTCGAGAATCTCGATCTCGTCGCCGTGCGCGTTCGTATCTTCGACCATCACGACGGCGTCGGCGCCGGCGGGCAGCATTGCGCCGGTGTGAATGCGCGCCGCGGCGAGCGGCTCGACCCGCAACGCCGGCGCGCTGCCCATGGCGATCTCGCCGCACAGCCGCAGATATGCGGGCGCCGATTCGGACGCTCCGAACGTATCGGCGGCGAGCACCGCGTAGCCGTCCATCGTCGAACGTGCGAATGCCGGCAAGGTCTCGCCGGCACGGACTTCAGCCGCCGTGACGCGGCCCAGAGCGTCGGCGGTCGCGACCGTTTCGGCACTCGAGACGGGCGCGCAGCGCGCCAGCAGGATGGCGAGCGCATCCTGCGGCGGCACGACCGTAAACAACTCGTTCACTTCGTTCCGTTCAACGCTGCTCGAGCGCGCGCATTTGCGGGTACAACGCGGCGATGACGCAGGAAAACGACGCGCTCGACCGGGTCTTCGCCGCCGACCGCAACACCGGTTCGACGCCGCCCGAAACCCAAGCCGAAAGCAGCAACGTCGTCGGACGCCCGGGCGGGGCCGATGAAGCGGCCGGCTTCCGCGAGCCCACCGAAACGCCGGCAGTGGAGCGCGAAGCGTTCAGCGGCGAAGAAGCGATCCGCGAGGGTGCGAGCTTCGACGGTTTGGGTCTTCCGGTCGCCGAGGGCGCTGGCACGTCCGACCGCTAAACGCACGGAGCCCGGCGCCGGCGGCCGCGGCAGGCCGTGTCGGTTAGCCTTACCGAAACGACTGTTCCGTTTCGCGCTCGCTGGAGCTGGTGTTGGACACGATCGATCTCACCCCAATCCGCCTCGGCATCGCCGCCCGTCCGGCGGGCGTCGACGCCGATATCAAGCGCAAGAAGCGCCGCGAAGGCAAGGGCCGGCCGGTCGATCCTGCGGCGCTGGCCCAAGTGCGCGAGCTGTTGGGCGACGAGCCGCGACGGCGCGATCTGCTCATCGAGCATCTGCACAAAATCCAAGACCGCTATCACTGCATCAGCGCCGAGCACATCGTGGCGCTGGCCGACGAGATGCGCTTGGCACCCGCCGAAGTCTTCGAGGTCGCGACGTTCTATCACCATTTCGACGTGGTGAAGGAAGGCGACACTCGTCCGCCGGCGATCACGATCCGCGTCTGCGAAAGTTTGTCGTGCGAGTTGGCGGGTGCGAACAGTCTGCTCGCACTGCTCGCCGACGGCAGTTACGGCGCGGGTGTCCGCGTGCTGACTGCTCCGTGCGTCGGGCGCTGCGAAGTCGCGCCGGTTGCCGTCGTCAATCAACACGTGATCGGCCATGCAACGGTGGCCGACGTCGACGATTGCCTCGAACGCGGTGCCGTTGAGGCTGACGTCGGCGGCTACGTCGACCACACGCGGTACGTTCGCGAGGGCGGCTATGCGCTGGCGCGGTCGTGCCTTGCGGGAAGGCGCGACGTCGACGAAACGATCGCGGCGCTCGAACACTCGGGTTTGCGCGGGCTGGGCGGCGCCGGGTTTCCAACCGGGCGCAAGTGGAAGATCGTGCGCGGCGAACCGGCGCCGCGCTTGATGGCGGTCAACATCGATGAAGGCGAGCCCGGGACGTTCAAGGACCGCTGGTATCTCGAGCGCGATCCGCACCGGTTTCTCGAAGGAGTGCTGATCGCGGCGTGGGCCGTCGGCATCAGCGAGGTCTACATCTACTTGCGCGACGAGTACGCGCACGTGCGCACCATTCTCACGCGCGAATTGGAGCGGCTGCGCGCCAACGCGCCGGTCCCGCTGCCGGACATTCACCTGCGGCGCGGCGCGGGCGCATATATCTGCGGCGAAGAGTCGGCGATGATCGAGTCGCTCGAGGGGAAGAAGGGCATGCCGCGGCTGCGTCCGCCGTTCGTCGCCCAAGTCGGTTTGTTCGGCCGTCCGACGCTCGAGCACAATATGGAAACGCTGTATTGGATCCGCGAAATTCTCGAGCGCGGACCGCAGTGGTTTGCCGCTCACGGCCGCAACAGCCGCAACGGCTTGCGGTCGTTCTCGGTCAGCGGGCGCGTGCGCCGGCCCGGCGTGCACGTCGCGCCGGCCGGCATCACCGTGCGCGAACTCATCAGCGAATTTGCCGGCGGCATGTTGCCCGGTCATACGTTTTACGGCTATTTCCCGGGCGGTGCGTCGGGCGGCGTGCTGCCCGCGGCGATGGGCGACATCCCGCTGGATTTCGACACGCTCAACCCGTACGGATGCTTCATCGGTTCGGCGGCGATCATCGTGCTCTCCGACCACGACACCGCGCGCGCTGCCGCGCGCAACATGCTGCGTTTCTTTCGCGACGAATCGTGCGGGCAGTGTACGCCCTGCCGGGTCGGCACGGCGAAAGCGGTGGCGCTCATGGAAGGCGAGACCTGGGACAAACCACTGCTCGACGATCTCGCCAAGGTGATGGTCGACGCGTCGATCTGCGGTTTGGGGCAAGCGGCGCCCAATCCGTTCTTGTGCGCGATGAAGTATTTCCCCGAGGAGTTTTCCTAACATGGCCATCGCTCCGCCCCGCACCGCCGCCGACGGCGCCCAAACCGAAACGCTCACCACGTTTTCGCTGAACGGGCAAGACGTCACGGCGCGGCTGGCCGAAACGATCCTGCAAGCCGCCGACCGGCACGGCGTGGCCATCCCGCGCCTGTGCTACAAAAACGGTTACCGTCCCGATGGCAACTGCCGCGCGTGCATGGTCGAGATCGAAGGCGAACGGGTATTGGCGCCGTCGTGTTGCCGCGTTCCCACGCCGGGGATGAAGGTGACGTCCGACAACGAGCGCGCGCGGCGCGCGCAAAAGCTGGTCGTCGAACTGTTGCTCTCCGACATGCCCGGGCAGTCGGCGTCGCCCTACAAACGCGATTCGGAGCTGGACCGCTGGGCCGCTGCGCTCGCCGTCGGTGCGCCGCGCTTCCCGGAAAGGCGGCAGCCGCCGCCGGATCTTTCGCATCCGGCGATGTCGGTCAATCTCGACGCCTGCATCCAGTGCGGACGCTGCGTGCGCGCTTGCCGCGAAGTGCAGGTCAACGATGTGATCGGCTATGCCGGGCGCGGCGCGCATGCCAAAATCGTGTTCGACCTCGACGATCCGATGGCAGCGAGTTCGTGCGTTGCCTGCGGCGAGTGCGTGCAGGCCTGTCCGACGGGCGCCTTGATGCCGTCGAACAACGTCGGCCTGATCGTGCCCGATACGAAAATCGATTCGGCGTGTCCGTACTGCGGCGTCGGGTGTTTGTTGACGTTCAACGTCAAGGAGAACACGATTCTCTCCGTCGACGGCCGCAACGGGCCCTCGAACGCGAGCCGGCTGTGCGTCAAAGGCCGCTTCGGCTTCGACTACATTCACAACCAGAACCGGCTGACGACCCCGCTCATCCGCCGCACCGGCGTACCCAAAAGCGCCGAGCTCGTCGATCCCGAAGCGCTCGAGAGCGTCTTTCGCGAAGCGACGTGGGAAGAAGCGCTCGACGCCGCGGCGGCCGGGCTGCGCGCGATTCGCGATGCGCAGGGTCCGTCGGCGCTGGCCGGGTTCGGCTCGGCCAAAGGCTCGAACGAAGAAGCGTACCTGTTTCAAAAACTCGTGCGCACGGGATTCGGAACGAACAACGTCGATCATTGCACGCGCTTGTGTCATGCCTCGTCGGTGGCGGCGCTGCTCGAGGACATCGGCTCGGGCGGCGTCTCGAACCAAGTCGCCGACGTGTTGCTGGCCGACGTCGCGATCGTGATCGGCTCGAATCCGACCGTCAACCATCCCGTCGCCGCGACGTTCATGAAGAACGCGGCAAAAGCCGGAACCAAACTCATCGTCATGGACCCGCGCCGCAACGACATGGCGCGCCACGCGGCCTACTATTTGCAGTTCCGTGCCGACACCGATGTCGCGCTGCTCAACGCGTTCATGCACACGATCATCGAAGAGGGGCTGGCGGACGAGGCGTTCATCCGCGAGCGCACCGAGAACTATGCCGCGCTCGCGGCGCTCGTTGCCGACTATCGCCCGGAGAAGGTCGCGCCGGTTACCGGGATCGATGCGAAAACGATCCGCGAAGTCGCGCGGCTGTATGCGACGTCGAAACGTTCGATGATCTTTTGGGGCATGGGCATCTCGCAGCACGTTCACGGGACCGACAACGCGCGCTGCCTGATCTCGTTGGCGCTGTTGACCGGGCAGATCGGCCGCCCGGGCACCGGACTGCATCCGCTGCGCGGACAAAATAACGTCCAAGGCGCTTCGGACGTGGGCCTCATCCCCATGTCGTTCCCCGACTACGCGCGAGTCGACAACCCCGCCGCGCACGAACGCTTCGAGGCGCTGTGGGGCATGCCGCTCGATTCCAAACCGGGCCTGACCGTTACCGAAGTCATGGATGCGGCGCATGCCGGGACGCTGCGCGGCATGTACATCATGGGCGAGAACCCCGCGATGTCCGACCCGAACGTCGCGCACGCGCGCGATGCGATGGTGCTTTTGGAGCATCTCGTGGTCCAGGACATTTTCTTCACCGAGACCGCCGGTTTCGCCGACGTGATTTTGCCCGCGTCGGCCTTCCCGGAGAAGACCGGCACGTTCACCAACACCGACCGGCGCGTGCAGATGGGGCGCAAAGCCGTCGACCCTCCCGGCCAGGCGCGTCAGGATCTGTGGATCATCACCGAACTCGCGCGGCGCATCGGACTGGACTGGAATTACCGCGGGCCGCAGGACGTGTTCGCCGAGATCCGGCGGGCGACGCCGTCGATGGCCGGCATCACCTGGGAACGGCTCGAAGCGGAGGGGTCGTGCACGTATCCGCTCGAGCATGAAGGCGACCCCGGGCAGCCGGTGATCTTCGTCGATTCGTTTCCGCGCGCGGGCGGCCGCGCGCTGTTCGCGCCGGCGGCGTTCAGCGCCGCGGCCGAACTGCCCGACGACGCGTACCCCTTCATCTTCACGACCGGACGGCAGCTCGAGCACTGGCATACGGGATCGATGACGCGGCGCGCCAGCGTCCTCGACGCGCTCGAACCCGAGCCCACCATCGTCATCCATCCCGACGATCTCGCGGCGGCCGGCGCCGAACCCGGCGGCACGCTGACGCTCGAGTCGCGGCGCGGCACGCTGACGGCGAGTGCGCGCGCCGACCGCGGCATGCAGCGCGGCACGCTCTTCATGGCCTTCGCATACAATGAAGCCGCGGCGAATCTGCTCACCAACGACGCGATCGATCCGTTCGGGAAGATCCCCGAGTTCAAGTTCTGCGCCGTGCGCTTGCGCGCTGGAGGAAATCTCGTTGCCTCGCTTTTGTAGATCCGCCCGGGCTGTGAGCATCGCGGCGCTGCTGTTGTTCGCGCTTAGCCGCGGCGCGGGGGCGCAGAACGTCCCCGAAACGGCGACGCCGACGCCGGTCGACGCCGATCGCGCCGCGGTCGCGGCGATCGTGATGGAGTCGGTCAGCGACGTCAAGCGGTGCGGCCTCGCGACCGAAAAGTCGAACGATCCCGAGGTGCGTTTGCTGTGCCGCAAAGGCTCCGCCGAGAGCGCACGAACGGCCATCGCGGGCATGCAGTTGGCGCAGACCCTGGGTGGGCCGGCCGCCAAGTTACAACCGTCCCCCCAGACGTCCGCCGAACTCGATACGCTCGCGCAGTATTCGGGACAAGACTTCGATCGCGAATTCTTGCTGGCCGAAATCCGGGACCGGTCCGGCGAGGAGCTTGACGTGCGCTACGCCGTCGAAGTCGCCAACGACAAATCCGTCAAATCGTACGAAGACGGCGTGCTGCCCAAGCTCGCAGACCAGCTCGAACGCGCCGAGGGCGCTCTACGCCGAATCAGCGAAGCGTCGCCCTAGATACGGTGTTGGTTGTCAAGGGTTTTCGCGCCTCCGGGCGCGCAGGCCGTGCTCGACGCGATCTGCGGATCGCGTCTGTGCCGGCCTTTCAGGGTGGTTCATCGAGCCATTCCGTAGGCGGGGTCAAAGTGAAGCCGGATTTGAGCTCGCCGTAAGCCAGCGTGGGCAGCTTGCACATTGCAGCGGCAACGATGGTCATTTTGGCCGCGATTGCGTAGTCGCTCGGCGAGGGCACGAATTGGCGGATTGTGATTGTAACGAATCGCGGTGATCGCGGGAAAGAAAAGTGCCCGTCGCCTTACCCGTCTTGACGAGCCGACTTCGACGCTCTATCGAGCTGGACTGTTAGCGAAGCCGGCTGCGCACTCCCATGCCGAACAAGGGCGGCGGTAGCAGCCGGCGGAGTAGATGCATCGTATGGGCGTCGGTGCCGACGCGGGTGCGGAGTGCGGGGCGTCGCGCCGTGATCGCTTTCTCTACCGCGCGCCCAACGGCGTCGGGCGCGGTCCCGTTGCTAACGCTGCGCTCGAGCAACCGAGCGATCGCGGAGCGCATGTCCCCATACGCTGCGATCGTCGTCGCCGTGGCCGCTCTATTTGCACTAAAATTCGTTTTGATGTAACCCGGCTCGATCAGCAGCGCGCGCAGGCCGAACGGCGAGATTTCGTAGTCGAGCTTTCTACGTAACCCTCGAGCGCGTGTTTCGAGGCGCAATAAAACGGCTCGAACGGCGTCGGCAAGAAGCCGGCGATCGAGCCGATCGTGACGAGCCGGCCGCAGCCTCGGCTACGCATTGCAGGAAGCACCGCCCGGCAGAGCCGCTGCACCCCAAAAAAATTCGTGTCAAAAAGTGCCAGGGCTTGCTCGGTCGTTGCTTCCTCAAACGCGCCGAGCAAATCGAGGCCCGCATTGTTGACGATCGCATCGATGCGGCCGGTTCTGTTGAGCACCTCGGAGACCGCAGCCGCGACGCTCTCGTCGCTCGTGACGTCCATAGCGAGCACATCCGGACCATGGCTCTCCGGATCCGGCCGACGCATCGTTGAAAAGACTCGCCTGCCTGAGTTGCGCAGCCTGGTCACGATTGCCGCGCCAATGCCGCCTGAGGCTCCCGTGACGACGACGGTCTCTCGGCCATCGCTGGTTATCTCTGGCGTCTGACTCAGGATGGTGTTCGACATCATTTTCAGACGTTTATCTAATCAGAGCGGCGAACCGGCAAAAGATCTTTATCGGTCCGGAGACCATGCGCCATGGAATCCAAAGGGGACGCGAACCGGCAACTTGATCGTTGCCACCGGGCGAGCTGAGAACTCTTGGGCATTTACGATTACGACATCGGAGGCATTTCCATCGGCATCATAGACGTAATCCAATACCCACCCGTCGTCTTCGCTCCTTGCGCTTGCGCGCGCAACGAATACCGGCTCGAAAGAAAGTCGCCCCGGACCCTCGTCGTGTAGTTCCGTTTCGCCGGTCGTAAGGTCATGCTTCATGATGGGTCCGAATCGAACGTTTTCTTTCCAGCCGGCAGTGTACCCGAAGCGATTCGGAAGATCCTCAAAGGCGCTGTTTGATCCGCGGAAACTCGGTTCCATTCTCATCAATTATGGTTTCAACGAGCGTTCCGCTTCGTTTATTGAGTAGCCAACGAGCGAGAACGGGTTTTCCCTTCATTGGTGCCCCGTATATCCGTCGCAAACATTTTCGGATGGCGGCACACGTATGCCACTACATTGCCGCCGCTATCGTAACTGTTCAAGAAGTGAAACACCCAGCATCGGGGGCTTGGAACCATTGAATCGAGTTTTGGATCTCACCAGATCGCGGTAGCAAACCGACGCGAGCTTCTTGCTGCTCATTCCACAAATATGGAAAAGATGACGGACCGTTCGATTTTGGTTGAAACGTGACTGGCAGATCTAAGATAATCACACTCGACGCCGTTAACGCGATATCATGTATCTGCGGCATATGCGGAAGCGATATCTCGCAGCGCACTGTTGCAATGCCATCAATGCCGACGACGATGTATTGGACGTCTGGCTGACCGGGCTGATATGCCAAGGCGTGAAGTTCGCCCGTCGCTGGATCGCGCTTTGGATGCGCGCTGAACCCGCGTGAAAGTCCGCCTAGATTGCTACGCGCAATCGATTCGAGCTCGTACGAAAATTCGACCGGAAACGGGCCGCCTTCAACCAAAGCATAGCATTGATTGCCAGCTCTGACGACATTCGTATTAACGGCGTAGTCGCCATTACTAGGCCCGGGAAGTGAGGGAAGTCCCATCGCTTTCGGTCCGGGGCCAACTCGGACGTACCGGCTACGATACCAGTCGGCTTTTTCGTCTGAGAGCCGCGGCCGTGAAGTAGACCTGTGCCGGTGAACCAGTGATAGTGCTGCCTATCAGGGAGCTGGCGAACCGGATTTGGCCCGATGCGAAGAAATCGACCATTTAGTTCGCGTGGGATCTCGCCTTCGAATTGGCAACGCAAACGAAGTGGTCTCGAAATCAATCGGCCCAAAATTCCCAGCAAGGTACGGATTATCGATCAACGGACTAACATCAGGCACCGATCTCATAGCATCGGCGGCTCTCATCGTTTGCATCGAGTCTCTCCAGAAAAGCGCTCGACCTACGAGCGAACTTGTTTGCATGCCCGCATCGGTCCCGCCAGGATCCGAGGGAGTTCACCGCGCCGGAGAGCACAGATTGTTTGTGTGAGCCTCGCCGCCTTGCGCAGCCACGACGTCGTGCGCTGCGCACGGATCTTCAGTCTTTTCTACATGTTATTCATGAGGCGTCGCTCTACGGTTCCCGCGTGCTTTGTCGACACGTTTGTGATCACTGATCTGCATCCAAATATCGCATCCGAGATATTGAAAATAGCGATTTGCATTATGCTGTCGCTGGCGCGCGCTTACGGATCGACGTCCGTTGGCGTCTGAGCGCACTCGGGGCCACCAAAGAAGTCGGATCATAATAGCATGAAGGATCTGACGCTCGTCCGCTGGCGCCAAGGTTGCGAGCGAGCCGCGCAGCGGCTGCGGGCATTCGGCGGTGACGATGGACCCGAGGATCTGCCAGCGGGCGCTCGTCAGCCTCGCCCAGGCTTAGCGCCCACATACCAATCGAGGCCCAGTCGTTCTAAATTTCTGTAGAACGTCGGAAGTGTCACAAGTCGCCGGGCATCCCGGTCCATTAAAGGCAACGTTCTGGCAAGGAGATCACATGAACGTTTTAGTCCTCGGTGCAACCGGACGAGTGGGGCGCGAGCTGATACCCCAGCTTTTTGACCGCGATGCGCATGTTGTGGCCGTAACCCGCCACCCGAAGAGCGCCAATTTACCGGCGCACACGACGGTCGTCCAAGGCGACCCTTCATCGCCGCAAAGCATTGCGGATGCGTTGAGCGGCATCGATGCGATCTTTCTGACGCCTTGTGCCGTTGGTGCCGCGATAGACTCGCTCCTTCGTCTTGCACGCGATTGCGGGGTCAGGCGGGTCGTCTTCATATCAGCTTTGACGGTTGAGTACGGCGGCGGAGATCCAAAGTTCAGCGATCAATTCCGCGCCGCAGAAGACATCATCAAAGCGTCAGGTCTCGATTGGACGATCCTGCGGTGCGCCGATTTCGACGCAAATAGCGGCATTTGGATCCCTCAGATCCGCTCGTCAAAAGTGGTGCGCGGTGCATATGGCGAAGCGGCCACTGCCAGTCTTCACGAGCGCGATATCGGGGCGGTAGCGGCTGTCTGTCTCACACACGACGGTCACGTACAGGCGACCTACGGACTAACTGGTCCAGAGCGCGTTTCTCAGACCGAGAAGGTGCGACTAATCGGCGAAGCGATCGGCAAGAACCTCGTGTGGGAAGAAATGCCTGCCGAAGACGTGCGTGATGCGATGATCGCGGCAGGCGTTCCCCAAGAAGTGCCCGAGAGGATGCTTGGGTACCTCGGAAGCATCGCGGGCAAAGCGGCACCTTGCACTCAAACCGTTCAGCAACTCTTAGGGCGAGATGCGCTCTCCTTCGCTCAATGGGCGCGCGAACACTCGGCGGAGTTTTCGCAAGTTGCCATGGCGGGCTGAAAAGTCAGCGCGTTTTGGCGCCGTTGTAATTGCGACCGGAGCAGCATTCGAGAAGCGGGAGACTCAGTAGTGGAAAGTTCTATGGACCAAACTGCCGACCAGCCGATTGACGTGGCAGTCGTGGGCGCAGGACCCGTCGGCCTGTTCCTCGCTCGAGAATTGATCCGGCGCGGACACGCCGTCAGGCTCTTTGAAAAGAACACGCACCAGTCCGAGCATTCCAAAGCGCTCGCCATCATGCCCAGGACGATGGAAGTCTTCGAATTGGCGGGAGTGGTCGCGCCGTTCGAGGCGGCGGCTAACCGCGTCATCGCCGCGAGCATCGTGTCGCACAAGCGGGAACTCGGACGGATTCCATTCGCGCCGCACGAGTCGCGCTACCCTTACGTCGCCATGGTCCCGCAGGACGTGACGGAACGGCTCCTTCACGACGCGCTCATCGCCGCCGGCGGCAGGGTGGAATATGCGACGGAGCTTGTCCGGATCGACCAACGCAACGACGGCGCGACCCTGCACCTGGCCGCGGCCGGCGTCGAGAGCGCCTGCGAAGCGCGCTTCGTCGTCGGATGCGACGGCGCTCATAGCACCGTCCGGCACCTGATGGACGTGCCGTTCGCCGGAAACGAGTACGCCCAGACGTTCTTACTCGTCGACGCCGAGATAAGCGGCGATCAGCACGGAGACGCGATGCAGTTGTGTCCGCACGAGTCCGGCCCGCTCGCGATTTTCCCGATGAGCGTCAGCCGGCGGCGCCTGATCGCGATGGTTCCACCTGATTTCCCGAACCAGCCGACCCTCGAACAAGCCAACGATCTTCTGCTGCGGCGCGGCCCGCGCGGCTTGCGCGCCGAGAAGATCCTCTGGTCGAGCACGTTCCGCATCCACCATCGGCAGACGCCCCACATGCAGCAAGGCCGTCTCTTCATTGCCGGCGATGCGTCCCATATTCACAGCCCGTTCGGTGCGCAAGGAATGAACACCGGGCTTCAGGACGCGTGGAATCTTGCATGGAAGTTGGACTTCGTGCTTCGGGGCTGGGGTTCGGACGGATTGCTCGACACCTACTCACTTGAACGGCATCCCATCGCGAAGAGCGTCATCTTCGTGACCGACGCGATCACGCGCGCGATGAGCACTCCGAACATGCTGGCCCAGACTGCGCGCGACACTTTCATCCCCCTCCTGACGCGCCTCGCCCCGTTCCGCCGCGTCTTTGTGTCGAATCTCTCAGAGCTCGGCGTTTCGATCGGCGGTTCACCAATCGTCGACGGGCCTGGGCGCCGGGCCGCGGACGCGATCGTGCGCATCGGTGGCGTCCGGAAGAGAACCTACGAAGTTCTCGGCGATCGCTACCTCCTAATTTGCCCCGCGGCCGACGCGGCCGTTGCTTCGGCGGCCGACGCGTTGGCGCGGAATTATGGCAACGCGGTGAGCGTTTGCACGCCGGGAACTGATGACGAAAGACGCGTAAGGCTCGTGCGGCCCGATGCATACGTCGCGTACGACCGCGTTCTCGGCGAAGGAGCTGCTGCGTTCGCGGCAATACGCCGCTTACTTCGGACGCAGGTGCGAACCGTCTGAGCCTTCACGAGTGCTGAACTCAACGATT
This sequence comes from Candidatus Velthaea sp., assembly GCA_050012475.1. GTDB lineage: Bacteria > Vulcanimicrobiota > Vulcanimicrobiia > Vulcanimicrobiales > Vulcanimicrobiaceae > Velthaea. The sequence goes on from JBEKHC010000005.1 coordinate 38,127, forward strand.
CGTTCCAAGCGTTGATCCCGCTTCGACTGAAAGCAACCGCACTTGCGACTGGTTCAGCGGCGCACCGGGACGATCTTAAAGGCTATACAGGCTCCGAACGGTAAAATGATCAGCCAGTTCCAGCGACTCCGGGTTCCGCATCGCCGGTAGGGGATGGTCGTGAAGGTTATCGCGATGGCCGCCATCACAGGGGTGATGATCGTGGAACCGCCTAGGCACGTGCCTTCAGCGATGACGTTCTCCGAGCGCCTCCTGCGCCACATCCAAGGCGCCGTGCCGGTCTCATAGACATGGGCGACCCTTCTTCCGACGCCGATCGTTTGGCGGAGTTTAGCCAGTATCGACCGCTTCTATTTTCGATCGCGTATCGCATGCTCGGCACCGTGACGGACGCCGAGGATATGCTTCAAGAAGCTTTTATTCGCTTGCAGCGTTCGACCGACGAGGATATACGTAACCCTCGGGCGTTTCTGCTGACGATCATCACGAGGCTGTGTCTCAATCAATTGCAGTCGTCGCGAGTGAAACGTGAGCAGTACATCGGCCACTGGCTGCCCGAGCCGATCGTGACCGACGACCCGAACGATCCGCTGGCTGTCCTCCGAGTTGATGAATCGCTTTCGATGGCGCTACTGGTGTTGCTTGAGCGCCTTACGCCGGTAGAGCGCGCGGTGTTCATACTGCGGGAGGTCTTCGACTTCAAGTATCCGGAGATCGCCGCGACTCTAGGTCAAACTGAAGCGAATTGCCGGCAGCTGCTCCATCGAGCTCGAGGACACATCGGAACCATACGCCGCCGCTCCAGGGTGTCGATGCCGCAGCACAGAATCCTTGTCGAGCGATTTATCGAAGCCACGCGCACCGGTGATCTGAATGGGCTACTGGCCTTGCTTTCCAGCGATGTTCGTTTGCACAGCGACGGCGGCGGCAAAGGGAAGGCCGTCTCCAACATCGTCAACGGATCGGACAAAGTTGGACGGGCAGTGATACTTGGTATGGCGCATTACCTTCCGCGCGAGTTGGTGTCCAAACCTACGTGGATCAACGGCGACCCTGGCGTGGTTTCCTATTTGAACGGAACCCCGTACTCCGTTCTCGCCTTGGATGTTTGCGACGGTTTGGTGAAAACACTGTTTGTCGTTACGAATCCCGATAAGCTTACGCACCTTCCAATGCAGCCATGACTTCGCTGCAGCCATGACCTCGCTCCGACTCGTCCTCAATCCGAAAAGCCGACGATTTGTCGAGAGTAGGATTGTTGCTCCATGGCTTGGACCATGAAGTCGCCGACGTTTGCACGCGAGGCCGTAAAGCCCATGAACGGGAGATGCCCGATACGAACGCGAGATTTCCCAGAGCGCGTTTTATTTGTCAACTGTGGAGGACGGACGATCGTCCAATTGAGTCCGCTTTCCTGAACGATCGTCTCCATGGCGGCGCAGTCGGCAACGTGGTGTTTGAAGAGCAGCTGACCAAACGGGTACGTCGGCGGCAAGACGGAATCCCGAAATAGAAATGCGACCGATAAGATTATCAGACGCGAAACGTCGCTTTCAGCCATGGCAGCGGTCAGTGAGCGAGCGAAAGGCGCGACCAATTGTTCTCTGCTCCTGGGATCTCGTGGACCGAAGGCGGACAACACGGCATCATGCCCCGAGATTACCCGTGTGAGGTCGGCCGCGTTCAGGGGGCTGCCCTTGATGATATCGACGTTCGGCGCGAACGGAGCAAGCCTCTGCCCGGAACGAACGAACGCCGTTACGGAATGCCCCCGCTCGATCGCGCGCTTCACGATTTCAATCCCGGTGCCGCCAGTTGCTCCTAACACTACGAATTTCATCGGAAGTGAAGACCGTCATAAGGCGCCGCTTGTGACAGACCGGGTCGCCTCAAAACAGGGGCGGGTTGCAATTCAATCGGATCACGAGATCGAGGCCCATAGGGATTGCGGATGTGGCCGACCCATCGGGCGCCTTCGACGAACATATTGGGATGCTCTGATTTCGCCCTGGACGTCGTCGCTACGCGGCTCATTGGCTAAACAACCTTCGCCGCTATGCTCCTGGGCAGGGCGAAATAAGCGCATCCCAAGCTCGCGTTTAGTACGTGCGCAGGTAGGCTTCGTGCTCCCACGGGTGGACGGCGCGCCGATAGCGCTCGTACTCGGCGACCTTCGCGTCGCGGAACGCATGATAGATATGATCGCCCAGCGCGCCGCGCACGATGATGTCCTTGTCGAGTTCGGTGATCGCTGCGCGCAGCGATTTCGGCAGCGTGACGATGCCGCGTTCGTTGCGCACTTTTTCGGACAGCTCGTAGGTCGAGCCGGTGAACGGATCGCCCGGCAAGGCGCGGCTGCGAATGCCTTCAGCGATCGATTCGACGAGCACCGCCATCGCCAGGTACGGGTTGCACGATGCGTCGGGGCTGCGGACTTCGATGAGCGGCTGCCCTTCGACCGCCGGCGGGACCCGCACCAGCGCGTTGGCGCTGCGCTGCGACCACACGGTATAGATCGGTGCGTCCCAGGCGGCGACGAGCCGCTTGTACGAATTGACGGTGGGATTGCAGACCGCGGTGAAGCCCGGGGCGTGTTCGAGCAAGCCGGCGATGGCGTGGAGCCGGATGGCTTCGTCGACGTCGCCCAAGCTGAAATAGACGTGGAGTCCGTTGCCGGCTTGGTTTTCCAGCGGTTTGGGCATGAACGTCGCGTGCAGGCCATTTTGATCGGCAACGTGCTTGATGATGCCGCGCACGGTGATGAGATGATCGGCGGTCGAGAGCGCGCCGGTCGCCGCTAGATCGATTTCATGTTGACCCGCGCCGTGTTCGTGGTGCGCGCTCGAGACGCCGATACCCATCGCTTCGAGCGATGAGACCATCGCCGTGCGGGTGATGTCGCCGCGGTCGCTGGGCGAGAAGTCGAAGTAGGATCCGTTGTCGAGCGCCTGGGTCGTGGGCGTGCCGTCGGCAAGCTTGGTGAAGAGATAGAATTCGACTTCGAGCGCCGTGCGCACGCGCGACACGACGTCGCCGGCATCTTCGAGCACGCGCTTGAGCGTCGAGCGCGGGCAGCCCTCGAACGGCGTTCCGTCGGGCATTGCGATGTCGCACAGGATGCGCGCTTCGGCGGCGCCGTCGCGCGTCCAGGGCAGGATCGCGAACGTCGCCGGATCGGGCCGCAAGGTCATGTCGACCTCTTCACCCCGCACGAATCCGTCGATCGATCCGCCGTCGAAGGTGACGTGGCCGCCCAGCGCGCGCTCCAACTCGCTGGCCGGGATCATGATGTTCTTCTCGATGCCCAGGATGTCGACGAAGGCCAGCCGCACGTAACGGACGCCGCGTTCTTTGGCGGTTTTGAGAATTTCGCGGCGCGCTGCGGCGCCGTCCTTAACCGCCGAGAGCATCGATCGCAATCGCCGCGCGCAGCGTGAGCTGGTCGTGCGGACTGTCGAGGTCGAGACCGCCGATCTCGGCAATCTGACGGAGCCGGTAAAACACCGTATGCCGGTGGACGTTGAGCGAGGCGGCCGCGACTTTGATGTTCTGACCGACGTCGAAGAACAAGCGCAGCGTGCGAACCAGTTCGGTCTGATGCTTTTCGTCGTAGCCGCGCAGCGGTTCGAGGACGCGGTCGGCGAAGGCTTGCCATTCGACGCGGTTGACGCCGCCGCGGTACAGCAGCGGGTAGACGCCCAGGTCGTCGTGCGGCATCACCCGGGCACCGCCGAACATGCGCCGTGCGATCGTCAACGCTTCGCGCGCTTCATCGACGCTCTGGGCGACCCGCAGCATATCGGCGTGCTGGCCGACGCCGCCGACCACCTTCACGTCGATTCCGGCGCGCGTGATGCCGCGCGGGATCAGCGTGGCCGCGGTGCGGGCGTTCTGCGCGTCGACTTCGTGGGGGGTCGGAACCAGGAACAGAAACCCGCCGCCGCGTTCGATCGCGACGACGTCGCCGGTGCGCGACCCCAGGGTGTCCAGGCACACGCGCCGGATCTCGGCGTTCTTCTGCGGCGCGGTCGCTTCGTCGAGACCCTCGCCTTCGATCGCGACCGCGACGTAGCCCGGCGCCAAAGCGATGCCGCGTGCGGTGGCGTCCTCGCGAGCTTCGATCGGATCGTCGTAGGCGCGAGCCAATAAGCGATCCCAAAACGAACGCCGCCGCCCTTTGCTGCCGCCGTTATCGCGGGACATTTCGACGGCCACCGACGCAGCGGTGAGCCGAATCAAACCGTGCTTTCCCTCCAAACTTCCGGTCGCGGGAAAGATCGAAAGCCAGCCCAGCCGAGCCTCGCCGGCGCGAATGGGAAAGGCCCGCGACCGCGCGTCGGCCGGAGCGCCGAGTTCAACGCCGTCCGACGCGTCGCTGAGGTCGCGGGGCAGCAAATCACGGACCGACGGGGGCACCGAACGATCGCCGGTGCCGGCCAGCGCGAGGTGGCGCCACTCGGCGTCCTCGATGAGCACCGCCGCATCGAGCACCGATGCAAGATGTCCGGCCAGCGCCTGGGCACCTCCGCCGCCTGCTGCAATGCGTGCCAGCGCCTCGGCGAATGCGAGCAATGCATCCGCGCTGTCGCGGCGAACCCGCCGCGCATGAACAACGCTCTCCTCTTGCATTACTCTCTCGCTTTCCTCGTCGCGGCAACTGCTGTCCTTTTGATTTGGTGGCCATGGGGCCGACGCGTGATGCTGTATTTGCTAACCGTCCATATTCTTGTCGGGGGCTGGGTGCTTTCACAGCATTTCCAGGCTCCGCCGTTACATTACGTGTTTGCGCTGCTGGGTTGGTTCGGTTACATGGCTGCGAATGGAATCGGTCGCCGTGCCGGTAAAGAAAACGTGGCACTCGCGATCACGATCGTTTCGAGCGTTTGTGTTCTTATGGCCTTTGCAATCGGCCAATGGGCCGTGAAGCCCTTCTAAAAACGCACGAAGGATTGTTCCCTTACAGCTGAGCTGCAAGGCGGCAAGCGCTAACCGCCCGCACCGTTCCCGGATACGATCGTCTGGATCGTCGAGACGACGGTCAGCACGCCGACGATGACGACCGTCGCCCAGGCGATCACGTTGAAGGCCAGGTTGTTGACGTAAGTGCCCATGAGCCGCGGGCGGTTGATGAGCAGGAGCATGAGCACTAGGACGACCGGCAGCAGCACCCCGTTGAGCACCTGGGAGTAGAAAATGATCGCGACCAGCGGTGCGCCCGGGATGAGAACGAACCCGCCGCCGATCACGATGAGCGCGAGATAGAGCGAGTAGAAGACGGGCGCTTCGCGGAACCGGTTTTGGACGCCCGACTCGAAGCCGAAGGCTTCGCAAACGTAGTACGCCGTCGAGAGCGGCAGGATCGATGCCGTGAAGACGGCCGCGTTGAGCAGTCCCAGCGCGAACAGCAGCGAGGCGTACTTTCCGGCAAGCGGAACGAGTGCGGTCGCGACGTCGCCGGCGTTCTCGACGTCCAGCGGTTTGGCGCCCGGCGCGAGATGGAGGTTGGCAACGAAGATCGTCGCGGCGCAGGCCACGATGATGAAATAAGCGATGACGTCGGTGATGATCGCGCCGGTCACGACGTCGATGCGAGAGTAGGGGTAGTCTTTGACGCGCACCCCTTTCTCGACGACGGCGGATTGAATGTAGAACTGCATCCACGGCGAGATCGTGGTGCCGATGACGCCGATCGCCGTCAGCAGGTACGCTTGCGTGGGCTTGAAGTGCGGGATGAAGGTTTGAGCGAGCACCTCGTGCCAGGGCGGATGCACGAGAAAGCCGCTGACGACGTACGCCAAATACACCGTGCAGAAGGCGAAGAAGATCTTTTCGACGACCTTGTAGTTGCCGCGTGTCACCATCAGGAAAACGAACACGGCCGCACCCACGACGAGCACGTATTTGTTGAGGAACGGAACGTAACTCTGAAACACCGGTGACGCGTACGCAATGCCGGCAAACTCGGCCGCGGTGTTGCCCAGATCGCCGAAAACGAACAGCAAGAGCACGACGAAGGTCACCCGCACGCCGAAGTTCTCGCGGATCAGATCGGCCAGCCCCTTGCCGGTAACCGCGCCCATCCGCGCGCACATCTCCTGCGTGACGATCAGCGCCAGCGTCACCGGAATCAGCAGCCACAACATCGAGTAGCCGAATTGTGCGCCGGCGAGTGAATAGGTCTGGATGCCGCCGACGTCATTGTCGGCGTTGGCGGTGATGATCCCGGGGCCGATCACCGAGAAGAACATCACGAGCGTGCGGCCGAGACTAGGCCGCGCGGCCGGCGCCGGCCGGTTCGCTGCGGGAGGTTGCGTATCCATCCTTACCCTGCGGCCGTGGAGTGTGCTTGACGCGGGGGACGTTTGGTGAAGCGCGGCAGTTTGCGTTTGAGCTTCTCGGGGATGAGTTCATCGATCGCATCGTCGACCGTCACGATGCCTTGCATTTTGCCGTCGTCGTCGAGCACGGGGCACGCGAGCAGATCGTAGCGAGCGATCATCGAGGCCACGTCTTCGGCCGTCGTATCGGCGCTGACGCTGACGATATCCGTTTCCATCACGTTGTCGACGGTGGCATCGGGCTTGGCCAGCAGCAAGGTCCGTAAACTCAAGACGCCCAGCAGTTTTTCGGACTGATCGGTCACGTAGAGATAATAGATGAACTCGGTCTCCGGTCCGATTTCGCGGATCTTCTCGATCGTCGCGGCGATCGTGCGGTGCGGATAGATCCAGAGATAGTCGGTCGTCATCAGGCCGCCCGCGGTGTGATCGCCGTAGCTGACGAGTTCGCGCAGATCGTGCGCGGTCTCGGCGTCCATCTCCGCGAGTAGTTCGGCTTGTTTTTCTTCGGGAAGATCGCCGAGCAGATCGGCGGCGTCATCCGCGTCCATCTCCTCGATGATGTCGGCGGCGCGTTCGGTGCCCAGATCGTCGATGATCGCGCGCTGCGTGTCGGCGTCGAGATGTTCGAGCGCGTCGGCGGCGGTCTCGTCGTCGAGCGACCCCATCACGCGCGCGGCGTCTTGGGCAGAGAGATCGCCGATGATCTCGGCCAAGTCCGAGGGATGCAGCCGCGACAAGCGGCCTTCACTCACCGAGAGCTTGATCTCGTTGGGATTCAAGTCGCGGATCGGGGCGACGTTGTTCCAGGCGATGAGGTTGCGCGGCACACGGTCGACCAGATCGCGGGCCACTCGTCCCGCGCCGAGCCGGCGCAGCAAGCCCGCAACGCCCACCTCGGCCGCCACGACGCGCAGCGTGCCGCCGGTCATCGCCAGTTCGAGGTCGTTGATCCGCACGACCTTACGGCCGTCGACGTCCACGATCTGTTTGTCGAGCAGATCTTCCACCAGATACAGCGCGTCGTCGTCGGAGGGCGACGCGATGGTTGGAAACGCGTCGAGCAGCAGCGGGCCGTTGCGGTCGACGGACACCTCGGCGATCGGGACGATCCGCATTCCGTCCTTGGTCTTGATCTTGACGGCATCGATCCGCGGAAAGGTGTCTTCGGGATGCGAAATCAGGAAATCGACGATTTTTCCGGCCGGCGTGCGCGATGCGCTGCCTTTCACTTTGGCCGGCAAGCCGATGAATTCGGACAGGAAGCCGTCGCGAAAGGCTTCGGGCCGTTGCTCGACGTGGGGAGGCATGCTACCCCTCCCGGCGCGCGGCGGCCATGACGATCGCGATGAGCCCGAGCACAACGACTCCCCCGTAGACGATGGTGGACCGGCCGTGCAGCGCGTGATACTGCGGCGAGTTCACGTCGTTGACCGCGGCCATCGCGGGGACGATCGCGTGCGACTCGAACCAGACCAAGACCAGCGCCATCGCGACCAGCAGCGCGCGCACGAAGTCGAAGATCCGATCGCCGGCTTCGAGCGAACGCCACACGGCCATCAGGATCGCGATGCCCCCACAAATGTACCCCATGATCGCCAGCGCCGCCAAGATTGACGAAGTGAGCGCCGCGAAGCGGGTCACGTCCAGGGGTGCGACGATGCGGAAGGCGATCGGAGCGAAAATGAAGGCAAAACCGCACAGGGCGCCGAGCCACAGGCCCAGGGCCGGAATCTCGATCGCCGCGAGGATGCGGTCGACGCGGGAGCGATTACCTGTCCACACAGCCCATCGTTACGTTCGAGGAGAGCCGTGGACCCGCTCGATTTCATCATCTCGCTCGCTCGCGAGGCGGGGACATTGCTCATGGAACGGCTCGACGGGCCGCGCGAGATCGCCTTCAAGCACCGCGCCGACTTGGTCACCGACGCCGACCGCGCCTCCGAAGCGCTCATCGTCGAGCGGATCCATGCCGCCTTCCCCAACGCGGCCATTCTCGGCGAAGAGGGCGGCGTGTATGCCGGCGCCGGCGACGAGCGGTTCATTGTCGATCCGCTCGACGGAACCACGAACTACGCGCATCGCTATCCGCTGTTCTGCGTTTCGATCGCTTACGAACGCGCGGGCCGGCTCGAGGCCGGCGCCGTCTACGGACCGATGATCGGCGAGCTGTATGCCGCGCGGCGCGGGCAACCCGCGACCCTCAACGGCAAGCCGATCGCCGTTTCACCGATTCCCGCGGTGAGCGAGGCACTCGTTTGTACGGGATTCATCCCTTCGCGCTACGAGCGCAACGCCGCCAATTTCGCCGCGCTGTCGCACGTCGCGCAAGCCGTCCGGCGCGACGGGTCGGCCGCGCTCGACATCGCGTTCGTGGCGGCGGGACGGTTCGAGTCGTTTTGGGAGTGGGATCTCAACCCGTGGGATATGGCTGCCGGCGTGGTCATCGTCGAAGCGGCCGGCGGCACGGTCACCGCGATCGACGGCTCGCCGCTCGATCTTACCAACGGGTCGATCTTGGCGTCCAATGGGGCCACCCACGACGAGATGGTCGGGCTGCTGGTCTAGCCCCGGAAAGAGGCTCGCGGCGCACGATATTCGGGCGGCACGGCGGGTACGAGACGGCAATGCGTTCGCGCTTCGAGTTTGCTTTGTATCCCCTGGAACCGGACGACGTGGCCGGCGGGATCGATCCGACGTTGGCGCTCATGGGGGCGCAGGGGTGGGAAATTCGGGGGATCGCCCAGGGGCCCGACGGCGGGCTTACGTTTGCGCTGCAGCGTCCCATGGGTGAGGAGCTGCCGTTGCCGGACGCGCCGACGCTGGCTGCGACCCTGGAGGAACCGTTGGCCGCCCCGGACCGCGAGGAGCTGGAACTGCCGCAGGTCTAGGCTGCTTCGACTGGGCGGGCGCAGGCCGGGCAGCTCAGGCCGGACGCGGAGCGCAGCACGTGGGTGCCGCACCAGCCGCTGCCGCAGGCGCATACGTAGCGGACGTGGCCGCGACAGAGCGCCTGCGACCGGGTCGTGCCCGAACAGTGAAGTTTCGGCGCGCCGACCACCGTCAGCGTTTGGGGGTTCATACATCTCGTATCGACCTAGCGAGCGCGATTCTGGAGCCGGCGGCGCTGCTTTGCGAAAGATTTGTTACCTGCGACAAAGGACGGGCTCGGCTTGATCCGGTGCCGAACGATAGGTACGATGGCGCCGATCCGCCGAGGGCTGAGCCGTAATTCCGATCCGGTACTCGCGGCCCGCGAGCTTGCCGATCAGTTGTACGCGCCCGATACCGGTGCGGTTATCTTCTTTTGCTCGGCGACGTACGACCTCGAAGCGCTCGAGTCGGCGCTGGCCGATCGGTTCGCCGGAGCGAATCTGCTGGGTTGCAGCACCGCTGGTGAGATTTCACTGGAGGGGTATACCGAGCGGGCACTGGTGGGGATCAGTTTTCCGCGTTCGGAGTTCTTGGTCGTCAGCGACCGCTGCGAGCATCTCACGACCCGGTCGCTGCTCAGTGTTTGCGCGACGGTCGGCGGATTGGTCAAGCGCTTGCGCACGCAAGCGCCGAGCGCGAAGGCGAGCAATACGTTTGCCGTGCTGCTCATCGATGGGTTGGCCGGGCTCGAGGAGCCCATCCTCAGTGCGATCGTGCGCGAGTTGGGCGATATTCCGCTCGTGGGCGGGTCCGCCGGCGATAATCTGCGGTTCAAAGAAACAGTGGTCTTTCATGAGGGCGCCTTCTTTGCCGAGAGTGCGGTGCTGGCGTTGATTCATACCGAGCGGCCGTTCGAGGTTTTCAAGACGCAGCATATCCGCAGTCTCGATACCAAGATGGTTATCACGGAAGCCGACCCGATGCGGCGCGTCGTCACCGAGATCAACGCCGAACCGGCGAGCGTTGAATATGCCCGGCTTTCGGGGGCGGGGATCGAACCGCTCGCACCGATGCAGCTTGCGACCCATCCGCTTACCGTTCGCGTGGGCGGCGACGACTACGTGCGCTCGATCCGAAGCGTCAACGAGGATTCGAGCCTGACGTTTTATTGTGCGATCGATGAAGGGCTGGTGCTTTCTGCCGGCACCGGCATCGACATGGTTCGCGATTTGCAGCGGCTGTTCACGAGGATCGAACAGGCCGTCGGGCCGCCGGCTGCGGTTTTGGGATTCGATTGCATTTTCCGGCGGCTTGAATTGCAGACGCGCGGGATGGAAGCGCACGTTTCGGGGATGCTGGCGGCGAACAACGTCGTGGGTTTTTCGACGTACGGCGAGCAGTTTCAGGCGATGCACCTCAACCAGACGTTCAGCGGTATCGCGTTTGGCCGGAGCGGCCGGCGGTGAGCGCGATCTTCGAGGACGGGCGTCCGTCCGTAGGCGATCTTGCGCGCGAAAACAAGAAGCTGCGCAAGATCGTCAGCGTGCTCATGAACCGCGTCGAGCGCAGCACCGACGCGCAGGGGAACGCGTTCAGTTTGTTTCAAGCCGCGATCATCTTGGAGTCGACGGTGCGCGAGCGGACGGCCGAATTGCAGTCGCTCAACGGCCGGCTGTCCGATGAGATCGACGAGCGCCGAGCGATCGAGGCGGCATTGCAGATCGCCAAAGCGCAAGCCGAGCGCGCCAATGCCGGCAAGACGGAGTTTCTGGCGGCGGCCAGCCACGACTTGATGCAGCCGCTCAATGTTGCACGGCTCTTCGTCGACGCGATCGCCGAGCGGCCGCTCGACGCGCAGACGACGCAGATGCTCGAACGGGTTGCGCGTTCGCTCGAAAGCGCTGAAACTTTGTTGCGAACGCTGCAGGAGATGTCGCGCTTAGACGCCGGTGCGCTGCGCGTCGAGATGAGCGACTTCGCGCTCGAACCGCTGCTGCATCACCTCGCCGGCGAGTATGGGTTGGCGGCCGAAGAACGCGGGCTGCGGTTGCGCGTCGTTCCCTGCGATGCCGTGGTTCATAGCGATCGGGGCCTGCTCGAACGCATCGTGCGCAACTTGCTCAGCAATGCTCTGCGCTATACGGAGCGAGGCGGGATTCTGCTGGGCGTGCGGAGGCGCGGCGACACCGCGCGCGTTGAGGTCTGGGATACGGGCCCGGGCATACCGGCGGCAAGTCTGAGCGATATCTTCCGCGAGTTTCACCGGCTTGCCAATCGCAATCGCGGGCAGGACCGCTCGCCCGGAATGGGACTCGGTTTGGCGATCGTCGACCGGATCGCACCGCTCATCGACGCGACGGTCGACGTGCGGTCGCGTGAGGGGCGCGGCTCGGTCTTCAGCGTGACGGTTGCGCTTGCCGCGGGCGAAGCCGCTCCGGCGGCGGCCGCGGTGCCCAGCGAACGGGCGGGCGAGGTGTTTCGCGGCCGCACCGTGCTCATCGTCGACGACGACGGTGCTGCGCTCGACGGAATGCGCCGGATTTTGCGCGGCTGGGGCATGGACGCGATTGCCGCGCGTTCGGTCGACGACGCCGTCCGCTTCTCGCTGGGGCGGCGCGAACTGCCCGCCGTCATTCTCGCCGACTACCATTTGCTCGACGGCGCGACGGGTTTCGATGCGATCGATGCGGTTCGCGCATCCTTTGCGTGCACGAAGATTCCGGCGATCGTCATCAGCGCCGACCCCAACGAAGCGACACGCCGTCGCGCGGCCGAACGCGGCTTCGGCTATCTGGGCAAGCCGTTGCGGGTGGAGCGGCTGCGTTCGCTGCTCGCGCACATGTTGTCTGCCGCGTAAGGGAACCGGTTAGGCTCCCGAAATCTCGCGTCCAGCCGATCGGTTTGCGATCGCGCCGGCGGTTAAGGAGAAGAGCGACCGTTGGAAAAATCGATGAGCACCGGCGCACCGTTCGACGTGATCACGATGGGCCGCAGTGGGGTCGACATCTATCCCCAGCAAATCGGCGTGTCGCTGCGCGACGTCACCTCGTTCGCGAAGTTTCTGGGCGGCACCGCGACCAATGTTGCCGTGGCCGCTGCGCGTTACGGTCGCCGCGCGGCGGTCATCACGCGCACGGGAAACGATCCGTTCGGGGCGTACATCCACGACGCGCTCAAAAAGTTCAACGTCGACGATCGTTTCGTCACCCCGGTTGCGCATCTCCCGACGCCGGTGGTCTTTTGCGAGATTTTCCCGCCCGACCACTTCCCGCTGTACTTCTACCGGCTGCCCAAAGCCCCGGACTTGGAAATCTACGCAAGCGAACTCGACTTCGACGCCATCCGGGCCGCGCGAATTTTTTGGGTGACGGTCACGGGCCTCTCGCAAGAGCCCAGCCGCACCGCGCTGTTAGCCGCACTTGAAGCGCGCGCGAAGTCGGGTATTACCGTGCTCGACCTCGACTATCGTCCGATGTTTTGGGATTCACCCCAGGCCGCGGGGCCGTGGGTCCGGCGCGCGCTCGAGCACGTCACGGTGGCGGTCGGCAATCTCGAGGAATGCGAGGTCGCCGTCGGCGTTCGCGAACCGCGGGCGGCGGCGCAGGCGCTGCGCGATTGCGGCGTCGAGTTGGCCGTCGTCAAACAGGGGCCCAAGGGCGTCTTGGCCGTCGACGGCAAGGGGTCGGCTGAAGTCCCACCCGTGCCGGTAACGGTCGTCAACGGCCTCGGGGCGGGCGACGCCTTTGGCGGCGCGCTGTGCCACGGATTGCTGGCTGGTTGGGATATCGAGCGAATCATGCGCTTTGCCAATGCCGCGGGTGCGCTCGTCGCCTCGCGGCTGGCCTGCGCGGACGCCATGCCCGATGAAGCAGAGGTCGAGGCGATGCTCACGCCGGGCGTCCATGCATAACGGCGGACTCGACGCGATTCGCAGCGCGGGCCTGCGGCCCCTGACCGCGCTGCGGCAGCCGTCGGTGGTGGGCTTGGTGATCGGCCGGCGCCTGTTGTATCCTCCGGATGACGACGTCGCGGCCGCGGTCGACACGTCGGTGAGTCTGTTTGCGGAGCGTGCGAGCCTTGTCTAACGAGCGCTATATTCCGGCCCGCGCATCGGCGCACGGTCCGTTTTCCGCCGTCGTCACTCCCGAGCGCGCCGGCTGGGGATACAGCAGTTTACGCGTGCTGGAGCTGCCGCCCGGCGAATCGATCGAATTCGATACGGCCGGAGACGAGATGCTCGTCTTGCCGCTGAGCGGCGCGTGCGCGGTCGAGTGTGACGATCGGCGGATCGAACTCACCGGCCGCGGCTCGCTGTTCACCGAGGTCAGCGATTTTGCGTACCTGCCGCGCGCCGCAAAAGTGCGGGTCGCGACGGTTGGCGGCGGGCGCTTCGCGTTACCGGGAGCGCGCGCCGAACGCCGGTTTCCATTTCGTTACGGACCGGCGGCGAACGTTCCGGTCGAACTCCGCGGCGCCGGGGCCGCCAGCCGGGAAGTCCATAACTTCTGTTCGCCCGAGGTCTTCGAGGCCGATCGGCTCATCGCGGTCGAAGTCCTGACGCCGGGCGGGAATTGGTCGTCGTATCCGCCGCACAAACACGACCAGCATCGCGCCGGTCTGGAAGAAGCGCTCGAAGAGATTTATTATTTCGAGGTTGCGCCGGGGATGGCCGGTGCCGGCTTCGCGTACCAGCGGGTGTACGCGTCGGATCCGCAGCACCCGATCGACGTTTGTACCGAAGTTCGCAGCGGCGACATCGTGCTCATTCCGTTCGGCTATCACGGACCGTCGATGGCCGCGCCCGACTACGATCTGTATTATCTCAACGTCATGGCCGGTCCGGGCGAACGCGTCTGGCGGTTTTGCGACGATCCCGCGCACGCGTGGATTCGCTCGTCCTGGGCCGGGGCCGAGATCGATCCGCGCCTTCCAATGACTTCTGCCATCTCCACGTCTGGGCAAGCAACATGAGTTTGAACGGCAAAATGTATCGTCTCACCGTCGCGCAAGCACTGGTGCGGTTTCTGGCCGCTCAGTACACGGAGCGCGACGGGATCGAACAGCGGTTGATCGCCGGGTGTCTAGGCATCTTCGGGCACGGAAATGTTGCGGGCGTGGGCCAAGCGCTGCTCGAAGCGCAAGACGACCTGCGCTACTTTCCGGCGCGCAACGAACAGGCGATGGTGCATATCGCCGTTGCGTACGCGCGCATGAAGAATCGGCTTTCGACGTATGCGTGCACGTCGTCGGTGGGTCCGGGCGCGACCAATATGATCACCGGCGCCGCGCTTGCGACGATCAACCGGCTGCCGGTGCTGCTGCTGCCCAGCGACACGTTCGCAACACGCAGCGCCGGCACGCTGCTGCAAGAGCTCGAGGATCCAGCGACCCTCGACGTCACGGTCAACGATTGCTTCCGCCCGGTCTCGCGGTTTTTCAGCCGGATCGAACGGCCGGTGCAGCTGCTGACGGCGGCCGTCGCCGCGATGCGCGTGCTGTCCGATCCGATCGAGACCGGCGCGGTGACGCTGGCGCTGCCCGAAGACGTGCAGGCCGAAGCGTTCGATTGGCCGGCCGAATTCTTCGCCAAGCGCGTGTGGCGCGTCCGGCGTCCGCCGCCGGACTTGGCCACGCTGCACGATGCCGCGGTGCTGCTGCGCAGCGCGCAGCGCCCGCTCATCGTCGCGGGCGGCGGTGTCATCTACAGCGAGGCCGTCGACGCGCTCAAAATGTTTGCCCAAGCGACCGGCGTCCCCGTGGCCGAGAGTCAGGCCGGCAAAGGCTCGCTGCCCTACGATCACCCGTGCGCGGTCGGAGCGGTCGGCGCGACCGGGACGGCTGCCGCAAACGCGCTCGCGCGTGACGCCGATGTCGTGCTCGGCATCGGTACGCGTTGGAGCGATTTCACCACCGCGTCGCGCAGCATCTTCGCCGGTTCGGGCGTGCGCTTCATCAATCTCAATGTCGTCCCGCTCGATGCCGGCAAGCATGCCGGGATTCCGCTCGTCGCCGACGCCCGCGTGGGCTTGCTTGCGCTGCAGCAGGTGCTCGGCAGCTGGACCGTTCGCCGCGAGTACGGCGAGCGGATACGGGCGCTCGCGGCGGCTTGGGATGCGACGGTCGAAGCCGCGTACGGCCAGCGCCATACGCCGCTGCCGGCGCAAGCCGAGATCGTCGGCGTCGTCAACGCGGTGAGCGAGCCGCGCGACGTCGTCGTTTGCGCCGCCGGAAGTCTCCCCGGCGACTTGCACAAACTGTGGCGCACGCGCGACCCCAAGGGCTATCACGTCGAGTACGGCTATTCGTGCATGGGCTATGAGATCGCCGGCGGCGTCGGCGTGAAGATGGCCGCGCCTGACCGCGAAGTCTTCGTGATGGTCGGCGACGGTTCGTACTTGATGATGAATTCCGAACTCGTCACCGCGATCCAAGAGGGCATCAAGATCAACGTGGTTCTCATTCAGAATCACGGGTTTCAATCGATTGGCGAACTCTCGGAGTCGGTCGGGTCGCAGCGTTTCGGCACGCGTTACCGCTACCGCGACCCGGCGACGGGGAGGCTCGACGGCGGCACCCTGCCGGTCGATCTCGCCGCAAACGCCGCCAGTTTGGGTTGCGACGTCCTGCGGGCGAGTACGACCGCGGAGTTCCGGACGGCGCTCGAACGCGCCCGGGCCTCGACGCGCACGACCGTCGTCTATGTCGAGACCGACCCGCTCGTGACGGCCCCCGACTCCGAAGCGTGGTGGGACGTCCCGGTCGCGGAAGTGTCGCGGCTCGAATCGACGCAGCTTGCGCGTGAGGGGTACGTCGCGAGCAAACAGCACCAACGCCTGTATCTCTGACGGCCCCGCTCGAGAATCGCCCGCGGGCGTACGACGAGCCGGATCTCTCCGATGCCGCTGAAAGGTAAACACTACTCATGAAAACGATGCTCAAGACGATCCAACATCGCATCGGCGGCCGCGATACGAACGGGACTTCGCAGCGCACGGCTGCGGTGTACAATCCGGCGACCGGCGAACAGGAAGCCGAGGTGCTGCTCGCCGAGCCCGCCGACGTCGACGCCGCGGTGCAAACGGCGCACAAAGCGTTTCTCGAATGGCGGGACGCATCGTCGACGCGGCGCGCACGGGTGATGTTCGCTTTCCGCAATTTGGTTCTCAAGCATACCAAAGAATTAGCCGTAATCGTTTCCCGCGAACACGGAAAGGTCGTTTCCGACGCCCAGGGCGAGGTCACGCGCGGCATGGAGGTCATCGAGTACGCCTGCGGGATTCCGCAGCTGCTCAAAGGCGAATACTCCGATCAAGTCTCGGCCGACGTCGACCTGTTCTCGTTCCGCCAGCCGCTGGGCGTGTGCGCGGGCATCACGCCGTTCAACTTTCCTGCCATGGTGCCGATGTGGATGCATCCGGTCGCAATCGCGTGCGGGAACACGTTCGTGCTCAAGCCGTCCGAGCGCGATCCGTCGGCCTCGAATTTCGTCGCGAACCTGTACGCCGAAGCTGGCCTGCCGGACGGCGTCTTCAACGTCGTGCACGGCGACAAGGTCGCCGTCGATGCGGTGCTCGATCATCCCGGCATCGCTGCCGTGTCCTTCGTGGGCTCCACGCCGATCGCGCGCTACGTGCACGAACGCGGGACCAAGAGCGGCAAGCGCGTTCAGGCTTTGGGCGGCGCAAAAAATCACGCCGTCGTCATGCCCGACGCCGACTTGGAGTTTGCCGCCAACCACATCACCGCCGCGGCGTACGGATCGGCGGGGGAACGCTGTATGGCGATCTCCGCAGTGGTTGCCGTCGGCGACGCGGCCGATCCGCTCATCGCGCGGCTCAAACAGAAAGCATTGGAAGTAAAGGTCGGTCCGGGTTCCGATGCGTCATGCGACATGGGACCGGTCGTGACGGCGCAGGCCCGCGATCGCATCAAGGGCTACATCGACCGTGGCGCGGAAGCCGGGGCAACGCTGGTCGTCGACGGCCGCGATTGTTCGATCGACGGCTACCCCAACGGCTATTTCGTGGGACCGACGCTCTTCGACAAGGTCGAGCCCAAGATGGATATCTACACCGACGAAATCTTCGGGCCGGTGCTCGTCGTGGTGCGAGCTGAGACGCTCGTCGAAGCGATCGGCCTCATCAATGCCAACCCGTACGGCAACGGGACCGCGATCTTCACTAGCAGCGGCAGCGCCGCGCGCATCTTCCAGCGCGATATCGAAGTCGGCATGATCGGGATCAACGTGCCGATCCCCGTGCCGATGGCGTTCTATTCGTTCGGCGGCTGGAAGGCGTCACTATTCGGCGACCACCACATTCACGGTCCCGAAGGCATCAAATTTTACACGCGCGGCAAAGTCGTGACGACCCGCTGGCCCGACGATGAAATCGCGTCCGCCAAACACGCCTCGATGCATTTCCCGACGGCGAAGTAGCTCCGGCGCGCGACGCTACGAACCGACGCTCATCGGCAGCTGCCCGTACTGACCGTCGCGCGTCATGTCGCGGGCTCGAGCAAGCGGGAGATCGAGCAGCGAATGAAAGCGGCCGCCGAAAGCATACACGTGCGCACGGAACGGCTCGAGACCGTCGAGCGTCGCGTGATAGCGCACGACGCCAAACGGAAATGCCGGGTGGTGCCAGAGTTGGACTCGTCGCAGGCGCTGCTTGGAGTTGGCGCTGCCGGCGGTGAACTCGGCGACGACGTGCGTGGCATCGACGTTGCGGCTGGCCGCGTGGATGGTCTGCGGGGCAACCGAGACGATCCGTATCGGCCGCGTATCGTAGAGGTAGGCTTCGTCGAACAGCCGCAACGTCGTGTCCGTACGGGCAACGTGACTGCCGTCGGTCGTGTCGCCGAAACGATAGATGAAATTCTCGGTTCGCCCGATGCTGACGAGCAACGGGTACGTATCGAGCAGCGATCCGAAGCGGCCGGCGCGCAAATACGATTTGCGCATCGAACTCGGATTGCACGATCCGCCCGGACTGCCGATCTGCGTCTCGAAATACAGCAGCCGCTTCCCGTTCGGATCGCGCTCGAACCCGGCCCCGACTTGTTTCTGATACTCGGCGCCCGAACCCAAAATAATGCGGGTCCAACTGCCTGGCTCAATGCGCGGCAAGGACGCGAACAGCGTTTGCTGCGTCGTTACGCTGCCTTCGAGGCGGCGTGCGAAAGCCGCAAGCGGTACGCCTGCGGCTCCTGCCGCGAGCAGCGCGGCAAAGGTCGCGCGATCCATCAAAACTTCATGCTGCTCGACTTGACGACGGCCGGCGTCAACGCTTTCGTTCCGGCCGCATGACCGTTGCGGCTGAGAATGTACGCGACGATATTGAGATACTCGGTGCTCGACAAACTGCCGGGGTTGCCGGCCGGCATTTGCGTCGAAATGAACTTGTAGGCCTCGCTGACCGAATCTCCGTTGAGCCCGCTGCCCGAGCCGGTGAGTGCCGGGGCCGAAACGCCCTCCAGCTTCGCCCCGTGGCAGCGCGAACACTGTGCCGCGTACGTTTTCGCGCCCGCGGACGCTTGGGCGCTGGTGAAAACGGACGGGCCCGAACTTCCCGCTTGTGACGACGCCACCGATGCGCCAGCGAAGATCGTAACGCCGAGCAGTGCGGCAAAATAAGGCTTCATGTTTCTATCCGTTCTCCCGTTCGTATGGACTGACGATCGATTCAAGTTCACCGCTGCGTTCGAGCCGAATGAGTGCGCCCTCGAAGCGGCGGGCCTGAGCGGGGTCGCTTTCAAGGTAGAGCGCGGCGATGTGCCAACGTGCGTGCGCAATATTCAGCGGCGATACGTAGAGGCCCCGCGCTTGGGGATGCGATGCCCGATAGCGTACGAGCGACGGTTTCCACACCATCGCCGCGTCGGCATGCCGGGAGAGAAGAGCTTCCAAGACCTGTTCCTGGGTTTGGTAGGTGTCGGCGGTGTAGTTCGGGACCTTCCCGAACGCACCCGCGAGATAGAAGTGCGGTGACGTCGCCATCCCGACCGCGATCGTCATTCCGGGCCGGAGTGTGGCTTGGCGCAGCGGCGTGCGCCCGACCAGCACGTACGCCGTCGTCAGATAGGGTTTGGTGAATGCCAAACCGTTGGGCGGGTCGGGATCGGTCAGATCGACCGGGAAGCCCATGATGAGCCCGCATTTCAGATGTCCCAAATAAGCGAAGAAGCGATCGCTTACACCCGAGCTGCCATCGAAGGTGAAGGGTTTGAGCGGATCGCCGAAGCGCGCGAGTGACGCGACGATGCGGCGGTCGACCGCGTACGACGGACTTGACGAATCAAGACAGGCGGTGTTCGGGCGGGGCGGACCACCGGCAGCACTCGCCCCCGGCCCGTGAAGGCCGAGGGCGAGTGCTGCTGCCGCGAGGATCGCGCCGAATCGACGCGGCCGCAATGGCACTATTTGCTGCCGGGCAGTGCGAAGACGTAGAGCCGGCCGCCGGTCGGAATGCCGTCGGTTTTGGTGGCCGGCGCCCAAATCGGCGTCGCGCCGCCGTAGCCGGCGAACACTGCTACGTATTGCTTGCCGTCGACTTTGTACGTCGTCGGGACGCCGACGATGCCCGAATTGGTCTTATAGGTCCACAGAATCTTGCCGGTCTTGGCGTCGAAGGCCAGGAACTTCTGATCGAGGGTGCCGGTGAAGACCACGCCGCCGGCAGTGGAGAGTGCCGGGCCGTTGCACGGGAGCTTCGTGTCGTAGCTCCAAGTGCGCTTGCCGGTGCTCATGTCGATTGCTTGGAACACACCGTAACCATCGGAGCCGGGCTGCGGAACCACCTTGAACGATTCGCCGAGGTATGGCAGGCCGGCCTTATAGTCCGTGCCGACGCCTTTCATCGTCATGCACCACTGATTGCTCGGCAGATAGAGCATGTGATTGGTCTGGTCGTACGACGGCGGATACCAATTCGTGCCGCCCAAGAAGCTCGGGCAGGTGAAGACCGAGGTGCCCAGATGTGGGCGCATCTTCGGATCCGTCACCGGTTTGCCGGCGGCGCTGAAGCCGACCACCGACGTGGCTTTGACGAAGGGCTTGGCCCACAGGAACTTCCCGTTCGAGCGATCGAGGGCGAACACGTAGCCGTTACGATCGGCGTGAATGAGCGCCTTGACTGTCGAGCCTTTATACGGAATGTCCGCGAGGATCTGCGGGCTGGTCGAATCGTAGTCCCAGGTGTCGTGCGGCGTGTATTGATAATACCATTTCAGTTTGCCGGTCGCGGGATCGAGTGCGACCACCGATTCGGTATAGAGGTTCGTGCCGGGCCGCAGATCTGCCAGCCACGGGCCGGGGTTGCCGACGCCCCAAAAGATCGTCTTCGTTTCGGGATCGTAACTGCCGGTCAGCCACGTCGAGCCGCCGCCGGTCTTGTACATGCCGGCTTTCCAGGTGTTGCCGCCGGGTTCGCTCGGCGAAGGCACGGTCTGGAATTTCCAAAGCTGCTCGCCGGTCTTGGCATCGAGCGCGACGATGAAGCCGCGGCCGCCGTATTCTCCGCCGGCGATCCCGGTGATGATCTTGCCGCCTTCGATGGCCAGCGGTGCGGCCGTCATCGCGTACCCGACGCCCGGATCACGCAGCTGCTTGTTCCAAACGATCTTGCCGGTCATCCCGTCGAACGCGATGACGCGGTTGTCGAGCGTCTCCATATAGACATTGTCGCCGTAAAGCGCGACGCCGCGATTGACGACGTCGCAGCACACCGTTTTGAGCGCGGCGGGCGGAAGCGTGTGGACGTATTTCCAAAGCACTTTGCCGGTCGTTGCATCCATCGCGATGAGATGATCGAGCGGCGTCGTCACGTACATGAAATGTCCGTTGACGATCGGCGCGGCTTCGTGCCCTTGTTTGAGTCCGGTATCATAGGTGAAGACGGGTTTGAGATCGGCGACGTTGCTCGCCGTGATTTGATCCATCGGAGAGAAGCCTTGGCTATCCCACGTGCGCCGGTACATCAACCAGCCGTCATCGGTCGCCGCAGCGGTCAGGCGCTCGTCGGTGACGGACGGATATGCCGCCGCCGCGTGACTGGGGACCGCGCGGGCGCCGAAAAACGCGGCCGTCGCAAGTGCCGCGATGCCGACATAACTAAAGACGCGACCGCGCCTAGAAAGACGTTCGATCATGCAAGATCCTTTACGAGTAAGTGATTTACGAGACGACTTCGACGGGTTGTAGAGAGTCGAGTTCCTCGGGCGTATACATGCGCGAACGGGTGAGGAAGCGGACGCCTTCGCCGTTCTCGAGGGAGAACATACCGCCTCTCCCTTCGACGACGTCGATGATGAGCTTGGTATGCTGCCAATACTCGAATTGCGAAGCGCTCATGTAGAATCCCGCGCCGGCGATCTCGCCGAGTCGCACGTCGGCGCTGCCTAACAGCAGATCGCCAACCGGGTAACACATCGGGCTGCTGCCGTCGCAACAGCCGCCGGACTGATGGAACATGATGGGGCCGTGGCGCTCCCGCAGCCGCTCGATGAGTTGAGCGGCTGCGGGGGTCGCGTCGACACGCGTCGCCGGTTTAGAAGAATCCAAGCTTGTTCGGGTTGTAGTTCACGAGAACGTTCTTCGTCTGCTGATAGTGGTCCAGCATGTCCTTGTGGTTCTCGCGGCCGATGCCGGATTGCTTGTATCCACCGAATGCGGCATGCGCCGGATAAGCGTGGTAGTTGTTCACCCATACGCGCCCGGCTTGGATGCCGCGGCCCATCCGGAAAATCGTGCCGCTATCGCGCGACCAGACTCCGGCGCCCAATCCGTAGAGCGTATCGTTCGCGATCTCGAGCGCTTCGGCTTCGTCTTTGAACGTCGTGACGCTCACGACCGGCCCGAAGATCTCTTCCTGGAACACGCGCATCGAGTTCTTGCCTTCGAAGACGGTCGGCTGGACGTAGAAGCCGTCTTTGAACGCACCGTCGAGCTGGTTGCGCGCGCCGCCGGTCAGGACTTTCGCCCCTTCTGCGCGGCCGATGTCGAAATACGACAGGATCTTTTCAAGTTGCTCGTTCGAGGCTTGGGCGCCGATCATCGTGCTGGGATCGAGCGGGTTGCCCTGAACGACGGCCTTAACTCGCGGCAGCACGCGTTCCATGAACTTCTCGTAGATCGATTCTTGAACCAGTGCACGCGAGGGGCAGGTGCAGACTTCGCCTTGATTGAGGGCGAACATCGTGAAGCCTTCGAGCGCCTTGTCGAAGAACGCATCGTCGTCGCGCATCACGTCGGCGAAAAAGACGTTCGGCGATTTACCGCCCAGTTCGAGGGTCACCGGAATCAAGTTCTGCGCGGCGTACTGCATGATGAGCCGGCCCGTGGTCGTCTCACCGGTGAAGGCGATCTTGGAGATGCGCTTGTTGGAGGCCAGCGGCTTCCCAGCTTCGAGCCCGAAGCCGTTCACAATGTTAATCACGCCGGGCGGCAGGAGGTCGGCGATCATCTCGATGAGGACCATGATCGAGGCCGGTGTCTGTTCGGCGGGTTTGAGCACCACGCAATTGCCTGCGGCGATGGCGGGCGCAAGTTTCCAGACTGCCATGAGGATCGGGAAATTCCACGGAATGATCTGGCCGACGACGCCGAGCGGCTCGTGGAAGTGGTAGGCGATGGTATCAGCATCGATCTGGCTGATCCCGCCTTCTTGCGCGCGCAGGACGCCGGCAAAGTAGCGGAAGTGATCGATTGCGAGCGGGATATCCGCTAACGTCGTCTCGCGGATCGGTTTGCCGTTGTCGATGGTTTCCGCAAGGGCCAGCACGGAGAGCTTTTCCTCCATGCGGTCGGCGATCTTGAGGAGGACCCCCGAGCGTTCGGCGACCGACGTCATCCCCCAACGGGCTCGCGCCTCGTGTGCCGCGTCGAGCGCAAGCTCAACATCGGCTGCGGACGATCGGGCGATCTCGGTAAAAGGTTGCCCGATTACTGGACTCACGTTCGGGAAATAGCGCCCGTCTGAGGGCGGCACGAACTTGCCGCCGATGAAGTTGTCGTAGCGCGGGCGGAAGGGATTTTGAACTCCAAGCGTCGTGAGATCAAACAGCGGCTGTGTCGTCTTGGCCTCTAGTGTAGCAGTCATGCGTCTCCCCGGGTTTGTGGCAAGAAGGTTCCTCTACTAATCGGTGAATTGTAGCTTAGTTGCGTTAAGAGACATATTCTACGAAAGTTCAATCCTTGAAGCGAACGACGCGGATCCTCCTGGCCGACGACCACCCACTCTTCCGGGAAGCGTTGCGGCATGTGATCGGCGCTTCTTTTTCGCCCACGGAAATCGTCGAGGCTCACAGCTTCGCAGAAACGGTCCGGGCCGCAGTCTCAGACGGCGCTTTTGATTTGGCGTTCGTCGATCTTATCATGCCTGGGTCTTCCGACCCGCTTGATGAACTTAGCAAACTGCGCGCGGTGATTCCCGAGACGCCGATCCTCGTCGTCTCATCCCGCGACGATCGGGAAACGGTCGAGCAGGTGCTCGCTTTGGGAGCCGCGGCATTTATTTCAAAGTCGGCGACCAAGCTGGAGATGGAACGGGCGATTCGCAGCGTTCTCGCCGGCGACGTCTACGGTCCGATGGAATTCCATCAGCCGGCGGCAGCGCGATCCGAGATTCTCTCTCCGCGCCAGCGGGCCGTGCTCGAACTGCTCGCCCGAGGACGCTCGAACCGCCAAATAGCCAGCGATCTCAACGTCGAGGAGTTTACGGTCAAGGCCCACATCTCGGCAATTCTGCGCAAGCTCAACGTCAAGAGCCGCCTGGAAGCCGTCGTGGTCTCGAAGTCGATCCTCGACGGGCGTTAACTCGCTTACTTGCCGACGGTAAAGGGACGACGGTCAGGTTCGCCTTTTTGCGAGCACGCGCAGTCTGGTCGCGGCCGTTCGACGGAGACTCGATTGGAGGATCGTCCAACGCAGGTCGTCGGCATTTTCCAGGTTCTCGAAAAGGTCGACACCATAGCTATACTGACGAAACTGGGTTGACTCGTGAACGATTCGCCCATCAAAGACGTGCATTCGTTGTGTTCCGTCTTTGCACTGGAGCGCTCCCGACGGGAACGCAACCGTAATAATGGTCCCGACCGCAATCGGTTCGCCGGCGACCAGCCGCAGACTCGTACTTGAGATCTGGGAGACGTTCGCGATGATCGGGCCCGATCGACCGGTCGTATATGCCACGACGTGATCGACGGGTACGCGAACGGTACTACGCCGTTCTTCATGCCACCGCTTGTGTGGTATGTGTGAGGCACGTTGTTTCATTCGTATCTCAATGGCGGAAGCTGGTTGAGAGTTTGACTTCAATATCGGCCGGCGCGCCGAACTCCTGAATCGTGCGCCTGCGCGGAGCCGGCCTCGGCGAAACGACCCGACGCGGCCGGCCGTAGCCATGCGGCGTTCTGGTTTGGGAAGGCGGGGACACCAAGCGATCTGGAAACGGCTCGCGTCGCGGGCGCGGCGTATGGGTTCGTCGTGCAAGCCCGGGATGAGGCTCGCGTGGCACTCATCCTCTGGGGCAGATGTTGATCGCGACTTTCTGCGAGATCCGTGCCGGCGACGTCGTCTGGTTCCCGCCCGGGCGGCAGCATTGGCATGGTGCCACGCCGACGACGGTCATGATGCACATCGCCGTTGAAGGAGCGCTCGACGCGAAGAACGTCGTCGGGATGGAGCAGGTCATCCCCTCAAACGTCCGTTGTTCGCTCAGTTCGGCGCCGCTGCGCATGCCAAAAAGATAGCGCTAATTTCGCTGGATTGATTGCGATGCCGGCAGTGCAGCCCGCGCCGGCCGACCCCGAGCGAATTGTAATAAAGGCAGGCAAAAGTACCGATAGAGATTTTGACAATCATCTGCCGACGAGCCTTCGTCGAGAAAAACACCGGTATGCAACGCTATTCGTCTCCTCTGCTAGGGTTATTCTTGTGCTTGGTCGCGATGTGCAACTCATCGCCGGCTGCGGCGCAACAAGACGGCTCACCAGCAAACGCCTCGCCGCCTTCAACGTGTTATGCCGACCCGGTGGACCTTCGACCGGGCGGAGCAGGCAACTATCCGTGGGACGCGCCGGCGTGTGCGGCCGCACGAGCGAAATGGGAAAAAGCACACGTCAAGCGGGTCGCAACAGAGGCCTCGTCTCCGATGGTTTCCGCCGCTCCACCGAGCGTTCTTGCTACGGAAACGCCTGCCACCTCATCGGTAGCAATTCCCATGACGACGTTGCCGGGCGGGACGCCAATGAGCGTCCACCTTACTTCCGAGCTTTCGTCCAGCAGCGCGCACGAAGGCGACACTTTTGGGTTCAGCGTTGCAAACGATGTTCGCTGTAACGGCTGGCTCGTGATCGCGGCCGGTGCCCAAGGGGTTGGCGAAGTTACAAACGTCGAGAACGCTGGAGGCAACGGCCATTCGGGGAAAGTTGGTCTGAAATTTGACTACGTGTACGCCGTCGATGGAGCGAAAGTCCGCGTCTCGCAAACCAACAACACAACCGAAGGCGAACAAAAAAAAGGTGCCGCTTCAACTGCAACTATCGCAACATACGCCCTGATTGGGCCGCTCGGTCTCTTTGCGCATAATTGGGTCAAGGGGCACGAGGCGACCATTACACCAAAGACATGGTTCGCAATCTTCGTGGCGGATACCGTTCACGTGCAGGCTGCAGACCATACCTCAAACGCCGACGGCTTTGCGCATTAGCTGATAAGCTTTTGAGCTCGCGATAAACCCGCGAATCATAGCGACGCCTATGAATCGCAAACCGGTTGGCAGAGGACGGCCCATGAGGACATGGGCCCCCTCCCGAAGTTTCCCGGGGCGCCGAACGGTTACGTTCCTGGGGCCTGCGTTCACCGGTCGATGCTTTCAGGCGACAATTTGTATCTCGCCGATCTCGAGATGGTAGATTTCCGGCAACGCCAACCGCAGGAGCGCGAATTGCCCGGCTCCGTTTAGGCGCAAAGCCTTCGAGAGACGGTCGACGAACTGCGGCGAGACCCTCACGGCCCGGCCGCTTTCGAAGGAGCGGTACCAGTCGACGCTCACCCCGACGAGTTCGGCAACTTCACCACGGCGTAGACCAGCCACTCTGCGACGCGAGGTTTGCGGCAAACCAAGCTCGACCGGATCGAGTTGGGATCGGCAATCCATCAGAAACGCGCGCAACTGTCGCCGCCGGTAAACGTCTTCCCGGATTTGAAGGTAGTCCACATTCAAGGCTGACATCGGAACCGAGATCCTCTCCAATCAAGATCCTCCTCGCCATCATGTCCCGTATGGCTCCAGGCACTTGCGATCGTACCGTAAGGGGCCAACGCTGTCTGCCCAGTGAAAGTGAACAAAAGTCATTTGGGGCGGCGCAGTTCTGTCACGTGTTGTAGCAAACAGTCGCGTCCGATGACCCGGGAAGGTGCATCGTCCAAGGCCATGTTTTCAAAATGGCGACTTGACGAGTGCCTTCGCCGCGGCGACCGGTCGAACCGCAACATCGTTGCGGAGCCCGCGTGGCAATCTGGGTGCGCGTGGCCGCGGGGTCTGAGCCCCTCAAGGACGCGTGCTTGGCGTCGCTGGTGCGGGTGCCGGACCGCTGCGCGCAACGCGTCAGCGTCGGCGCATGAGCGACCCGAGACGAGCCGCCGCTAAGAGCCCGGCTCGAAGATCGGCGACATCCTCGAGCGCTGCCGGCCGTAAGGTGCGTGGCCGTACCACGCCGTGCGCCCGACAAAGAGTGAGTGTGACCTACTCCCTTACGACACCCAATGGTCACTAGACTTCTGGGGGTGGCAACGATACCGTCTGGCAGCATTTCGGAGGCCTCGGCGATGAGCAATTCTCGATCAGAGGCACGGCGATGAACCGCCTCCGTTTCTGCAGGACCGTCTCCGGTACATTAGCCGGAATTCCGCTCAGCGCTTCCGCTTTTCAAGAAAGGGCTCGCGCCATGAATGTGACTGTAGCCGACCAGACAGGAAGCAGCACGAACGTTGTTCGGCCTTTTCCACCGGTCAACTATTCCGATGCGGATCTGGCAGACTTACGCCGGCGTATCACAGCGACGCGCTGGCCGACTCGTGAGTTGGTTCAGGACGATACGCAAGGGGTTCAGCTGGCCACGGTACGAGCGCTGGCGCAATACTGGGGCACGGACTACGATTGGCGCAAGTGCGAGGCGAAGCTCAACGCAATACCGCAGTTCTTGACCGAGATCGACGGTCAAGAGATTCATTTCATTCACGTGCGTTCGAAGAATGAAAACGCACTGCCGCTGATCGTGACGCACGGCTGGCCGGGATCGATCATCGAGCAACTCAAGATCATCGAACCGCTGACCGATCCGACGGCGCACGGTGCAAGCGCAAGCGACGCGTTCCACCTCGTGATCCCGTCGCTGCCCGGACACGGATTCTCGCCGGAACCCAAAACCTTGGGCTGGGACCCCGTGCGCATCGCAAAGGCCTGGGTCGTGCTGATGGAACGGCTGGGTTACGATCGCTTCGTCGCGCAGGGTGGTGACTGGGGCGCGAACGTCACGCAAGAACTCGCGTTGCTTGCGCCGACGAAGGTGATCGCAATCCACACGAACATGCCGGGCACCGTCCCGGCGGACATCTTAGCGGCAGCGAAAGCTGACATCAAATCACCGGTGCCGCTTTCAGGCGACGAGCTTCAAGCCTTCCAGCAGTTGAGTCAATTCTACGCCAAAGAGCTCGGCTACGCGGTTGAAATGACCAACCGCCCGCAAACGCTTTACGGACTCAGCGATTCACCCATTGCCCTAGCGGCTTGGATGCTCGACCACGACAAGGACAGTTACGAGATGATCTCGCCGGCGTTTTTCGGGCACCCGGGCGGCCTCTCGCGCGACGATGTCCTGGACAACGTCACCCTGTACTGGCTGACGAACACGGGAATCCCGTCGGCTCGTCTGTACTGGGAAAATAAACTCGATTTCTTTGACGTCAAAGGCGTTGCCGTACCGGTGGGCGTGAGCGCGTTCCGCTACGAACTTTATCAGGCGCCGCGCAGCTGGTCCGAAAAAGCGTATCCAAAGCTGGTTTTCTATAAGAGGCATAGCGTTGGCGGCCATTTCGCCGCCTGGGAACAGCCGCAACTCTTTTCGGAAGACGTTCGCGCGACGTTCCGATCTGTGCGCTAGACGAAGCGAAGTAAGAAGGAGCTCGGGATGAAGCGTCTCTGGATCTCTGCGCTTTCCCTATTGGTCGTCGTGTCGGGGACGTTGAGCGCGCGCGCCGTGACACCCGTGAAAAACATCCTTTTGGTGCACGGCGCCTTTGCCGATGGATCGAGTTGGTCTAAAGTGATCCCGCTGCTTCAGGCAAAGGGCTACAACGTCATCGCCGTTCAGAATCCGCTTTCATCGCTTGCCGATGACGTCGCTGCTACGAAGCGCGCGCTTGCGCAAGCGGACGGTCCGGTGATCCTCGTCGGCCATTCCTGGGCCGGAATGGTCATCAGTGAAGCGGGAAGGGATCCCAAAGTCGCAGCCTTGGTGTACATCTCCGCCCTCGTACCGAAAAAGGGTCAATCGGCGGCCGATACGACCAAGGGATATCCCGTTGCTCCGGGCTCTGCACAAGCGAAACCGGATGCTGCGGGCTACCTGAGCCTGACCCGTAAGGGCGTTGACGACGACTTCGTTCCCGAACTGCCTGCCGTTGAGCGTAGGATCGTGTATGCGACGCAGGGGCCTTGGAACTCCGCCGCTCTATCGGAGAAGGTTCTGAACCCGGCGTGGCAGTCGAAGCCGTCATGGTTGATCGCAGACGCCAACGATCGCATGGTGCCACCGCAGTATGAACGCGATACCGCAAAGCAAATTCATGCGAAGTTGACGATCCTTGCAGCCGGTCACGTACCGATGCTCTCGATGCCGGGTCGCGTTGCGGCCGTGATCATCGACGCTGCCAATGTCTCGGCGAAATAGGCGTCGGGAAGCGACATGCTCATCCAGTCCATTCATTTCACGTTTGCTCCCGAAGATGCAGACCGCGCTGAAGCGATGCTCCGAGAGTTGGGCGAGCGTGTTCGCCTTGTGGGAACAGTATCGAGACGGCGCCGCTTTCGACGCTCATGCGGCGACGGACCACTACAAGCGGCTCGTGCTAGGCGGCCTGCGGCCTCTGGCTCTGCAGCGGGATGGAGAAATCGTGTTTCCCCTCTGACGTCGCTGCGCTCGTCCCGCTGCCTCGTTCGAGGCAACCGCCTTGCGCACCATACTGCGCACACCGCGAACGTTCTCGGCCGGGTTGCATCCGCTCCGGGTTCTTCTGGCCAACCGACACAGGCAATTGAGGAGATTGCGATGAGCACTATCGACAAAGCACTGAAAGCAAATCAGGCGTATGCTTTGGACCTGGAGACCGGTCTCATCAGCGAAGTCGGGGTTTTACAGCCCACCGCCCCCTGAGAGACGGCGGCCTTCCAAGGTCGATTCCGCGGGAGAAAATCACACGTGAAAGCATCAGTGGTGACCGCGTACGGCGGTCCGGAAGTGATGAAGTATCAGGACATGCCGGATCCCACGCCGGGCGCGGGCGAAGTCCTCGTCAAGGTGGCCGGCATCGGCATCAATCCGGAAGACATGCTCGAGCGCAACGGCGCGATCAAGGATCGGTGGCAGTTGCACTTTCCGGCGATCATTGGCCTGGACGTGTCGGGAACGGTGGCCGCGACGGGCGACGGCGTCACCGACCTCACGGTCGGCGAACGTGTCTGCGGGTGGTCGTACCACACGTACGCTGAGTTCGTCGCCGCCGAAGCGACGCTCTTCGCCAAGGTTCCAGAAACGATGGACTTGATCGACGCGGCAGCCGTTCCGCTCGTGGGCGTCACCGGCAGCCAATTGATCTCCGTCGCAAGCGGCTTGCAGTCCGGCCAAACGGTGCTGGTTTCCGGCGCGGCGGGCGCCGTGGGTCGTTGTGCGGTCTACATGGCGAAGGCAAAGGGCGCGCGCGTAATCGCGGGTGTGCAGCGTTTTCAGCTCGACCAGGCGGGCAGCATCGGCGCGGACGAAACGATCGCCCTCGACGACCCGGCCGCTTTCGCGGCGATTCCGCAAGTTGACATCGTGGCGAACACGGTTCGCGGCAAAACGGCGACGGATCTGCTCGCGAAGGTCAAGGACGGTGGGACGTTCGCATCGGTGACGGGAGAGCCCGAGGGCACCAAGGACTACCCCAAAGTGCGCGTCGCCTCGTTCGTCTCGAAGCAAGACCGGGCGATCATCGCCTTCATCGCCGATGCCGTAAACGCCGGCAAGATGACGATCCCGATCGGCCGCCGCGAGGAGCTCAAGAACGCCGGTGCCGCGCAGGCCGCGTTCACGAAGGGCGGTATCGGCAAGGTGCTGCTCGTCCCGTGAGTTCGACTCTGGAAAGGCGCCAGGCATGGGTACCAAAACCAATCTCTATCCGAATTGGAGTCGTCAATGAGTAACGTACAAGTCGAGCAGAAGAGCTATGAGATGCCGCCGCGCGAGGCCTTTACGATCGCGCATTTTCTCACCGTCGCCGACATCGAGCGGTCGGCGCGATTTTACGAGACGGTTTTCGGAGGTCGCATTTTGAGCCGAGGCGACGGCAAAGGCGCCCCTGGTTACATCCAGATCGCGAACACGTGGCTCATCGTCAACGTCGGGGGCGGTCCGACACCCGACAAACCATCGGTGACGCTCAGTGTCCCCCCCAACCCGGATGCGGTCAGCAGCTTTATGAATATCCGCGTAGCGGATATTGCGGCATGCTATGAACAATGGCGAGGTCGCGGCGCCGAGTTCATCACCGAGCCAAAGGACAAGTATGGCGAAACGCGCTGCTACATCCGTGATCCTGACGGCTACATTATCGAAGTTGGACAAAGCAAACCGGGCTTCGTTTATGGTTAACGCACGGGACCGAAGGAACGCGCCGAATTCCGTGAGCAGTTTTGTGAATAGCCGCGCTGCGGGTGTTCAGGCGCCGACAGACTCGTAAGCGGTGGGCCAGCCTACACGTTATCGAATGGTCGACGTCGATGGCCTTGGCATCTTCTATCGGGAAGCCGGCCCGCGAGATGCTCCGCCGGTTTTGCTGTTGCACGGCTTCCCGTCGTCGTCACGGATGTACGAGCCGCTGTTGTCGCGGTTGGGAGATCGCTACCATCTCGTGGCGCCGGATTATCCGGGCTTCGGCCACAGCGATGCGCCGTCGGCGGCGAAATTCTCGTACACCTTCGATCGAATAGCGGCGGTCACCGATCGGTTTACTCAGGTCTTGGGCTTGGAGCGATACGTTCTGTTCATGCAAGACTACGGCGGCCCGGTCGGTTTTCGTCTCGCGCGCGCACACCCGGAGCGCGTACGAGCGATGATCGTACAGAATGCCGTTGCCCACGAAGCTGGCCTTGGACCTCTATGGGAAACGCGCAAGGCGTATTGGGCGGATCGCGCGCCAAATGAGGCGCAACTGCGCGTCAACTTGATGTCGCTGGACGCAGCCCGTCAGCGCCACGTCGGAACGAGTCCGTACCCGGAACGCTACGACCCCGACCTCTGGACCGACGAGTTCGCGTTCCTTTCGCAACCGGGCCAGGAGCAAATCCAAAGCGATCTCTTCTATGACTACCGGACGAACGTCGCGTCGTATCCGGAGTGGCAAGCGTGGCTGCGCCGACATCGGCCGCCGCTGCTCGTGCTTTGGGGGACCTACGATCCGTCATTCACCGTCGCCGGCGCGGACGGGTACCGCGCCGACGTGCCCGATGCCCAGGTGTACCTTCTGCCAGCCGGTCATTTCGCGATGGACGAGGCTGCGAACGAGGTCGCCGAACTCACGGCGGCATTCCTCGAGGCGAGCAAGACGTGAGCGACGCCGCAGAGCGCCAACGATATTTTGGCGCGCTCGGGCGGACTACTTTTCCAATGGCCAATGAACGACCAAATGAATGGAGCGCGTTATGAAAGTCCTGATGGTTCTTACGTCGCACGACCAGCTCGGCAACACGGGTCGCAAGACCGGTTTCTGGCTGGAAGAATTGGCGGCGCCTTACTACGTCTTCAAGGATGCCGGCGTCCAGATCACCCTCGCGTCACCCAAGGGCGGCCGCCCGCCGCTCGACCCCAAGAGCAACGAGCCGCAGTCCCAGACCGACATCACCCGCCGTTTCGTGAAGGATGCCGACGCCAACGCGCAGCTCGACGAGACGGTGCGCCTGGATACCGTCAAACAGGAAGACTACGATACCGTTTTCTACCCGGGCGGCCATGGGCCGATGTGGGATCTCGCCGAAGACGAGCACTCGATCAAGCTGCTGGAATCGTTTTTAGCCGCCGGCAAAACCATTGCGGTGGTCTGCCACTCAACGGGTGCGCTGCGGCATGTCAAGGCCCCGGATGGCAAGGCGCTCGTCGAGGGCAAGACCGTCACCGGTTTCACCAACGGCGAGGAAGAAGAAATGAAATTAACAACGGTGGTGCCGTTCCTCGTCGAAGACGAAATGATGAGGCTCGGTGCGGTTTTTGCGAAGGTCAAGGATTGGAGCGTTTATACGGTCGCCGATGGCTTGCTGATCACGGGCCAGAATCCGGCCTCGTCGGGCCCGGCTGCCAGGCTTTTGATCGATACGCTCAAAGGGCAACGCGAATTAGTTCAGACCGCCTGAACCGAGAGGCGCGCGTATCTGCGCGCCTCATCCCTTCGTTTGCCAAAATACCCCAACCTGAATGCGATCGGAGCCCGGCGCGGCGCGCCGGGCTCCGAAGGAAGCGGTTACGACTTGCCCGCCGCGACCGGGTGGCGAGCTGCTGCGGCAATCTCGCGGCGCAGTGCCTTTAGCGCGTCGACGTAGATCTCGGAGAAGGTGGGAAACGGCTGGATAACGTCGCGCAGCGTGTCGAGCGGCACTCGGGCGCGGATCGCCAGCGTTGCCTGCTGCAGCCACTCGCCGGCCTCGGGGCCGAGTGCATGAGCGCCGGTCAGCCGTTCGCCGTCGGACAGCAGCGTCAGAAAGCCGTTCGACTCGGCGTAAGCGTGGGTGTAGGTGGCGGTCTTGGCGACGTCCTTGAGCGCGGCAGTCCCGCGGAACCGGGCCTCCGAGGCCCCGACCGAGGCCGCCTGCGGATCGGTATAAATCACGTCCGGGATGGCTTCGTAGTTGGCCTCGCGCGGCTCGCCGAGGATGTTCGCCGCGACGACTTCGCCTTGATATTTGCCGACATGGGTGAGTAAGCGCACCCCGGTGACGTCGCCGACGGCCCATAGCCGCTCACCGGCCTGCAGGTGCGCGTCCACCTTGACGCCGTGCTCATCGAACGTGACGCCGGCCGTTTCCAAGCCGAGCCCAGCCACGCGGGGGCGCCGGCCCGTGGCGGCAAGCAGCCGGTCGCCGTGCAGTTCGCGTCCGTTCTCAAGGACCAGGACGTAGTCGGGACCGTCGCGCCGTGCGGAGACCGCGTGCACACCCAAAAGCAGCTCGATCCCGTCGCGGCGCAGTTCTATGCCGAGCGCTTCGCCCAGCGGCGCGGGCTCACGGGCCAGCACGTGCGCGGCGGATTCGACGAGGGTAACTTCGCCCCCCAAACGGCGTACCGCCTGAGCCATCTCGGCGCCGACCGGCCCGCCGCCGAGAATCAGCAGTCGGGCCGGGACGGCTTTCATGCCGGTCACCTCGCGATTTGTCCAGACGCCCTCGAGCTCGCGCAGGCCCGGGACCGGCGGGATGACCGCGTCGGAACCGGTCGCTAGGACGACGTGACGTGCCGTGTGACGCACATCGCCGACTTCGACCACACCCGGCCCAGCCAGCCGGCCGGTGCCGCGAATCAGGTCGATGCCCTTGCCCGCCAGCCACGTCTGCTGCCCGGCGTCGGAGTAGTTCGACACCATGAAGTCCCGCCAGGCGAGTGCGGCCGCGACGTCAACCTGCGCCGTCGCCGCCGCCTCACGCGCCTGCTTCACTGCCTCGCCGGGGCGGAGCAGCGTTTTCGACGGAATGCACGCCCAGTAGGAGCACTCGCCTCCGACGAGCGCGCGCTCGACGAGCGCGACGCGCAAGCCGCCTTCGGCGAGCGCTCCAGCGCAGTGCTCGCCGGGCGAACCGCCGCCGATGACAATCACATCGTAGTCGCTCATGTCGGCAGCTCCGTCCCAGCCTGCTCCGCCACCATGTACCGGGCGTACCAATCCGGCCAATCCGCGTCGGCCTTGCCCAAGCGCTTCTCGTGTTGACCGTGGGCAGCGGCTGCACGCCGAAGCGCGCTCGCCAGATCGTTTGCCGAGGCGAACGCTGTTTCGGCGCGGTCGATGCGCCCGGGCAACCGTGTCGTGATCTCCTGCAGCAGCCAGCCGTTACCATCGGGGTCGCTGAACGTGGCGAAGGAGCCGTAGCTGGCGTTATCCCGCGCCCGCCCGCTGACGCGATCGCTCGCGCCGGCGGGTTGGAACTGCGCACCCGGCGTTCCAGCGTGGAACACCTCACTGGCCTCGACACCACGGGCGACCAGCTCATCGCGCGCAGCCTGGATGTCCGCAACGATCAAGTAGAGACCGCTCGCTGAGCCGGGCGTCGCCGCCGTGATGTCCACGCCGAATTGGACCGAGCAGCCCGAGCCGGGCGGCGTGAACTGGACGACCCGAAAGCCGTTGTCGAAGGCGAAGTCCGCGTCGAGTCGCCACCCGAGTTCGCCATAAAACGCTTTTGCGCGATCGACATCCGACACGGGGATCACGACCGCCTCGAACTTCATATCGACTGTCTCGACGTTCGCGTCTGCGGTCCCGTCGTTCTCATGGACTTGTTTGGTGATCATGCCTTCCTCCCGAATCGATCGACGATCAGGCAGAGGTCATCGCGCGATCGACATCCGACAGCGGAATGGCGCCGACCGACTCCATCGATGATGCCGTTAGTGTCCGACGTACAGCAGTTCTTTGAGTTCTCTGGCGTTTGCGGTTTCTTGATCCAGGAGCTTCTCTGCCATCGCCTTCGTCTTGGGATCCTTGCCGTTGGCGACTTCGACTTTCACCATCGCCATTGTCTCCCTGTTGCGCACCATCATCTTTCGAACGAAGTCCTTGTCGGGGTCGGTGCTCGACTGTGCGATTTGCGTAACATTGCCGGTTCGCGCGACCAGCGACGAAACGGAATTCGAATAGACGGCCGCGGCGTCGCTAGTCGCAGCCTGCACATCTCCGGGCCCAGCCTGGGCCAACCCTAGCGTGATCCCAGCCGCCAGAACGAAATAGAATGATCGAGTCGGACGATTCATGCCATGTTCCTCGTGAAGATGGAATTTGGGTGAATAAAGATGCCGGAAAAACTTTTCAGTTACCGATTGTCCGTATCGTTCGCGAGTCTGAAGCGAAGCAACGCGCACACGAGTGCGTCCCCTTGCGGGTCGGATCAAATCTGGCAACATGTTCGGTGACCCGCCGAGCAATTCGAGGATATGCGGGCGGACGGCGGCTGTCCATAATACTTTGGTGTCGGTTTGCGTTCGGCGGCCGGCGCCGGCAAAACATCTTCACGCTGACAGCTGCGCAGCAGTCGGAAGAGACGTGTCCATTTTCACCAGGTCCGCAAGAGAGAAGGCCATCATCTTGCGCATCACGTTGCCGCGATGCGCTTTGACGGTGATCTCGCTGATGCCCAGCACGCCGCCGATTTGTTTGTTCAACAGGCCGGAGACGACGAGTCTCATGACCTCTCTTTCGCGAGTGCTCAGCGATGAGT
Organism: Candidatus Velthaea sp.; assembly: GCA_050012475.1. Lineage (GTDB taxonomy): Bacteria > Vulcanimicrobiota > Vulcanimicrobiia > Vulcanimicrobiales > Vulcanimicrobiaceae > Velthaea. The sequence goes on from JBEKHC010000005.1 coordinate 74,071, forward strand.
AGCGCTCGTGAAGCGACTGGAGAGCCGCGTCCTCGAAAAGTGCCATCCGGCTGCGCTCGATTGCTCGCTCGATGGCACTCGACAATTCGCTGACGACGAACGGCTTCGTCAAGAACTCGAAGGCGCCGGCCTTCATCGCTCGGACGGTCATTCGGACATCGCTGTAGCCGGTGATGAAAATGATTGGCATTTGACGCTGCTCCATTGCAATGCGCTTTTGAAGTTCGAGCCCATCGAGGTCGGGAAGCGTCAGATCGAGGACCAGGCAGCGCGGCGTCTTCACCCGCGTATGCGAAAGGAACGCGTGGGCCGATTCGAATAGCGCCGGCCTCCATCCTGCGCAACGGATCAGCAGCTCCAACGCTTCACGTACTGATACATCGTCATCGACCACGAATACGGTTGGCTGGGGGTCCGGCTCAGATGTGTACTCAGCCGAAACGGTGTCCCGGTGAATCACGGCAAACTCCTTGAAAAGCAACTCGTGATCGCAGAATACACCGGCCCGGCGAGTCCGAACCACTAACTCGAAGTTTGGGTCTACCGTCGATCGGCACGTCCCGTGTGTGCGCAACAAGGATACGGCCGGAAGCCCGGTCGGCCGCCTGCACTTGTCACCTTGGGCCTTGGCGGTAAAGATCGGGAATGCGATAGAATAACCCCCAGACTGTGCGCTCGGACGGTGGGTCCCGGGAGTAGCGGATATGATGTCTCGCCTGGAATTGCAGTTCTTCTTGATCGCCTCGCGTGCGCGCCTGAGGCCGGAGGATGTCGGGCTGCCCGCGACGACGCGCAGACGCGTTCCAGGGCTGCGGCGGGAAGAGGTCGCCGAGTTAGTCGGTGTTTCGCCGCATTGGTATGCGGCGTTCGAGAATGGGACGAGCGACCGGAAAGTTTCGCCGGGATTCGTGGAACGCGTCGCCGACGCGTTGCGCCTCAATCAGAGTGAGCGCGTGCGCCTCTTTCGGCTCGCGTTGCCCGAGGTGGCGGCCGTCGCCGATCACTTCGAGATCATTTTAGCGTCGACTGAGGAGTCGGCGCGGGAAGCTCAAGTAGCGGCTGGGCGCGCGCTCGCCCGCAATATTTGCGAGCGCCTCATTACCGATGAATCTCTGCGGGAGGTTCGAGCGACAGGTGGCCGCGCGCTCGCTTTAGCAATCTGCCGGCACCTCGCTGAACGGGACTTGCCTTAAGCCCCTTATGCTGACCCTGCTTACGCGCGACGAGTGCCGGCTCGTACAGGCCAGTTTCGCGCAAATCGAACCCGTTGCCGAGCACTTTGCCACGAAATTTTACGAGCGCCTTTTCACGCTGAATCCAAACCTCGTCCCGCTTTTCAAAGGGGACATGGAGAAGCAAGGCGTTCGCTTCATGGAAAAGCTTGCTGTCGCCGTCGTGGGCCTCGAAGATCTCGAGTCGATCGCCCCGCTCGTTCAACGTCTAGGCCGCCGTCACGCCGGATACGGCGTTGAGCCGACGCATTATGAAACCGCGCGCGAGGCGTTGCTGTGGGCTCTGCGCGAGGGCCTCGGCTCCGCCTTCAACGCGGAGGTGAGCAGCGCATGGTCCGCCGCCTTTACGATCATCTCGGCGGAGATGATTCGCTCGGGCGACAGTGGCAGCTGACCCTTAGGACGACTTTGTTCGATACCTCGCGACGGGTCGCCGAGCGACAACGTCGCTTGCGTTATGCAGGCGAGATTGCAGATGCGTCACCTGATTTCAAACGGTGAGCACGTTCACGATGCGAGCACGCACCTGCGAACCGCCGCGCTTCACACGAGCGAATCGTAGCTCGTCCGATCACACCTCAAAGCAGTGCTCGGAAGCAGTGCTCGCAGTGCTTCGCTAACTGATGCAAACGAGTCTCGATGGCCGCGTGACTGTCGCTCACTGCCGTACGTGCGCATATTCCGGCGCGCGCAGTTCCGCCTCGGCACTCCATCGGCACGCAAGACGGCACCGATACTAACGTCTAATAGACTCTGGCCTACCCTTATTGTGAAATACGGACATCCGACATCTTTCATTCGGGCACAGGGGTTCAAGCAGAGATGAGATCGTTTACCTCAGCACTACCCGCGACCGGCATAGGGTTCGAGTTCGATCGTCGCTACGAAACCGTCGAGTTCGGAACGTTTCTGAAGATGCTGCGTCGGCGCATTCCTCCCGAGACGGCAAATCTCGGAACCTGGAAGCGCCTACCGATTCGCCGCGGGCGGCGCGTAACGCAGGAAGAGATCGCGGAAGCCGTGGGGGTTAGCCGTAATTGGTATCGCCGGCTCGAGAGCGGCGAGCAAGCGCGCGCGTCAGTAAAATTGTTGGGCCGGTTAGCGAACGCTGTCGGGTTTACGCCCGAGGAACGGATCACGCTCTTCCTTCTCGCGATACCTGAAATGGGGCAAGTTCAGACGGGCTGATTCGAGCATAGCCGCGGCGGTAGTCGGTGCGACGATCGACCGCTGCTACGCTCGGTGCGGCGACTTCACTGCACGCTTCTGAGACGCCACACGAGGTCACCGACGCGAAGCTCAGCGCGCATGACCGTTCACGTGGCGTCGAGTCTTAAGCGATTCGTCGAGCTTCGAGCGATTCAGAGATCCACGACCACGTCATTCTTCGGACGCGAGCAGCACACCAGCACATTGCCGTTCGCGGGCGGCTGGAGGGGTACGGGTTCGTAGCTCACCTCACCGGAGATCAAGCCGCTCTCGCAGGTGTGGCAGACGCCGGCGCGGCACGACCAGCGCGTCGGCACATCGCAAGCCTCCGCAAACTCCAGGAGGCTCGAAAATTGCGCACTCCAGGGAACGTTCAGCCCGCTGCGCGCGAACGACACCGTTGGTCCGGATCCGCGCGCAGCGGCCGGCGCATGCGGGGCTGGTCGCCGGGCCGCGACGATGCCGGGATTGAGCGCGGGACCCGAACCGAAGACCTCGCTGTACACCTGCTCCGCGGGGAAACCCGCTGCCGGCAGATGCGTTTTCATATCGGCTAAGAACGCCGCGGGACCACAGAGATAAAACTCGCTGTTTTTGCTGATGCCAAGCTGCTCGACCAATGCCGCATCGACGTGTCCGACAGAATCAAAGTCGCGTCCGGGCCGATCGTTGGCGCTGGGCCGGCTGTATCGAAAATGCGAACGTGCGTTGGGAAGCCCGCTCAGCAGCGTCCGAACTTCATCAGCAAACGGATGCTCGGCCCCGTTGCGCGCTCCGTACAGCCACCACACGCTGCGCTGCGAGCGTGCTGCGACGAGGGCCCTCAACATAGCGAGGACCGGCGTGATTCCGATTCCGGCGCTCGTCAATACGGCCGGCCGGTCCGAGGCGCGCAAAACGAACGACCCGCGCGGTGCGCTGATCTCAACCGGATCGCCGACTCGCGCCCGCTCGGAAAGATAGCTGCCCATCGATCCGCTTGGCTCGCATTTCACGCCGAGCTCGTAGCGGTGCGCGTTCGCCGTTTCGGCCAGGGAGTAACTTCTCATGATCGGCGGCGACGCCGGCGAAACCAGGGCCCGCAGCACGATGAATTGGCCTGGCTGGGCGGGGTCGAGTTCGCTGTCGTCCGCCGCCTCCAAGGAGACCGACATGACCTCGGCAGTCAGGTGCGAAAGCTCAACGATTCGAGCCGCTCGGAAGCCAGGGCGGGCACTTGGGGACAGGTCGGTCGTTGCAAGACCGGCATTTCCCGTTGCGTCAACCGGTTGATCGAGAATGGCTTGCAGCGACAGGCGCCAACCCGGGCTGAGCGCAGGGATCTGCAAGGCTTGCCGGATCTTGCTTCGATCGCCGTGCGGCCGGTATAAGAGCGCATCGACGCCGGCAACGGTCGGGCTATCGCTGTTCCGGTACCTTAGGTCGATTGCATCTCCGGCTTGAACCTGCCCTTCCTCGAGTACGCGGAGGTAAAATCCCGGGCGGCCTTCGGCGACCAGCCGCGCCGGCATTTGAGCGTCGTTCATCCTGATGCCGACTCGGTAGCACGTGACGCGCGGCTGACTGACCTCGAAGACGGCGCTGCCGATGTGGAACCGATCTCCGATCCGCACTTCGTCGTCAGGCAAACCCTCGACCGTAAAATTCTCGCCGAACTGACCCGGGGTGAAATCCGTGCGATGCAGTTCGCTCGACCAAAATTCGTAGGCTGACGTCTGGTACACCAAGACCGCGCGCTGTTCGCCGCCGTGTCCCGCGAGATCGCCTTGGCCATCACCATCGATGTTCAGGCGCCGAACGGTCTGTAAGCCATCGACTGCCTGCTTCCAAATGCCGGTGAACACTTGCTGCCCGCGCCATTGCACGTTCTTGGGAAGACCGACGTTCACGGAAACCAGCTTTGCCATAGGCTGAGCACCTCGGTCACAACCGCGCGTCAACTCCCGAACTGCGGGTCGTCGTCATTTTGCTGCTTCACCGGACGGGAGCCCAGGGCGATACTCTTCGGGTCTGCTATCGCGACAGCATAGCACTTCGCATGGTGCCCGCCTGCGCACAAACGGTGTTCAAGCGGCATCCTGCCGGCTAGGCGTATTGACCACTTTCGCTTGGCAGACCACTACCTCGGGGCGTGTTACCGTCTTCAAACGGTGCGTCGCATCCCTCTCGTCCGGCTGAAAGATCGAGATCGAAGGTCATTTGCTTGCTACGAGTGTATCAATCAGCGGTGCCGCGTCTCGCGGCCGCTCACCATGCCATGTTGGTACCGACGCCCTTCGTTACTGAATGCCGACACATGAAAGAGAAGTGCTATGAGAAAAACGCTGATTCTTTGGCTTGTTGCTGTACTTACGACGACCTCGGCTTCGATTTCCGCCGTGCGTCCGGCTTCGGCCGCCGACGCGTCGGAAAGCATCGACTGCACGCAAGCAGAATCGATGCTCGAAACCGCCGTGGCGACAAGGGCTTCCTCGGCTATGACCGGTGATGTCGACAAGGACTTCACCACGCTCATGATGTTGCACGAAAAAGTAGGGAAACGAATCGATCAGATCGAGGCAAAGTGCGGCAAGAATGCGAAGCTGCAGGCAATGGCGGCCAAAGGAGCCGATGACACGCAGCAGCGCATGGATGAGTTTCGCAGCCTCGGGACGAGTCAGTAAGCTACGGCATTTTACGCCATCAGCCGTTGCCGCCTCCCGGCTCGATTGGCGAGGCGGCGTACGATTGCGCGGGATCACGCTGCGACAGGCGTGACCCGCGAAGTCGGCGAGAAGTCGGCGATAAGATAGCTCTCGATCTCGAAGATGCGGTCGCCTGTTGCCCCGGCCCGGTTCGGCAGGCGCCAAGCGATTAATGCGCCGATGTCATCCTATTCGTTCGACCCATTGCGCGCGCGAAGGTCCGGGCTCGAACGGGTCGGCAAAGTATTGGGTCTCGCGGGTCACCTTGCCGTCTTGGAACTCCATGATGCTCACCGAATAAGACGGGCGACCATCGTACGCTAGGATGAACTCGGTGACCCAAAGATTGCCCGTACCGACGATCCGCTGGACCTTGAAGCGTTTCGAGCTGGGCTGCGCGACGCGCGAAGCCTGAATGTTACTACGGCCTTTGATGCGCTCACCCGATTGCGGATACTCGAGCAGCGCGTCTTCGCGGTAGATGTCGTGCTCGACATCGAAGTCATTTGCATCGGAGGCGGCCCAATGTCGATTGAGCGCCTCTCGAATCCCGTTGTCATTCATGGTGTTCTATCGTTTGCCCCTCGGCGTAAAGTTCCGAGAGATTGTACGATGACCCGCCATGCCGGCACAAATAGACAAAGAGAGGCCGGACGCTGAACCCGGCCTCTCTTCTTGCTACGACCCGGGCGTTACGGTGCCGGTGTCGGCTCTCCCAGGTCGATGTAATTCACGCTATCAGTGTAGTTGCTCGTCGACGAGGCTGCGTTGCCGAAGTATAATGTCACTCCACTAAATATGCTGGGCGTAAACTCATTAAAAGCGCCGCCGGCAAGTTCGGTTTGAATCCCACCGGTGGCTTGGTTTATTTGCTCGATGGTCTGGCCATCACTCCAACCGCTACCGCCGCTGATCGCCGTGTAACCACCGCTGCTAAACGTAATCGAAGGAAGGCTGGTCGGATTCGTAGCCGTCGATACTGGAGGCGTCCAGATGGCAAGGAGTTCCGAGGTTCCGCCCGGAGAGCCGCCCGGCTCTAACGCAAAACACCATGGACCAAGGGCAGAAGCCGACACGCCCGAAAGCGTAAATGCTGGATAATTGACGATAGCGAAGGCATCACCACTACCAGGTAGGTCGATTTGCCCACCCGCTGGACTATCGCAGTGATGCGACGAGCGGCTAAGGAGTAGCGAAAACCCTACCCTCTCGGACCCGAGCGGCCGCGCGTGCCGTTAGCCACACGAAGAGGTGCCCCGGTCGACGATCCAGCGGGCCTGCCCCGGCGGTAGCGGCAGCCGCTAAAACAATCGTGTTGAAGGGGACAGGCGCGTCGCTCCGTGGGCTAAGCTGTTGGCACCACGGCTGCTGCGACCGCATTTGTGGCTGGGGACGAAGATGCGTACAGCGAGCTGATTCCCGGTGGCCTGGGCATGCGCGAATCGCGAAAGTCGCGCGCGTTCTGCGCCAATCGTGCGATCGTCCTATGCGACGGCGACCATTGCATCCACCAGAACGTGTGCGAAGACGTGCGGCAGGAACAGTCGCATTTTAAAATAAGTTCAGCGGCCCGCGGAGTCCATCCGAGGAAAAACCTGGATCAAGGCGCGTCGTTTATTCTTAAGCTGCGGTGTGCCTTGGCTTTTTTTGGGGGCATTACATGACGACGACACAGAATACTTCAAGCGTCCAAGAAAACAACGTCGCGCAAATTCGCAAAGGGTACGAGGCATTCGCGGCGGGCGACATGGCGAGCCTAACGGAGTTATTCCACCCCGATGCGGTCTGGAACATATCGCCGGCCGGCGTGATAACGGGAAACTACCGCGGGCGCGATGCGATTTTCGCTTTCTTCGCGCAGACGCTGCAAGAAACGAACGGGACTTTTCGCGTTGTACCCGGTGCGTTCGCTGCTACCGGCGACCAGGTATTCGTTCAGCAGCGAACGAGTGGTGAGCGCAACGGTCGCTCTTTGCAGTCGGGGGCCGTCGTGGTGTTCACGGTCGACGGCGGTCGTGTCCGCGAAGTCCGCGAATACATCGCGGACCACCCCGCGGCCGAAGCATTCTGGTCTTAGCAAAAGCAAATCTTTAGCGGACTAGAAACAAGGCCGCGATTGCTGACCTCCGGCGAAAATTCGCGAAGCGGATCACCGCTCGATCCGCTTCGCGAAAGACGATACCAGTCAGACAGCCGCAGCGCTACGTCCGCCTTCTTGAACCTCGGCGATCGTTCGTCGCAAGCGTTTGCCGCCATCGCCTGTCCAAATCGTCAAGAGCACTGCCTTGTACTGGTGTCACCCAAACGAACTGGGCTGCCGACGTTGCGATGGCGCGCGCGACAGCGACGGCGGAGGACGTTGAGGGCCCGATATCCATTGGCGGTACAGCGTCGACGGTAACGTCCCTTTGAGCTATGCCAAGATCGTCGTCACTACTCGAAGTCGATCGTCCCGAGATCTCGCCGACCATCGATGACGCGAGCCACAACCACGAAGTCGCCATTGACGCGGTAAAACACCACGACGGGCCATACGGGAAAGAGCGCAAACCAGGCCCAAATTCGGGCGTGCGCGCCCGCTACGCGGGAACGCCTCCAGGCGGCCGCAGCTCGCGCGGATCCGCATGATGAAGCGTGCAGCGCGGGCCGGACTGTCCTCGGCAATCATGTCGAACAGCACGTCCAAGTCGCGCAGCGCCGGGACCGCAAAGAGAAGCGTGCTCATGCTTTCTGCTTACCGCGCGACGCGCGAGGTGTAAGTGCCAGCCTGTAAAGGCTGCGCCGCTACTCGGACGCGTCTTGGGGCAGCGCTGCGATGCGGCGCTCAAAGTGCGCCCAGACCTCGTCAGCCGGGACCGTCTCGCCGCGGTCAATCGCGTCGACACCCTCTTGGACGTCCGCCTTGAGCCCCTCAAAGAACGGATCGCGCTGCGGGTCGTGCATGTAATCTAGCTTACCACAAACGTCGCGGGTAGGCTCGCGTTGGTTTGCTCGTTTCGCGACGGCTTCGGTCGCGGTTAAACCATTGAACGCGCCTCGCCGTCTGGGCGCTGCTTTGGTAGCGGAATTTGCTGCCAACGGAGCCTCGCGGCAGTGGTTCCTGAGGTTCGGAATCTGGTCCCATCCGCGATACAAGTTGGTCCCAATTCGGCCCCAAACTCAGCGCAACAAGACACGCCAAGCAAAAAGCCAAGTAACCACAATGAAAAAGGGATATTCGCCTGCGCTCAAAAGGCGAGGAGAGTCAGGGTTGTGCGATGTTCATCCCGGTCGCTCCTCGCGGAAACTCGGAAAGCCATGTCCTATAAGGCTTTGCGACGCACGAGCCTTAAAGTTCAACCCATTCGATTCGTGGCGGAACTTATTCCGTCAGTGTAGCGAATAGTGTATG